>NZ_JBCHVJ010000002.1:0-985856 GCF_050474385.1 Paenibacillus sp. B1-35
CGGGATGGACGCACCGCTGGTGTACCAGTTGTTCCGCCAGGAGCATAGCTGGGTAGCTATGTGCGGAAGGGATAAGCGCTGAAAGCATCTAAGCGTGAAGCCCCCCTCAAGATGAGATTTCCCAATTTAGTAAGACCCCTTGAAGACGACGAGGTAGATAGGTTGGAGGTGGAAGCACAGCAATGTGTGGAGCTGACCAATACTAATCGGTCGAGGGCTTATCCTAAAAGATATACCCCAAAAAGTGACGTGAAGCTTTGCAGCAACACCGATTACTTTTCGGGGGCCCCGGATGAACATCTTAACACGAACTTTCGCATTCAGTTTTCAGGGTGCAATGTTTTGGAGTCTGACTAGTGCAGATGAAGAAACGCACACAGCACTTGGTCGTGCTGAACCTGAATTAAATATTGGCACTAAGCCAATGCTGTTTGGTGGCGATGGCGGAGGGGTTCCACGCGTACCCATCCCGAACACGACCGTTAAGCCCTCCAGCGCCGATGGTACTTGGACCGCAGGGTCCCGGGAGAGTAGGACGCCGCCAAGCAATATTCCCTGATAGCTCAGTTGGTAGAGCACTCGACTGTTAATCGAGTTGTCACAGGTTCGAGTCCTGTTCGGGGAGCCATGGAGAGATGTCCGAGTTTGGTCGAAGGAGCACGATTGGAAATCGTGTAGGCGCCACAAGCGTCTCGAGGGTTCGAATCCCTCTCTCTCCGCCAGTTATCTGGCCCGTTGGTCAAGGGGTTAAGACACCTCCCTTTCACGGAGGTAACAGGGGTTCGAATCCCCTACGGGTCACCATATGGACACTTAGCTCAGCTGGGAGAGCACCATCTTGACAGGGTGGGGGTCAGCGGTTCGAACCCGTTAGTGTCCACCATAAAAAGCTATGAATAATGGTTAATAGATTAAGATACATAGCACTTATATGAACTAGTATATGGACGCTTAGCTCAGCTGGGAGAGCATCTGCCTTACAAGCAGAGGGTCGGCGGTTCGATCCCGTCAGCGTCCACCATCATATCGCGGGGTGGAGCAGTTGGTAGCTCGTCGGGCTCATAACCCGAAGGTCGCAGGTTCAAGTCCTGCCCCCGCAACCAAATATGGAGCTGTGGTGTAGAGGCCTAACATGCCTGCCTGTCACGCAGGAGACCGCGGGTTCGAATCCCGTCAGCTCCGCCATTTTCTCTTTTGGGAAATGAAAGAATAGAATAAGGCCCGTTGGTCAAGGGGTTAAGACACCTCCCTTTCACGGAGGTAACAGGGGTTCGAATCCCCTACGGGTCACCATTTCTCTCTTATGAGAGCCATTAGCTCAGTTGGTAGAGCACCTGACTTTTAATCAGGGTGTCGAAGGTTCGAGTCCTTCATGGCTCACCAGTTTGTGCAATATTCAGTCTGATGCGGAAGCGTCAGGCTTTTTTGTCGTTGTTCGGACAAGAAGAGCTGATTCGAGAGAGCGTAAGATGCTATGAGTAGGCAATATTTGATGTATGGGTGTCAATTAGTACTACCCTTAGAATTATGATAGTGTCATGCTCTATTGATGTTTTTTTCTAAAGACATTATGATAAAAAGAATAGATAACTAACTCCTTTTATAAAAGGGTTTCAATAAGGTGGGACGCTATGATGGGAGACAAAACCGTTAATATTAAGGAATTCAATCGAAATCGAATATATAAGCTGCTGCGGCAAGAAAAAAACTTATCTAAGCAAGATATTGTGCAGCTTTTGCAGATTAGCTTGCCAACGATTACGCAGAATTTAAATTATTTGCTGCAGGAGAAGCTGATCGCGAATACGGGAACCGTCGGCAATACCGGAGGACGCAATGCACAGGTTTATTCTTATATCAGCGATGCCAAAGTGGCCATTGGCTTAGACATTACGCGGAACCATGTCACAACTGTGGTTGTTGATTTAAATGGGGATATTATCCGTATCAACAGAAGAAGACAAAAATTTGAAACCTCTGACCCTTATTTTCAACTATTGGGAAATATCATTCAGGAAGACGTAAAGGAACTGGATATTGACGATTCGAAAATATTAGGTGTCGGTATCGGGGTGCCAGGATTAATTACGGAAGATCATCAAACTGTTTTTTATGGGAAGATCCTGAATTTCACTGGAGAGACGCTGCAGCGCTTCGCCAAGTACATACCATATCCCGCCATTCTTGTGAATGATGCGAATGCAGCTGGGTACTCAGAAATATGGGCAACGCCGGATACGCAAAATGCTTTTTATATTTCACTTAGCAATAATATTGGCGGAGCCGTTTATATTGGAAATAAGGTGTTTGCCGGAGAGAATCAAAAGAGCGGAGAAATCGGACATATTACGATTATTCCGGACGGTCTCCCTTGTTATTGCGGTCAAAAGGGGTGCCTAGAGGCTTATTGCTCGGCTTCTTTATTAGCAGATACAGCTGATGGGAGTTTGGCACGTTTTTTTGAGGGGGTACAGAATAGCGACCGTGAAAAGCAGATCGTATGGGACAACTATTTGCGCCATCTTTCAATCGCCATTAATAATATTCGTATGCTGTTCGACTGTGACATTATCCTTGGCGGTTACGTAGGGGCTTATATGGAGGATTATATTGATACGTTGAAGGAGCTGGTGGCCAGCCGCAATACGTTCGAAGATCATGCAGATTATGTTCGCATATGCAATTATAAAACGGAGGCTATTGCCGCAGGGGCTGCCCTGCCTTTCATCGATCGGTTCATTAATCAAATATAAGAAGATGCCAAGCTTACAGCATATCGCATGGAGTCGGTCAAATGGAACCAAGTTCCTTTACCTGCTTCATGCGATTTTTTTATCCTTCAATCGGCTGAACAAGAAGGGAAATGCTTCGGATCTTGTTCTCCAAAATAAATTATTTTTTTAAAGCATATTGACAAGAACGACGAGAGGGAATATCCTTGCATTAAGTAGTTTTATAAAATAGTTTAACAAAACTAGTTTACTTATGGGGAAGGCGGATGCATAATGAATCAACAATCTACCAGCTTAAAAGCCACAACAGGAAACGTACCGGCAACTATGAAAGCGCTTGTAGCCTATGGGAAGCATGATTACCGCTTTGAAGCCAACTATCCTACACCCGAATGCGGGCCAGACGATATGATTATTAAAACGGAAGCTTGTGGCATTTGTGCAGGAGATCTTAAGTGCATGCACGGGGCAGCAATGTTCTGGGGCGATGAGACACAGCCGGAATGGGTGAAGCCACCGTTTATTCCGGGTCATGAATTTTTAGGAACGATCGTAGAAATTGGTGAAAATGTAACCGATTTCAAAATAGGCGATCGAGTAACTGCGGATCAGATCGTTCCTTGTCAAGAATGCAGATTTTGCAAAAGAGGGGAGTACTGGATGTGCCAGCCCCATAATATTTTCGGATTCCAAGGTACAAACAACGGGGGAATGGCGGAATATGTCCGATACCCGAAAACGGCGGTTGTCCATAAGGTGCCTGGACAGATGGAATTGGAGTCCGCGTTGCTGATTGAGCCTTATGCTTGCTCGAAGCATGCCGTGGATCGGGCGCAAATCGGATGCGAAGATGTCGTCGTGATCTCTGGGGCAGGGCCTCTGGGCTTAGGAATGATCACGTATGCGAGAATGAAAAATCCAAAAAAATTGATTGTACTGGATTTGATCGAGAACCGTTTGGAAAAGGCGAAGGAATTCGGCGCGGATATCGTCCTCAATCCGAAAGAGACGGATGTGGTTCAAACGATTTTGGATATGACGGAAGGTTACGGTTGCGACATCTACATTGAAGCGACAGGGCATCCATCCAGCGTGACGCAAGGATTGAGCATGATTCGCAAGCTAGGACGCTTCGTGGAGTTTAGCGTGTTCGGGGAGCCGACTACCGTAGATTGGTCCATCATTGGCGACCGCAAGGAACTGGATGTATTAGGCTCACATTTGAGCCCCTATTGTTACCCATTCGTCATTGAAAATGTTGCGAACGGCAATTTGAAAACGAACGGCATTGTGACTCGCAAGTTCCCGATTGAGCAATGGGAAGAAGCCTTTGAATATGCATCCGGGAAGCATGGTGATTTCAAGGTCGCGATTACGTTCTAAAAAGGGTGAATGCTAAATGGAGAAATATGTAGTTGGAATTGATTATGGCACATTAAGCGCCCGTACGATACTTGTTAACGTATCCACCGGAGAGATATGCGCTTCTGCAGAGATAAGCTATCCTCACGGCGTAATGGATCAGGTGCTGCCGGACGGCGTAACGAAGCTGGGGCCGGATTGGGCTTTGCAGCATCCGCAGGACTATATACAATGCACCTCTGCAACGCTAACAAAGGTTCTAGAAACGAGCAGCATTGATGCTAGGCAGATTATTGGCGTCGGCACCGATTTTACGGAATGCACAATGCTTCCCGTAAAGAAGGATGGAACACCTCTGTGCATGCTGGATGCATACAAGAACAATCCGCATGCGTATGTGAAGCTGTGGAAGCACCATGCGGCGGCAGAGGAAGCCGATCGGCTCAATGAAATAGCCCGTATGCGGGGCGAGGAATTTTTGGATTATTACGGTGGGAAAATCTCCTCAGAATGGATGTTTCCAAAAATATGGCAAATTCTGAATGAGGCACCTGAAGTATATGATGCTGCAGATCGCTTTATGGAGCTTGCCGATTGGATCACACTGCAGCTTACTGGTACAGAAACACGGAATAGCTGCACAGCTGGATATAAGGCCATATGGCACAAACAGAACGGATTTCCATCGAATGCATTTCTGAAATCGCTCGATCCAAGGCTGGAATACGTCGTTGACGAGAAAATGTCGAGAACCATTTATCCGGTCGGCACCAAAGCAGGATCAATTACAGAAGAAAGTGCAAAATGGACGGGACTAGCTGCAGGGACAGCGGTGTCCGTAGGAATAGGCGATGCCCACTGTGCCGTAATCGGCTGCGGGATTACGACCCCCGATATTTTATTGATGGTAATGGGGACCTCCGGCTGCGATATGCTGGTCAGTGAAACGGCAGTAAAGGTGCCGGGCATTAGCGGCATTTGCGAGGATGGCATTTTGCCTGGGTTCTACGGCTATGAAGCAGGACAATCTTGCATGGGAGACCATTTCTCATGGTTTGCGAACCATTGTGTGCCAGAGCGCCTGGAGCAAGAGGCAAGAGCAGCGAACAAGCATGTGCTGCAGCTTCTCAATGAGAAGGCTGAGAAGATTAAGCCAGGCGCCAGCGGCTTGATTGCGCTGGATTGGTGGAATGGGAACCGTTCCGTTCTGGTGGATGCGGATCTGACAGGATCGATGTTCGGCATGACGACGGCTACGACAGCCGAAGAAATGTACAAAGCATTGGTTGAAGCCGTTGCGTTCGGTAAGCGGATGATTATTGAGAATTTTGTAGAGCACGGAGTTCCGATCACCAAAATCATGGCTACAGGCGGGATTGCGGAAAAAAGCCCATTCATTATGCAGACCTTCGCGGACATTATCGGCATGCCGATTCACGTGGCGGCAACTCAGCAAGGGACAGCGATGGGGGCCGCCATGCTCGGAGCCGTCGCAGCAGGCAGTACTAATGGGGGATATGATTCCATTCAGCAGGCTGGGAAATCAATGGGCGGAGGCATTAAGAAAACGTATGAGCCGCAAAGGAAGCACCGGGACATTTATAATCGACTCTATGCCCAGTATGTGCGGCTGCATGATTATTTCGGTCGCAATGAGCAGAGTCCGATCAAACAATTGAAAGCGATTAAATTAGAAGTGATGAGTAAGGATCGTTCAATTAAGACCTCTATTGATTAACTGCATTGCGGACAAAGAAGGAAATGATCATTCAGGAAAGAAGTGATGCACTTGAAAGGCAGACATATTTTGGACAAAGTAGGTATTCCTTCTTCTCTAGCTTGGGGCTATCTCGGCATTCTGATCTTTATGATGGGGGATGGGTTGGAGCAGGGATGGTTAAGCCCATATCTGGTTGAACAAGGTCTCACCGTACAACAATCTGGAATTTTATTTACGGTATACGGGGTTACGATTGCATTGTCTTCTTTCCTGTCCGGATTATTCGTTGACGCGATAGGCCCTAAAAAAGCAATGTTGACCGGGTTAATCCTATATATTCTCGGATCCGTAGGCTTTATCGGTTTAGGAATTACCCAACTTTCGTTTGCAACGATGCTGCCGACGTATGCGTTTAAAGGACTAGGCTATCCTTTGTTTGCCTATTCGTTTCTTGTATGGATCGCTTATCGGACACCGCAGAAGAAGCTGGGCACGGCTGTCGGCTGGTTCTGGTTCGTGTTCACTGGTGGCATGAACGTGCTCGGCGCATACTATTCCACCTGGGCATTGAAGAACTTGGGGCATATTAACACACTATGGAGCGCAATCGTATGGGTACTCCTTGGGGCATTGTTCGCACTGGTTATCAATCCCGGCGGCAAGCTGGATAAGACTAAGGCAGAGCAGCACGACAACAACAAATTAAAAGAGCTTGCAAAAGGATTGGCAATTGTCAAACAGGAACCGAAAATCGTATTGGTCGGCTTGGTTCGTATTATTAATACGGCTGCACAATTCGGCTTCCCTGTATATATGCCGCTGTACATGGAGAGTCAGGGCATAAGCATTGCATCTTGGCTGCATCTATGGGCAATGATCTTTATTGGCAATATTGCGTTTAACCTGCTGTTCGGCATTGTGGGCGACAAGCTTGGCTGGCGAAATACGGTGATGTGGTTTGGATGCGCGGGTTCGGCCTTCTTTACGATTGTGCTCTTTTACGTTCCTCAACTTGCGGCAGGAAATGTATGGCTTGTGCAAATTGTCGGGATTTTGTGGGGAGGATGTCTGGCAGGATTTGTGCCATTGTCCGCGATAGCCCCGTCTTTGGTAAAGGAAGAAAAGGGTGCAGCGATGTCAATCTTGAACCTAGGAGCGGGATTGAGTGCATTCGTTGGCCCGGCTCTTGTTGCTTTATTTATTGGAAGCCTTGGTTACGCTGGCATTACGTGGCTTTTCGCTGGGCTGTTTGCGGCGGCAGGCATTATGATGATCTTTGTAACGCTTCCTGCTGAGAAAAAAACAACAAAGGACGCGAGTGCACACACCGAAATTGTAAGCGTTTAATAATGTAATCTAAAAAAGCAGCTCTTCTCCACTTGGTAGAGAGCTGCTTTCATCATAATGCTAGCGATCTATTCTGTGATAACTATTGTTTGTTCTGTATAGGGTAGGACTGATTCCGTACACGCAGGAAAATTGGTTTGAAAAGTAATGGATTGAATCGTACCCCAGCATCAGCGCGATTTCCGTAATCGATTGGCGGCTTTCCATCAGCAGAACGGCTGCCTTTTTCATGCGAGCCTGCAGCAAATACGTTTTAGGAGATATTCCTGTCTCTTGCTTGAAAAGCCGATAAAATTGGGATTTTTCCAATCCACATTCGCTACACCAGTAATCAACCGAATGCCGCTGCTCGGGATGCTCGTCCATGCGTTCCAAGATTCGAGCTATACGATAATCCGAAGGATTGGGCAATCTGCTAGCATCGTACCATTGGATCAACCAGGAGTAAAAGCTAGCTGATGCAGCCTGCTTCGTATAGCAGCCGCGCCGATTATATGCGGCAAGCACATGCTTCACCAACTCAATGAAGTATGGATAAGGGCGAAGCGAAGTGCAGGTCGGCAATGATTCCAGTTCTGTGCAAGGCTTCTGTGCGGTTAACCACTTCGGATCGAATTCATCCCATTCATAAGCAAAGGTAGGCTGGTTTGGTGGGGGAGCCTCCCAGAGATCGCAGTAGATATTGCATGCATTCATCGTTTCATTTGGTGCATGCTCGAAGGAATGCCATTGGCCAGGACGGACAAAGATGAGCGTGCCGTTTGAGACCGCATATCGATGGTCATCTATCGTCATGTGCCCATGGCCGTCCAAGAATAAGTGGAATGCATAGCTGTATCCTCTGCGCAGCTGTTCCTCTCGCGTTCCCCGATAATTATACATATGCGCTGCACGGATGTATGGCCTTATATCCGCAATGGTATTCATGCCTATCCCTCCGGTTCGTTAGCGGAAATTTTTATAACTGACAGGAACTTGTTATAAATACGAGCAGCTAGGAACATGATACTATGTTTGCAGAGTTATGTCATGATAGGGGAAGTCTGCAAACGAAAATGATGACAGCATGTGTTGACGAGGAGGAACAATCATGGTTGATTTGGGCAAGGTGTTAGTAGAAGAATCACGAGGCGGTTGGTTGGAATGTGCATATACAGGACACATTGTGGGGGTAAACGAGCAAGCAGAAACGCTTTTCCATGTCGGTAATCCCGACTATGTGAGCTTTATGCGTTCCTCATCTAAGCCAGTGCAGGCACTTCCTGCTTTGATGGCTGGTGTGCCAGAGCATTATGGACTAAATGAGGAAGAAATCGTCCTGATGACCGCATCCCATCGTGCACAGCAGTTCCATGTCCAAGCCCTCGAATCGTTCATGAAGAAGACCGGGATCACTGAGGAGCAATTTGTGTGCAAACCAACCTATCCGCTCAATAGTGCTGCTAGAGACGAGCGGATTGCCAATGGGCAACCACCGCGTTCCTTATATCACAACTGTTCGGGCAAGCACTTGGGCGTACTTTCGTTATGCAAAATGATGGGCTGGTCGACCCATGATTACGCTGAGCCTGAGCATCCCGTTCAACAGCAGGTGTTGCGCTTGATGTCTCAACTTGCTGATGTTCCTGTAGAGCAAATTAAACTAGGAACGGATGGCTGTGGATTCCCGGTATATGCGATTCCAATTCGCAATATAGCCCTCTTGTATTTGAGACTGGCTTGTCCGGATTTAATTGCAGATGAGCAAGTACGCAGAGCAATTACACGCTTAACGGGCCTAATGAACAAGCATCCACTTTATGTGTCAGGCACAGAGCTTATTTGTCCTACATTGTTGCAGGATCCGAATATCGTTGCCAAGGGAGGAGCCAAGGGCATTTATTGCTTCGGCTTGCGTGAACAGAGAATGGGAATCGCTTTTAAGGTAATGGACGGTTCAGAAGACCAATGGCCGATGATTGCAGCTGACATCTTACAGCAGCTCGAGTACCCGACAAAAGCAACCATCGAACGTTTGAAAAAGCTAAGCCCTGCCGAAACGAAAAATGATAATGCTAGGGTAGTGGGACTTCGTAAGCCTGTCTTTACGCTTGAATGGATAAAGAAATAGAATACAAGAATATACTATTAGAACCTGCTTATACGAGCTGAAAAATGGCTTGTTAAGCAGGTTTTGCTGCAAGAAAAAAATACCATCATAAAATCTTTAAAAAACATTTGCAATTCGATATTCAGTCTGATATATTATTACTTGTCCTTGTTGAACGGAAACGACGACAACGAAGTGAATGAAGTCGTCAAGTTTGTATAAGATGAGGAAATATGCGGACATAGCTCAGTGGTAGAGTATCGCCTTGCCAAGGCGAGGGTCGCGAGTTCGAATCTCGTTGTCCGCTCCATTATATATGCGCCCTTAGCTCAGCTGGATAGAGCGTTTGACTACGAATCAAAAGGTCGGGAGTTCGAATCTCTCAGGGCGCGCCACTTAATTTCATAATGGATATCTACTAAGCCGGTGTGGCGGAATTGGCAGACGCGCGCGACTCAAAATCGTGAGGGAAACCGTGGAGGTTCGAGTCCTCTCACCGGCACCATCCATTCGGGACGTAGCTCAGCTTGGTAGAGCACCTGGTTTGGGACCAGGGGGTCGCATGTTCAAATCGTGTCGTCCCGACCATTATCATTAACCGTTGGTTATTAGCCGGCGGTTTTTTGCTATGTTCCTTCCTCTTTCTTCCTTCTATTATTTGCTTATAATTTCCTTGATTTCATTTGAACGATTTATCAGTGTAAACCGTAATATTAATGCTTGACGGCAAAGTTCTTTGTGAACGGATGACAAGGAAAGGGGCGAATGCATGTCTGAGCAGCATCGAATAGAGCAGGCAGTACGAGGAGATATGAATGAACTCGCTGTGCTGCTGCATGAAAATTACTCCTTCCTATTTAAATATGCCTTGAAATTAACGATGAACTCCGCCTGTGCAGAGGATTTGGTTCAAGATACGATGGTGCGTTGTATGGAAAAGATCCATACGTACAACGGAGAATCACGCTTTTCATCATGGCTCATTACCATTGCAACACGCTTATATTATGATATGATGCGCCGCAAGAAAGTCGAGAACAGATGGCGGGAACAGGAGCAGGGGTTACGGCAGCTGCGATATCAAATGGAATCTTGCAATATCGAATGGACAACTGCCATGGAGCTATTGGGAGAGCTGACTTATGAGCAGCGGGCTCCCATAGTGTTAAAACATTATTATGGGTATCAGGTGAATGAGATTGCAAATATGTTGAACGTGCAAGCTGGGACTGTCAAATCACGCCTACATTACGGCTTGGAGAAGCTGCGGAAGGAGTGGGAGCAAGATGAGTGAACAAGAAAATAAGAAGAAAGCAGGGAATGCTGATTCAAACCGCGAGTCATCTCTATCTGATGGAGATGCATCTCACCCAAAACATTCAGAAAATGTAGAAGTTCCTTCACAAGAACTGGAATGGGATAAAATGCTGCATCCCCACTGGGAACGTTTAGACGCTTGGAGTAATGTCCATGCTCCTCATCCGAGTTCAGCTCAAATTCAGCAGGTACTGCTTCAGGCTAAGATGAAAAACCGTAGGCGGCTATGGAAGGAACTGCTTGGCTTATGGAGCATTGCTTTGCTGCTCGTTGGCGGCGGCTGCAGCCTTGCAGCAACAAATTGGCAGGTATACGTATGGGCCCAAGTATTCCTGTTAAGCGGAGCAGTTATCATTTGGTTAACATGCATCCAACCAAGCAAGGAGAGTGAGCGGCATGAATAATGGTGCGGGAAATTTGCCTTGGTGGGCATGGATTCTCCTTGGAAGTATTCTGCTTGCTCAAGGAACGTGGTTGTTCCTGGATGCGCGCAAGCGCAACAAATATCCATGGTTCTGGGGGATATGGGGATTTTTGAATACCCCCCTCCCGCTTGTTCTCTATATTTGTTTTGTGATACGACCGTGGAGAAAATCCCGCTAAGTAGGTTAAAACGTGTATAACATCCCCTTTTTCTGGGCCACACTATAAGAAAAGCTACTCAGTATGGATAATAACATCTGGCGGCTTTTTCTTATATGCGAGAGAACAGATGATGGATCATCGGAGTCTGTTCTCTCAAATAAATAAGCAGTTAGAGGGGATTACTTATGGCTCGAGAACACCGTACCGGCTCTTGGTTCTATTTTCGAGTGAAGCAATGGATGAAGCGTCTGCGGCGCTTACGTAGACCAATATGGTCTTTAGCTGCAATTGTGCTGTTTGTTGTGATCATAGCTGTCGGCATACAACTGTCTGATCATGTACGGAATTTGATGGCGAAATATGATAAACCGACTTCAATTGAAACGTTCGCCCTCTGGAAGGATAATGAGGCCAAGCTTAATGAAACAGCTCAGTTTGTAATTGCACAGTTGGTTCAAGAGGATATTAAGCGTGAGGTCATTGCTCGCAAGCAATATATATGTGGAAAAAATGATGAAGTGCTGGGTATTAAGCCCACGCGCGACATTATTCAGCTTGTGCTGAATCACCCAGACTGGTCCGTTTCCATGGATGCGGATGGACGAGTTATTTTGGAGGAGCAGATTGAAGAATTATCAGGTACATGCAAGGATAGAGCGCATATTAGTCTTGATAAGGATGGGAATCTGACCTTGTATGATGGGCCTCCGGAAGATGGCAAAGTGATACGTACTTTTTTCCAATTAGACGTGGAGTCCATGGAGAGCTCGCTTCCGCCAAAGGTGATGAAGCAGTTGTACCAAGGGATTCGCATTACAGATGTCGATGCTTATCATAGTGTGCTGTCTACATTTAGCGATTATGCAATAGAAGAAACGAAGAAAGTCATGAAACCAACCCCTCCTAATGAACGTATTACAAAATAAGAAGCAGTAACGAGTAGGACGCCGTAACCGACGTCCTTCTTTTTTTGAACAGCGGGGTAGGTCATGTAATGTAAGAAATAGAGAATGAAGGTATGGATTGCCCTTAGCCACCTACAAAAGAAATGTCGGTTTACGGTCATAATAATTGTACAGCGGAAAGGGGAATGCCAATGGAACTTATTCTCATGTTGCTCATCATTTTGGCTTCGACAAAGATCGCAGGTGATCTCACTGTACGATTGGGTCAGCCAGCCGTATTAGGTAAACTAATTGTAGGGATTATTATCGGTCCAGCTGTGCTTGGATGGGTTACGGATGGCGAACTGATCAAGGAAATGGCGGAAGTTGGCGTCATTTTGCTGATGTTCATCGCTGGTTTGGAAACGGATTTAGAAGAATTGAAGAAAAACTGGAAGGCGGCATTCGCAGTAGCAGTTGGCGGCGTCATTCTTCCGTTTATTGGCGGATATAGTGGTGGTCTGATGTTAGGCCTAGATTCGAACCAATCGATGTTTATCGGCTTGCTGTTGTGTGCTACTTCGGTAAGTATTTCAGTGCAGACGCTGAAGGATCTAGGACAGCTCAGCACTAGAGAAGGTACGACCATTCTTGGTGCAGCAGTCGTGGATGACATACTTGTAGTCATACTTCTTGCCTTCATGCTCAGCTTGCTCGGTACAGGCGGAGGCGCGTCCCTCGGACTTATTATTGGTAAAAAAGTTCTATTCTTTGTAGTCGTTATTCTTGCAGGCATTTATGTGGTGCCGAAAATCATGAAATGGCTCGCGCCGCTGCGTGTTACGGAGGCCATAATTAGTGCCGCGCTCATTATATGCTTTGCATTTTCTTATTTTGCGGACTACTTGGGTGTTGCAGGCATTATCGGTGCATTCGCCGCCGGCATTGCTATTTCACAAACGAAGTTCAAGCATGAAGTCGAGCATCGTCTTGAGCCGATTGCTTACGGTATCTTCGTGCCGATATTCTTCGTCAGCGTAGGAATTAACGTTAGCTTCGATGGTATTGGAGAATATGTGTGGTTTATCGTGTTATTTACGATCATTGCGATTCTGACCAAACTGCTTGGGTGCGGATTGGGAGCTCGACTGACTGGATTCGATCGCAAGAGTGCCATAGGTATCGGTTCAGGGATGGTCTCCCGCGGCGAGGTTGCACTCATTATAGCGACAACGGGGCTCGAAGGCGCTTTGTTCGATAAAGTGTATTTCACACCTTTCGTCATTGTCATTATTTTAACAACACTGGTAACGCCGCCGATGTTGAAGGCTGCTTTTCGTCAGTCTACGGAAGTGCCGGCAGCTAATCAAGTATCTGCAGGGAAGTAAGTAATCGCTGTAATTAGGCTGTATTCCCTGCAAACATCATAGGATTGACTCATTCTCTTCTTCACGATCTATGTTATAATGGAGTGAACACATATGTTCGCTTACTGGTACATGGATGCGGTGAGGGAGAGATTTTTTTGCGTATTTTAGGAATAGACCCAGGGATTGCGATTGCAGGTTTTGGGTTTGTAGATAAGCAGGGGAGCCGGATTGTACCTGTACAATATGGCTGTATTCAGACAGAGCCTTCGACTGCGCCAGAGATGCGGCTGCTTCAAGTGTATGAAGCAACCGAGCAATTGCTTGACAAATATAAGCCGGATGCAATGGGGATTGAGAAATTGTTCTTCAATCGAAATGTCACGAATGCGTTTTCTGTGGGACAGGCACGTGGTGTCATCATATTAGCAGCTGCCAAGCGCGGCATACCGATTGCAGAATATACCCCCATGCAGGTGAAGCAGGCTATTGTTGGATACGGAAAGGCAGAGAAGAAGCAGGTTCAAGAAATGGTGAAGCTGTTCTTAAAGCTGAAGGAAATACCGAAGCCGGACGATGTGGCGGATGCGCTTGCGGTGGCGATATGCCATGCGCATTCGAGTGGGCTTAATGACAAATTGAATGGAGTATGGCGATCATGATCGATTTTTTGCGTGGACAAGTTGCTCACTTAGAAACAGAATATATCGTCTTGGATGTCCAGGGGGTCGGATATCGAGTGTTTACACCGAATCCCTATGCTTTTGCGAAGCAAGACGGAGCAGTAACGGCATTTATCCATTATCATGTACGTGAAGATGCAACGCTGCTGTTCGGATTCAGCACGCGAGAGGAACAGAAGCTATTTCGCAGGTTAATAGATGTGAACGGGGTAGGGCCGAAGGTTGCTCTAGGCATCCTGGCTGGGTGCGGCAAGCCAGAGGCAGTCGTTACCGCCATTCAGCAAGAGAATATTACATTCTTGACGAAGCTGCCGGGGATTGGCAAGAAGACGGCTCAGCGCATCGTTTTAGATTTGAAAGACAAGCTGGACGGCATTGGATTGGATATCCATCCGAATTCGTTGTTCACACGTGTTACGGTAGCAGATGAGGACAGTTCAGATGGAAGCGCTTGGTCTGAGGCGAGAGAAGCGCTCAAAGCATTGGGCTATACGGAAGCAGAGCTTGATCGTGTATGGAAAGACTTGCAACATCGCATTCATGCGGATGAAAGTGTAGATTCTTTAATGAAGAAGGCGCTGCAGGCGTTGTTTAAAGGATAAGAAAGGCGGTTAAGATGGAAGAGCACGAACGCATCATATCAGCCAATTGCATGATGGAAGATCAGGCAGTCGAATTAAGCCTGAGACCGCGTTATTTGTCCGAGTACATCGGCCAATCACAGGTGAAAGACAATTTAAAGGTATTTATCGAAGCTGCAAAGCTCCGGAAGGAAGCGCTTGACCATGTATTGCTTTATGGTCCCCCAGGCCTTGGCAAGACGACTCTATCGAATATTATTGCCAATGAGCTCGGTGTTAATATACGGACGACTTCGGGACCCGCAATTGAGAGACCTGGAGATCTCGCTGCACTGCTTACGAACTTGCAGGAAGGCGATGTCCTCTTCATTGATGAGATTCATCGGCTGCATCGTACCGTTGAAGAAGTGCTGTACCCGGCAATGGAAGACTTTGCGCTTGATATCATTATCGGCAAGGGTCCAAGTGCCAGATCCGTGAGGCTCGACCTGCCAAAGTTCACCTTAATAGGTGCTACGACAAGAGCAGGCTTGCTCTCGGCGCCGCTTCGTGATCGCTTTGGTGTCGTCAGTCGCTTAGAGTTCTACAATAAGGACGAATTGAGCTACATCGTTTCTCGTGCAGCAGACATATTAGAGGTTCAAATCGTGGGCGATGCCGCCGATGAGATTGCGGTTCGATCACGGGGGACACCACGGATTGCCAACCGCTTGCTGAAGCGGGTGAGAGATTTCGCTCAAGTACGGGGAGATGGCGTGATCACAGCCGACATTGCGAAAGAGTCGCTGCGGCTCATTCAAGTAGACCCGCTTGGTCTTGATCAGATTGATCATAAGATGCTGCGCACAATGATAACGAATTTCCGCGGAGGGCCGGTTGGCCTTGATACGATTGCGGCTACGATTGGCGAGGAGAGTCAAACCATCGAGGACGTATATGAACCGTACCTGTTGCAAATTGGATTTCTCCAACGAACACCGCGGGGAAGAATGGTTACCCCCCAAGCCTATACTCATTTAGGATTGCCTATACCGGAACAAAGTTAAGGAAAACGCGTACAAATTGACGTATGCAGAGGAGACGTGGCAGAAGAGAAAGGAATGGGGAAACATGAATAACAACAGGAACGTTATCCGATCCGTTGCTAGTGTACTTACGGGAGTTCTGCTGCTAAGCGGAGCTCCGTATGCGCTTATGCAGCCAGCTAACGTCGCGTATGCGGCAGCAAGCAATGATGCAAGGCCTGAGCAATCAATAGTCAATAATCATATTCGTGTGGCATTATTCGCGAATTTGAGCAAGGGTTCTCCTGGACAAACGGAACTGCTCTCACTTGCCTCAACAGCATCTCTCCAATTAGAAGCACGATTGGGATCAAGCTCGAAGGGCAGTGTTGAAGTAGGCGGAGAACAGGTTCGCTTTAGTGCCGATGATTATAAAGTGAAACTGCTAGAGACCGATGACTTGTCAGCGGCGCAATCTGCATTAAAGAAGGCGCAGGCTTCAGGATCGGCGTACATCATTCAGATCCCAAGACGTGGGACGACATTTTTTGCTGTATATGCAGGAAGCTATGCCAGCAACAAATCGGCTAGTCAAGCAGCGGACAAGCTTCGCGGAGCATCGGGCATGAGCTCATTACTCCAAGGGTATGAGCCGTCCGTAGTAGGCCCTCAATATGTACAGGCTGGCACGTTCAGCTCACGAGACGAGGCTAAATCCGTTCAGCAAGCTTTGCTGGATGCCGACTTAGATGCATATGTGGTAACGCTAGCAACAGACAGCGGGGCGCGAACAGCGGTGTGGGCAGGGCAAGCAGCCTCTGATACGCAATTAACCGGGATTAAGAAGGTAGTTGCGTCAAAGGGGTATACAGCAGGTGCTGTACAAGCTCAAGGAGCTGTCATACATACCGTTGAAGTAGCTGGGAATAACACTACACCACATTATCGAGTGTTCGGGAATGCGAAATGGGTAGTCAAGCCAAGCACGCAAACCACGATTAAAGTAAACGAACGCAGCGGCAGAGCTTATCGTGGAATCATGGAGGTAAGCATCTATAAGGATAAGTTGGCGCTTGTTAATGAGGTGCCGCTCGAAGACTATTTGCTGTCTGTGGTTGGCGGCGAAGTATACTCGAGTTGGCCGATGGATGCGTTGAAAGCGCAAGCGGTAGCCGCTCGTACATTTGCCTTGTATCAAGGCAATAAATTTGAAATCGCCAATGTTGTGGATACGACACTGAGCCAAGCCTACTTTGGCGTAGAGAAGGAGCATCCAGACATTAAAAAGGCTGTTGAAGCAACAGCCGGCGAAGTTCTCATGCAAAATGGCAAGCTGATTGAAGCCATCTTTAATTCCAGTGCGGGGGGCAAAACAGCTGATCCAATGGAAGTATGGGGCGGATCTTATGATTATTTCCAAGTGGTAGACAGCCCTGATGATGTTGCCCAGGAAGGGGCAAAGTCCTGGTACCGTGTAACTCTTCCTGACGGCAAGACGGGATATGTTCGTGAGGATGTCGTGAAGCTCTCAGGGCAGACAGCGACCGTATTGGAGAACGAAACCAACGTCCGTCCAACACCAGCTATTCAGACAGGTGTACAGCCTGTTGGCAAAGTGGACAAAGGCACCAAGCTTACGGTTCTGGAAACCGTGTTTGAAAACAACGAAATGAATTGGGTACGCGGCCCTTATACGGCTGAGCAGATAACAAGCTGGCTGAAGGAGCGCACAGATACAGCATTGAGTGGGACAATAAAGACGCTTGCAGTTACAGAAAGAGGGCCATCTGGACGTGCGATCAAGATTGAAGCAGATGGCAAGCCGGTCGAGGTAAGTTACCCGGATAACTTCCGATATGCGTTTGGCGGTTTGCCTAGTACGTTATTTGATATTGTTCCAAATGGAACGGGTGTTGTATCAAATGTTCTGAGCAGTGGCAGTGGAACAGGTTCAGGCTCGTCATCCATCTCGATCATAGGAGCCGATGGAAAATTGCAGTCTGTCAAAGACTCCTCCAAGCTTCGTGTCGTAAGCGGCAGCAGCAAGACAGGCGAGAAACTACCAAACAGCATTGCTGCTGTGAACGGGAAGGGAACAACCGGCAAAGTAGGATCGGATAAGGTCGAGCAGAAGCCTGTTGTCGAAGCGAATTCATTCTTGTTTGTCGGCAAAGGCAACGGGCACGGGATTGGGATGTCGCAATGGGGAGCTAAGGGATTGGCTGATCAAGGGTATGACTATAAAGCGATTTTGCAATACTATTACAAAAATGTAGAGCTAGTGAAGCGTTAGGACGGATAGCAGATGAATGTGGACTTATTTGATTTTCATTTACCAGAGCATTTGATTGCGCAGACACCGTTGACAGATCGGACTGCATCTCGATTATTAACATTGGATCGCCATACTGGGAAGGTGGAGCATCACAATTTTCCCGAAATCCTTTCCTATTTGCAGCCAGGCGATTTGCTTGTGCTGAATGACACGCGGGTAATCCCTGCACGCTTGTTCGGTGTTAAAGAGGATACGGGGGCCAAAGTTGAGGTTCTTTTGCTGAAGCAAGAAGAGGATGACTGTTGGGAAGCGCTCGTTAAGCCAGGGAAGAGAGTCAAGGTTGGAATGACCGTATTGTTTGGCGACAAGCTTAAAGCAGAAGTGCTGGAAGAGCGTGAGATGGGAGCAAGATTGCTTCGGTTCACATACGAAGGCATATTTAATGAGATTCTGGACGAACTCGGACAAATGCCGCTTCCTCCATACATTAAGGAGCAGTTGAATGATCGCGAACGCTACCAGACGGTGTACGCGAAGCATGAAGGCTCTGCTGCAGCCCCTACGGCTGGGTTGCACTTTACGAAGGAGCTTTTGGCAGAGGTTGAGAAGAAGGGCGTTCACGTTGCTTACATTACCCTTCATGTTGGGTTAGGCACATTCCGTCCCATGTCTTCCGATACGATTGAAGAGCATGTCATGCATTCGGAGTATTATGAAATGAGTGCAGACACGGCGACAATAATTAATGAAACGAAACAGCAGGGCGGCCGTATTGTTGCAGTAGGAACTACATCAGCTAGAACGTTAGAAACGGTTGCAGGGAGATTTGATGGCAAGCCAATCGAGCCTTGCTCAGGCTGGACAGACATTTTTATTTATCCAGGATATGAATTCAAGCTTGTGAACTCACTCTTAACGAATTTTCACCTACCGAAATCAACGTTAGTGATGCTCGTCAGCGCACTGGCTGGCCGCGATCATATCATGGCTGCTTATCAGGAAGCGATTGATCAGGAATATCGTTTCTTTAGCTTCGGCGATGCAATGTTCATTTACGATCATGCACAGGAAACCTAATACAAGGATGAGATAAGACTATGGCAGCAGTAACATATGAATTAATCAAGACTTGCAAGCAGACGGGTGCTCGGCTTGGAAAGGTGCATACACCCCATGGCTCCTTTGAGACACCTATTTTTATGCCCGTTGGGACATTGGCGACAGTCAAGACGATGAGTCCCGAAGAATTGAAGGAGATGGAAGCCAAAATTATTTTGAGCAATACGTATCACCTCTTCCTTCGGCCAGGTCATGACATTATTCGAGAAGCTGGCGGGCTTCATAAGTTTATGAATTGGGATCGCGCAATTTTGACTGATAGCGGTGGATTCCAGGTATTTAGTCTTAGCGATATGCGTAAGATTGAAGAGGAAGGGGTTCATTTCCGTTCTCATTTAAATGGGGACAAGCTCTTCCTGTCGCCGGAGAAGGCAATGGAGATCCAAAATGCACTGGGATCGGATATAATGATGGCATTCGATGAATGTCCTCCATATCCGGCTGAACGCGAATATGTCAAGCCGTCATTGGAACGTACGACACGCTGGGCGGAACGTTGCTTGGAAAGTCATACTAGACCGCATGATCAGGCCTTGTTCGCGATTATCCAAGGCGGGATGTATGAAGACCTTCGTCGCCAGAGCGCGAAGGATTTGACTTCGATGGATTTCCCGGGGTATGCTATTGGAGGACTGAGTGTGGGCGAACCCAAGCACTTGATGTATGAGGTGCTGGATTACACAACTCCATTGCTGCCAGACAATAAGCCTCGCTATTTGATGGGGGTTGGATCACCGGATGCGTTAATCGAAGGAGCTATGCGTGGAGTGGATATGTTCGACTGCGTACTGCCTACCCGCATCGCTCGCAATGGTACAACCATGACAAGCCAAGGCCGTCTTGTCGTACGCAATGCGAAGTATGCTCGGGATTTCGGGCCGCTTGATCCGAAGTGCGACTGCTATACTTGCCGGAACTATTCGCGTGCGTATTTGCGCCATCTTATTAAGGCTGATGAGACATTTGGGCTTCGTTTGACAACGTATCATAACCTGTATTTCTTGGTGAATTTGATGAGTCAAGTGCGCGAGGCAATTCGTGAAGATCGACTTCGTGACTTCAGAGACGAATTTTTCGAAGCCTATGGCATGGATCGCAACGAGAGCGGGTTCTAACGATAGACATGCTGCCTGCTGGATTGTCCACATGGGTGGACTGTTCAGCTCGTTCGGCAGTCTATACATAATTGATTTCATTTTATGAAAGGGGGATACATACATGTTGATTGCAGGAGCAGAGGCAGGAGGAACTGGCGGGTTTCTTCAAATGTTATTGCCGTTCGTTTTGATGTTTGCTGTATTTTATTTCTTGTTAATCCGTCCTCAGCAGAAGAAGCAAAAGCAGCGGAACTCAATGCTTAGTGCATTGAAAAAAGGAGATAAAATCGTAACGATTGGTGGTTTGCATGGTACAATCGTTGAGATTACAGACGATACAATTGTATTGCGTGTTAACGATGTTACGAAAATGACATTCGATCGCAGTGCGATTAGCCAAGTTGTGTCAGCAGAAGAATCCGCAAGTGCATCCTAATACGATGCCAAATCATAGAAGAAGGGCTGCCCATTGCAGGAAAAGCAATGGACAGCCCTTTTTCATGTACCATCCCTCGTGAGAAAGTAAGAGGGTGACGCCATCGTAGTTTTACATTTCATTGGACTCAGAGTAAGATTTGCTGAACGTCTTCTGGCGATCTGGCAACAAGCTGTGCTTGGGCTGAACACCCGCAAGCTTCAAGCCAGTCCATGAAGCTGCTGTTGCAAGAACGGTTCCAGCAAGCATATCTGTCAGCCAGTGAATGCCTAGATAGAAGATAGAAAACACGATTATAACAGCACTTACAGCCGTAAAAATGGCCCATCTGCGATTGCCGGACTGAGAAGCCAGCAATGCAACCGTTATCGAGATGGACGTATGCAAGCTAGGGAAACAATTGTCAATGCCAGAGAAGGCGCGGTATTGCTCCTCAAAGTTCGGAAATACTTCCAGCATGCGGAAGTTGACGCCGGATGGCGGATAAGACCATACTTCGTTGACTGGGAAAAACAAATAGAATGGAATGGCCACGATGTAATTGATCATAATAGCATAACACACAGCATGCGCCATACGTAGGTTCCCATTCGTTGTATAAATGCCAAGTGAAGCTACAATAAGTGCTTGAAAGACAACAATATAGAAAAAGGATACAAATTGCGTTAATAACGGATGGTTAAAGATCTGCTGTACACTGTATACAAATTGTCCTTCAAGTTGATGAATGTTGGGAGTAAAATCCCAATTGATTTGCAGCATTTTCTCAAGCGTAAGTTCCATGCCGTTAACCATGAGAATAAGCACCATCGCAATGAAGGCGAAGAGAAAAGAACGTGATGTCCACAACGAGCGAAGAAATGCTCCAGCGACAGCTAGCGGCTGTGTGCGTGAACCGAACCATACGAGTGCAATGACGGTTACAATGGTCCACAGCGTGACAGTCTGCATGGATTGAAATAGAACCACGAGAATCCCCCTAATGTTAGGTCATATTGCCATTTTGTAAACTCCAATAGTATAACACAATTGGGTGGGGATTACATGGTGCGATTATCCGACCCTTAAGCTATAGCCTCCCTTACTGGGCGGATTTGCTCATATTTACACCGATAATTCCCCCGATAGCGCTGACTGCAAAGGCAGCTATCGTTTGGACGAATTTTTGTAGGCTGACCCCTGCATCCATCGCTAAAAATCCAATTAACATAACGAGCAGAGCATACGCAATTCCTGTCATTCCTCCATAGTACCAGCCTTTTTTGCCGCTTCTTTTGCCAGAAATCCAACCACCGATAAAAAGTGCGATACAATGGACAATATAAATATAGCCTTTCATTTCGTCTTCACTAGCTGAGCTGGAATACAGCAAGACTGACAAGGCGAGTGCTCCGAGAGCCATCCATACAAATGCGTAGACAATTCCCGCCAGCAGCGGGTGACCCAATTTCCAACGCGTCACATTCTGGATCGCATTCATTTTACACGCTCCTCCCATCATTTATTTGATTAGTAATCATCGTATGGGCAAGCTATCCAATTTAGTACAAGGCATAGACGAAAAAAAAAGACGGCGTTATAATGTGTGAACAAAAGGTCATGAGTGGAAAGTGCAAATAGA
Organism: Paenibacillus sp. B1-35; assembly: GCF_050474385.1. Lineage (NCBI taxonomy): Bacteria > Bacillati > Bacillota > Bacilli > Caryophanales > Paenibacillaceae > Paenibacillus > Paenibacillus sp. B1-35. Next base: position 22,220 of record NZ_JBCHVJ010000002.1, read on the forward strand.
GCCTTAATAATGTAGAGAGGGATGGAGTATTGTGGGACATACATTAGCAAGCTGGCAGGTGACCGCTGCGGTCATTGTGTTTTTAATCACGTATGCCATCATTATTTCAGAGAAGATTAACCGGGCAGTCATTGCGTTGTTGGGCGCAGTTGTTATGCTCGTCCTGCAAATTGTAGATGTACATACAGCATTTACAACACACATCGAGTGGAATACGTTGTTCCTACTCGTTGGGATGATGATTTTGGTTGGGATTACCAACAAAAGCGGTATCTTTCAATATGCTGCTGTTAAGGCCGCACAAAGAGCTAAGGGATATCCGAAGCGCATCATGCTTATTATGTTTCTGCTCACTGCAGTAGGATCTGCATTTCTTGATAATGTAACGACGGTGCTGCTTATGGTGCCTATTACATTCTCAATCACTCGTATGCTGAAGATGAATCCAGTGCCGTTTCTTATCGCCGAAATCATTGCATCAAATGTTGGCGGTACTGCAACTCTTATCGGGGATCCGCCTAATATTATGATTGGATCAGCTAATAAGCATTTGACTTTTAATATGTTTTTGGCTCAATTGGCACCAGTTGTTCTTGTTATCGCACTCGTTATTATCGTATGCCTGCTGTTTATTTACCGTAAGCAGCTGCAGGTATCAGATGAGCAGCGGCAAGCGCTAATGGAGCTGTCGGCAGCCTCTTATATTACAGATGCCAAGCTAGTGAAGAAGTCTCTTACGGTGCTTATTCTTACGATCGTTGGCTTTGCACTCCATTCTGTTATTCACGTGGAGGCAGCCGTAGTCGCAATGGCAGGGGCTACGATTTTGATGCTCATTGGGTTGAAAAGTGAGGAAGAACTCGAAGAAGCGCTCCATCAGGTGGAGTGGGTTACAATCTTATTCTTTATCGGTTTGTTCATTCTTGTCGGTGGCTTAATCGAAGCAGGCGTAATCAACCGTCTTGCAGAACTGACACTCGGATTGACAAATGGAGATATGACGAAGACCTCCATGCTTGTATTATGGGTGTCAGGTGTTGCGTCAGCTACAATCGACAATATTCCGTTCGTAGCTACGATGATTCCGCTTTTGCAGGATATCGGCACACAAATGGGTATTACAGACCCAAATCAGTTGAATCCACTCTGGTGGTCGCTTGCTCTTGGAGCATGTCTGGGCGGCAACGGAACCTTGATTGGCGCATCTGCAAACGTAATTGTTGCAGGTATGGCGCAGCGTGAAGGCAACGGGTTCGGTTATATGGACTTTCTAAAAATAGGCGCACCAATTACGATCATTTCCTTGTTGATTTCAACAGGCTACATTTTGCTGTTCATCCTTTAATTGCAACAGGAAGAGTTGTAAGATACAGGATGGGAACAATTCGATAACAATGAAGCAGTATGCTTCACGATCATGGCGGTCAGAATACCAATGAATGCGACTATCGTAATCCGACAATCGGCAGCGAAGGAGGCGTTACATATGGATATTTGGACCGTCATTTTTCGTACAATATTAATGTATTTTGCGGTTTTTATCGTTCTTCGTGTAATGGGCAAGCGTGAAATTGGCAAGTTGTCTGTATTTGACCTCGTTATTTCGATCATGATAGCAGATATTGCAGTTATGACGATTGATGATTCTGAACGCCCTATCCTTGTGGAATTTGCACCTATTATAGTGCTGACGGTTATTCAAGTTACGCTGGCCTTTGTGACGTTGAAAAGTCCGAAAATGCGAGAAGTATTTGACGGAACTCCAAGCATTATTATCGCAAATGGAGTGCTGCAACAGGAGACGATGAAAAAGCAGCGATACAATTTGGATGATTTAATGCTGCAGCTTCGAGGGCAAGGAATCGACAACATCAATGATGTGGCCTATGCCATTTTGGAATCTACGGGGGAATTGTCAATATTTGAGGTGAGCAAGGATGAATCACAGCAAAATTCGTCAGGTGCTGACGCAAATAAGCAGGAGGGGCAAAAGCAAAGTAAGTCATCCAACGCCAAGCCCGCCCTGCCCGAAGCACAGAACTATCGTTTTACTTCACTTCCATTGCCGCTCATTATGGAGGGCAAGGTTCAAGATCACAATTTGCATAGCATTGACAAGACACGATTTTGGCTAAAAAATCAAATTCAGCAAAAAGGCGCTCATGATTTTAAGCAAGTTTTCTTTTGCTCCATTGACCACAAAGGAAATATCTACGTCGATAGCAACCCAAGTAAAATGAAACAATAACCTTATTTCGGATCGAGCTTAGCTGGAAAGAATCGACGAAAGATCGGGAAACGGGCAATATCGCTGCGGTTAATTAATTTCATTAGTATGAGCAGTAAAATATAAACAATAATCCCAACTATGCATGAAAGAATAAACCGAAGCAAAATATGCTCATCCGTAGAGCTGGACAAATGGATATAAACGGCTTGGATACAACCAGCAGTAATCACCATCGCGGCTCCAACCTTAATAAAGTCCATCCAGGGAAGCTTAAGGCCGATATGACGAACTACACTGAATGCATGTAAAGTTGTAACGACAACGATATTCACATTAATGGCAATGACCGCGCCTGTTATGCCGAGTTGTGGATTTGAGGCAAGCCATAGAATTAGCCCAATTTTAAGGATGGCTCCTATAAATGTATTGACGAGAGCTGTTCCAGGGCGCTCCAATGCTTGGAGAGCAGCTTGAAGCGGCGCCTGCAAATAAATGAAAATGGCAACAGGGGCCATCCATTTCAGCATAGGGGCAACTGTTGCGTCATTGTAAAGCAGAGCGCACAAGGGAACGGCCAGTACGAACATAACAACGGCAAAAGGAGCTCCGCTTACAAGTGCAAGCCGAACGGCTTGATGAATACGCTTCTGGATCGTAATGGTATCATTGCGGCCCAACGCCTCAGATAAGGCGGGAACGAGTGACACGGCAAGAGAATAAGTAAGGGCTCCCGGCAATGTTAGGATAGGAATAATCATACCTTGAAGCGCCCCGTATTGGGCAGTGGCAATTGCGGTAATGACACCAGCGGCAGCGAGGCTGCGTGCGATCGTGATCGATTCCAATAAATATGACAGAGATCCGACGAGCTTTCCTCCTGTAACAGGGAGGGTAATTTGCAACAAGCGTCGAAGGACGTTTGGCGGAGGGGCAGTTGGTGCATGTCCATTTTTAGCGGGTTTCAAAACCATATCTGTAGGCTCGGATGTACTGTTCGTACTACGTCTCCGAGATGTGTAATACATCCATGCCAGAACTGCAAATCCTCCGATTTCCCCAATCACGACACCTGCCATGGCGCCTGCAGCTGCCCATTCCAAGCCATACGGCAAGCATATATAAGCAAATGCAATAACCGTGAAAATTCGAATAATGGTCTCTACCACCTGAGAGGTTGCGGTTGGTATCATATTCTGCATCCCTTGGAAGTAGCCGCGAAACACGGATGAGGCAGCGATAACGATGATAATCGGAGTCATTACTAAAAACGTATAATACACCCTGCTGTCAGTTAAGACGTGTGTTGTAATCCATGGTGCAAGGATCAGAAGAGCTGCTGAAAATACAATAGAGGCACCAATTGTTATTTTAAGTGCCAATGACAGTATCCGTTTTACCCGCTGCTGATCGCCCACGGCATCTGCTTCGGCGATAAGCTTGGCCACTGCAAGGGGAATCCCACCTGTAATTAGGGTAATGATCACGATTAGGAAAGGGTATCCAAGTTGATAAATACCAACGCCCTCTGCACCGATGATGCGAGGCAGCATAATGCGCGGGATAAATCCTAGGATACGGTTAACAATGCCAGCAGCCAATAAAATAAGTGTGCCTTGAATAAATGTTTGCTTTTGTAAAGTAGATTTTAACAATGGTATCCCTCTTCTCACGCGAACTTCAGCGCATGATTGCCGCCCAATATCATTCATATGCGGTTGTCCACAAACCATACCGGATACATGATAGAGATTTTTCAGCCTTTGGAGCTCAGCGTTAGCAGGAATTTATAAAGGGCAGGTCGAATTATGTCTGACGAGGAGAAGGGAGTTAAGCGGCATGACAGAACTGATTAGTGATGCAGATCGTATTGAGGCAATTGAGCTGTGCTGTGAAAGCAAAGCAGAAGAGCTTCGTCTTATTGGATACGAGCATGTTACCGGAAAAGATGTATGGGAGTGTGTAAGTTCGAAATATGTAAAAAGCGGAAGTGAGCCGGCGCTGCATAAAGTTGTGAATGATATTTTATCGCTGAAAGCAACGCAATTCATGAATTATATGACAATTGCCGCATATCGGGGCTCTCCTTTTTTATAAGGCGAGGCCTTTTTTATGTTTTTTGCCATGACTCTTAAAATTGACTCGAAAAATAAGCGCCGATATAATAGGAATATTGAATATGAAAGGGGACTAGGGACGATATGAAAAGGGTGATCGCATTCCTGCTCATCGTTGTCGTTTCGCTAGGCGTCATTTTATGGACAAGCCCTTCGATCGTCAACAACATACGTCTTGGACTCGATTTGAAAGGCGGCTTTGAAATATTGTATCAAGCATCGCCGCTTGAGTCGGGTGGGAAAATTACAAATGAGGCGATGAAACAAACGGCAAAGAGCTTGGGTAAGCGTATTGATGCTCAAGGTACTAGCGAACCAGAAATTACGATTGAAGGTTCGGATCGGATTCGCGTCAAGCTGGCCGATGTGAAAAATGAAGAAGAAGTGCGTAAAAAATTGAAGGAACCTTCTGTATTGACGTTCCGCAGCAGCGATGGCTGTAAAAATGCAACGGATTATTGCAAAATTGAGTTGCAAGGTACAGACTTCAAAGAAGGCGGCGCTAGCGTCGTGTTTGATGATTTGCAACGTCCTATCGTAGCAATCAAGCTGAAGGATGCGAAGAAATTCTCTGAGATTACGAAGAGACTTGCTTCACTTGCAGATCCTGACCCTGCTAAAGCCCGCAATCATCTCGCTATTTACATGGACGAGCAAATGATTTCTGATCCTGCTGTCAACTACGAGATTCCAGGTGGCGAAGCAACGATTACGGGTCAACGCACGAATGAAGAAGCAAATGAGCTTCGCGATACGATTAACCTCGGCGCATTGCCGCTGAAGCTGACCGAGAAATATTCGCAAAGTGTAGCTGCTACACTTGGTAAGCTATCGTTGGAACAAACGGTGAAAGCCGGATTGATCGGATCGGCACTCATTCTCGTGTTCATGCTTCTAGTCTACCGTTTGCCAGGGGTAATTGCGAGCTTCTCGCTCATCTTGTTCACGTGGCTTCTGCTCGTGTTGTTCTGGCTGGCTGACATTACATTGACATTGCCGGGGATTGCAGCGTTCATTCTCGGTCTTGGTATGGCAGTCGATGCGAACATTATTACCTATGAACGGATCAAAGAGGAGCTGCGCAGCGGCAAGTCGATTAACTCTGCTCTCAAGGCAGGTTCCAAGAACTCGTTCAGAACGATTATGGATGCGAACGTAACAACCATTATTGCGGGTGTCGTTATGTACATTATGGGTGAAAGCTCTGTTAAAGGCTTTGCACTTATCTTGATGATGACGGTTATCTGCAGTATCTTTACAAACGTATTTTTATCTCGTGTGTTCCTGCATCTGCTTGCGAAATCGAAGCTATTGAGCAAGCCAGGATATTTCGGCGTAAAGGAGAGTGAAATCCGTGCGCTTTAAAGGAACATTCAACTTTGTTCATCAGAGTAAATATTTCTTTATCTTCTCGATCGTGATTACCATTCTCGGTGCGTTGTCTCTATCGATATTCGGATTGAACTATGGTGTTGATTTCAGCTCTGGTACGAATGTGGATATCAACCTGACCAAGAAAATTGAGAAGTCACAGGTGGAAGATCTGCTGAAAACGTATAATTTCAAAAAAGAACCTACGATCACAATGGGGACGGAGCGTATTACCATCCGTTTCACAGAGGTTCTTGATGAACAGCATGAGAAGCAGTTCAAAGCTGATATGAAGAAGCTAGATCAAGGCTCTTCGATGGAAGTCAATACGGTTGATGTAGAAATTGCGCGTGAATTGCAACGTAATGCACTGCTTGCTGTATTGATTGCGAGTATCGGCATTATTATTTATGTCAGCATTCGCTTTGAATGGCGCTTTGCCGTATCTGCGGTAGTCGCCCTGCTGCATGATGCTTTTATGGTTATCAGCTTGTTCTCTATCTTCCGATTGGAGGTCACGCTCCCATTCATTATTGCGGTGCTGACGATTATCGGTTATTCCATTAACGACACGATCGTTATTTTTGACCGGATTCGGGAAAACTTGCGGTTCTCAAAGATCAAGAGCATGGACGACTTGGCTCACTTGGTAAATGATAGTATTTACCAAACGCTGACCCGTTCCATCAACACGGTATTGACCGTATTGGTAACGGCGCTCTGTTTGTTCATCTTCGGCAGTGAGTCTATTCGGATGTTCTCACTTGCGATCTTGTTCGGACTCGGCTTTGGTGCTTACTCCTCTATCTTCATTGCGAGCCCATTGTGGGTCGTACTAAAGAACAAGGAAAACAAGAAGCCAAAAGCTGCTGCTAAACCGCAGGAAGCGAAGTAATGCGTTAAGAACCCATTTGTTTTTCTTTTCTCTCATAATCTGGAGTTAAGAAACATACGATAAAGCCGCGTCCGTTTGTGACGCGGTTTTGGCGTTGTGTAAGCCGCCATGATCACTATGATGACCAAACGAGGGATGCTGCATGTCTACTGATCGATTTGCCAAGGCGGAGATGGGAGCCTGGGTAGGAATTATCGGGAACATCTTATTAGCTGGAGTCAAGGGAATTGCTGGTTTTTTTTCCGGGAGTCAGGCGCTGATCGCAGATGCTTTTCATTCCGCCTCAGATGTAGCAGGCTCATTTGCTGTTCTAGTCGGCTTGAAGGCGGCTAAGCGGCCTCCAGACAAGGATCATCCGTATGGTCACGGGAAAGCCGAAACGATTGCTGCGATAGTAGTATCGGTATTGCTATTAGTTGTCGGCATCGAATTAGCTATTTCGGCAGTGAAGTCCATATGGCATGGGAGTGTCGTCGTGCCGGAATGGTATGCACTAGCAGCTATTATTTTGTCTATTGCAGTGAAGGAAGGCATGTTCCAATATAAATTCCGATTAGGAAAGCGATTGTCTTCGCAGGCACTGATTGCCAATGCATGGGAGCATCGCTCCGATGTATATTCATCCATAGCAGCGCTGGCTGGTGTTGCCGCAGCGATGATAGGCGGGAAGCTGGGAATCGGCTGGTTGCTGTATATGGATCCGGTGGCAGGCGCTGTAGTGGCTCTGCTTGTCCTGAGAATGGGTTATCGGCTTGTGCTTGATTCCATACACTCGACAATGGATCATGTGCTGCATGACGAAGATGCGAATCCGCTCATTCGTGCCGTGCAGTCAGTCGATGGGGTCATAACTATCGATGAGCTGCGGGCCCGTGAGCATGGGCATTACGTCATTGTAGATGTCAAAATTAGCGTCAATCCTCGCTTGACTGTGGCGGAAGGACATACAGTCGCCAAGCGAGTCAAAAAACATTTAATGCAGCGGTTTATTCATGTGGCAGATGTATTCGTGCATGTGAATCCATTTGATCCCGGATTCCCTTATCGACCACAGGAAGCGCGTGTCGGCGAGGATACATCCACATTGCTGCAATAAGGAATAAAGGAGAGAAGGAATGCTTCATCCACGTTCACGGTGGATTTGCGCGGAAACGTCAGACGAGCGTGTGAGTCAATTAGCCGAAGAGGCCAACATTTCACCATTGCTGGCTCGTATGATGGTCGTACGCGGGATTGACACTGCGGAGCAGATCCATCAGTTTTTATATGCTGATGTCAACCACCTGCATGACCCGTTCCTCATGGCAGGGATGGTAGAAGCGGTGGAACGGATACAACGGGCGCTGAAAAACGGGGAGAAAATCCGAATTTATGGCGATTATGATGCGGACGGCGTATCGAGCACCTCGCTCATGATTTTTCTCATGAGGGAGCTAAAGGCGAACTTTGATTATTATATCCCGCACCGTGCCAATGAAGGCTACGGACTGAACAATGGGGCGATTGATGATGCGAAGGCGCAAGGCTGTACGCTTATCGTCACGGTAGATACCGGAATAAGCGCTGTTGAGCAGGTGGCTTATGCAAAGGAGCTTGGCATCGATGTCGTCATAACGGATCATCACGAGCCTCCTGAGCAGCTGCCTGAAGCATACGCTCTCGTTAACCCTAAGCTTCCGTATTGCCCTTACCCATTTAAGGGACTGGCAGGTGTAGGTGTTGCCTTCAAGCTGGCGCATGCGCTTATAGGCGAGGTGCCGCAGCAATGGCTGGAGCTTGTTGCTATTGGGACGGTAGCCGACTTAATGCCGCTGCTTGGAGAAAACCGGGTCATTTTACAAGAAGCGCTGAATCGCATGAAGCGATCGCAATATGCGGGCATTCGCGCCTTGATGACAATTGGAGCGATAGATCCGAAAGATGTAACATCGACAAGCATTGCCTTCTCGATGGCTCCGCGCATTAATGCAAGCGGCCGGCTCGATCACGCGGATATTGCAGTGCAGCTATTGACGGCTGATGATGACGAGACGGCTATTGCTTATGCAACGGAACTGGATCGATTGAATAAGGAGCGTCAGAAGATCGTCGAAAGCATCGTGAAGGAAGCAGAGGTGCTGCTGTCAGAGAAAATGGCAGATACGGGAGAAATTCCGAATGTTATCGTTCTTGCAGCAGAAGGCTGGAATGTCGGGGTTATCGGCATTGTCGCTTCCAAAATAGTTGAAAGATACTATCGGCCTACCTTCGTGCTTGGGATTGATGAAGAATCTGGTTTATGCAAGGGATCGGCTCGCTCAATTGCAGGTTTTGATTTGTATGAAGCGATGACAGATTGCGCAGAAGTGTTCGAACATTTTGGCGGACACCAAGCTGCTGCTGGCATGACGCTGCATCGAGACCGACTGTCTGCGCTGGAGGAGAGCTTGAACCAGATGGCGGCGGATAAGCTGACGGAAGAGGACTATATTCCTTGCACGGAAGTCGATGCGGAATGTGAACTTGCAGATGTGCCGCTGGAAGTCATTGAACAGCTAGACCGTCTTGCTCCATTTGGAATGGGCAATCCTAGTCCCCGTGTGGTCATTCGCAACGCGGTAGTGCGTGACAAGCGCACAATGGGGAAAGAAGGACAACATTTAAAGTTGATGTTAGGCAAAGAGCGTGCTACATTGGATGCGGTGGCTTTTCACAAAGGGGCACTGTCTCACCGAATTGCCACTGATGTACAAGCTGATGTGCTTGGGGAGCTGTCAATCAATGAATGGAATGGACAGCGCAAGCCACAGCTGATGATGCAGGATATCCGCATCACGAAACGACAGCTATTCGATCACCGATCGACAGCACGTCCGCTTGAATCGGCGATAGAGCTGGCAAGAACATTGGAGCAGGATGAACCGCAAACTAGCGCACTGCTCATGACACGGGAACAAGCAGGTGTATATGCCGCCGAACCGTTCGTGTGGCTATACAGTGATGAATTAGAAGGGCCAACTGTAATACCGAGCTCTTGGGGATGGACAGCGGATAAATCGATGCTCGGGAATATGTCTAAGCATATTCATGAGTTGGTGCTGTGCAGCATCCCTCCATCCGAGTGGGAGTTGAAGCGGCTGGCGGAGCAGCTCCCGAACGTAGGCAGAATATATGCCATTCTCCCTCGACAGCCGGAAGGCGGACGACTGTTCACGCCAAGCCGTGATCGAATGGGCTACGCATATACCGAGCTCAAGCGGATCGGCTCTTGGAATATGGAGAAGTCCACACAGTCTTCGCTTGTGAAGCGATTGCGCATGAATGAACGAGAACTGCTGATGCTGATGGAGGTGTTCAAGGAATTGGACTTTATTACATGTACATCTTCTACGCACAATACCGTTTACAGCATTGTACAGCAGCCGAACCGTACATCACTTGAACAATCACAGCGCTATCAGGATTGGATGACCGCAGCTGCATGGGAAAGTCGCTGGTATGAGCCGGTTACTGAAGAATTGGCAGCATGGCTATGGTCATATTGGGATGAAGCGCGTTACAAGTAACGATATTTAAGTTGGATGATTATGAAGGAGGATTTTTACATGGAAGAATTAAAACAGTATATTCGGGTGATTCCTGATTTCCCGCAGCCAGGCATCAGCTTCAAGGATATTACGACATTGCTCAAGGACGGTCAAGCATACAAGAAGACAATTGAAGCGATGCATGAACTCGTAAAGGACAAACAAGTTGATCTCGTAGCAGGACCAGAAGCTCGCGGCTTCGTAGTAGGCGCTCCATTGGCGTTGTCTATCGGTGCTGGCTTCATTCCGATTCGTAAAAGCGGCAAGCTTCCGGGTGAGACAATTGAGGTTGGCTATGATCTGGAGTATGGCAAGGATAAGCTGGCTATGCACAAAGACGCGATTCAGCCTGGCCAAAAAGTGCTCATCGCTGATGATCTGCTTGCGACAGGCGGAACAATCAAATCGTCGATCGACCTTGTTCGTCAATTGGGCGGGGAAGTGGTTGGTGCAGTTTTCTTGATTGAGCTCAGTCATTTGAACGGCCGTGAAAAATTGGGCGAGGATATCGACATTATTTCTCTTGTGAAATATTAATATGCATAACTGACAAAAAAGTCATAAAAATCCCCTTGTTACCTTCTTCATCCGTTACAGGATGGAGATTTGGTGAGCAAGGGGATTTTTGCATTCATATTATTCGTTAGACAGATGCAGCTTGTCCAAAATGATGAAGAACACGTTCAGTACGATCGCGAGCACAGTTGCAAGCGCCATCCCTTTCAATTCTACAGCACCGAACTGTAGCTTGGCACCGCTGATACCGATGACAATGACGAGTGTTGTTAGCAGCAGGTTTTTCGGCTTGCTGAAGTCAACCTTCGAGTCCACCAGAACGCGGAGACCTGATGCGGCAATGACCCCGAACAAGAGCAGGGAAACGCCGCCCATAACGGGAACTGGAATGTTCGCAATTAGTGCGGATACATTGCCGAAAAACGACAGGATTACCGCAAATACAGCAGCGCCGCCGATAACCCAGACCGAATAGACGCGAGTCAGCGCCATAACGCCGATATTTTCACCGTATGTTGTATTTGGTGTAGAACCGAAGAATCCGGAAATGACCGTCGATATTCCGTTGCCAAGCAAGGAGCGGTGCAGACCAGGCTCCTTGGATAAGTCTTTGCCAACAATGTTGCTCGTTACCATCAAGTGACCGATATGCTCCACGACAACGACGAGCGCTGCTGGAACGATAGTAAGTATGGCAGTCATATTCCATTCTGGAGTTGTAATCGTAGGCAGTGAGATAAATGATGCTTCAACGACCTTATCCATATTCACGTAGCCCATAAAGTAAGCTGATACATAACCAGAAATAATGCCGATCAGTATCGGGATTATTTTGAAAAATCCACGGAACATGACATTGCCGATTACGGTTACACCCAATGTGATCAATGCGAGCGTTACCGCTTTTCCATCCAACGCGGCATCTGGGCCCGCAGGAATGAAGCCAGACATGTTTGCTGCAACCGGCACAAGTTCCAATCCGATAACCGCAACAATGGCGCCCATCGCTGCAGGGGGGAACAATACGTCAAGCCAGCGGGTGCCTGCCATTTTGACAATGAGGGACACCAGGATAAATATAATGCCCGATACGATAAAGCCGCCCAATGCTTGCGCATAGTTCTCCGCATGACCAGCGAGAACAACTAAGACCGGCGAAATGAAGGCGAAGCTGGATCCCAAATAAGCGGGAATCATACCGCGGCACAGTATGAGATAGAATAATGTGCCTAGCCCGTTCATCAGCAGCACAATCCCTGGATCGACTCCGAACAGGTTAGGTACGAGCACGGTTGAGCCGAACATGGCGAACAAATGTTGAATGCTTAGCAGCAGTCCTGGAGCGAAGCCAGGTTTTTCATGCACTTGAATTTCGCGTTGCAAGCGAATGCACTCCTTTTTCAGATATGTAGTTGTGATAGGGACGGGTTTTACAATCAATGTTCAAAAGTTTGTGATCAAAATGGACTTTTTGAACTACCGCTTACAGACCCAACTATATAATTTACAGGTTAAGGCCCCTTCATTTCAACAACATTTTACTCGTTTTGCATAAAAAAACGTCAAATGCCCATAAAATTCGAGAATAATCTACAAATTTCGACATATATAAGCAAGATCTATGAACGATGAAGATCGGAAACCATTGACGAGTGACACCGAATAAAGGCATAATTATAGGATACTCTGTAATCTAGGGGAGGTGCCCCCGGATGAAGAAAGGAACCGAGTCGACTCCAATGGGTATCGAGCAATTAATTGAGAAAGCTGCGACCTATATGAAAGAACCGGATCTCGATCGCATCCGCGAAGCATACGATTTTGCGGACAAAGCGCATACCGGACAAGTCCGGAAATCTGGTGAACCTTATATATTGCATCCGCTGGCTGTTGCAGACATTGTCGTAGGCATGCAGATGGATCCTACCTCTGTCGTTGCCGCCTTGCTGCATGATGTCGTCGAGGATACATCCGTATCCCTGGAGGAAGTGCGTGCTAAATTCGGGGAAACATGCGCGATGCTCGTTGACGGGCTGACGAAGCTGGAACGCATTCAATTCCGCTCCAAAGAAGAGCAGCAAAATGAAAACTATCGCAAAATGTTCGTAGCTATGGCGAATGATATTCGAGTCATCGTGATTAAGCTTGCGGACAGACTCCATAATATGAGAACGCTCAAATATCAGTCGGAGGAAAGTCAGCGTCGGATTGCATACGAAACGCTGGAAATCTTTTGTCCGATTGCGCATCGTCTCGGTATTTCCGCGATCAAATGGGAGATGGAGGACATTGCGCTTCGATATTTGAATCCGCAGCAGTATTATCGCATTGCCAATTTGATGCATAAGAAGCGGGCAGAGCGAGAGCAATATATTTCGGATGTCATTTCCCGAATTAAGGAAAAGCTTGATGAGATGGGCATTACGGCTGACTTGTCTGGACGTCCAAAACATATTTATAGTGTGTACAAAAAAATGACGGCGAAGAGCAAGCAATTTAATGAAATCTATGACTTGCTTGCGATTCGAATTATCGTCGACAATATTAAAGACTGTTACGCGACCTTGGGGATTATCCACACATTGTGGAAGCCGATGCCGGGTCGCTTCAAAGATTATATTGCGATGCCGAAGACGAATATGTACCAATCCTTGCATACCACGGTCATTGGGCCTACGGGCGAGCCAACAGAAGTGCAGATTCGCACCTGGGATATGCACCGTACGGCTGAGTATGGTATCGCGGCTCACTGGGCTTACAAAGAAGGCAATGGTACGATTGGCGGCAGCTTTGAAGAGAAGATGCACTTCCTGCGTGAGATCTTGGATTTGCAGCAGGAAACCAAGGATGCTCAGGAATTTGTTGAGTCGCTTAAAATGGATTTCTTCTCAGATCTCGTATTCGTATTTACGCCTAAGGGGGAAGTCATTGAGCTTCCTGCCGGATCTGTACCGCTTGATTTTGCATTCCGTATCCATACAGAGGTCGGAAATCGGACAATCGGTGCGAAGGTGAATGGGCGGATTGTACCGCTAGATCATCAGCTAAAGACCGGAGATATTGTTGAAATCTTGACTTCGAAGCATTCCTATGGGCCTAGCCCAGACTGGATTAAGATTGCCCAGTCCTCACATGCGCGCTCGAAGATTAAGCAGTGGTTCAAGAAGGAGAAGCGGGAAGAAAATGTGCAGAAGGGCCGGGAAGCGATTGAGCGTGAGCTGAAGCGTCTTGGACTCGAGCCATTCGTATGGATGTGCGATGAGAAGCTGATGGAAGCAGCTAAGAAATTCAACTTCAACGATATTGAGGATATGATGTCTGCTGTCGGTTTCAGTGGGATAACTGCAGCGCAGGTCTGTACGCGTATGACAGAGAAGATGCGCAAAGAGGCCGAGGAAGCAAATCAGATTGAATTGACGCATGAAGTGAAGGAAGTGAAGAAGGAGCCGGTTCGCAAACATCGGCCGACTCACGGAATTACGGTCAAGGGCATCGATAATCTTCTTGTCCGCTTTGCAAGATGCTGCAATCCTGTGCCGGGTGATGACATTGTAGGTTATGTAACCCGGGGGAGAGGCGTATCCGTTCATCGTGCGGATTGCGTGAACGTCGTATCGACAACCGACGGCGAAGACGCTGCGCGCATGATTGATGTAGAGTGGGGAGAGTCTGCTGAGGCGAACTACAGTGTCGATATTGAAATAACAGGCATGGATCGTCGCGGCTTCCTGAATGAAGTGCTGCAGGCTGTGTCGGAAAGCAAGACAAATATTGCGGCGGTATCCGGTCGTTCTGACCGCAATAAGCTGGCAATGATTCATATGACAATTTTGATTCGGAATACGGATCATTTGCAATCTGTAGTGGAGAAGGTTAAACGAGTAAAAGATGTATATACGGTGCAGCGAATTATGCAATAATTCGCTGCCTTTTTGTCATGTAGGGGAAGTTGACATTGCGCAGACAAACTGTGATGCATCTGCAAGATGAACAGGTAAGCCAAGCGATGAAATTGCTTCGATAGAAGTTATTTGGTCAGAACAGTATTCGGTTGGCATTGTATGGCGGAATTACAAGGAGGAAGCGATATGAAGGTAGTGGTGCAGCGCTGTAAAGAGGCGCGTGTAGATGTTGACGGAGTAACGGTTGGCCGAATTGAGCATGGATTAATGCTGCTAGTTGGTATTACTCATGAAGATACAGAGCGTGATATCGAATGGATGGCGGAAAAATTAGCAGGTCTTCGTATTTTTGAAGATGAAACGGGGAAAATGAACAGCTCTGTGCAGGACGTAGACGGCAAAATTTTGTCGGTGTCGCAGTTTACATTGTACGGGGATTGCCGGAAGGGCAGGCGTCCTAACTTTATGGCAGCGGCTCGTCCTGAGCAGGCAGAACCCATGTATGATTCGTTCAATGAGCGCCTTCGCACGCTTGGCTTAGAGGTTGCGACAGGGAAGTTCGGTGCTATGATGGACGTGCATTTAATCAATGATGGGCCGGTTACGCTTGTCCTCGACAGTCGCTCTGAATAACAGCTTCCTGGCTGGCTATACTAGGACTGGTACTTATGTACTTATTTGACGTCCTAGGCAGAGGAGCGATTCGATGCGCCAGTCATTGCATCAGTTAGCAATACAGTATAGTTGTTTATCAGGAATGCAATCAATGCGTGAATCCGCTGCGGCATTGCAGCAGGAGGAAGAGCATCGGCAAGCGATGCGTCGGGATGGGGCAGGGGTGAAGCGATAGTGGCCCATGCCCAATTGCAATCTCAGCTTTACTTCTAAACTTCTGGATAATGCACTGTGCCCATTAGAGCGCGTATGCTTTCGGAGGAGATAGAAAAAATAAAGCGCTTTATTTTTTGTAATCTGATTGTAATCTTTGTTTCATGTTTCTTTAACATTGGATACCTATAATAACAGACATGACCCCCTTTTAAAAATATATCTTATTGATAAACCTACAGTGATGTAGGTTTTTTTCTTGACTTTAGCGTGCTACATCATTACAATGTTCTTTATATTCCGACTTTACATGTAAAATGAAAATGATGATTTGATGACAGGAACAAGTAATTCGAACCCACATGTGCAGAGAGAGGTTCCACGGCTGGAAGAACCTTACTGATGGACGGATGAATGACATCCTCGAGAACCTGCGGCGAACGGAAATGCATCGGACTTATCGAACCGAAGCTTTCGTGTTAGGACAATAGTGATGTCCAAATTAGTAGCCGTACGGCGTATGACGTACGTTACACGTGAATGAAGCGTGATCGGAGATTACATCTGTGTGCACATGTTTTTAGAGCACTGATGCTTACGATTGCGGAATGTGGGTGGCACCACGGGTGAATGGAACATACCATCTCTCGTCCCTTTGCAAATGAATCATTTGCGGGGCGGGAGATTTTTTTATTTTACAGACAAAACAATTAGGAGGTTAGCGCTCATGGCATATCAAAAACCTACGGGTACGCAGGATTTGCTGCCAGGGACGGTTGAAATTTGGCAAACGGTCGAGCAAAAAGCTCGGGATATATGCCGCCGCTTTAACTTTAAAGAAATCCGGACTCCGATCTTCGAACAGACTGAGTTGTTTGAGCGCGGAGTTGGTGAAACAACGGATATCGTTGAAAAGGAAATGTATACGTTCCGTGATAAGGGTGACCGCAGCATGACGCTGCGCCCGGAAAATACAGCAGGCGTAGTTCGCTCGTATGTAGAGAACAAGCTGTATGGCGACCCTGACTTGACGAAGCTGTATTACATTGGTCCAATGTTCCGGTATGAACGCCCGCAAGCGGGACGTTATCGCCAGTTCCACCAATTCGGTGTGGAGGCCTTCGGGTCTGTTGATCCTAGCTTAGACGCCGAAATTGTTGCGCTTGGCTATCAGTTTATGAAAGATATTGGCTTAAGCGGTGTACGCGTCGAGATTAATTCTGTCGGCAACGCAACAAGCCGTGCGGCTTACCGCGAGCGCTTGCTCGACTTCCTGATGCCGATGAAGGAGACGCTGTGCAAGGATTGCCAGTCCCGGATGGAGCGTAATCCGCTGCGTGTGCTTGACTGTAAGGTCGATCAGAACAAGTTCACGAATGCACCATCCATTCTAGACAGCTTGGACGAAGAGTGCGCGACACACTTTGAGAAGGTGAAGCAGCATTTAACGGCGATGGGCGTTGATTATGAAGTGAACCACCGTCTTGTACGCGGGTTGGATTACTACACGCATACGGCATTCGAATATAAAGCGCAAGGTATTGGAGCAATTGACACCGTAGGCGGCGGAGGTCGCTACAACGGTCTTGTCTCTGAAATTGGCGGGCCTGAGCAGACAGGTATCGGCTTCGGTATCGGGATGGAGCGAATTGTGCTTCTGCTTGATAAGCAAGGCATTGCCTGCAATGAGCAGCCTCCGCTTGATATTTATCTTGTCGGCTTGGGTGAACAGGCCGAGGATGAGGTGACGAAGGTATTGTACGCATTGCGTACAGCCGGGATTGCCGCCGAGAAGGACTACCAAGGCCGTAAGATGAAGGCGCAAATGAAGTCTGCTGACCGGATGCAGGCTCGATATGCAGGGATTCTCGGCGACGACGAGCTGTCGCGCGGTGAAATCGCATTGAAGAACCTAGCTACTGGCGAGCAGCAGTTCGTGAAGCTGGAAGAATTGGCTGAAGCGATCGTACGAGCTTAACAAGGCTCGATTCCATTCGTTTAATGGACTGACTATATTGAAGTGAGGAGCGTGCATCCTATGATGTACAAAACGCATCAGTGCGGAAAGATTACAAGAGATCAAATTGGTGAAACGGTTACCCTGAATGGTTGGGTACAACGTCGCCGTGACTTGGGAGGCGTATTGTTCATCGATTTGCGCGATAGAAGTGGTCTTGTCCAAATCGTATTTAACCCAGATTTTTCTCAAGAAGCGCATGATATCGCAGATCGTGCTCGCAACGAATATGTGCTTGCTGTACGCGGTACGGTTGTTGAGCGTGATGCTGAAACAGTGAACCCTAACCTGCCAACTGGCGAAGTAGAAGTTCGTGTAACGGAAATTGAAATTTTGAATGCTGCGAAGAATCCACCGTTCTTCATTGAGGACGGTATCGAAATTGATGAATCCCTTCGCTTAAAATATCGTTATTTGGATCTTCGTCGTCCGGAAATGCAGAAGACGCTGATGCTTCGTTCCAAAGCGACGAAAGTATTCCGTGATTTCCTGGAAGAGAATGAATTCATCGATGTAGAAACACCAATCTTGACGATGATCACGCCAGAAGGTGCGCGTGACTACTTGGTACCGAGCCGTGTGCATCCAGGCGAATTCTACGCGCTGCCGCAATCTCCGCAAATCTTTAAGCAGTTGCTTATGGTATCCGGCGTTGAGCGATACTATCAAATTGCGCGCTGCTTCCGCGATGAGGACTTGCGTGCAGACCGTCAGCCAGAATTCACTCAGGTGGACATCGAAACGTCCTTCATGTCTACCGAGCAATTGCACGAGATGATGGAACAATTGATGGTTCGCTTGTTTAAAACAACGGTTGGTGTAGATATCCCTACGCCATTCCAACGCATTACGTATCAAGACGCAATGGAGAAGTACGGTTCCGATAAGCCGGATCTTCGCTTCGGTCTTGAGCTTGTGGATGTGTGCGATATCGTACAAAACAGCGGTGTGAAGGTCTTCGCGTCAGTGATCGAAAAGGGCGGCGTTGTAAAAGTCCTGAATGCCAAAGGCTGCGGAACATGGAGCCGCAAGGACATTGACGATTTGGCGCCGTTTGCAGCACGCTACGGGGCAAAAGGCTTGGCTTGGATTCAAGTGAAGGACGGCGAATTCCGCGGTCCAATCGTGAAGTTCATGAGTGAGGAAGAAATCGCATCCCTTCGTGAGCGTACAGGCGCAGAAGAAGGAGACTTGCTGCTCTTCTCAGCGGACAAGCGTAAAGTCGTATACGATGTGCTCGGCAACCTTCGTCTCTTGATCGGCCGCCGCTTGAATCTGATTGATGACAGTGTGTTCAAGTTCGCTTGGGTTGTTGATTTCCCATTGCTCGGCTATGACGAAGAAGCGAAGCGTTATGTGGCTGAACATCATCCGTTCACACGTCCGAAAGACGAAGACTTGGCATTGTTCGATACAGATCCAGGTCAAATTCGCGCTCAAGCTTATGACCTTGTCTTGAACGGCTATGAAATCGGCGGTGGTTCGATGCGTATTTACAACCGGGATGTACAGGAGAAGATGTTCGCGGCGCTTGGCTTCACACCAGAAGAAGCACAGCAAAAATTCGGATTCTTGATGAATGCCTTTGAATACGGTACGCCTCCGCATGGCGGTATTGCGTTTGGCTTGGATCGTCTCGTAATGCTGCTTGCAGGTCGTACGAACTTGCGTGAAACGATTGCATTCCCGAAAACGGCAAGTGCGACAGACTTGATGACAGATGCGCCTAACGTCGTTGATAAGTCTCAGTTGGACGTATTGCATATTAAGTCGACGTACAAGAAAAAAGAAAAAGAAGAGAAGACACAAGAGAATAACGAAGAGCAATAAGCCGGACGGCTGAAAAGAAGCTGTTAGCACATAACGCCCCTCGCCCGAAATTCCTATCTAGCGGATGCTTGGGCAAGGGGCGTTACGCTATGTTCTTGGGCCTGTCTATGATACGATATAGAGTAGAAGATTAAGCATCTAGGATGCGAACTTGATGCATGATGGCTTTTTGTGCAGAAGAGTGTTGCCATTTGTGCAGAAGTGTGCCAATTGACGGGCAAATTTGCACATGACACGATGCATAAACCATGCATGGATAATGAGACGCAGGAGGAAAAGGACGTTATGCTGCATCAATTTTCACGTACGGAACTTGCGATTGGGCCGGAAGGCTTGGAGAAGCTTAAAAACAGCACAGTCGCCGTTCTAGGAATCGGCGGTGTTGGCTCAATGGCTGCAGAGGCATTGGCACGCACCGGTGTAGGTCGAATTATTCTCATTGATAAAGATACAGTCGATATTACGAACATTAATCGGCAAATTCACGCCTTGACGACTACTGTTGGTCAGAAGAAGGCGGAATTGATGCGTGATCGGATTAAGCTAATCAATCCAGATTGTGATGCGATTGCACTTAACATGTTCTATACGGAAGAAACATACGAAGAACTATTTAAGTATGAACTGGATTATGTTGTCGATGCATCGGATACGATTGTATATAAAATTCACTTGATCAAAGAATGCTTAAAGCGGAAAATACCTATTATTTCCAGCATGGGTGCGGCGAATAAGATGGATCCTTCGCGTTTCCAAGTGGCTGATATTTCGGAGACGTCTTACGACCCGATTGCTCGCGTTATTCGGCAAAAACTGCGTAAGGATGGCATTCGAAAAGGGGTCAAGGTTGTGTTCTCTACAGAGGAGCCAATCAAGCCGCGTGAGGATGTTACGGAGCGCATCGTACCGGATACTGCCCCTGATATTCGCAAGGCGAAGCAGCCACCTTCCAGTAACGCATTTGTGCCGCCAGTGGCTGGGCTTATTATGGTCAGTGTCGTGATCCGCGACATGCTGGCAGATTTGTAATTTGGGTGACAGATATGGATTTATTCTCTTATGGGGAAGAACAGCAGCATCCGACGATGCGATTGCTGGCTGATCGAATTCGGCCAAGGACATTGGAAGAGTATATTGGCCAAGAACATATAGTAGGGCCGGGAAGACTGCTGCGAAGAGCGATTGAAGCGGATCGAGTCTCCTCGATATTGCTGTATGGGCCGCCAGGCTGCGGCAAGACGACGCTCGCTAATATCATCTCGGAGCAGACGAAGGGTGAATTCGTTCGCTTAAATGCAGTCGATGCATCAGTTAAGGATGTTCGAGCAGTTATTGAACAAGCTGATACGAATAAGAAGATGTACAATACCAAGACTATTCTGTTCTTGGATGAGGTTCATCGCTTTAATCGATCACAACAGGATGCATTGCTGCCTGCCGTTGAAAAGGGGACGATTATATTCATCGGCGCAACGACGGAAAATCCATTCCATCATGTAAATGGGGCGTTAATCAGCCGCTCGACCTTGTTCCAATTGAAGCCGCTCACGAAGGAGCACTCGCTAATTGCGATGAAGCGGGCTTTGGTTGATAAGGAGCGGGGACTTGGATTCATGCCGGTTCAGGCAGACTCGGATGCGCTTGAACACATTGCTTCCATGGCGAATGGCGACATACGCCGTGCATTGAACGCGCTGGAGATGGCGGCAATGACGACGACACCGAGGGAAGACGGGACAGTCCACATTACATTGGAAGTGGCGGAAGAATCTGTTCGAAGGCCGAT
Organism: Paenibacillus sp. B1-35; assembly: GCF_050474385.1. Classification (NCBI taxonomy): domain Bacteria; kingdom Bacillati; phylum Bacillota; class Bacilli; order Caryophanales; family Paenibacillaceae; genus Paenibacillus; species Paenibacillus sp. B1-35. The sequence goes on from NZ_JBCHVJ010000002.1 coordinate 43,275, forward strand.
TGTACAGGCAGATGAATCGGTACAGTATGATGTATTGTCTGCCTTCCACAAGAGCATTCGCGGATCAAGTGATGCGGCCCTGTTCTGGTTCCTGTATGCGGTCGAGAAGCTGGGCATGGATCCAATGACATTCATTCGCAGATTAACCGTTGCATGCAGCGAAGATATTGGACTAGCGAACCCGCAAGCAATGGTGCAGGCTGTTAGTGCGCTGGAGGCCTATCATCGAATAGGCTGGCCGGAGTCGAAGTACATCGTGGCGCAAGCTATTTTATTCGCGGTTGAAAGTCCAAAGTCCAACTCGATCCCGCTTGCCATTGCTCGCGTCATGCAGGCGTTTGAAGATATTAAGACGGCTGAAGTGCCATTGCATTTGCGCGATACGCATTACAAAGGCGCGGACAAGCTCGGACACAAGGGCTATCAGTATCCACACGACTATCCAGGACACTATGTGGAGCAGCAATACCTGCCTGACGCAATAAAGAAGCGGGTATTCTTTATGGCGAACGAGCAGGGGACAGAAGCCAAAATGCGCATCAACCAAGAGCGGAGAAGGGGCTCGCATGGTCGAGGCGACGCTTAGTTTAGACAGACCTTTATATTGAATTTGAAATGAATACTTTGGTGGGGGGTATTTTCATGTTCAGTCACAGGCAAAGAGCTAACAAAGAACAAAGTCGCAATCGAATCCCGAAACTGGCACTCGTTATTAGTTTACTGGTATTGGCAATTGTAACTGGCTGTGGGAACTCCTCTGATAGCAAGGAAGCGGAAGGTCATGCGGATACTTCGAAAGGACAGCATGATCGGTTGATGAAAAATGGTGATTTGCGTCAAATTACGGCGTCTGTTGATGAGCTTCCGCCATTCTTGAAGGATAAGCAGAAGGAAATGCAGCAAATTTATCAGCTTGCAGCTACGAACAGTGAACTGCTGCAATATATGCCTTGTTATTGCGGCTGTGGAGAAGTGGCTGGACATAAGAGCAACCTGAATTGCTTCGTTGCATCGAAGGAAGAAGGAAAGATTGAATGGGATGATCATGGCACTCGCTGTGGCGTATGCCTTGATATCGCCGTTGAAGCTTCCCTGATGCTCCGTGATGGCAAGTCGATGAAGGATATCCGTCAAACGATTGATACTAAATACAAAGAGGGTTATGCAGAACCTACTCCTACACCGCTTCCTTCCGTGTAGAAGAAGAATTCATGCATGCCCAATTTCCAATTGGCATGGATTCCTAAGGAATCCATGTTTATTTTTCTTCGCTTTGTCATAACCTACTGGCAACAGTGCCATACATATGTAGGTATGTTCATCTCGTTCTCACGCATAGCAGCAAGATATGGATGAACAACACAAAGGAGAAGAAGAAGATGAATTATTTCCTGGGAAAAGATTTGGATGCAGAAGTGCTGGAAAGGGTATCGCAAACGTTCAAAGCGCTGGGCGATCCAACACGTATTCGAATTTTGTCGCTTCTTGCGCGTGAAGAATGTGCTGTGAACCAAGTGGCAGACGCGCTGCAGCTATCTCAGTCTGCAGTATCCCATCAGCTCAAGACACTGCGGGCATATCGTTTTGTCAGATATCGCCGGGAAGGACAGAACATTTTGTACACATGCGATGATGCCTATATTATCGAACTGTTAAATGAGGCGGTTCGATACGCGACCGAACAATAGTGAATGTATTAAACTTTATGTTCCGATTCATCTTCAACAAAATTGGTGATAGGACGATATAAAGAAAGAATATACATAATGAAAATCCCATTAACATTCATATGTTCAATGACTGGGTGGATGAGAGTAGGATTCTTATGTATTTTCTTATATAATAGATGTATGTCTTTATTTTATTGTATGGGGAGGTGTTCCTGTCCGTTTCGAATAGGGAGTGGGCAGGAGATCGGGTGAGTAGTGATCCGTTACCGATATTTTGGGGAATGTTGTTTGTTCTGCTGTTAGTATTTTTGAATGGCTTTTTCGTTGCGGCGGAGTTCGCGATGGTGAAGGTGCGCGGGAGTCGTCTTGATACACTCGTGCAGGAGGGGAACGCAAAAGCAAAGCTGACGCGGCATGTGACAGAGCATTTGGATGCTTACTTGTCAGCCTGCCAATTAGGCATTACGCTTGCTTCGCTTGGCCTTGGTTGGATCGGGGAGAAGACAGTTGCTCAACTGCTGTATAAGCCATTGACGGCATTAGGGGCAGGAACAGCGGTTATCACTTCCATATCAACTGCTATCGCGTTTATTTTCATCACGGTGCTGCATATCGTTCTTGGGGAACTTGCGCCGAAGACTTTGGCAATACGCAAGTCTGAACGAGTAGCGTTATGGACTGCCGGTCCATTAAGCTTATTCTATAAGGTGATGTATCCGTTCATCTGGCTATTAAATGGTACGGCCAACCTGGTACTGAAGTTGTTCGGTATCGAGCCGGCTTCAGAGCATGAATCGGCACATACGGAAGAGGAAATTCGTATCTTGGTCAAGGAAAGCCATAAGAGTGGGTACATTGATAATACTGAACTGGCACTTGTGGACAACATTTTCGATTTTACGGAAACGCATGCACGTGAAATTATGATACCAAGAACGGATATGATTTGTTTATATGTACAGGATTCGTTTGAGGTGAACAAGACGAAGGTTCTTACGGAAATGCACACACGCTATCCGGTGTGCGATAACGATAAGGATAATATTATCGGCTTTATCCATATCCGTGACATTGTGAAGGCGCCAGAAAACTTGGACAGCATTCGTTCCATCGTACGACCGATGTTAAGTGTTCCGGAGTCAATGTCCATTAGCGCATTGTTGAAATTAATGCAGAAAAATAAGGTGCAGATCGCGCTGCTTATCGATGAATTTGGTGGAACAGCGGGTTTGGTCACGTTAGAAGATATTATGGAAGAAATCGTAGGCGAAATTCAGGACGAATTCGATGAGGAAAGGCCACAAATCGAGAAGAAAAACGAAACAAACTTTTCGATTGACGGACGGTTGCTGATCGAGGAAGTTAATGCTTATTTCGGCACAGAGATCAGTTCTGAAGACTACGACACGATTGGTGGCTGGATGTATGCCATGGTCGAGGTTCCGCCACGGGTTGGCCAACGTACTCGAGTCGAAGGCGCTTTTGAGTATGAATTTATCGTTGAAGAAACCGATCATTTCCGGATTGCGCGTCTCCATGTGAAAAAGCTGGGGGCAGCGAGCAATCATGATTCGATGATGAATACAGCTTCAAGCATATAGCATAATGACGAAGGGGGTTATCCCGAGCTGGTTTTAAAGCGCAGCTGCGGGATAACCCCCTTGTTGTTGATTCCTATGAATATGAATTGGTTATGCCTTTAATTTGTGAACGATATCGATTGTGCCGCCGCCTAGACATGTGTCCCCATCATAGAAAACGACAGCTTGTCCAGGGGTTACTGCACGCTGATTGATATCAAAGGTAACCTCTACCGTTCCGTCCGCGTTCTTTTGGAGTGTGACACCTTGATCCGGCTGGCGGTAACGGAATTTGGCTGTGCAGCGGATTGGCTCATTTGGCATGTCGCCAGCAATCCAGTTGACTTGAGAAGCGACAAGTCCTGTAGAGTAGAGGCTAGGATGATCGTCACCCTGCACGACATACAGCACGTTATTAGTCAAGTCTTTCTCTGCTACGAACCAAGGCTCTCCGCTACCTGAGCCGCCAATGCCCAAGCCTTGGCGTTGACCTAGGGTGTAGTACATGAGTCCGTCGTGGCGGCCTTTCACCTCATGTGTTCGAATATCGATCATTTGACCTGGTTGTGCAGGCAAGTATTGGCTTAGAAACTGCTTGAAGTTGCGCTCTCCAATAAAGCATACGCCGGTGCTGTCCTTTTTCTTGGCAGTGGCCAGCCCTGCTTCTTCGGCAATACGGCGAACTTCCGGCTTCGGCAAATGTCCAATAGGGAACATCGCCTTTGCCAACTGCTCCTGATTCAAGGCATTAAGGAAGTATGTTTGATCCTTATTGCTATCAACACCGCGCAGCAGGGTATGCTTGCCATCCTCGTGGAGGACGCGAGCGTAATGGCCTGTCGCCAAATAATCCGCGCCTAGGTCGAGTGCTTTTTGCAAAAATTCACCGAACTTAATCTCGCGGTTGCACATAACGTCTGGATTTGGCGTACGGCCGCGACGATATTCGTCCAAGAAATAGGTGAAGACCTTATCGAAATATTCCTTCTCAAAGTTCACCGTATAATAAGGGATGCCAATCTGTTCACAGACGCGGCGTACATCTTCCGCATCGCTTTCGGCTGTGCACTGACCGAATTCGTCCGTGTCATCCCAGTTTTTCATGAATATGCCGATGACATCATAGCCTTGTTGCTTGAGCAGCAGAGCCGTCACCGAGGAATCTACGCCGCCTGACATGCCGACGACGACGCGAGTGTCCGCATTAGATTTTGTCATTGTATCACCGTCTTTGCTGCGAGCTGTGGCAATTGCGGCCCGTTTGAAGGCTGTCGGCTCGCGAATTTATAATAAAGGATTGCTACAAAGGCACGCCTTATTCACATCCTTTTGTATTATACCATAAGGGGGTATATACCGGAAATATGACATGTTGTCAAGAAAATTTCAAGCAAATGGAAATAATTTGTGAATGCCGAAGCAGAATATTGTCCATAAAGGGAAGAGTTATGTTACGATATACAGGGTGCCTTAATCGGAATACATTGGATTGATACGATATTAAATAATGAGGTGTACAATATGAAAATTTCAACAAAGGGTCGTTATGGCCTTACCATTATGATGGAGTTGGCAAGGAGTTGTGGAGAAGGTCCAACATCGCTAAAGAGCATTGCGGAGAAAAACCAACTTTCTGAGCATTATTTAGAGCAATTGATTGCTCCGCTGCGTAATGCAGGATTGGTAAAAAGTATTCGTGGGGCCTATGGCGGCTATGTGCTAGCTGGAGTGCCTGAGCATATTACAGCAGGTGAAATTATTCGCGTGCTGGAGGGTCCAATCTCGCCAGTCGATTTTACAGAAGAGGACGATCCGGCGAAGCGTGATTTGTGGCTGCGTATTCGTGACAGCATTGCACAGGTTTTGGACTCCACGACACTGGCTGATTTGGTTAACTACAAGGATGAGGGAAGCCAAGACAGCTATATGTTCTATATTTAATATTGAAAGATAAACAGCAAGTTTCTTATCGTAATAGATAAGCTTGATAAGGATATATGGATTAGCAGAAACGAGGGAATACAATGGAACGCATCTATTTCGACCATGCAGCAACAACCCCACTTCATCCGGATGTCTTGCAAGCGATGACCGACAGTATGCATCAAGTGTTCGGAAACGCTTCCAGCGTTCATGCGTTCGGGCGCGAAGCGAAGCTCGCTTTGAATCAAGCTCGTGATCGCATTGCCGCGCAGCTCGGGTGCCAGCCTCAGGAGCTTATCTTCACGAGCGGAGGGACGGAAGGGGATAATGCTGCCGTCTTCGGTGCCGCATGGTCTGCTTGGCTGCAGCAATGTTCGGATCACAATCAACCAGCATCCGCTCGCAAGCCGCATATCGTGACGACGCAAATTGAGCATCATGCGGTGTTGCATGCGTGCGAGCGATTGGAGCAATTCGGATTTGAAGTGACTTATGTGGCGCCGGATCAGACTGGGAAAGTATCGGTTGAAGCAATTAAGGCTGCGCTGCAGCCCCATACTTGTCTTATAAGCGTCATGTACGGCAACAATGAAGTAGGCACAATTCAACCAATTGAGGAAATCGGGCGTTTGGCTCGTGAGCGTGGAATTGCTATGCATACTGATGCTGTGCAAGTGCTGGGTCATTTGAAATTTCGATTGTGCGAGATCCCCGTAGATTTCGCAAGCTTCTCTGCCCACAAAATTAATGGTCCTAAGGGCGTGGGTGTTCTATATGTGCGTTCGGGTGTGCATTGGGATCCGCTGTTATATGGAGGAAGCCAGGAACGCAAGCGCAGAGCGGGAACAGAGAATGTAGCGGGTATCGCTGGTATGGCCAAGGCGCTGGAAGTGGCGAATGCTTCGCTGAGTGAGAAGCTTGAGGGGCTCGGACAAATTCGCAATACATTGTGGATGGAGCTGTCATTGGCACTTGGGGATCGCGTAGTCATGAACGGGCATCCTACTGAGCACTTGCCGCATGTACTGAATGTCAGCTTCTTGGACGTGCCAACCGAGACAATGCTGATGAACTTGGACTTGGCTGGCATTATGGCCTCAAGCGGATCCGCCTGTACTTCAGGTTCGCTGGAATTGTCGCATGTACTTGAAGCTATGGATTTACCGGATGAGCGCAAGAGAACGGCTGTACGATTCAGCTTCGGATTGGGCAATACTAATGAAGAGGCTGCTTGCGCTGCGCAACAAATTGCAACCATCGTATCACGTGTTCGTACTAGACAGTAAGGGACTGTCACAGCGTGAAAGGAGGGGCGATTGAGATAACGCGGCATGCTAGCCGAGGTCGTACTCGAAGAAGGGTTTCATCAATTTCGAACCTAGAACGACCTGCATGATTTTTGTAAAATGCCGTTAGCTGAAGAGGGGGCCCCGATATGAAGCTGTTGGAACTGATCGGCCTTCCCGTGTATGCAATTGAGACGGGGAAGCGATTGGCCAAGGTGAAGGATATCCGCATTTCGAATGATTGGACTATAACGCATATAGAGCTTGATGGTCGTTCCCGTAAGGGTTCGCCTCCTCCATCGGTTAGCTGGGAAGAGGTAACTGCCTGCGGAGAAGACGCAATAATGATCGCGAATGATACAGCCATCCGCCAGACGGAGGCTATCCATATAGAGAGGACTTTCTTGACAGGGAATGGAGCGTTGAAGGATTTGCCTGTCATGACAAGTGAAGGATCGCAATTAGGATGGGTCGCTGATGTTTATTTTCAGCCAAATATGGGTAACCAAGTAACAGGTCTGGAAATTTCAGACGGTTTGCTGTCTGACCTGCTGGAGGGCAGACGGCGGATAGATGGGACAAGCCGCTTGAAATGGGGGACTGATGTTATTGTCTTCGAGGATAGCGGATAGCCTGCACGGTACGAACAAATTAGTCAACGGACGGAATGGTGAGAACGATGTTGCGATGCCCGAACTGCAATTCCAAAGATATCGGGAAGATTGGCTCCCACCAATTTTATTGCTGGGGATGTTATATAGAGCTGACGGTGAACGGAGACAAGATGTCCGTGTACCAGGTTGAAGAGGACGGTACATTAAGCTCTCTGGATGATTTATTTTTTGGCGATGAATTTGCGTCGCCTGCGTTCCCGGAAGCACAGGCCTCGTCCTAAGGATTGGGCAGAACAAATATCCATCATATGGAACATTGGCGCTCGTAATCGCTTCGTAGAGGCGAGAACGGGCGCTTTTTGCATGCTCGTCATTTTGTCCGTGATGAATCTCATATTGTGAGAAAAAGAGTTCGTTCATAATACATATTGTGCTCATTTTCAAACAAACACACTAGATATAGTTGACATAGACGATTTGCACTGAAAATGAAGGTACATAATGTGAAAGGACTGAGTTGATATGACGATGGTATCCATGAAACGAACAAGCACGGTATGGGAACGGAACAAGCCGACGGGCACGGAGCGGTTAACGGCATCGCTACATGACATCGTAGACGGCGGAAATCAGGATCTGATGCAGGAAAATGCGAATGTGGATGGACGTTCGCCTATGGGGATGATGGGTAAAATCGCAAGCGAGAGCGCGCGTTGGTATACGATTCAGCATCTGCTGTCTGCTGACGTAAGAGAGGCAGTGGAACAAAACCTGATGTATCCGCATGACCTCGATTTCTATGCTTCCGGTACGACAACGTGCTGCCAAATCCCGCTTGGCAAGCTGTTAAAGCAAGGGTTCAACACGGGTCATGGATATATGCGCGAGCCGCAGGATATTAAGAGTGCGCTTGCGCTGGCGTCGATTATATTGCAGGCGAACCAGAATCAGCAGCACGGCGGGCAAGCATATCCGATGTTCGATTATGATGTAGCCCCTTATGTACGCAAAACTTACAACCGGCATCTTCGTTATATGGAATCGCTGCCGCTGCCAGAGGATTTCGATCTTGCAGCAGAAGTATGGCGATTAACGGAGCGGGATGTATATCAGGCTTGTGAGGCATTCATTCATAATGCGAATTCCATGCATTCCAGAGGCGGCGGGCAGGTGCCCTTCATCTCGCTCAACTATGGCACGGATACATCCTTGGAAGGACGAATGCTTGTGAAGCAGCTTCTGCTGGCGACACAAGCTGGACTAGGCAGAGGGGAGACGCCTATTTTCCCTATTCAAATTTTCAAAGTGAAAAAGGGAGTCAACTTCGACTCATCTGATCCGAATTACGATTTATATCAGCTTGCACTGCAAACGACAGCGCAGCGGTTATTCCCGAACTTTGCCTTTCTCGATGCTCCGTTTAATGCACAGTACGATAATGGTACGCCAGAAAGTGAGGCCTGCTATATGGGCTGCAGAACGCGCGTCATGGGGAATGTGAACGGAGAGGAAACGGCGATCGGCAGAGGGAATCTGTCCTTCACCTCGTTGAATCTCGTTCGTCTTGCTATGCTGTCAAGCAGTATAGATGATTTCTTTATTCGCTTGGACACTATATTGAAGCTGACGGTCAAGCAGCTGACGGAGCGGCTGGAGTACCAATCGAAGAAGCAGGTAAGAGACTTTGCATTTTTGATGAAGCAGGGTGTATGGCGTGGCAGTGAAAACTTGCAGCCAGAGGATGAGCTTGGGGAAATCCTTAAGCAAGGGACACTTAGCGTTGGCTTTATCGGACTTGCAGAAGCTCTGGTCGCGCTTACAGGTACCCATCATGGCGAGTCTGAGGAAGCACGCAAACTAGGAATGCGGATCGTGACTCATATGCGTATACGAATGGATGAGGCAATTACAGCGACAGGTCTTAATTTCTCATTGATCGCGACACCGGCAGAAGGACTATCTGGGAAATTTACAAGCCGGGATCGGGCTGATTTTGGTGTAAGAAAGGGCATTACGGATCGGAAGTATTACACCAATTCCTTTCATGTGCCTGTATATTGCTCCGTGAAGGCGATCGATAAAATCCGGATTGAAGGGCCTTTCCATGAGCTGTGCAATGCAGGACATATTACTTATGTGGAACTGGACGGCAGTGCCAAGGCTAATCCAAAGGCGCTTGACCGAATCGTGCGTGCGATGGCGGCCAGCGGAATTGGCTATGGCTCTCTTAATCATCCTGTCGACCGCTGCCGCACTTGTGGCCATCAAGATACAATTGAGGACAGCTGTCCGGTATGCGGAAGCTCTGGCAACCAAATCGAGCGCATTCGCCGCATTACTGGATATCTGGTTGGGGATATGAACAAATGGAATACCGCAAAGCGGACAGAGGAGTCGGAGCGGGTGAAGCATCAATGAGCCTGCGCGTTCTATCCATTTTGCACGACAGTGTTGTTGACGGGGAGGGTCTGCGCACAGTCATTTTCTTCAGCGGATGTCCCCACCAGTGCAAAGGATGCCATAATCCGCAATCCTGGAACATGATGAACGGTACGGAGATGACTGTAGAGGAGGTGGCAGCCGAGGTGCTGTCCAATCCGCTTACAGATGTAACCCTATCCGGCGGAGAACCGTTCATGCAGGCAAAGGAAGTGTCGGAGTTGGCCCGGCTGCTGCGTCAGTCTGGCCGACATATATGGTCATATACAGGGTATACGGTCGAGCGGTTGATGGAGCACGGTACTCCAGATCAACAGGAACTGCTTCACAGTATTGATGTCCTGGTCGACGGGCCTTTCATAGCAGAGCGCCGTTGTCCCGGACTCCCTTTCCGCGGCAGCGACAATCAGCGTATCTGGCGAATAGAAGATGGAACTCCTGTTGGATTAATTTTTCCCTAGGCTACACATACTTTACTGTATTGCAAGCATTCTACATACTAGCTAGTTGGAACGGAGTGTATGGTACAGTGGAGCGTTTTTGGAAAAACCGTCTATTCGTCATGAGCATCTATTGTCTGCTAGGTCTTATCATCCTCTATTTATTGTTTATGATGAAACCTCTAATTGGGCATGTCTATGGCTTTCTTAAAGCTATACTTGCCCCTTTCTTCGTGGCGATGATTATTGCTTACGTGCTCAATCCGATCGTAACCCTGCTCAATGAGCGTAAAGTTCCCCGCACAATGGCGGTCTTGCTTATTTATGCGGTATTCATTGCAGTCGTGACAGTCATTTTAGTCAATATGATCCCGATGCTGGTGAAGCAGCTTGCAGAGCTTAACAATCAGATGCCCCATCTGAATGCGAAGGCGGAGCAGATGATGGATGGTGTAGGAAAAACGATGCCGCCTTCCGTACGTTCTGGATTAAACAACTCGATTTACGCGCTTGAGGAGCGCATCGGCAAGACGATTTCAGACTTTATGGAAAATATCGGAGCTGCCATTAATATGCTCTTCATTGCGCTTATCGTTCCCTTTCTCATTTTCTATATATTAAAGGATTTCGATGTGTTCGAGCGTGCTGTTATCGCCTATGTGCCGCGCTCGCATCGGAAACACACGGTACTGCTGTTCCGGGAAATCGATGAGGCGTTGGGCAGCTACATACGGGGACAGTTCCTTGTATGCGTCATTATTGGCGTGCTTGCTTATATTGGCTACTGGATCATCGGCATGCCTTATGCACTGCTGCTTGCCTTATGTGTTGCGGTGTTCAACATTATTCCCTATCTCGGGCCATATTTCGGTGCAGCCCCTGCGCTTATTTTTGCAGCGACTGTATCGATCAAGATGATTATTTTGGTCATTGTGGTCAATACAATCTGTCAAATCGTGGAGGGCAATATTATTTCGCCTCAGGTAGTAGGCAAAACCCTGCATATGCATCCACTCACAATTATTTTCGCTCTGCTGGTCGGCGGCGAGCTTGCTGGCGTTGTAGGGCTTATCCTTGCAGTACCCTTTTTTGCAGTGATTAAAGTAATCTGTCAGCACATTGTAGCTTATCAGATTCGCCGCAAAACCGTGTAAATCAATTTTGGATAATCAAGGAGAATGTTAAAGATAAAAACCCCTACTTTAGTCCTGTTTTTCAGAAAGTTTCGCAATCTTGAACAACAAATTCGTTGTCAGGCGCGTTTAAAGAAGTGGATGCGGCGTTTAAGGATATTGGACGCCGTTATTTTATTCGTGAATGATTGCAGATGCCGCGTCCTGCGAAATGAAATAGGAATGATTAGGAGGAGAGTTCTTACGTGAAACGAACACTTGCGATATTATTGACTATTGCTTTAGCAATGGAACTTTCTGCGAATGCCGCGATGGCATTGCCGCAGACGGGATCAAGCACAACGCTTAAAGATGCATGGAAAGACAAAATAGAAGGCTTAAAAACAATTAAGGTGTCGTCCATGATCCCTGCCGCAGGGGCGACAGATGTCAACGTCGGAACTGAGTTGATTCTTGCGTTCAATACTGAAGTAGAAAAAGGAAGCGGAAACATCACCTTGCGGAAGAAGAATGGTGACAAGGTTGAGGATATTGCAGTAGACAGCAACCAAGTTCGCTTGGATGAGTCGAAGAAAAAAGCGACGATTACGTTATCAAAGCCGTTGGAGGCTGGGAATGCTTACCGGGTACAGGTTGATTTCGGTACTTTCAAATCAGGCACTTCAGAGTTCCTCGGTGTTTATGATCCAACGGAGTGGACCTTCACGACTGCAGCCGATGCTGGTGCCCCTCAACTGGATGTACTGGCGCCATCGATTGGGCAGCGAGATGTCCGTGTGGACTCTAAGCTAGTGTTGACCTTCAAGGAGAAGGTATGGAAGCAATCCGGCGGAAGTATCATCATGAAGCAGGCGAAGGATGGCAAAGTGTTTGAGGCGCTGCCGATGTCCTCCAATCGTGTTGCTGGTGACGGCACAAATACGATTACGATTGATCCGGTACAGCAATTGAAGCCGAGCACAGAGTATACGATAGAAATCGCGGCAGATTCCCTGCGCAATGCAAGCGGAAAGTCTTACCCGGGATTGAATACATGGAAGTTCACAACGGGCAATGAGGACGCAGGGGCTCCTACTTTGAAGTCTGCTGCACTTAGTAAGCTGGATACCGTTCGTTTAACGTTCAATAAGAGTTTGAATAAGAACTCACAGCCGCCAGCCGCCAGCTTCGAAGTAACGGTGAATGGAAATTTACGCCGCGTTACGGGGACAGCTATTGGGGACAATTATGTCGATGTCAGCGTAGAAAGCGGGATTGCAGCCGGGCAAAATGTGCTCATCTCCTATCGTCCGAGCGCTGAACGCAAGCCAATACAGGATACGGCAGGCAATCCAGCAGCCGCATTCGAGAAGGCGGCAGTCAGTAATGATGTTGACCGTACTCCACCTATCGTTAAACAGGCTAGTGCGGAAGGAATGAAGGTAATTCTGGACATATCGAATCCGATGGATACCGTATCTGCCCGTGCATATGAACAGTTCAAGGTTACCGTGGATGGGAAGGAAAAGTCGGTAAGCCGTATTTCAGTGGATGGTTCTAGAGTTACGTTGTCGCTTATTTATCTGATCCGCGACAATCAAACGGTAAGAGTGAGCTATAAGCCGGATCGTTATCCATTGAAAGATCGCAGTGGCAACCAGCTTGAGGCATTTACGGATCTTTTGGCGCGAAATGATGCAGATACGAAGGCGCCTGTGGTTCAAAGGGCAGAGGTTAGCGGGAGCCTGCTGACGTTGACTTATAATGAATCATTGGATACGAGCAAGGTACCGCCTCGCAGTCATTTCTCGGTGTATGTCAATCGTTCATCCCAAAGTGTCGATTCTGTTCAAGTGCGAAATAATGAGGTTCATCTCGTCTTAAGCTCCAGTGTTGGCGACAACGATGATGTCACAGTATCGTACTTGCCAGGGGAGCCTCGAATTTCTGATTTGGCTGGAAATAAGGCATCCGGATTCGCATTGATGAAGGCTGATAACCGTTCTGACCGAACCGCGCCAACGTTGCGTTCGGCTTCAGTGAAGGGCAGTGCGATAACGCTTGTCTTTTCCGAGCGGCTGAAGGAATTTCCTTCTCCTGACGCATCACAATTTGTGGTACAGTCAGACAACCGGACAATTAAAGTAAAGCGTGCTTCTACTCGCAACGAAGAGGTTACCTTGACACTGGACGAAGCGGTCAATGCCTACAGCACGGTAACCGTTGCTTATTTGCAAGGGAAAAACCCGATTAAAGATTTGGCAGGCAATTCCTTGCAGTCGTTCGCATCTACCGCTGTGACCAATAAAACGGATGGTTCCACCACACGCCCGGGCGATATACAACCTGCTTCCTTCCGTTGGTTTTTGGATGATGGCTGGTATTTGCTCTCGAGCTCGTCAGCGGACACTAGCTCTGATCGTTCATTAAGCGGCAGTTCTGTTAAGCGTTATACGATACCGGCAAACAAGTTGAAATCATCCTTTGAATATGTACTCCAAAACGGTACGCGCAATCATCTGGCGTTCGATGTTCCGACATCCGAACGCGGAGCGGTGGTCGCTGTTCCATTGCAAACCTTGAATGAGGTATACAGTAAGGCAAATGATGCGGTATTCTCTATTCGTTATGGAGATATCCTGATGTCGGTTCCGTTGCGAGAGTTGGACTTTCGTGCTCTCGAGCGGGAGTGGGGGAACAATCAGGCATACCTGCTGCTCCAAGCAGAATCGGAATCTGGATCGGATTCTCGTGCATTGCTGCGCAGCCTGAATGATACAGGTGCACGCGTACGAGTCAATCCGATTGAATTCCGCTTGTCGGCATTCGCAGGCTCCGCCACGCCGCGTACGATTGAGGCGAATTTGAAATACAAGGTGCGCAACGTACAATTGGTACAACGAGGAAATGCATCAGCCGTCCGTTATGATTCCGTGCTGAACAAGGCGGGATATGTGCCAACGGTAACGAAGCAGGAACTTGGCGTTACGGTGTACGCTTTCCAGTTCAAAGGCAATCGTTCTGTGGCCATGATGGATCGTACGAAAGATTTCTCTGACATTAAAAGCCACTGGGGACGCGACGCTATTCGCGAATTGGCATCAAAGTATATTATTGAGGGTGTTAGTAATGACGCATTCGCACCGAATGCCAACATTACACGCGGACAGTTCGCGATCTTGCTGGCACGCTCGCTTGGGCTTCAAGCTGATGCGTCTGGAGCTTCCGCCTATCGTGATGTGAATCCGTCCAGCATGATGGCTCCTTATATTGGGGCTGCAACCAAAGCGGGAATTATTGGCGGTTATGAAAATGGCATGTTCCGTCCAAATGAGTCGATCAACCGTGAACAAATGGCTGTTATGCTCGTTCGAGCGATGGAATATACAGGACGCGATGTTGCTTCCAATCCAAGTTCGCTTAATAAGTTCAACGATCGCAATCAGGTAAGCGGCTATGCGCGCGACGGCGTAAGCAAGGCAGTCTCTACAGGCATAGTTCAAGGGATGACCGCCAATACATTCCAGCCAAAGGCTACGGCGACACGTGCGCAGGCTGCAGTTATGCTGAAACGCATGCTTGAGCAAATTGAATATCTAGGATAGAAGCTTCTTATTCATATCCGCAGTGCAGGCAGACTTGGTTCAAAGGAAAGATGTTTGACAACTGTTTGCCTGCTGCTTATACTAGATAATTGGATAGATATATGGAACAAAACGACGACGAATTCAAGTAAGCTGAAGCCCTGGGAGCAGAGAGAAGATTCCGGATCGGCGAACGCCGGCTGGCTGTAAGAATCTTCACCGAGAAGAGCAGCTGAATGCTAATTTCTGAGTGTGAATGGAACTTCACCGGGACGTGCCCGTTATCAACGTCAAGGCGATCGCAGACGCTTGTCTTACCCGTTGCTTGCATCATGGTGCAGGCTTGATTGATTGGATAAGACTGTATGCGATAACCAGGGTGGTACCGCGATATACGAATCGTCCCTGATTTTCAGGGGCGATTTTTTATTTTTATATGACAATTTAGTTGGGGGCGTTTATTCATGAAGGCTAGTGAAATTCGCGAGAAATGGTTAAAATTCTTTGAGAGCAAAGGGCATCACATTGAGCCGAGCGCATCGCTTGTGCCTCACAATGACCCATCGCTGCTTTGGATTAATGCGGGCATGGCCCCGCTGAAGCCTTATTTTGACGGACGGGTGAAGCCTGAAAACCCGCGTATTGCAAACTCGCAAAAATGTATTCGCACGAACGATATTGAAAATGTCGGCAAGACACGCCGCCACCATACGTTCTTCGAAATGCTCGGGAACTTCTCCATCGGCGATTATTTCAAAGAAGAAGCAATTACTTGGGCTTGGGAGTTCTTGACGAGCAAAGAATGGATTGGGTTTGATCCAAACCGTCTCTATGTTACCGTCCATAACGAGGATGAAGAAGCGTACAAGCTGTGGAACGAGAAAATTGGCCTCCCTGCTGACCACATCGTAAAGACAGGCGATGATAACTTCTGGGATATCGGGGAAGGACCTTGCGGCCCGTGTACTGAGATCTTCTACGATCGCGGAGAGAAGTACGGAACATTGGAAGAGGATCCAGAATGCTATCCAAGCGGTGAGAACGAGCGCTATTTGGAAGTGTGGAACAATGTATTCTCGCAATACAACCACAACAAGGACGGCAGTTACACGCCGCTGCCGAACAAAAACATTGATACAGGCGCAGGCTTGGAGCGCTTTGCATCGATCTTGCAGGATGTAGACTCCAACTTCGATACTGACCTGTTCCAGCCGATCATTCAAGCAACATGCCGCATTGCAGGCGTGAAATATAATGAACGTCCAGAGTTCGACGTTGCCTTGAAAGTTATTGCTGACCATGTTCGTACGGTAACATTCGCAGTAGGCGACGGCGTATTGCCATCGAATGAAGGTCGTGGATACGTTATCCGCCGCTTGCTGCGCCGTGCGGTTCGCTACGGGAAAATCCTCGGCATCGACCGTCCATTTATGGTAGAACTGGTACAAACGGTATGTGAAGTAATGGGTGCGCATTACAAGGAGATCGTTGAAAAACGCGAATTTATCGAAAAAGTGATTAAGAACGAGGAAGAACGTTTCCACGAAACGCTTGTCGAAGGATTGGCGATATTAGAAAGCTTGGCATCTGCTGCGAAGCAGGAGGGCCGTACGCAAATTGGTGGGCAAGAAGCGTTTAAGCTGTATGATACGTATGGCTTCCCATTCGACCTAACGGAAGATTATGCTTCCGAACATGGGTTGACGGTAGACCGTGAAGGCTTCGACCAAGCAATGCAAGAGCAGCGTGATCGTGCTCGTGCAGCTCGTCAAGATACAGGAAGCATGAAGGTTCAAGGCGGACCGCTTGCTGATTTCACGACTAAAAGCGAATTCGTTGGATATAATGAGTTGGTAACGGAATCCAGTGTGTTGGCGATAATCGTTGGCGACAACATGGCTGAGGAAGCACAAGCAGATACGACTTGCCAAGTGGTGCTTGATCGTACGCCATTCTACGCAGAAAGCGGCGGTCAGGTAAGCGACAGCGGTCTGCTTACAGCAGCCGGGTTCAAGGCAAAGGTTCAAGATGTAGTGAAGGCGCCTCATGGCCAGCATGTTGCTGTTGTTCGCGTGGAAGAAGGATCACTTCGCGTTGGCATGAAGGTACAAGCTGCAGTTGATCGTGCGATCCGCGAGGATATTATTAAGAATCACACCGCAACACACTTGCTTCACAAGGCGCTGAAGCTCGTATTGGGCGAGCATGCGAACCAAGCAGGATCTCTTGTTCAGCCTGATCGCCTTCGTTTTGACTTCACTCATTTAGGAAGCATTAGTGAAGAAGAGCTTACTGACATTGAGCATCGTGTCAACGAGCAAATCTGGAAAGGCACACAGCTCGTCATCGAATCAAAATCGATTGATGAAGCAAAAGAAATGGGCGCAATGGCATTGTTCGGCGAGAAGTACGGCGATGTT
This sequence comes from Paenibacillus sp. B1-35, assembly GCF_050474385.1. Classification (NCBI taxonomy): domain Bacteria; kingdom Bacillati; phylum Bacillota; class Bacilli; order Caryophanales; family Paenibacillaceae; genus Paenibacillus; species Paenibacillus sp. B1-35. The sequence goes on from NZ_JBCHVJ010000002.1 coordinate 60,343, forward strand.
GTGCGTGTCGTACAAGTCGGCGATTACAGCATTGAGTTGTGCGGCGGCTGCCATGTTGGCAGCACTTCGGAAATTGGCCTCTTTAAAATTGTAAGCGAGAGCGGTATTGGCTCTGGCGTACGCAGAATTGAAGCCGTAACTGGACGTCATGCGTATCAATATATGGAGGCTCAATTGGAGCTGTTGAAGCAAGCTGGTTCATTGCTTAAATCAAATGTGGCCGATGTGCCGAAGCGTATTGAAGCGATGTTTACCCGCGAGAAAGAGCTTTCCCGTGAAAATGAATCGCTTAAGGGCAAGTTGAGCAGCATTGAAGCAGGACAATTGACAGATCAGGTAAAAACCGTTGCTGGCGTTCAAGTATTGGCAGCGCAAGTTGATGCTGGCGGTATGGATGCGCTTCGTACGACAGCGGACGAGCTGAAGGCGAAGCTGCCAGAAGCTATTATCGCGCTCGGTGCAGTGAACGAAGACAAGGTGAACTTTGTCGTTGCAGTTGCTCCTGGGCTTGTGAAGAAGGGGCTTCATGCCGGCAAGCTGATTAAGGAGCTTGCTTCTGTATGCGGCGGTGGAGGCGGTGGCCGACCGGATATGGCACAGGCGGGAGGCAAGGACGCTTCCAAGCTTCCAGCGGCGTTGGCTCTTGTAGAAGAGCTTGTTACGAAGCAGCTTGGCGTATAATATAAGAGAGGAGCCCTGTTGTATAGGGCTCCTTGATCCGATTCCATTAAGTGTCGCATTGTCGTCAAATTTGTGAACAATGCCAAGCTATGAAGCGGAATATTTTCTAGTTTGTTCGGGTATGTGTTATGATAAGAGTAAAGCGAGGTGTTAGCGATGAATTCCATGGATAAGACGATGAAGTTCAATGTAAAAGCGGAGGAACAGCAAGCTTCCAACGAAGATATCCTGTTGTCTGTCTATGATGCGCTTCTCGAGAAGGAATACAATCCTATTAACCAGATCGTTGGTTATCTTCTATCCGGGGATCCCGCTTATATCCCGCGGCATAACAATGCTCGAAGTATCGTGAGGAAGAAGGAGCGGGACGAACTGATAGAAGAATTGGTTCGTTTCTACTTGAATCATCACCGTTAAGTCGCGAAGATGAACGTATCACGGATGAAGAAGCACACAGCACTGGGAGAGAATGAATGAAGATTCTTGGCTTGGATTACGGAGATCGACGGATCGGTGTCGCGATTAGCGATGCTTTCGGTTGGACGGCGCAAGGGCTGGAAGTCATTGAACGCCGCAAACCAGAGGATGATCTGAAGCGACTTGGTGACATTGTAAAGGAACACGGCGTGGAAGCCATTGTTCTCGGACTGCCGAAGAATATGAATGGCACAGTCGGACCTCGGGGCGAGCTAAGCATGTCATTTGCAGAACAGTTGAAGCAGTCGTTCGGATTGCCCGTTCACCTGTGGGATGAACGCTTGAGTACGGTGTCGGCAGAACGCACATTGCTGGAAGCTGACGTCAGTCGCAAGAAGCGTCGACAAGTCATCGATAAGATGGCGGCAACCATTATATTACAAACATATCTTGACTATCAATCAAGAAGGTGAGGGGTTACTATGACACGAGATGAACATTTGCAAGAAGAACCGGAGATCATTTATATTCCGGACGACGAGGGCAACGAGGAAGAATTCGAAGTCATTATGAAGTTCGATGTAGATGGCACGAACAAAAAATATATGATGGTCGTACCTGTTGAATCCGACGATGATGATTCCGACGAAGTGTACGCGTTCCGTTATGAGGAAGACGAAGACGACTTGAAGCTGTTTACCATCACGGATGAAGAAGAATGGAACATCGTTGAGGAAACGTTCAATACTTTATTTACCGCAGACGAGGAGAATGAAGGGTGACCGAACGAGTGGAGCTTCAATTGACAGAGCAGCTGAAGAATGCTTTCGGTCAATTCGTTGAAATGACGGACGACGCTGGCAACAGCCGTGTTCTGTCGCTAATCGCTGAATTCCGACTTGACGATCAAGCCTATGCCGTATTGCTTCCAGAAGGTGCTCAGGAATCTGAGCAGGAACTGTATCGCATTATCGGAAGTGAAGAAGAAGGCTGGGAACTCGAATCGATTGAAGACGATGATGAGTGGGAAGAAGTAGCCGAACTGTATGATGAACTGACGTATCGAGACGAATTTTAATTTGTAGTTTGTTGAGTGATACGCGGCATCAGCTAACTGATACTTTACGGAAAAAGGGCGGAAATCCGCTCTTTTTCCATGTAGGAGAGTGTGTGGATGAGGAAAGGCTTGAAGATTTATCTGACGATCAGCCTTGTGATTCTGCTTGTGGCCGGGGTTGGGATTGGTTATATATGGAGCGAAATGCGTCCTTCTGCGCAAGGGGAGCGGGATATCCCGGTTGTAATCGAGCAAGGCTCTGGAACAGCAGCGATCGCATCGCAGTTGGAGGAGCAGGGAATTATTCGCAATGCACTCATATTCAAAGTGTATCTGAAATGGAACGGGGAGGGCAGCCGTTTCCAAGCGGGGAAATATTTATTCCGTTCAGGTTCTACCTATGACAACATTATTGCCAAGCTGAACAGCGGTGATGTTGTTGCGGAAGAAATGGTGCGCTTCACGATCCCTGAAGGTTATACCGTGGAACAGATTGCGGACAAACTAAGCAAGGACGGCATTGTGGACAAGGAGCGTTTCCTGAAACTGACGGATGATACGTCTTGGCTCAAGCAGTCAGCGCCGCTTGTTACGCATATTCCTGATGGTGTTAAGCTGAAGCATAAACTTGAGGGGTACTTGTTCCCTGAGACTTATGAACTGAAGAAGGGAAGCTCCGAGGAAGACATTATTACTCGAATGGTGCAGGAAACAGAGAAGCGTTTGTCACAAGCGTCACCAAGCTGGGAGGCTGACCTGAAGACACGTGGATTGTCGTTTCATGAAATGATGACGCTGGCTTCATTGGTCGAGCGAGAGGCTGTCGTTGATACAGAGCGTCCGTTGATTGCGGGCGTCATTGATAATCGAATCGCCAAGGGCATGCGGCTGCAAATCGATGCTACCGTTCAATATGCACTGGACAAGCCGAAGGAACGTTTGTATTATAAAGATTTGGAAATCGATAGTCCATACAACACGTATAAAATAGATAAATTGCCGCCGGGCCCTATTTCTAGTCCAAGTACAGCCTCCATTCAAGCAGTGTTAAAGCCGGAGGCTTCAGAGTATTTGTATTATGTGACCAAAAAAGACGGCTCCCAAACGCATCTGTTCGCCAAAACGTTTCCAGAGCATGAGCGTAATATCGAACAGAGCAAGAAAACGGCAGGTCAATAGAAAGTGGTGAAATGAATATGACTTATCAACCGGAATTGCTTGTTACCGCAGGCAGTGTTGAGGAACTGGAGCGTCTGCTTCAGGCTGGTGCGAATGCAGTCCTCGTCGGGGAAGTAAAATATAGCGTGCGCATGCCGGGTGAAATGACAATCGCGGATATTCAGGCAAGCCTGCCGATCGTCCGCAGCCATAACGCCAAGCTGTATGTTGCAGTTAATAATATTATGCATAATGAGCATTTAACGGATTTGTCTGAATATTTGAAACAACTGGAGGATCTTGGAGTCGATGCGATTGCCTATGGTGATCCGGCTGTGCTGATGGTTGCAAAAACTGCGGCACCATCTCTTCGTTTGCAATGGAATGCCGAGATGACATCCACGAACTACCGGACAGCTCAATACTGGCAGAAGCGCGGCGCAAGTCGCATTGTTGCTGCCCGTGAGCTGAACTTGGAGCAAGTCGTAGAGATGAAACATCAGCTTCCTGACATGGAAGTCCAAGTGCAAATTCATGGCATGACTAATATTTATCATTCGAAGCGTCACCTAGTTCATCATTACATGCATCATCTTGGTAAAGAGGAAGGTACGTATGAAGTGGGCATGGATCAGAAACTCTTCCTCGTTGAACGGGAACGTCAGGATGAGAAGTTCCCGATGTATGAAGATGCCAACGGAACCCACATCATGAGTTCTGACGATATTTGCTTCATTGAAGATTTTAAGTCACTGCTTGATGCTCGTATCGACAGCTTCAAAATCGAAGGAATATTGAAGTCTATTTCATACAATGAAACCGTCGTTCGCGTGTATCGTGAAGCAATCGATTCCTATATCGCCGATCCTGAAGGGTATGTCATGAAGGATGAATGGATGGATCGCATCCGTGCTGTTCAGGATCCTGAGCGAGAGCTGTCATTCGGATTTTTCTATAAAGAACAAATGTATTAAGGAGGGGGCGTACAACGATGAGCACACAAACAAAACATAAATATAACGGCAAGCGATATCGCTTGGACAAGCCGGAACTGCTCGCTCCCGCCGGCAATTTGGAGAAGTTGAAGTTCGCCATCCATTATGGTGCGGATGCCGTATACATTGGTGGTCAGAAGTACGGTTTGCGCTCTAATGCAGACAATTTCAGCTTTGAAGAAATGCGTGAAGGTGTGGAGTTTGCTAAAAAATATGGCGCAAAGGTGTTCGTTGCGACGAATATTTATGCGCATAATGAAGATGTCGAAGGGTTAGAGGAATATCTTCGCAATTTGGAGGATGCAGGCATTAGCGCGATTATTGCCGCAGATCCATTCATTATTGAAACGGCGCAGCGTGTGGCACCGAAGCTGGAGGTTCACGTAAGCACCCAGCAGTCGATCGCCAACTGGCAAACGATTCAATTTTGGAAAAATGAAGGCATGCCTCGCGTCGTCTTGGCTCGGGAAACGAGCATGGATGAAATCCAGGAGATGAAAAATCATGTCGATATCGAAATTGAGGCCTTTATTCACGGAGCGATGTGTTCTTCCTATTCCGGACGCTGCGTGTTGTCCAACCACTTTACAAACCGCGATTCCAATCGTGGCGGCTGCTGCCAATCATGCCGCTGGAAATACGATCTGTTCGAGGATGACCGTGCAGATGCAATGGATATGATCAGCGAACAGGAAGCATCGGGTTCTTCTGTTCTGGAGCAGTTCCGTCTGGGCGTGAATCAGAAGGCGTTGTTCGATGAGAATGACAATGCGTTCGCTATGAGCGCGAAGGATCTGTGCATGATCGAGCATTTGCCGGATCTTATCGATGTAGGGGTAGACAGCTTCAAAATTGAGGGACGTATGAAGTCGATTCATTATGTGGCCACGGTAGTAAACGTATATCGGAAAGCCATTGATGCTTATATGGCCGATCCAGACAACTATGAGCTGAAGCAGGAATGGTTGGATGAGATTTATAAGGCGGCTAACCGTCCTGTTAATACTGGCTTCTTCTACGAAGAGCCGGATCATGAGGATCATATTTACGAGCCGGAAGACAAGCCGGCACCTTATGATTTTGCTGGTTTGGTTATAGATTACGATGCCGATACTGGCATTGCGACGATCCAACAGCGCAATCACTTCAAGGTGGGAGCTGAGGTTGAGTTCTTTGGCCCGAACAACACGTTCTTCAAGCAAACGGTGGATAAGCTGTGGGATACAGAAGGCAATGAGCTGGATGCAGCTCGCCATCCGCTGCAGCTCGTACGCATGAAGGTTGATCAGCCGGTAACGTATTTCGATATGATGCGCAAGAAGAACGCAAAAGCGTAAAACATAGATCAGCAATTAAATAAGAGCAGTAATAATCAGCAGTCGTTTTAAGCCCTTGCCAGAAGATGGCGAGGGCTTTTTTGTTCTGCAATAACGTTGGATCACCGTTAATAAGAAGTAGACTGTTGGATAGTACCCGTAGTCGTGGTTATGAGAATGGGGAAGTGGGAAGTAATGATACTAAAAAGATGTTTCAAATCTCGATTGTTGTGAAGGTGGTGGGTGAAAGTGTTGTCACGCCAACGTTCTAAGCGGCAGCGGCTCATGAACAATCGGCTTGCTTTGTTAGCATGTGTCATTACGGTAATTATCGGTATTTATATTGTAAGGCTGGGCTGGCTTCAACTGCTGTTCGTTCACAGTAAGGTAGACGATAGCACTTATACGGTAATGCAGCGTACGGTTATTCAGCGTGCCCGTGCTGTGGTGCTGGATGATGGACGCGGAACGATTGTTGATCGGGAAGGGCGACCGTATACCGGTCAACTCGTTACGGCTCTGGTTCTCTTTCCTGTGAATAAAAATACGATAAGCACAGACGCGGTTCGCAGCTTGGCGCTATGGCTGCATTTGCCGGAACAAGAGGTCAGCAGACGATGGGAGAAGCTTGCGGAGCCTTTGATTTGGCCGAATGAGAAGGATGATAAGCTGCCCTTCGAGCTTACCGCGGATCAAGCGGCTCAGATACAATCGTCCGACTGGGAGGGAGTTAGCGCGCTTCCGTATACGATTCGGTATCCGCTGCGTCAGCATACCCCGCAATGGGTAGGAGCAATCGCAGATTTGGCGGGCTCTGCTAACACAATCACTTCTAAAAGGAATAGAAAAAATGCGGTTTCCAGCGTTGTTGGCATATCGGGATTGGAGCGATCCTTTGGGCCGCTGCTGAAGGGCTTGGGAGCAACGACGGCTGTGCATTATACAGATGCTGGGCGACATCCGCTAAATGGCCTTCATGTTCGCATAAGACGGCCTGATAATCCGTATTATCCTTTGCGGCTAACTACAACAACCGATCAGATGATCGAAGCTGCCATTGAACAAGTGCTTGATCGGTTCAAGGTTGCAAAAGGCTCCGTCGTCGTACTTGATGCTGCAACAAGAGATGTAATAGCGATGGTATCCCGCCCATCCGCAGATCCCTATCATATTGAACCTGAACAGGGATCATGGAACAACCGAGCGACTAAGGCTCTTCCTCCAGGCTCTGTATATAAGCTATTCATTGCAGCTGCTGCTATGGAAGCGGGATTGACGGAACTGAATGAACGCTTCCAGTGCGACGGCCACTACGGAAAGTATGGGTTGGCATGTTGGCTGCCGGAAGGACATGGCATGCTTACGCTGAGGGAAGCGTTGGCAGAATCGTGCAATGAAGTATTTGCTGAACTGGGAGAGCGTTTGTCTGGAGAGCAATTAGCTAGCTATGCGCAGAGGATGGGAGTGAGCGGGCTTGTTGGCATGATATCTGATGATGGCATGGGGCATCGCAATTTGCATCACTTCGAGGGTGAAGAAGAAAGTCGTGTTTTTCCAGACGGTGTGCAGCCACTGGATGTGTCGGGAGGGGTACGGGCACAATCAGGAATTGGTCAGCGGGATGTTCGAATAACACCGCTGGCAGCAGCCAATTTTGTTGTGACACTGCTGCAGGATGGAAATTACGGCTCCCCGCGATTGATTCAGGAGGTGCAGTATGCAACGGGAATGCCGCTCGCTCGATTCGCTGTACAAGCGAAGAAGGAGCGGATTATGAAGTTAGAGACAGCCCGCAGTGTCCAAAAAATGATGGTAGATGTGGTGCAGTACGGCACAGGACAGTCGCTCAGGCAGGTTTCATGGAATGTTGCAGGGAAAAGCGGAACGGCTCAGGCTGAAGCATATGGAACGGCTAATGTACATACCTGGTTTGTCGGATATGGGCCGGTAGAGAAGCCGCAATATGCGGTAAGTGTAGTAAGTGAAAATGATCCAGCAAGTGCTTCTCATAAAGCTACAGAGGTATTTGGTGCAGTTATGGAGGTACTGGCACAGCACGCACAGAAATAGCCGTTCCATCTTTACGGATGTGAGGACGGAACGGCTAGTAAGTCAAGAAGGGGTATTATCCTTATTGTCCCCGCTATCTTCTCTGGTGCTGTCAAACGGATGTCCAGAATCAAATTCTTCTTTAGGCATACGAATCCAACGTTTTAAATAACCTTGATCATAGAGGGCTTTAATTAAAATTAACAGGACGGTGGACATAACGATACCGATTACCCCAAACAATGACATCGATACGATCATGAAGGATAGCATGGTAAATGCGGACACTCCAAGTGATGTTCCTGTAATTTTAGGGTCGAGAATTTGCCGAACAAGAAGTGTGACGCCCATGACAACAGCAAGTCCAATTGCAAGTGACGTATTGCCGATGATAAGTAGGTAGGCAATCCAAGGGATGAAGATAAATGGAATTCCAAGCAAGGGAAGCAAATCAAAGAGAGCCGATAACAAGGCGACAAGGAAGGAATTGCTCACACCAAGCAAAAGAAGACCGATAAAAACAATGATAAAGGTTACGGAAATCAACTTCAGCTGGGCCTTCAAATAGGCAGATAATCCCTTTAAAACATTTTCTTTTAAAAATAGGTACGCTTTGAGAAAAGTACGCGGTGTTTTGTTGCGGGCAACTCTGCGCCACGTATCAATTTCAATGCTGAGGAAATAGCCAAGGATAATAGCAATGGCAAAGTTCAGCGTAAATGTTGAAAAGGATGTAATTTGCTTAATAAGCAGGCCGAGCAGTCCAGCGATAAATTCAGAAATATGCTTCGCAGCATTGCCCGCATAATCATTGATGCGGTTAGATACATCAGGCGGCAATGACTCATAGCGATTTTGCAAGTAGTTGGCGATGTTAACCAGTTCATTCTGAACAGCCTTAATGTAGGAGGGCAGTTGACCTTGCAATTCAATGGCTTGATGGACGACAATAAATCCAAGACCGAACATAGCTCCTAATATGACCAGCACGAACAATAATACAGAGATGGCCGAGGCGATTGCTTTCTTCATGCCTCGTCGGTTGAGAAAAGCGGCCAACGGCTCGATGAACATGAATACCACAAAAGCCAAGAAGATAGGGGCGGCGATTGAATACAAATAGCTGAACGTATACATGATTAAATAAGCGGTTACGATCAGCAATGCGATATCAAATGCCGTACGCCAATACTTACGGTAAAATGCAATCATAGAACAGACTCCTTTTCACCAAATACAGTATGCTTTCCATTGTACACGAAACGATTTCCCGTGCCTATTCTTTGTTCATTATGTTACAATAATAACAGTTCATACGTAGAGTAATACATACGTACATGCAATTCGTAAAGTATAAGAATGTCGCATTTATTTTGTAAAAAGAAACGGGGAACTAGGATGGTGGAATTCATTTTATTATGGGGGTTTTACATCCTGACGTTTTATGCGTTTCTCCCTGGCTTAATCAGCCGCCTGTTTGGATTTCGTGTCTTTCAGAAGGGACGTGCAGAACGGGAGCTGGCGTTGACGTTTGACGATGGCCCAGATCCAATCTATACGCCGCAACTGTTAGACCTGTTGAAGAAATATAATGCCAAGGCAACATTTTTTGTTGTTGGCATACATGCAGAGCAGCATCCGGAATTGCTGAAGCGAATGCACGATGAGGGGCATCTTATCGGCATTCACAACTATGTTCATAAGTCCAACTGGCTGATGCGTCCAAAAACGGTGAAACGACAAATTCGCAAAACGTCAGACATTATTCAATCAGTAACGGGCAAGCGTACGAATTATTATCGGCCCCCATGGGGAATCGTTAATTTGTTCGACTATGGCAACCTCGGTTACCTGCAAATTATTTTATGGTCTGTATTGTTCGGGGATTGGCGGAAGAAGCTTGGCGCCGAACGCTTATATCAACGCATGATGAAACGATGTCGGGGTGGAGAAGTGCTGCTGCTGCATGATTGCGGCTTGACGCTGGGAGCGGATCGTGAAGCACCAGCAAATATGCTTGTGGCGTTGGAACGGTTCATGGAGGAAGCAGAGAAGCGAGAACTGCGCTGTGTCCGTATCGATGAGCTTATCCGCTTGACTGATCAAGCCCGAATCGAGAACCCAAGCTGGCTTAGACGAACGGTTGTGCGTCTTTGGTTTCTCTACGAGAAAGGGTTTCACTCCGTTTTTGCTCTCAAGACAACGAACAGTGAACAACCGGTGTTCCACTTCCGTGTCCGCCCGTACCATGGCAAAGCCGTCATGTTGGATGACGGGGTAGAACTGAAGCACAATGACCTTGTGTTGGAACTGCATTTTGACAATAAGTTATTGTATGATATCGGTCATCGGTCGCGGACTTCAATGCAAATTGCAATCCAGATGATACGCTCAGTCGAGCGCACATTACCTGAGCTTGCAGATTATTTGTTAAGCGATGATAATTTGCGGGCGAATGTGAAGGCGTTGTACGGAGTAAGTATGATGCATCGCGGCCCTGAGCAATTTGGGTTTACGGTGCGGGATTTACCAAGAGGCTTGTTCTCTTGGGTGACCCGAAGATATTTACGGCTCCTTATGAGCATTATTCATCCTCAAGGACAGAATCGCTTGAAGCAGCAAGCGGAGCAGATGATTCCGAAGTTGATTATTATGTCTACAGAAACATTGCTGTCGCGATATGGGAAAAACAGAAATTATGCATTTGATGCGAATGCTTCTGAGCGAATCGTACTCGTTGATCAGAAAGTAGAAAACGCGGCACATCCACTATAATCAACCGATAATACCATATAATTACATTTGTTTAATAGCTTTAGAAAATGGTACTGACCATTTTTTAAAGCTATTTTTTTTGTGTAAAGTCGTTTTGAGTATTTATGCAACTTTTATGCAAAAGAATAAAAACAGAGGAATGAACTTTCTGAGAGGACTATGTGAACAGTTATCCACTGAGAGGAAACAAAATAGTGAATTAGGAACAGATTTCCGTTTTTAGATATGAAAAAAATGATTTTTTAAGCCGAATTGCCTATCATTGATAAAAAAAAGTTATCGAACGAAAATTAAAATCTTTTAAGGTAAAGCTGACATAAGCATTTACAAATACGAAGTTATCAAGTAGTATTATGAAAAAATATTCGTTTCCTACGGAGGAATTGGTCATTCTTTCATATTTTATTGACCAATGTTCTATAAAAGAGGATATAGCCGAACATTCTATTAAATCTAGGTAATATGTATACAACTTTTATACTATTTATAAATGCCATCTGAGAAATAAGGGGAGAATGTTGTGAAGAAAAGTCTTAGCACTATGATTTGCTTATTGTTGTCATTGACACTTATCCTGTCTGCTTGCGGAGGCGGAAGTTCCTCTGAGGGTGCGGACAAGTCTACTGGGCAAAATACAGAACAACCGGCTGAAGAATTGGTAACCGATGGCTTGATTAAAGCTTCGGATACATCCATGTCTCCAGAGCTTGCGAAGAACCGTAAGGACACCATGATTATCGGCATCTCAGCGCCAAGCGGAATTTTCAATCCGCTGTATGGTGAAACATCATATGATAACTTTATTAATACTTCCATATTCACCAGTATGATCGAAGTGAACAAAGACGGTACTTATAAGGAAGGCATAGCAGAGAAATGGGAAATTTCCCCGGACAATCTTGTATACACGTTCACATTGCGTGACGGCCTGAAGTTCAGTGATAATACTCCGTTGACTGCGGATGACGTAGCATTCAGCTTGACTGTATTGCACGACAAGTCTTATGACGGTCCTACCGACATTATCAAGGACGCTCATATTAAGGGCGGCAAAGAGTATAAAGAAGGAAAAGCGACATCCATCGAAGGCATTAAAGTGTTGGATCCGCGCACGATTCAAGTGACGACGACCGAAGTTAACGCTTTGGCATTTTCCGCTATCGGTTCCGTAGGCGTGCTTCCTAAAGCAATCTATGGCAAGGATTACAAACAAGGTAACCTTGGTTATATGAGAGATCTGTTCACACATCCAGTCGGCAATGGGCCGTACAAGCTTGAAAAGTTTACTCCAGGTCAAGAAGCGGTATTGGTAGCGAACGAGCTTTTCTACCAAGGCAAGCCGAAAATCAATAAATTGATTTATAAGTTCACGACATCGGAAACGAATGTCCAATTGCTGCAAGCTGGCGAAACAGATATGGATTTCATCGATGTTAACAAAGATACAATCGAGCAATTGAAAGAATTCGGGTTTGTTGATATTAACTTGTTCCCTACTAACGGATACGGTTTTATCGCATTCAACCATAAGCATGATCAATTTAAAGACAAGCGCGTTCGCCAAGCATTGACATACGGTTTGAACCGTAAGGAAATCGTCGATGCGGTATATCAAGGCTATGCAGACGTACTGAACGTTCCGCAATCCAAAGTATCTTGGGCGTACACGGATGATGTGAATAAGTACGATTTCGATTTGGAAAAAGCAAAACAACTGCTGGATGAAGCAGGCTGGAAAGTCGGCGCAGACGGCATCCGTGAAAAAGACGGTAAGAAATTCAAGATTACGTTTACAGCTACAACGCCTAACCCTGTAAACGATGCAATCATTCCGCTTGCTCAAGCGAGCTACAAAGAGCTTGGCATCGAATTCGTTGCAGAGCAAATGGACTTCAATGCAGCTATAGACAAGCGTAAAAAAGGCGATTTCGACATGATGTTCTTGGCTTGGTCCTTAACTCCAGACCCACAATCCGGGGAAAATGTGTTCAAGACTGGCGGTTCCCAGAACGATGTTGGATACTCCAATCCGAAGGTTGATGAGCTGTTCACAAAAGCTGGAGCAATGGTAGACACAGAAAAGCGTAAAGAAGTCTTTAAAGAGTTGTATAAAGAGTTGAACGAAGATCTTCCATATATCTTCTTGTATCAACGTCGTGACATGTGGGCTAACAATGCTCGTTTGCAAGGCTTCGATATGTCGCCTTACCGTAACTTCACGTACAGCTTGCCACAATTGCAAATTCAATAGCCGCAAGGCATATGAATAGTGCCTGCAAAATGCTCAGCCTTCGGGCTGGGCATTTAGGCTTATATAAAGCTAGGAGGAATAATTATGAAGCAATACGCCATCCGGCGGCTGTTACAATTGGTTCCTACGATAATAGGGGTATCCGTTATCCTGTTCGCCGTATTTGCATTGGCACCGGGTAACTTTATCGATTCGAACCCGACGATTTCCAAAGAACGCGCTGCTGAACTTAAAGCGATTCACGGTTTGGACAAGCCGCTAACAGAACGTTACTTCACTTGGGCTAGCAATACACTCAAGGGAGACCTGGGGATGTCGATACAGCATAAGCAACCGGTTACAACTGTACTCAATCGCTATATGTGGAATTCCTTTATGATTGCTGCAATCGTATTAGTTCTATCATGGGCAATTGCAATTTTAGTCGGTGTATTTTCTGCTATCAGGCAATATTCCTTTTTTGATGGAGTAGTTACGTTTCTCGTTTTTGCTTTAATGTCATTGCCATCATTCTTTGTTGGCTTATATGCAATAAAAGCGTTAGCTGTCGACTTCAAAATATTCCCTGTAGGCGGAATGTACACCTCCGGAAGCAATGCAACCGGATTGGCGCAATTCTGGGATTTGATTCATCACTTAATGCTGCCAGTCATCGTATTGACTGCACTGAGTGTAGGCTCACTTACTCGTTATTTCCGTACGAGCATGCTGGAAGTTATTCGTCAGGATTACATCCGAACTGCACGTGCGAAAGGCTTGAAAGAAAGAACGGTTATTTTCAAACACGCGCTTCGCAACGCAATGCTGCCTGCAATTACGTTGTTGGGTATCGAGCTTCCGGGATTGTTCGGTGGCGCAATGATTACAGAGAAAATCTTCAACTGGCCGGGTATCGGCCGTATTAACTTGGAAGCAATCACGTCGCGTGACTACTTCCTGTTGATGGGCTTCACAATGTTCTTGGCATTGCTCACTGTGCTCGGTAACTTCTTAGCTGACGTGCTGTACCGCGTGGCCGATCCACGTGTACGCATGAAATAGAAAGGGGAAAAAGCTCGTGTCTCAAACTGCTACTAACTCTGCAGCTGCAACAGCTGCTTCGAAGACGAAGCCTGCTTCCCCGTGGAGGTTGGCATTTAAGCAACTTAGCAAAAACAAATTCGCAATGGGCGGACTTGTCGTTGTACTATTGATGTTCGTCATTTGCTTTATTGGTCCGCTGTTCTCGCCATATACATTGGATACGATGGGCCCGATGAAAAATAAAGGCCCTTCCGCTACACACTGGCTTGGTACGGACAACCTGGGTCGCGACATCCTGCTGCGGGTAATGCTCGCAGGACGCGTATCCTTGATCGTCGGTCTCGTTGCTATGATTATCTCTGTCACAATCGGTAGTACGCTTGGCGCACTTGCAGGTTACTATCGCGGATGGGTTGATTCCATCATCATGCGTCTAGCGGATATTATGATGTCGATTCCTAGCTTGCCGCTTCTCATTATTCTTGGCGCGGTACTTTCGGATATGAAGGTTCCACCGGACAAGCGGATTTTTGTCGTTATGTTCTTGCTCGGATTCATGAGCTGGCCGAGCTTGTCCCGTCTCGTGCGCGGACAGATCTTGATGCTTCGTGAGCAAGAGTTCATGCAAGCGGCAGAAGTGCTCGGTCTGCGTGACCGCCGCAAAATCTTCCGCCACTTGCTGCCGAACACAATTCCGATCATTATTGTCGTAGCTACATTGACAGTTGCGGGTGCTATTTTGCAAGAGTCGGTATTGAGTTACTTGGGTCTAGGGGTAGTACCGCCGACACCATCATGGGGGAACATGATTACAGCGGCGAACAACTTGATTGATTTCCAGAAGCGTCCATGGTTGTGGATTCCGCCGGGCGTATGTATTTTCTTGACAGTAATTTCGATTAACATCATTGGTGACGGCTTGCGAGACGTCCTCGATCCGAAAATGAAGAGGTAGGGATACGTTATGTCAAATAACTTGATCGAATTTCGCAATTTGCGGACGAATTTCTATACTAGCAGTGGCGTCGTAAGAGCGGTCAATGATGTCAGCTTCTCGATTAAAGAAGGAGAAACGCTGTGTGTTGTTGGTGAATCCGGATGCGGAAAAAGCGTAACAGCGATGTCTCTTATGCGTCTTGTCTCTCCTCCAGGTAAAGTGGAGGGCGGTCAGATCTTATATAATGGCAAAGACTTGCTTGGCTTGAAGGAACGTGAAATGCGTCAGATCCGCGGTAATGAAATCGCGATGATCTTCCAGGAGCCGATGACGTCCCTGAACCCGGTATTTACGATCGGGGAACAGCTGACAGAACCTATCCTGTTGCATAAAGGCGTTACGAAGAAGGAAGCTAAAAAGCGCGCGATCGAGCTGATCGAACTGGTCGGCATTCCACGCGCGGCACAAATCTTCGATGCATATCCGCATGAGCTTAGCGGTGGTATGCGTCAACGGATCATGATCGCGATTGCGCTTAGCTGTGATCCGAAGCTTCTCATTGCGGATGAGCCGACAACCGCGCTCGACGTAACGATTCAAGCACAGATCTTGGACTTGATGCGCAACATTAAGAAGGAATTCAACACTGCGATCATGATGATTACGCATGACCTTGGTGTCGTAGCGGAAATGGCAGACCATGTTGTCGTTATGTATGCAGGTAAAGTGATTGAAGAAGCTCCTGTGCTTGAGCTCTTCAAAAATCCAAAGCACCCGTATACGCAAGGTCTCTTGAAGGCTAAGCCAGTCATCAATGAGCGTATGGAGCGTTTATATACGATTCCAGGACAGGTTCCGAACCCTGTAGAGCTTGGAGAGAATTGTTACTTCAATGATCGTTGCGAGCATTGTATGTCCATTTGTACGGATAAGCAGCCTCAGCTTAAAGTATATGACAACAAACATAAGGCAGCATGCTGGCTGTATGAAAAGGGAGGGGACGTACAATGAGTCAACAACCGTTGTTGCAAGTAGACAATTTGAAAAAATACTTCCCCATCCAAGGCGGCATTTTTTCAAAAACGGTAGGCCATGTTCGTGCGGTTGACGGCGTGTCCTTTAACTTGAATAAAGGAGAAGCGCTTGGTCTTGTAGGAGAATCCGGTTGCGGGAAATCAACTACGGGACGTACCATCCTTCGTTTGCTCGATAAGACCGAAGGACAAGTATTGTTCAACGGTGTAGAAATTCATGATCTGTCAAAAAAGGATCTGCGCAATATGCGTCCTAAGATGCAGCTTGTGTTCCAAGATCCATACAGCTCTTTGAACCCGCGTATTAAGATTGGCGATGCAATCGGCGAAGCCTTGATTGACCACGGCATTTCTTCGAAGAGTGAAGTGCGTGATCGGGTTAAAGAGATTTTGACGATTTGCGGTTTGGCTCCGTATCATATCGATCGCTATCCGCACGAATTCTCTGGTGGACAACGCCAGCGTATCGGGATTGCGCGCGCTTTGGTGCTGAACCCTGAATTTATTGTAGCTGACGAGCCGGTATCGGCGCTCGACGTATCGATTCAAGCACAGATTATCAACTTGCTGAGTGATTTGCAGGAGCAGAAGAACCTGACGTACTTGTTCATCTCTCACGACTTGTCAGTCGTAGAGCACTTGTGCAACCGGATCGGGGTTATGTACTTGGGGTCGCTCGTTGAGATGGCTCCTCGTGATGAGCTGTTCCGCAATCCGCTTCATCCATATACGAAGGCGCTGTTGTCTGCAGTTCCTGTACCGGATCCAACACGCAAGCCTGAGCGGATCGTGTTGCAAGGGGATATTCCAAGCCCGGCAAACCCTCCATCTGGCTGTAAGTTCCATACACGCTGTCCGTTCGCGACAGATATTTGCAAGCAGGCGGTGCCGGAGTACCGTGATATGGGCGGCGGACATCACGTTGCCTGCCACTTGGTCTAATTTGAATCTTATGCGTAATTTACAGGCTGTCTCATTAAGATGAGGCAGCCTGTTTTGCGTGCGCTGATTAAGAAGGACTGAATGGTTTAGAAGAAGCTCCTTCTATTATCAATATGACATAGGATGACATAATTAGGGTCTATAATGAGGGAAAGCTTAATGAAAGGAGTGGCCGTTTATGGAACGAAGAATTATTTTAGATTTAGCAGTTACGGCAGATGGTTATATTGAAGGGAAAAATGGGGAAGTTGATTGGTGCATTATGGACTCTGAGATGGGTTTTTCTCATTTCCTAAATCAAATTGATACAATTTTGTATGGAAGAAAAAGCTATGATTTATGGGGAGAATTCACCCCAGGAAGTGAAAATACGGAAACAGAAAAAGAAATGTGGAAATTAGTCCATAGTAAAAAAAAATATGTGTTTTCACAAACTCAGCAAGGAGCTGATAATAAAGTAATATTCATAAATGATAATATTCATGAAGAAGTAAATAAATTAAAGAATAAACCTGGTAAGGACATCTGGCTGTATGGTGGAGCAAGTCTTATTACAACTTTTATCAATTTAGGGCTTGTGGATGAATTTAGATTATCTGTCCACCCTGTTATTTTAGGAGAAGGAAAACCGTTGTTTATTGATATAAAACAGAGGTTAAATTTGAATATGGTTCATACAAGAACATTTACCTCCGGCGTTGTGCAGTTAATCTACAGGATGCAGCGATAGTCTAAGATTCTATTTTTCAAGTTATGGTCTTACGCTGGTTGGTTTTTGTTATTTTCACTAAAGCAAGGAGCCCACTCCATTCAGTAGCAGATGAACTGTAGAAACTGTTACGGTTACATAAGGATGGAGTGCTATCGAAAGAGGAATTAATGCACCAAAAGCGAAGTTGTTAGTATAACACCAAAGGGAACCTCGGAAACCTAATGTTTTTTCCCTTTACTGTTTAGACTAAGTTTGAAGGTACGCGGCTAGCCCCAATTAAAAAACCTCTTAAAAGGCCATAGGGCTTCTAAGTACACCCGTCAAGATATCACTGTTTCCTTGAAGGAGGACTACTGTTTTGGATGCGCAATTTCTAGATTTATTGGCCCAGAAATATGATACGGAAGAAAAAGTCGTAACAGAAATCATCAATCTTAAAGCGATCTCCAATCTCCCCAAGGGAACTGAGCATTTTGTCAGTGATTTGCATGGGGAGTTCCAGGCTTTTCAGCATGTACTGAGAAACGGTTCTGGTACTGTAAAAGAGAAAATAAAAGATTTGTTCCGTGAGGTTTGGACGGATAAAGAAATTAATGATTTTGCGGCCTTAGTGTATTATCCGGAAGAAAAAATACAGCTGGTTAAAGGAGACCTGTGCAATGAACAAGCCTTGAACAGGTGGTATAGACAAACAATTGAACAAATGCTTAAGCTCATTTCTTATGCCTCTTCTAAATATACGCGCTCGAAATTGCGCAAAGCTCTGCCGGAGCAGTTTGTATATATTGTAGAAGAGCTTCTATACAAGACGGATTTGACCAACAATAAGGATCCTTATTATGAGGAAATATACCGCCAAATTATCTCCTTGGGCCAGGCGGACAAGCTCATTATCGGCCTTGCTTATACAACCCAGCGCCTGGTGGTTGACCATCTTCATGTAGTCGGAGATATCTATGACCGCGGGCCGGACCCCGATAAAATTATGGACACGCTGATTAACCACCATTCTGTAGACATCCAGTGGGGGAACCATGATGTCCTGTGGATAGGCGCCTATGCGGGTTCCTTGGTCTGCCTTGCAAATATTATCCGGATCTGCGCCAGATACGACAATCTGGACATCATTGAAGACGTATACGGAATCAATCTTCGCCCACTGCTGAACTTGGCAGAGAAATACTATGATGACAATCCGGCCTTCAGACCTAAGCTGCAGGCCGACCATAACGTATCGGAGCAGGAAATCTTGCAGATTACCAAAATTCATCAAGCCATTGCCATGATCCAGTTTAAGCTTGAAGTCCCGATTATTAAGAGACGTTCTTACTTTAATATGTCTGAAAGGCTTTTGCTTGAGCAGATTGATTACGACAAAAATGAAATCAAGATCGGCGGAAAAACTTACCCGCTGGAAAACACCTGTTTCGCAACTGTAAATCCACAGCAGCCTGAACAATTGCTGGAGGAAGAACAGCAGGTGATGGAAAAGCTGCTGTTCTCCGTTCAGCATTCCGAAAAGCTAGCCAGACATATGAATTTTCTCATGAAAAAGGGCAGCCTTTATTTAAAATACAACGGGAATTTGTTAATCCACGGCTGTATTCCTTTGGATGAAGAAGGAAATATGGAAGAAATGCAGATTGAAGACAAGACGTATTCGGGCCGCCAGCTACTCGATGTTTTTGAATATTATTTACGTTATGCCTTTGCGCATCCGGAAGAAACGGATGATCTGGCTACGGATATGGTATGGTACATCTGGACAGGGGTATGTTCCTCGCTCTTTGGAAAGAGAGAAATGACCACATTTGAACGGTACTTTATCCAAGATAAAGAAACCCATAAGGAGAGAAAGAACCCTTACTACCATTTGCGTGAAAATGAGGAAATTTGCCGGAAAATCCTGCAAGAGTTTGATTTGAATCCGGATCATGGACATATCATTAACGGGCACACTCCGGTTAAAGAAATTCGTGGAGAGAACCCCGTTAAAGCAAATGGGAAAATGGTCGTCATTGACGGCGGTTTTTCCAAAGCCTATCAATCCACAACGGGTATCGCCGGATATACCTTGTTGTATAATTCCTTTGGCATGCAGCTCGTCGCCCATAAGAAATTTAATTCAAAAGAAGATGTGTTATGTAATGGAACGGACGTATTATCTGTAAAAAGACTGGTGGACAAAGAACTGGAGCGGAAGCTGGTGAGGGAAACCAATGTCGGGGAGAAGTTGCTGCAGAAAATCTCCAATTTGAAGAATCTCCTGGAGTATCGCTACATGAAATGAATCAACTGCTAAAAGAAATAAGTTTTTTTGTGACATGAGGCGAAATTGTGAAGCTGACGCGATATTCAAGATTTTGAAATATTTGTTGTGATCGTACGCACTCGAAGGTGCTTCTCCATTTAGTATGTTGGAAATAGAAAATCATTTTGACAGGGGGAAGCGCAAATGTTCTGTCATCAATGCGAGCAGACGCCGACGGGCGGCTGCAAGGTTGTAGGAGTGTGCGGCAAGGACGAGACGATTGCCAGTCTGCAAGATACGATCGTGTTTGCGTTGAAAGGCATCGCGGCGTATGCGACGCATGCGCGGCAGTTGGGCTATGTCGATGAAGAGGTTGACGCGATTACGCATGAAGCGCTTTATATGACGTTGACTAACTCCAATTTCAACTTACAGGAACATCTGGACATGGCGATGAAGGTAGGGGGCGCGGCGATCCGCATTATGGATGTGTTGGATCGGGCCCATACGGAGCATTTCGGCGTTCCGGTGCCGGTTACCGTCCCGCAGAACAAGATAGAGGGCAAGTCTATCATCGTGACAGGGCATAACTTGTATGCGCTGGAGGAATTGCTGAAGCAGACGGAGGGTAAGGGCATTAACATTTATACTCATTCCGAGATGCTTCCGGCGCACGGCTACCCGGCATTGAAGAAATATCCGCATTTGAAAGGCAATATCGGCAAAGCCTGGTATGACCAGCGCCGTCTGTTTGAGCAATATCCTGGCGCCATTCTTGCAACGACGAACTGTGTCATGCCGATTAAGGGAACCTATGCCGATCGGTTCTTCTCCTATGACGTGGCCGGGCTCGAGGGCGTGACCAAGATCGTGAACGACGATTTCTCTCCGCTGATTGAGCGTGCGCTGGCGCTGCCTGCGGCGGATGTGGAGAGCGAGCAGACATTAACAACGGGATATCATCACGAGACGGTGCTAGGGCTGGCGCCGGAAATTATTCAGGCCGTTAAGGATGGCAAAATCAAGCGGTTCTTCGTCATCGCGGGCTGCGATGCGCCAGGCAAGGGCGGCGAGTATTACCGGGAGCTCGCGACATCACTGCCGAACGATACTGTTATATTGACGACCTCGTGCGGGAAGTTCCGGTTCAATGATGTCGATTACGGTACGGTGGCGGATACGGGCATTCCGCGTTATATCGATCTGGGGCAGTGCAATAATTCCGGCTCCACGGTCAAGATCGCGGCTGCGCTTGCGGACGCCTTTGGCTGTAGTGTCAACGAACTGCCAGTGTCAATCGTACTCTCATGGTTCGAGCAGAAGGCGGTTGCGATTTTGCTTGGCCTGTTCAGTCTGGGCATCCGTGATATTCGCATCGGGCCGAAGCCACCGGAATTCATCTCGGAAGGCGTGATGAATGTGCTGACCGATCTGTTCGGCCTGAAGCTTATCGGAAATGCGCAGGAAGATATGAAGGCAATGCTCCGTCTCGTCTAGATGGTGAATGGGGTAAAGTATGTATGGAGTTTCACTAATAATAGCTAATACTTTTTACGAACTCATGATGTCATTGTAAATAAACAAAAAAATGGATAGAGATTCAGATGTATTCTGAACGTTCTATCCATTTCTATTTTCACTAATAAAATGTCTAATATTATATCTAATCGCTTAGATCTTCAAAATTCCGCCTTGGCTTGCATTCGTAACGAGCTTGGAGTAGCGAGCGAGATAGCCGGACTTCACCTTTGGCTCAAATCCTTTCCAGCCTGCACGACGGCGTTCAAGCTCCTCATCGGATACTTTAAGCTCGATCTTGCGGTTGTTAAGGTCAAGTTCGATAATATCACCGTCTTCAACAAAGGCGATAGGACCGCCTTCCGCCGCTTCAGGAGAGATATGACCGATGCTGATGCCGCGGGAAGCGCCTGAGAAGCGTCCATCTGTAATCAGACCTACCTTGGCACCTAAGCCCATACCTACGATTTGCGAGGTAGGAGCGAGCATTTCGGGCATGCCTGGACCGCCCTTAGGGCCTTCATAGCGGATAACCACAACATGGCCTTCCTTTACCTTGCCGTTCGTAATGCCGGCCAATGCTTCATCCTGGGAGTCGAAGCAGATTGCTGGGCCCATGTGATGTCCACCAACAGATGGATCAACCGCGCCGACCTTGACGATAGCGCCTTCCGGAGCCAGGTTGCCGAACAGTACGGCCAGGCCGCCGCGTTCGCTGTGCGGGTTATCCAGGGGATGAATAACATCGCTATTGAGAATTGGACTGTCCGCCACATTCTCATACAATGTCTTGCCGGTTACCGTCAGGCATTCGCCGTGGAGAGCGCCTTCCTTCTTGAATAGCTCGTTCAGCACGGCACTCACGCCGCCGGCATTGTGCACGTCTTCAATATGATAATCGGAAGCAGGAGCAATCTTGGCCAAGTG
Organism: Paenibacillus sp. B1-35; assembly: GCF_050474385.1. NCBI lineage: Bacteria > Bacillati > Bacillota > Bacilli > Caryophanales > Paenibacillaceae > Paenibacillus > Paenibacillus sp. B1-35. The sequence continues at coordinate 82,386 of NZ_JBCHVJ010000002.1, forward strand.
AGGCACACGTGCTGCTACTTCGTTAATACGTTCAATTGGGTATTCAAAGCCGGCTTCTCTTGCAATAGCAAGCGTATGAAGCACCGTATTTGTAGAACCGCCCATCGCCATATCTACGGCAAAGGCATTATCGATGGCTTCCATTGTGACGATATCACGCGGCTTAATGTCCTGCTCAATCAGACTCATCAGCTGCTTCGCAGAGCGCTTGACGAATTCGCGCCGCTCAGGAGCAACAGCAAGGATGGTTCCGTTGCCCGGAAGCGCGATGCCAAGTGCTTCCGCCAAGCAATTCATGGAGTTGGCTGTGAACATGCCGGAACATGATCCGCAAGTTGGACAACCGTACTGTTCCAATTCCTGTAGACCTTTTTCGTCAATCTTGCCGGCTTGGTATGCGCCAACACCTTCGAACACGCTGGAAAGCGAGATCGAGCGGCCGTTAGAGTCCTTACCTGCTTTCATTGGCCCGCCGCTGACGAATACAGTCGGGATGTTGACGCGCAGGGCGCCCATAATCATGCCCGGTGTAATCTTGTCGCAGTTTGGTATGCACACCATACCGTCGAACCAGTGTGCGGATACGACCGTTTCCAGGGAATCCGCGATAATCTCACGGCTTGGCAGCGAGTAGCGCATGCCGATATGACCCATGGCAATCCCATCATCAACGCCGATTGTATTAAATTCAAATGGGACACCGCCGGCTTCCCGAATGGCTTCCTTCACAATTTTGCCGAATTCCTGCAAGTGTACATGACCGGGAACGATATCGATATACGAGTTGCATACTGCAATAAACGGCTTGTCGAAATCTTCTTCTTTAACACCTGCGGCACGCAGCAAGCTGCGGTGAGGCGCACGATCAAAGCCCTTTTTAATCATGTCTGAGCGCATCTTTTTGGCTGTCATATGGTGAACCTCCATCTCATGTCCTTCCCGTCGCACGGGACGAGTCCTATTTTTCTACATCATGCATAAAATCGAACTTCTGAATGGCTTTTTCTTATGCTTGCCAATAGGTTTCTTAGTAGTCTATCACAACTGTTCGGGTTTTTCTACCAATCCATTCTAGGCGAACACGCTGTTGCATGGACAAAAACACCGCACAAAATGATAAGCGATAACGCCATTTTGTGCGGTGTTTTTGTAATAATCGAATCGGAATGTATATCGTATTTTCGTAATATGACAGCATACACAATCTATCAGCTATGCTCTATTTTCGTTCGGAATAGCTTGTGGCGTATCCATGCCGATATGGTGTCCCACTTGGGCTCAATAATCGGATGGAACCAAGCACTGACCTGCGGCTGTGCCAGTATAACCGCACCGGCAATCGAGGCTGCGATGAGCAGGGCTGCGCTCCACCCTGATGAGATGTAAGCGTACACGCCAGACAAAACCACACATCGTATAATCAGCCCATGAAGCAAAAATACGTACAAGGTTCTTTTACCTAGGTTCGTAATGCGTGTATTGCGCATAGGCACCCATGTCAAAAAGGCCAGTGAAGCAACGATCTCGGTCAAGTAGATGACCGTTCGATTCAATAGAGCAAACCATCCCGACTGTGTCCATCCAAGCTCATGGAAGGTCATATGGTTCATGAACCAGATTGGATTGATTGGCTCAGACATGAAATAAAGCACTACAAGAAGTCCCATGGATATAGCGGCTCCTGCATAGCGTACGGTTGGTGTCAGCCGCTCTCGAAAGCGATCATAGGAGAACGTGTGCCCAATGACGAAGAATGGCAAATAGACGACTGAGCGAGAAATGCCGAGCCAAGCACCCTGCAGCGGCAGAAAGCCTACTAAAAATCCTAGAACAATTGATATCAGCAGTGGGTGGCGAATAGAGAATCGTGTGAACATCAGCATCATCAGTCTCCAAAATAGATGGCCGACCAGGAACCACAGCAGTAAATACGGAATAAAAAATGAATGAGTAATGCCAGGCACGCGGAATACGAAATAATCCAACAGGGAATAGATCGATTGAAAGATCACATATTGAAGCGCAATCTGCTTCAATATACGAAGGCCCGCTGCTCCATTTAAATTGCTGCGCGCAAAATAGCCTGTAACAAATACGAATAAAGGCATATGAAATGTAAAAATCCATAGAAAAATGGCTTTCATCTCAGGCATGCGCATAATAAGCGGCTCAATAGCATTGCCGACAAATACGCATACAATTAAGAGGAAGCGTAAATTCAAGCCGAACGTCTCTCCACTCCTGGTTGACGTCGACAGTTGGCATCCGGGGGCAGTGGGGCTGCTTGCTTGCTCCCGCATGATATTCCCTCCTTACCTAAGCGATAGCCGGCTTCTTTATTTATCTAGAATAAGCCGATTCGCTCGTTAGCTGTCTGTTATAGCTTCAACGTAACATAGAATGTTTGCATATATTGTGATTTTAATCACGAATAACGCTTTCAATTGTGCCTATTGTTTGCATGCTGTTCTGATAAGGCTTTTCGGACGGCTATTCCTTGTTGACGAGTTGGTAAATGTAGGGTTATGATTAGCCGTAATAGAGTATATTGTGGCAAGAAAGAAGGGGGATGAGGATTGCAAACGCTGTCAATGAAAGGAATAGAGCATTCAATATAGCTGCATGTTATGACCGTAACAAGGATTCGAAATCAAGGCAAACGTTGCCTAGCAGATTTGTATAGAATAGTAGTAATATTACGTTATCTCCCCAATATCGATAGACGCTGTCTCCTCTTTCAGCGAATATAGGGCTACTCGTGCAATCTGGCATGAATGAGCCTCGGTTGTCATACACATAGTAGACCTCTAGCATATTCGTGTATAAGCGAATGTCAGGGGCCTGTAAGCAGGACACACTCTGCAACTCTCTTTTGGAGCGTTGTCTTTTTCTACCTATTAAAATGGAACGGATCAACTTCTTATGGCATTACATCGCCGTTCAAACCTTGTTCTTCATGGATGATCTATCAGATTTTACAATGCACAGCTCCATTCTCACCTAGACTGTCTCTTCATTCTATTAGATTGCATTCATTCAAATTTCACCTACTAGTCAATTTACCCTTTCCGAATAGTGACATAAATCATACTACGCACCGTCTATCAGACTTACCATTTTATTATGCTGTTACGGATGCGAATTCCGTATGTTTACTTCCCCATTGAGATGTTGTAAGCAATATTGCAATTCGGTTCGATCTGTCTGCAAGACAGCTGCACATAATGACAATTGATCTACTCACGGCGCCTTGTGTGCCAGAAGACAGGGTCAGTTAGGAAAGGAGTGCCGAAATGGTTACACTGCCTAAAGTAAATGAACTAGGTTTCTTTGAAATCCGGTTGGAATCAATCGGGGGGCTTGGAGCAAATTTGGCTGGGAAAATGCTGGCAGAAGCCGGTGTTACTGGCAGCGAGTTGAATGGTGTCAGCTTTTCATCGTATGGATCTGAGAAGAAAGGGTCTCCTGTTAAAGCACATATCCGGTTCTGCTTGCCGGGAACGCTTATCCGGGATACAACTCCGGTGGAACGGCCGCACATCGTCGGGATTTTCCATGAATCCTTATATAAATCTGTACATGTAACGAGCGGCATATATGAAGACAGCCTCGTTCTCGTTAATTCGGCCAAGACTCCGGAGGAGTTAAAGGAGAAGCTGAAGCTGCCTGGCGGAACGATTGCGGTGGTCGATGCGATTGGAATTGCGCTTGAAGAGAAGAACCGCGTAAATATGGCGATGCTTGGCGCACTGTTCCGCTTATGCGACTTCCTGGATGCGGAGCATATGAAGGGCGTCATACGCAAGTCTTTGGAGAAAAAATATCCAGGTGCTGTTCAGCCAGCGCTGAATACGTTCCAAAGAGGATATGACGAAGTGAAGTTTCAGTCGTTCTCCCTCCCTGAGGACATTCAGATGCCGAAGCCAATTCGCTGGGATACAACGGCTTTAGGCTATGAGACGCAGCCCATTGGCGGTATGGTCGTAAATCCAGGCAACTCCATCTTGAAGGATCTGAGTATCTCCCGTGCCGGCATGATGCCGCATTTTGCTTCCGATAAGTGCATTCATTGCGCGGCATGTGATAACGTGTGTCCTGATTTTTGCTTTGTGTGGGAAGAGCAGCCGGACAAGAAGGGGCGGCCGCAAATGTTCCTGCAAGGCATTGACTATCAATATTGCAAAGGCTGCTTGAAATGTGTGTATGCATGTCCAACTGAGGCATTAACGGATGAACGGGAAGAAGACGGATATGCGGAAGAGCACCGTGTTCCGCATCGGTTCGAGCTGACTGCACACCATTGATGGAAGGTAAGGAGGATGAGGGCTATGGCAATTGAGTATGAGAAAGAAATAACTCACGGCACGGTTGAGCAGCGAATGGTGTATGAATCAGGCAACGAGATGGCAGCTTATGCTGCACATCAAATTAATTATCATATTATGGGCTATTATCCGATTTCACCATCGACGGAAGTTGCGCAATTCCTCGATTTAATGAAGGCGAACGGGCAGCACGATATTAAGCTTATCCCGGCGGACGGCGAGCATGGTTCGGCAGGAATCTGCTATGGGGCTTCAACTGCAGGCGGACGTGTGTTCAATGCGACAAGTGCGAATGGCTATATGTATATGCTTGAACAAATGCCTGTTCAATCAGGAACACGATTCCCGATGGTATTGAATCTAGTGTGCCGTTCTGTATCTGGTCCGTTGAATATTCATGGTGATCATTCGGATTTATATTTTGCGCTTAATACCGGCTGGCCGATATTGCTCTGTCGTGATCCACAAGCTGTATACGATATGAATATTATGGCATTGAAGCTTGCGGAGGATCCAGAGGTTCGGCTTCCGGTGATGGTCGCATTCGATGGCTATTTCACGTCGCACCAGAAGCGTCGAGTCCAGACCTTTGCCCATCGTGAGGATGTGCATCGCTTCATTGGAGAGCAGCCTGTACGCGGATTCGCGGATACCTTGGATCGCAATAATCCCATAACAGTCGGGCCGTATATGAATGAGCCGGATTATATTAACAACTGCTATCAGCAGTCGATGGCCATGTACAAGGCAGAAGAGGTATTCGACCGCATCCGTACGGAATATGCCAAGCTGACCGGAAGAGATTATCCGATTTTGGATTTGTACCGGATGGAGGATGCAGAGGTAGCTGTATTCCTGCTTAATTCCGCAGCGGAAATCATTAAGGATGTCGTCGATCAGCTTCGCGCGCAAGGGATTAAAGCGGGCTCCATTTCTCCGAACATCATTCGTCCATTCCCGGCGAAGGAGATCGCAGACGCGCTTGCTCATATCAAGGTCGTTACGGTTGGAGATCGCGCCGATTCGTACGGCGGTCATGGCGGCAATATGGTCAACGAGGTGAAGGCGGCGCTGTTCACGCACGGCAACCGCGATACGATGATCATTAGCCGCATATATGGTCTTGGCGGCAAGGACTTCTATTCTGAGGATGGCCATGCGCTGTTCGAGTGCGCCATTGAGGCGGCCCAGAAGGGCTATGTCGAGAAGCCGTTCGATTATCACGGTCATACGCCTGGTGATCCATCCAAGGCTCCGCAGCGCGTCATCGAGCCGATGAAGCATGAGGATTTGAAGACAGGGCTTATTACGGTGAAGCAGGATGAGGAGTCCGGAAAGCTAAGTGTTCGTGTTCCGCCGCTGCGCCAATTGACAAAGAAGCCGAAGCGAATTGCTCCAGGCCACGGCGCATGTCCGGGCTGCGGCATATTCTCCGGTCTCGAGCTGTTCTTCAAGGGCATTGAGGGGGATATCGTAGCGTTGTTCCATACGGGCTGCGCGATGGTCGTGACAACAGGCTATCCATATTCAGCTCATAAGGCGACATACATTCACAACTTGTTCCAGAACGGTGCGGCAACACTATCCGGTGTCGTGGAAATGTTCTGGGAACGTAAACGCCGCGGAGAGCTGGATGAATTGAACCTGCCGGATGATTTTACGTTCGTGATGATTACGGGCGATGGCGGCATGGATATCGGCATGGGGCCGGCAATAGGTGCGGCACTGCGCAATCATAAGATGATTATTTTGGAATACGATAATGAAGGCTATATGAATACGGGAGCGCAATTGTCGTACTCTACCCCACTAGGTCACCGCACTTCAACATCTAATGTTGGCAAGGTGCAAGCAGGCAAGATGTTCCATCATAAGGATACAGCGCAAATTATGGCGGCAACGAACATTCCGTATGTATTCACGGGCAGCGAAGCATTTCCGCAGGATTTGCTTAAAAAGGCGGCCAAAGCGCAATGGTATGCGCAGAATGAAGGGCTTGTTTACGGCAAAATTTTAATTACTTGTCCGCTCAACTGGTTGTCTGAAGATAAGATGGGCACACAAATTGTTAATGCGGCCGTAGATTCTTGTTTCTTCCCGCTGTATGAAGTGGAGCATGGGATTACGTCTATTACGTATAATCCGGAAGAGAAGAATAAGAAAGTTCCGCTTCTCGACTGGTTAAATATGATGGGCAAGACGAAGCATTTGAGCAAGGCGGAGAATGCGGAAGCGCTGCAGACGTTCGAACGGGAAGTGGAGCGCCGCTGGAATGCACTTAAAGCGAAGAGTGAACATCCGCATTTATAATCTTATCGTTATTTAACGATTCACAATTCTTGGAGTCATTATTTATTCAAGCCTGAGAACGATCCGTTGGGATAGGTTCTCAGGCTTTTTGTGTTCATAGCAATGAAGTTCGATTATTCTAGGAGTCTGGGCTAAGGCTGAGTCTCCGTCAAAATGCGCTAAATGCTAATTCACAGTTCTAAATCACTGCTAAATTTATCGCTGAATCACTGCTGAATCACTGCTGAATTACCGCTGAATTACAGCTAAGTCTCCATGAACTGCTAGTGATGCAGTACCATTTGGCCACTCAAGGCAACGCTGTAGGCAGAACGCTAAGCGCTTGTACTTGCTTGCTATCCTCTGAATTCTTTCCCTGTTGGTGCAGCTAAGGTATACTAAAGGATAGGCTCATATTTGTGGAAAAGGGAGGAAGCGACGACGATGACAGAACAAAAGAACCGTAACCATCATGCTCATGCAGAGGAGCTGGCAGATCTTTTGCGCAGCAGCAAGCATGTTGTTTTTTTTGGCGGGGCAGGAACATCGACGGAGAGTGGGATTCCTGATTTCCGCTCGGACAATGGTGTATTTGCGGATGATGAAGCATTCCGTTATCCCCCGGAGGTGATGCTCAGCCGCTCCTTTTATGATCGTGATCCGGCAACCTTCTATCGCTTCTATCGGGCGAAGATGCTGCATCCTGCTGCGAAACCGAATGCTGCACATCGGGCGTTGGCGCGGCTTGAAGAGGATGGCATTGTGTCCGCGGTTGTGACTCAAAATATTGATGGTCTACATCAGTCAGCAGGTAGCAGGGAAGTGTGGGAGCTGCATGGTTCGGTACACCGGAACCGCTGTACGAGATGCGGAGCTATACATGGACTGGATGCAGTGCTGGAGAGTGAGGAGATCATTCCATCCTGCAAGCAATGCAGCGGAACACTAAAGCCGGATGTTGTTCTCTATGAAGAATCACTGGACGATAAAGTGATTTCAGGGGCAATCGGACGCATTCAAGAGGCGGATCTGCTCATTGTAGGAGGAACCTCGCTTACTGTGCACCCGGCAGCAAGCTTTGTTCAACTGGCGAAAAAGGCGAAGCTGGTATTGATGAATCGGACGGCAACGACCATGGATGGCCGTGCAGATGCGGTATATCGTGAGCCGATGGGTGAATTGTTCGCCGCTGCTTATTACAAGTTAACAGGGAAAGAGGTATAGCTATATGCGCATGATCGGAATCGATCTCGGGACAACGAACCGCAAGGTTGGCCTATTCGATGAGTCGGGCAAGTTGCTCGGCCAAGCGAGCCGTCCGACGGTAACCGTTGATTCGAACACAAGGTATGTCGTCTATGATCCAGACGCGATGTGGGATGATGTATCGACGATGATCCGTGAGCTTATGAATACCCATAACGATGTTCCCGTCGATTACATTGGAATTACGAGCATGGCGGAAAGCGGACTGCTCGTAAATCGGCATACAGGCAAGGTGCAATCACCGCTCCTGCCGTGGTTTGAGACCTGCTCCTCTGAGCAAGCGGAACGGATCCGCCAGGAAGGGACGCCGCTGGAGCTGTTCCAGCGTACAGGCCTGCATCTCTCGTTTAAGCACGGTTTACCGAAGCTGCTCTGGCTAAAGGATCAGAATGCTGGGATGTTCGAGGATGCAGTGTGGCTGTCCGTATCCGGATATATTGCTTACCGCTTGACTGGAGTTATGGCATTTGATCCTTCGCTTGCGACTCGAACATTTGCATACAGCATGTATAGTGATAGTTGGGATGTACCATGGATTCGACACTTTGGACTAGATGAACACATTTTCCCGGAAGTTCTGCCAAGCGGGACGCCGCTTGGGACAGTGACGAAGGATGCAGCGGGAGCGCTCGGTCTGTCCAGCTATACACGTGTTGCCATTGGCGGGCATGATCATGTCTGTGCAGCGCTTGCGGTTGGGGCTGTTCATCCGGGAGATGTCTATGTATCCATGGGAACAGCGGAGACGCTTGTGGGAACCATCTCGAAGCGACCGCTCGGGCAAGCAGAGTTCGATACCGGGCTATCCTACGGGTACCACGTTGTGCCTGGATACCATTTCTGGATGGGCGGTAATGCCTCTTCAGGAGGATCAGTCGAATGGATTCGCAGACAACTGGCGGACGAAGCCTTATCTTATGATGACATTAAGCAGTTGATGAACAATGTGAACGATGGGCCAGGAGAAGCGATGTTTTTCCCGTACTTGTCGGGATGCGGGGCGCCATATCCGAATTCAAAGACGCGCGGCGCGTTTATCGGATTATCTAAGGAACACGGGAAGAAGGAAATGTTGCGGGCGGTGTTTGAAGGTACGGCCTATCAGTTGGAAATGATTCGTCAAAGTGCAGAACGCAATTCGGAGCATGCCATTCGCAACATGTGTGCGGTTGGCGGCGGGACGAGATTGCCGGCTTGGCTGCAGATGAAGTCGGATATCTCCAACGCAACACTCATTGTACCGCCTATTGAGGAAGCGACGATGCTCGGCGCTGCCTGCGCCGCTGCGCTAGGTGGCGGATATTTTGCCGATGCAGATGAAGTGCGCCAAGCAATGCAAAGCCGTGGTGTTGAGACTTACCAGCCTAATGCGGAACGTCATTTGCAGTATAGGCAGGTGTACGACACACGCTATATCCCTGTAGCAAAAGTGCTTCGTGAGTTGTAATCCCAATCGGGGATGAAGGTTATCGACGTATGTGATATAGAAAGGAGCGGCGCATATTTCTGTGAAGTGCCCGCTCCTTTTTGCTATGTAAAGTTATTTAGACTTGTTGATTGCTGCCACCTTATCGACTGCGCGCCGGAACAGCTCTGCAACTGCGCTTGTCTGCTTGTGGCATTGCATATACACCCCACCTGCAGTCGCAACATCCTGGATAAGTTCGGCGTTGGATTTTGAAGCTGCTTCCTTACGGCTTTGTTCAACAATGCGTGCCTGCTGCTGCCATTCTTCCTTGATGTTCAGACGTTTCATGCGGAATGCCCTCCTAATTTTGATTGTCAGCGTAAGCCTATACTAAGAATTACGTTGGAATGTATGATCGGGTTGCATGACTTGATTGCGATATGCAGTAGGGGGATGTCCATAAAAGCGTCGAAATTGTCTGGAAAAATACAATGCGTCAGGAATTCCGACTGAAGCTGCAATTTGCTCGACAGTCAAATCCGGTCGTTCTCGAAGCAACTGCCGTCCCTTATCAATGCGGAGCTTCAGCAAGAAGGTGACAGGCGTCATGTCCGTAATGCGCTTAAATATGCGGGAGAAATACGCCCTGCTGTAGCCTAAGCTCTCCGCAATTTGCTCCATGGACATCGGATGCGCATACTGCGTAGACATCATCTGGATGGCCTGACGTACAGTCTGCTGCATTTCTGATTCGGGCCGCAACCTATTCGCCTCTTCCATGTGCTGCTGCATGCCGGCATACTTCGCCAAAATAAGATGGAGGCAGCCGTGCGCGATCAAATCTGCTGCCACGCTTCTTTCTTGAAATGCCGCTGTAATTTGCTTTATCTGATAGGGAACCTCGATTTGATCACCTGCATGTAGAATCGGATTGGCGGCTGAGAATCCGGCACGGCATATAAGGTCATTCGCGTGAATGCCTTGAAAAGCGATCCAGCAGTACCTCCACGGCTGGACAGCATCAGATTCATAGCTTACGAGTCGGCCTGGTTCAATGAGGAACGCATCTCCTGTTTTCAGATGATAGGTATGGGTCTCTGTTGAGAAGGCCCCCTGACCGTCTATGATATGATGAAGCAAATAGTAGTCGTACAGCTTGGGGCCGAGCTTGTGAGAGGGAACGGTCTGGCTTTCTCCTGCGAATAAGACTCGTATCCCTTCTTGTTCAGCGTAAGTTGGGTTCGAAGCAACCGTGTACGTTTCTAGTATTTTGACTAAATCATTCTCGGTTGTTATCTGTTCGGATTGTGCTTGTGCATTCTGAAAATCGGGGGAGTCCGTCATTTTGTACCTCCTTGCGCGTCCAATCTTGCATGTCCAATAGTTATATTGTAGCATGAAAATGATGGTAGAGTCACATTAGTCCATATGTAGCGCACATCGATATATTACGGGGGCAAGAGGAAATCCGTATGATTGATGTAACGGTATCATATTCACGTTGAAACAATGGGAGGTCATTGTAATGGAAGCAAGCAAGCTGCTGTCACGATTCGAGCAACAATATGGAGCGAGCCCAGCGCCGGTTCGTTTTTTCCATGCTCCAGGCAGAGTGAATTTGATCGGTGAACATATTGACTATAATGGAGGATATGTGCTCCCTGCGGCATTGGAATTTGGGACTACGCTGCTCATCCGTGAGCGTGAGGATCATTGTGTGCGATTGGCGACGACGAATTTTGAATATCAGCTTGAAATAGATGTGAGCGCACTTGCAGATGCGAAGCAGGATCAATGGACCGATTATCCAATTGGGGTTATGAATCAGTTGCAGCAGTCGGATCGAGGGCTGACAAAAGGATATGAGCTACTGTTCCATGGGGATATTCCGAATGGCGCAGGGCTGTCTTCATCTGCCTCATTAGAAGTGGTGACCGCTTATGCGCTGCTTACACTGGAGGGGCATCACATTGATCGAACGGACATCGCTTTGTTGTCTCAGCGTGCGGAGAATCGATTTGTCGGTGTGAACTGCGGCATTATGGATCAATTCGCAGTAGCACAGGGCAAGCTTGACCATGCCATTCTGTTGTTGTGCGATACGTTGGAATATACGCATGTGCCGTTTCAGACGGATGGATATTGTCTGATCATCGGCAATACGAATAAGCGCCGTGGATTAGTGGATTCGAAATATAATGAGCGCAGGGCACAGTGTGAAGAAGCAGTGCGTGCGCTGCAGGCTGCATATCCGCATATGACCCTGCTTGCGCATCTTACGGCGGAGCAATTTGAGGCGGAGGCTTACAAGATTGCAGATGACACGGTTCGTGCGCGAGCTGCACATGTGATTGCAGAGAATGATCGTGTTAAGCAGTCGGTTGATGCATTGAAGAACAATGATCTGATTCGGTTTGGCGAATTGATGAATGCTTCCCATGATTCTTTGCGCGATTTATATGAAGTCAGCTGCGAGGAGCTGGACATTATGGTAAAGGAAGCTCGATGCATAGAGGGAACGCTCGGTTCTCGAATGACAGGAGCCGGGTTCGGCGGCTGTACGGTATCACTCGTTCGTGAGGATGCGGCTGAACAATTCGTAGTTCGGGTAGGCGCTGCGTACGAGGAGCAAACCGGGTTGCACCCGGAATTTTATATTTGTCGAGTAGGAGATGGTGTGCGGGAGCTTGCACCATTGGCGAAGACAGCGAAAATTGATAAGGAGGGGTAACAGCATGGCAGTATTGGTTACAGGTGGAGCAGGCTATATCGGTTCGCATACCGTTGCGGAATTGCTGGCGCGCGGAGAAGAGGTTGTTATTGTAGATTCACTCGAAACGGGACATCAAGAGGCGGTGCTTGGGGGGACGCTTCATATTGGCGATATTCGAGACAGCGCATTTCTCGATTCTGTATTTGCGCAGCATTCTATTGATGCGGTTATTCATTTTGCTGCCTATTCACTCGTAGGCGAGAGCATGAGCAATCCAGCGAAATATTACGATAACAATGTGCATGGCACGCTTGTGCTGCTCGAAGCAATGCGCAAGCATCATGTATCCCGCATCGTATTTTCATCAACGGCTGCTACGTATGGGGAGCCGGAGCGTACTCCGATTCAAGAGACAGAAGCGACGAACCCAACGAATGTATATGGGGAAACGAAGCTGACGATGGAGCGAATGATGCGGTGGTTCGATCAATCGCATGAGATTCGCTATGTTTCGCTGCGTTATTTCAATGCGGCGGGCGCTCATGAGAACGGCAAGATCGGGGAAGACCACCGTCCGGAAACCCATCTGATTCCGTTAGTGCTGCAAACCGCACTTGGACAGCGGAAGGAAATGAAGGTATTCGGCAGCGACTATCCTACGCCTGACGGTACATGCATCCGGGATTATATTCATGTCAGCGACTTGGCTGATGCTCATGTGCTGGCAGTCGAGTACTTGCGCGGCGGCGGCCGGAGCGATGTGTTCAACTTGGGCAGCGGCAATGGATTTTCGGTGCTGGAAGTGATTCAGACAGCAGAACGGGTAACAGGGCGTAGCATTCCGACAGTAACGGAAGAGCGTAGAGCAGGTGATCCTGCGGTGTTAATTGCCTCGGCAGACAAGGCGAAGTCTGTTCTAGGCTGGAGTCCGAAGCGGGACGACCTGAATGTGCTGATCCAAAGCGCTTGGAACTGGCATCAGGCGCGTCCGACCGGATACGATAGCTGAGGAGGAGTGCGAGATGGCACAAGGTGTAGAAGGATTAGCGCTGTCACAAATATCTGTCGAGCGGGCAAGCTTCGCAATTGAAGCCTTGATTCGATATGCCGTGCATCATGAGATGATGGCCCCGCTTGATATGCCTTATGTTCGCAATCAATTGTTAGAATTGTTCCACATCTCTGAACCGTGTTCAGCATATCGGGAAGAGCAGTGGGAAGCCATTCCTGAGGAGCCGCATCATATACTCGAAGAACTGCTTGATTGTGCCTATGAGAGCGGGCTGATTCCGGATCGAACAGTGACGCAGCGAGATCTTCTTGATGCACGAATAATGGGTATGCTGATGCCGCGTCCTTCTGAGCTGCAGAATCGATTCCAGCGTGTTCAGGAGGCAGAAGGAATCGAGCGCGCGACAGCTGATTTTTATCGCATCAATCAAAAGTGCAATTACATTCGTACCGATCGTGTCCGCAATAATGAATATTGGCTTCATAGGAGCGAGTTCGGTGAAATGGAAATGACGATCAATTTGTCGAAGCCGGAGAAGAGCCCGCAGGAAATTGCGCTCGCAGCACAGTTGACAGCGTCCCACTATCCCGAATGTCTGCTGTGCGCAGATAATGTAGGGTATGCCGGCAGACTTGATCATCCTGCACGTCAAAATTTACGCATTCTTCCGATAAAGCTGAACGGGGAAGACTGGTATTTTCAATATTCACCGTATGTGTACTATAACGAGCACAGCATCATTTTCCACAAAGAGCATTTTCCAATGAAGCTGACACGGAACACATTTGCTCGCTTGCTGGACTTTACAGAGCAGTTTCCGCACTATTTCATCGGGTCGAATGCAGATTTGCCGATTGTCGGCGGCTCCATTCTCAGTCATGATCATTTTCAAGCGGGAAAACATACGTTTCCGATTGAGCGGGCACCCATTGATGTCCAGTTTGTGCATCCTGCATACCCTGGCATAACGGCGGGAATTGTTCGTTGGCCGATGTCGGTGCTGCGCTTGCAGAGTGAACAGCCGGATGTCCTGCTGCAATGCGCGGACGAATTGTATGAACAATGGAAAGGGTACAGCGATGAAAGTGTTGGGGTTGCGGCTATCACAAATCACGGAGACAAATCGATTCGGCACAATACGATCACGCCAATTGTAAGGCGACGCGGCTCGTTATTTGAGATGGATTTGGTACTGCGGAACAATCGCACGGATGAGGCTCATCCAGAAGGCATTTTCCATCCTCACCGTGAGCATCACCATATTAAGCGGGAAAATATCGGATTGATCGAAGTAATGGGGCTTGCGATTCTACCGGGACGCCTGAAGCAAGATATTGAGCGAATTACGATGCTGCTATCCGACGATGGACAATGGGAGGAAGCGCGGAGTCAACTGCAAGAAACGGACAGCCTGTATCCGCACCGTGCGTGGGTGGATCAGTTGCTGAATCAGTATGGAATTATGGCAGCTGACAAGGCGAAGCAGGTCATTCTGCACGAGATTGGCAACAAGTTCGTGTCCATACTTTGGCAGGCGGGAGTGTTCAAAAATAACGCTCAAGGTCGGGACGCCTTCTGCCGTTTCGCGGCTGCATGCGGCTATCAGCGTGTAGAAATACCTTCAGCCATGTAAGACGATCCAAAGTGCTGCGTAGCGGGCAGTCAATGCGGTATGCGGCAGTACAAGCAGCGGTACAACAGCTCGGCGTGCGATCAGCAGTCCAGATAGAGATAAATAGAAATAGGGAGTAAACGGAAGGGGAAACGATGGTGGCTGCTTTGCAAATGAATACAATACAACATGAACGTTGGGGAGAAAGCCTGCATCTGGACAATAGAATCTATGAGGTAATCGTGCCGCTCACATTTGGCATCCGGATTATGCATTTTAGCTTATGCGGCCATGAAAACATTCTGTTCGAGGATCGCGAAGGGTCGATACGGCAGGAAGGTGAGGCCTTCCAAGCCTTTGGCAGCGAAGGCTGGCAGCTTCGCGGAGGCCATCGGTTATGGGCTAGTCCAGAATCCTATCCACGGACCTATACGCCAGATGATAAACCGATTGAATATGTGCGCACAGCGTCTGGTGTCAAGCTTATCGCTCCCGTAGAGCAATGGACCCAATGTGCCAAAGAGATTGAGCTCATTTTCCGAGGAGCAGATGTCGTCGTAGTGCACCGGATTGCGAATAAGGGAGCGTGGCCGATCCAACTGGCTCCGTGGGCCATTACGGTTATGGCGTCGGGAGGAACGGCGATTGTCCCTCAAATTACGAGAGATACCGGCTTGCTGCCGAACCGTTCGATATCGCTGTGGCCGTATGCTGCGATGAATGACGAGCGAGTGTCGTGGGGAGAGAGCCATATCGAGGTGAAGCAGTTAGCTCATCTTCCACAAGCCTTCAAGTTCGGTATGCTTCAAGAAGAGGGCAAGGCGTCCTATATCCGCAACGGAATCGTATTTGAGAAACGTTATGAGCCTGTACATGGAGCAACGTATCCAGATGGAGGCTGTTCCTTGGAATTGTACACGAACGAGCATATTCTGGAGCTAGAGTCGCTTGGGCCGCTTGTTACGCTGGAACCGAATGCAGTGGCAACTCATCAAGAGGTATGGAGCTTAGCTCTGCAATCGGATGTGAAGGTCTGAGCAACCACAGGGGGTATTCATTTTACTGCCATGAGTCATGACTCATTGATGAGCTTGATCTTCGAACTTATCGTTGAATAATAATCGTATAAACTTATATTCATGAGCGCCATCTGCTGTATTTGTATATAGCGGGGCGCTTTTGTAGTTTGTGCATTGCAATGAATTGATTGGAGATGAGACAGTAAGGAATTGCCATCATTTTGTTGCAATTATTTTTCTTTACACCGTATTCCGAAGTCATTCATAATGATCATGAACAAACTAGCGACTTACATAATGTAATGGGAGTAAAGTGGGTTCAGGTAAGAACTTATCCAAATGGGAAGAGGGGATAGAGGACATGAGAACATACAAATGGTTAGCCCTATGTATGGCAATTGTGCTAGTGATGTTGACAGGCTGCCAATCCATCGGCGGTATTGATGTGACGAAGGTGCTGAAGAAGCAGCTCGACATTCATGCTTACGAAGCGCAGCAGACAATGAGCATTCATTTTGAACCCGCCTCAGGCAAGCTGAAGGATGAGGACGCTGCAATGATGAAGGCGTTCAATGATGCGCTGCTGACTGTCCAAGTGAAGGCACAGGATCCAGAGCATTTCTCGATGACTGGCAAGCTGAAGGTTGCGAGCGATGAAGTTCCGTTCACAATTGGCTTGAAGGACAATCGGACGGTGATTAAGGTGGAAGGCGCTCAATCTCCGATCGTAATTGGCGAAGAAATGAAAACAATGCTGTCTATCGTACAGCCTTCCACGAAGCAGATGAAGGCCTTTGTCGAATCGACATTCGCCCTGCTCGGCAAACATGCGCCGAATCCTGCAAATGCATCTGTGAAGCAGGTGACAGAGCAGGTCATGGGACAGTCGCTCCCACTTTCGCAGGTTCATATTGAATTCGGCGGCAATGAGTTGATTCCTTGGTTGAAACAATTGCTTCAATCCGCTCTGAAGGATGAAGAAGGATTGAAGGCCTGGTTCATGGAAATGGGCAAATGGTATGCGCCTATGATTACGGCTGCGATTGCGCAAGCTGGACATGAGATGGAGGGAGAAATTCCCGCATTGCTAAAAGATGGCGAGCTGCTCGGCTTAACGGCTTACAAGATGTTCAAGGAACAGGCGCCTGCAATCATTTCGGAGCTGGAGCGCAGCAATGACACATGGTTGAAGGACAATTCGGGTTTGACGGCACTGCTTAGCGGAGAGACCAAGCTTGTCTTGGATTTGTACGTGGATCAGAACATGAATGTTCGGAAATCAAAAGCTTCGCTAGCGATTGCCGTTCCTACTTCTGCTGAAGCTCCGTTCACTAAGGTTACGATCAACCAATCCACGGAATACAGCAATGTGAATGGAACTGTGAAGGCAGATGAATGGGAAGCAACTTCTTCCTATGTATCTCTCACAGATCCCGAGATGACCCCAGGGAAATGGCTGAGACACTTCGATTCTTCATCTGTCGCGCACAAATGGCTGAAGCAGGCGGGGATCACGAAGAAGTGGACAACAATACCTGTCTCAGTATCGAACTATGATGAGTGGTTCTATGAGGGAATGGCAATGACGTATACGAAAAATGGAACTATGATGGTGCCGCTGCGCGTCGTCACGGATGAATTCGATGCAAAGTTGAAGTGGGAAGGCAAGTCAAAGCTGACCATTATCGATGATATTACGGGGGGCGTAACCGAGCTGACGATGAATAGCAAGCAGGCTAAGGTTGGCGGACAGACGATTGACATGCCGTTAGCACCAGAGGAGAAGGATGGGCAATTATATGTTCCACTTCGTTCGCTGGCGCAAATGCTGGGCTTCACGTTTACGATCAATAAATCTGACGGGACTCAGTGGCTCGAAATGAACCGCGAATAAGACGTATATTGTGCATATTATAATTATCTGATCGCTAGATCAACAATAAGGGAAGCGGGTTGAAGGGGTGATTCCTCTTCAATCTGGCTTCCCTTATGTTATGTCAGGCGATGCATTCCGTATAAGATATACGGTGCCTAATTAAAGCCATGCAGGCGCGACATCTCCTGTGTGACCTGCAGCAGTATGCTAATCCAGCGTTCGAGGTGGGGCTCCATTCGATCACTAGGCCCGATTAAGCTAATTGCGGAAACATTCCCGTCCCCATAGAATATCGGGGCCGCAATGCCAGTCACCCCAATATTACGCATGTTCGAGCTCATCTCATAGCCGCGCTGCCGGATGCTCGCAAGACGCTGGCTCATTTGCTCCCGATCTGTAATGGAGTAGTTCGTGAAAGCAGCCATTGGTTCAGCAAGCACTGCTTCCTGCAGCGTCTCCGGACTATAAGCCAGAATGACGCGCGAGGCACTTGTCGCATAAAGCGGGAATCGTCGATAGGCATCAATGATAAAGCGAATCGGCAGCGGAGAATCCAGTTTGTCTACATAGATTGCATCCTGCTGATCGCGAATGCATAAACATACCGATTCCTTTGTCAAGTCTGCAAGCTGCTGCAAATAAGGTCTAGCAAAGCTGACCATATCATCGTCATTCTTCACCTTATTGCCTAATTCTAATAGAGTATAGCCCAATGAATACAGCTTCGTTCGGGGATGCTGCTTAATCAGCCCTTCACTTTCCAAGGTAGTCAGCATCTTATGAACAGCCCCCTTGGACCATTGCAATTCACGGCTTAAGTCCGTTACGCCCCATTCCTTGGCCCCGTGTAGGAACAGCTTCAGCAGTGTACAGCATTTCTGGACGGATGACAGATAGTGCTCCATATTCTCTCTCCTAAGTTCGGTGTATCCGATATTTTCATCAATGAAAAAAATGAAGCTGATAGGTTGGCATTGTTCAAGCAATTGTACGTCTACAATACAAATGATGTGTTAAAATGTGACAAAAATCATGGTTCTATATTGAACATACCATGACCCTATGCTAAAATCAAACCAAGATTCACCAATTATAAACAATGTTCACAAATAGTGAACATAATAATGGGGAGGAATACAATGAAAGCATGTCGCTGGGCATCATTGATATTAACTTTAGCCTTGATTGGATCTTTGGTGGCAGCTTGTGGATCGTCTAGTTCCAGCATCAAAGATGGAAGCGGTTCCAATTCAGGGCTGGAAGGTGAATTGGTTATCGCAGGGAATGGCGCAACCGTAGAGACTTTGATGAAGGATGAGATTTTCAAGAAATTCAATGAAAAATATCCAGATGTGAAGCTGTCCTATGTATCGGGCGTATCAACGGATATTGTGGCCAAGGTCACAGCTCAACAGGGATCTCCGCAAATCGATGTAACCGTAATTGAAGGCGGCGAGCAGGAGGCTGGCAGTGTCAAGGGGCTGTGGGAGGCGCTTGTTCCTGCTCAGATTCCGAACATGTCCAAAGTTGACGAACAACTTAAAATCAATGATAACAGCGGCGTAACAGTCAACTACACCCCAATGGGCATCTCATACAATGCCAAGCTGGTGAAGGAGAAGGGATTGCCTGTACCGGAGTCGTGGAATGATCTGGCTCGTTCAGAAATGAAGGGCAATCTGATATTAACTGAAATGTCGAGCAACTTCGGACGTTCAGCAGCAATTATGCTCGCATATGCGAATGGCGGCTCTGAAAAAGATATGGCTGCAGGCTTCGATAAGCTGAAGACGATAGCGGGCTATATGCCGACATTTGCGAAGACGGCAGCTCAATTGCAGCAGAATTTGCAAAATAATACGGCAGCCTATACAGCATGGACAATGGCACGCAGCATCGTGCAGAAGGATCAAGGTGTGGAGCTGGAATTCGTTATACCGAAGGAAGGGGCCAACATTGTGCCAAACGTTGCTTCCTTAGTCAAAGGCGCCAAGCACCCGAACGCAGCGAAAACATTCATCGATTTCCTGCTGACCGATGACGTACAGACGTTGTATGCAACGAAGCTCTTTTACAATACGGCGGTCAATGTGAAGCTGCCAGAAGATACGGCGAAGCTGCTTGATTTTGATAAAAGTAAGATCGTGAAATTCGACTATGGTGTCATTAGCGACAATACGAAGAAATGGCTGGATCAATTCAATAAGGAAGTCGCGCCGCTTGTTGGCCAATAACTTAAATAACTTACAGATAAATAGGATGGAGGATAGGCTCATGACGATCACGTACGACGTAGAATTGCAGAGCGTTCACAAGTGCTTCGGTGGAACGGTCGTCGTTGACAATTTCAGCTTGGGAGTGGAGCGGGGGGAGTGTGTTACTTTCCTCGGTCCCTCGGGTTGTGGGAAGACGACGACATTGAATATGATCGCCGGCTTCTTAGAACCGGATGGAGGAGAACTGCGAATTAAAGGCAAATCCATGCGCGGCGTCCCGGCAAATAAACGGGACTTGGGTATGGTATTTCAGACATACTCGCTATTTCCGCATATGACGGTCGGGGAAAATGTTGCATACGGCTTGAAGCTGAGAAAGACGCCGAAGTCAGAAATGACGGATCGCGTGAAGAAGGTACTTGATCTTGTTAAGCTTCCACATGTGGGCGACCGGTATCCGAAGCAGTTGTCTGGAGGACAACGCCAGCGAATCGCGATTGCTCGTGCACTTGTTACGGAGCCATCACTGCTGCTGCTTGATGAGCCCTTAAGCAATCTCGATGCGAAGCTGAGAGAGGAATTGAGGGAGGAAATGAAGCGTCTGCAGCAGGAAATTGGCGTTACGACGATATTTGTCACGCATGATCAGGAGGAAGCGATGTATCTCTCTGATCGAATTGTCGTGCTTGATCACGGCGCTGTAGAGCAGATCGGGACACCTGAGCAGATCTATCATGAGCCAGCCTCGGCATTTGTACATGAATTTGTCGGGAAATCCAATCGCTTTGAGGCTACTGTCGTTGCTGTACATGAGCAATGGGGCGAGCTGCGTACAGCCGGGGGGATGAAGCTGAAGGCTCAACGTAAGAAATATCCGTTCAAGGAAGGAGAGCAGGTGCTAGCCTATGTGCGTCCTGAGCATATACGTATGGAGGCTGCAATGTCGGCCGGTGGAGATTCTGCGGATGAAGACAATAACATGTCCGGGATCGTTTCACTAGTATCCTTCCTTGGCTCGTATGGAGAAATGGTTGTGCTCACAGCAGATGGCTCGATCAGTGTACGAACACATTCTCAGCGGCGCCATCATCATGTCTCAGACGGAGAGCATGTAAAGCTGGCATGGGCTGAGCAAGACGTCGTCGTATTCCCGCGGAAGGAGGGGTAGCAGATGGCGAAGCCCGCACGAAGCAAGGCTTGGGCGGCTATGCTGCTGCTCGTTCCCAGTCTTATCGTTATTTTGGGTGTATTTGTGTTGCCAATGCTGTACATGTTCGTGATCAGTATTCGTGAAGATGGAGGTGCGGGGGCGTATACGCTGGCACAATACCGGCTCTTCATTCAGGATTCGTATTACTTGGAAGTGCTGTGGCGGACAATCAAGCTAAGTCTGTACACGGTAATCGTATGTTTGCTGCTCGGTTATCCGGTTGCCATGTATATGGCGCAGGCAACGCCGAAAATGCGGGGCTTCATCACGTTCTTAATTATATCTCCACACTTAATTAGTGTCGTCATCCGAAACTTTGGCTGGGTCGTCATCTTAGGAGACGATGGCTTTATTAACAACAGCCTTATCTCGCTGGGAGTAATCGAGAAGCCTCTGCGCCTGCTGTACAACGAGCTCGGTGTCGTTATCGGTCTCGCAGATTCATTAATTGTCTATATGGTGCTTGCGGTCGCAACGAGTCTGTATGCAGTGGATGCTTCGCTTTATAAGGCGGCAGGAATATTAGGCGCATCACGTTCGCGGATGTTCTTCAGTGTGACACTGCCGTTAAGCATGCCTGGCATATTCGCTGGCACGACGCTTGTGTTCAGTTTGGCCATGAGCGCGTTTGTTACGCCTGCACTGATGGGGGGCACATCTGTGAAGGTGATGCCGGTTATTGCCTATGAGAAGATGATGGCAGCATATGATTGGTCGTTAGGTGCAGCGCTTGCCTTTTTGCTGCTCGGATCCACGCTTGGGCTCGTAGCTCTGTTTACCCGAATGGTTGAAACGAATCGATACAAGGAGGTGTTCTCGTCATGATAAACGAATCGAGACGATTTCGAATTACGCCGCTCGGCATAATTACTTTTTTCGTTGTTCTCATGGTTATTTCACCGCTCCTTATTATCGTGCCTACCTCGTTCACCTCGACAGGGGTGCTTCGCTTTCCGCCTGAGGGCTTTTCTTTGCAATGGTATGTAAAAATCTTCGATCGGCCTGAATTTATCGAATCGTTCTGGGTTAGTGTGAAGCTGGCGTCCATTAGCGCAGTCATTGCGACAATTATCGGCACATTGGCCGCATTCGCTCTTCACAAATACAAGCCACCGGGATGCGGGACGATCAATGCGCTGCTCTTGTCGCCGCTGACAGTGCCGTCTCTCATTATCGGGATATCTGCACTGCTGTTTTTTACAAGAATTGGATTGGCGGGGACGTTTACTGGTCTGCTGCTCTCTCATATTTTAATATCAGTTCCGTATGTTGTGCGGCTTGTGCTGACCGGCTTAAGCTCCTTCGATTATACGTTGGAGCGGGCTGCAGCGATTCTTGGGGCAAATCCGGTACGAACATTCTGGGATATTACGCTTCCTGTCATCCGACCTGCTATTTTTTCAGGAATGGTATTTGCGTTCTTAACATCGTTCGATAATGTAACTGTATCCTTATTTTTAATCTCTCCATCTACGACTACACTTCCAATGGCAATCTTCAATTATATGCAGGAGTCTTTAACTCCGCTTGTCGCATCGATTTCTTCCATCATGATTTTGCTTAGTCTCGTATTTATTTTTATCCTAGAACGGGTCTATGGATTGGATCGGCTGTTCGGTTCCAATTCGCAATCCCATTAAGGAAGGTAGAATAATGAAATACCTGGAGCAGTTAGAGCGGTGGATGCCTGAAATGCTTGCCCTGATGGAGCAGAGTGTGAACATGGATTCTCCGTCTGCCAACAAAGGTTTGACCGATCGAATGATCGACTGGTATGAGGAGCGCTTCAAGGAAGAACTCGGGGCTGAAGTTGAACGTGTGCCAAATGTTCAGTATGGAGATAGACTCGTTGTTCGCGTTGGGAGTGGGCCGAGGAAGGTATTGCTCGTCGGCCACGCGGATACGGTATGGCCTGCGGGAGAAACGAAGAGAAGACCGTTTCAAATAGACAGCAAACGGGCTTACGGGCCTGGCGTATATGATATGAAGGCGAGCTTGATTCAAGCTTTATTTGCGATAAAAATTCTACAATTTACAAACAGGCTTCCCGAAAAGCTATCAATTATGTTATTAATTAATAGTGATGAAGAAATTGGAAGTCCTACTTCACGGAAATGGATTGAATCCTTTGCGAGAGACAGCGAGGCGGCCTTCGTACTCGAACCGCCAATGGAGCCTTCTGGAGCATTGAAGACAGCTCGCAAGGGAAGTGGTCGTTTTCATCTGTCAGTAATTGGACGAGCCGCTCATGCTGGTGTCAATCCCGAGTCTGGCGTCTCTGCTGTTGAAGAGTTGGCTCAACAAATTATTCGTCTTCACCGGTTGTCGGATGCAGAACGCGGCATACATGTGAATGTCGGAAAAATTAGTGGTGGAATTGGAGCAAATGTAGTAGCCGATTATGCCGAGGCAGAGATTGATGTGCGCGTCCGAACGATGGAGGATTTCGATCGTTTTGTGGAGTTGATTCACGGACTTGCTTCGATTCATCCTGATGTACGTCTTCAGTTGACTGGAGACATGAATCGTCCGCCTATGGAGCGAACCGATTCGATTGCCAAGCTGTATCAGATAGCTAGAGAAGCAGCGATGGAACAATTGAGCTTGGAGTTGGAGGAAACGAGCACGGGCGGTGTAAGCGACGGGAACTTCATAGCAGCGTGTGGAACACCCACTCTCGATGGGTTAGGTGTGCGCGGAGACGGCGCGCATTCGCCATCAGAATTTATTTGGCTGCATGAACTGCCGCGTCGAACTGCATTGTTGGCTAGTATACTGGAACGTCTGTAACGTTGAAGGAAGCAGTTGATTCAGGGGAGAGTGCAATCCATGGCCAAGTCACTAGGTTCTAGCACGAATATTATTATCCGGATGGAAATTGACAAGCATGTATGTACATTTGCTCAGATTGCAGCAGCAATCGGTGAGAGCGGCGGGGATATTGTTGCGATAGACGTTATTCGCGGCACTCCGGCATTTACCGTACGGGACGTTACAGTCAATGTGTATGATGGCAGTGTTGGTGACCGCATCGTACAGCGGCTGAAGCAGCTCAAGGGTGTTACGATTGTAAACGTATCGGATCAGACGTTCTTGATGCATCTCGGCGGCAAAATTGAAATGACCCCGAAGGTGCCGATTCGTAACCGTGACGATTTGTCGCGCGTATATACGCCAGGTGTAGCACGCGTATGTATGGCCATTCACGAGGATCCAAGCCGTGCTTATACGCTTACGATCAAGCGTGACACGGTTGCTGTTATCTCGGATGGAACGGCGGTGCTCGGGCTTGGCAACATCGGTGCGCTGGCAGCTATGCCGGTTATGGAAGGAAAGGCGATGCTGTTTAAGCAATTTGCCAATGTAGATGCATTTCCAATTTGTCTGGATACGCAGGATACGGATGAGATTATTCGTACCATTGAAGCAATTGCTCCGGCATTTGGCGGCATTAACCTGGAAGACATATCCGCGCCGCGCTGCTTTGAAATTGAGCAGAGACTGAGTGAAAAATTAGACATTCCAATCTTTCACGATGACCAGCATGGCACATCTGTCGTTATGCTTGCAGGGCTGCTCAATGCCCTTCGTATTGTTGGAAAATCAATTGAGAACTGCAAGATTGTACTGTGCGGTGTCGGTGCGGCCGGCATGGCATGTACAGAAATGCTGTTGACGGCTGGCGTTGTAAATATAATTGGCGTGGATCGTCAAGGAGCACTTGTTCGAGATACGGTATATGAAAATGACGCATGGAATCGATATGCGGCAAAGACGAACCCGAACTTAGAACGAGGCTCGCTGAGTGATGTGATCCGAGGTGCCGATGTATTTATTGGAGTATCTGGACCAGGCGTATTGAAGAGAGAGGATGTCATGACGATGGCTTCCGATCCGATTGTATTTGCTATGGCTAACCCGACTCCGGAGATTGATCCAGATGAAATCGAAGATATCGCCCGCATTATCGCAACAGGCCGATCCGATTATCCGAACCAAATTAATAATGTTCTCTGCTTCCCAGGTCTGTTCCGCGGCGTGCTCGACTGCCGTGCGTCAAAGGTGACGGAGAGAATGAAGCTGGCAGCGGCTAACGCGATTGCTGAAGTTGTACCCGCAGAAGAATTGAACGAACTATATATTATTCCAAGCGTCTTTAATGCACAAGTTGTGCCGAAGGTTCGTGATGCGGTCGTGGATGCGGCCTATGCGGATGGTGTGGCACGGAGACGTGACTACAGAGACGCGATGAACAAAGGGGTATAATCTACGTGTCATGTATATGTTATTGACTGACGAATCACTTCAGGAGGCTTATCAGGAAGCCGTTCGCATGCAATTAGAGACATTATTTGTTGATATGCTTCATGCTGAAATTGAATTTCGCAAGAAGCAGGCAGGTATGGATGCGACTTGATGGTGATGGTAAGCGATACAATTGCGCAGTACGTATAGGAATCCCAACATAGATTTTGTGACAGCCACTCTTTCAACAGCAATGTCTGAAAGGGTGGCTGTTCTGCTTGAAAGTGGATGGGAAGCGATTTCAACTGAAAAAAGACAAAAAAATGAAATAAAGTGCTAATTTATAACATATTTATCAAACGTTATTATTGACGATATGGAATATGCAGGTACAATATGCCTATAATACGTTACTCAGATCATGCTTTTAAGCTTTTATGGATCTACGCTTTTATGTAGTAAAATATTAGGCGGTAATTGACCACTGATGATGTAACGTCCAATCAGCTTGGTTCTGTAACGAGGTGGTAATTAGACAGTTTAGTAGGCAGTTAATGAGATCAATCGAAAAAGAAAGGGTGTGTTAGTCATGAAGAAATCACGTCGCCATCTGGTTATGACTTCGATGATGTCGCTGCTTATACTGTTCGCAGCCGCATGCGGCAATGGAGGGGCTTCCAATAGCTCCGGCAGCGAAGGAAGCGGAGAATCGACCGGCTCCAAGTCTGCAGAAGGGAAAAAAGTAAAGATTGGCATTACGCAGGTTGTCAACCATGCATCCCTCGATGAAGCGTACAAAGGATTCGTTCAGGCCTTGAAGGATAGTGGCTATGTTGAAGGGGAAAATCTGGTGCTGGATTATCAAAATGCACAAGGGGATCAGACAAATGCAGCTACGATTGCTCAGAAGTTCGCAACTGGCGGAGTTGACCTTATTTTAGGCATTGGAACCTCTGTCTCACAAGCGGCGGCGAAGGAAACGAAGGATATCCCTGTCCTGTTCACGGCTGTAACGGATCCGGCAGGGGCAGGTCTTGTCCAGAGTATGGAGAGCCCAGGCGGTAATGTTACCGGAACGACAGACCTTCATCCGGAGGCAATATCGAAGCTGATGGAATTCATTAAGAATAGTATTAAAAATATGACTACAGTAGGCATTATTGCGAATGAAGGAGAACAGAATACAGTAGTCAATGTTCAGAAGGCAGAAGAATCCTTGACGAAGCTTGGATTATCTGTTGTGAAGGCACCTGTTACAAATAGCTCTGAAGTGAAGCAGGCAGCGGAATCGCTTATTGGGAAGGTTCAGGCTATTTATGTGCCTTCTGACAATACCGTAGTAAGTGCATTGAACTCGGTCATCGGTGTAGGCAATGACAATAAGATTCCGGTATTTGTCGCTGAGAAAGATTCCGTGAAAAACGGTGGTGTTGCTTCCTTCGGTTTTGAATATTTCGACCTGGGCTATACGACAGGAAAGATGGCTGTTGAAATCTTAAAGGATGGCAAAAAACCTTCGGAGGTTCCTGCCCGCATTCCTGAATCCCTTGACTTGGCGCTGAACTTGAAGGCAGCAGAAGCACAAGGATTTGAAGTTACCGATGCGATGAAGCAGCAGGTGAAGCCGGAAAATTTGTTCCAATAACATGCTGAGTGCGAGGTACAGCTAGCTGTACGAGCGTTGAACAAGCATAATGTACTTCTATGCAGCCTCTACCTAACCATAATTTATCCGTTAAGCTGCAGACGGCGGAATACATACGGCCTGTACGATGACGGTTCGTAGTTCACTGTAACGGTGGTGCGTACTGCTTTCGATGCGGGCCGTTCATTTATTTTGAAGATGAGAGGAGCGATCGCTTGTGGATGGAGTTGGATTAGCAATGCTGAAATCAGCCGAGTTGGGTGTACTATATGCCATTATGGCGCTAGGGGTATATTTGACCTTTCGCATACTCGATTTTCCTGATCTTACGGTAGACGGGAGCTTTACAACAGGAGCTGCGATCGTTGCATTATCTATCACATCAGGCATGTCACCATGGCTAGGAACCTTGCTCGCTTTCGTTGGGGGCGGAATCGCTGGCATGATTACAGGTATTATTCATACGAAAGGGAAAATCAACGCCCTCTTATCTGGAATTTTGATGATGATTGCGCTGCACTCTATTAACTTGCGAATTATGGGCAAAGCCAATATCGGCCTCATGCAAAAAGAAACGCTGCTTACCCCTATATCGCATGGATTTACATTGTTGATTGTAATGGGCGCATTTGCGATGCTAATTAAATTCGGTCTGGACTGGTTTTTGCGCACCGAGATCGGCTTATCACTGCGTGCGACAGGGAACAATTCACGCATGATTCGCAGCTTTGGTGTGCATACCGACAATACGATTATTCTCGGTGTCAGCCTTTCTAATGCACTGGTTGCCTTATCAGGAGCGCTGGTGGCGCAATCACAAGGATTTGCGGATATCCAGTCAGGCGTCGGCATGATTGTCGTCGGGCTGGCATCCGTAATTATCGGGGAAGCGATATTCGGTCACCGTACGATCTTGCGCGCTACGTTTGCTGTCGTATTAGGTGCAGTTCTGTATCGGATCATTATTGCAGTAGCCATGCGATTGCAAATGAATGCAACCGACTTAAAGCTGTTGACTTCCATTATCGTTATTGTTGCCTTAACGATACCAATGATACGCAAAACGTTACATCAACGGCGTGCAAGCAGGTTGCGTGCGTTCCAGACGATTGAAAAGGGCGGTGAATGAAGATGCTGCATGTCAATCAGGTAAGCAAGTTTTTCAATGCGAACTCAGCGGATGAGAAAATGGCGCTGTCACACATCCAGCTTCATCTGCAGTCTGGTGATTTTGTGACAGTCATCGGCAGCAACGGTGCAGGGAAGTCGACCTTAATGAATATCATTTCCGGTATGATTACATCTGATGTAGGAAGTGTATCTATAAATGGCCATGATGTGACGTATATGCCAGAGCATCGCCGCAGCCGCTGGATTGGACGCGTGTTCCAGAATCCAATGGCCGGAACTGCTCCGGATATGACGATTGAAGAAAATATGGCTATTGCACTGAAACGAGCCGCCAAACGAAGGCTTGGCATAGGTGTTACGCGGAGTCGCCGGGCTTTGTTTAAGGAGGAGCTGTCAAGGCTTAAGCTCGGTCTGGAGAACCGATTGAATGCCAAGGTTGGTCTGCTGTCTGGCGGAGAGCGCCAAGCATTGAGCCTGCTTATGGCCACATTTACACAGCCTAGCATATTACTGCTTGATGAACATACTGCAGCGCTTGATCCAGGCCGTGCAGAGCTGATTACCCGATTGACGGATGAAATTGTACATGCTTCTTCTTTAACCACTCTGATGGTAACGCACAATATGGAGCAGGCAATTCGGCTTGGCAACCGTCTTATAATGATGGATAAAGGGAAGATTGTGCTCGATATTCCTGCTAAGGTGAAGCAGACACTCACAATAGATTCACTGCTCCGTGAATTCGAGCGAGTTCGTGGAGAGAAGTTTGTTGATGATCGGGTAGTGCTTGGGGGGGATAGCAATTTTTGCCACCCAGCACGAAACATCCTACAGGAATTAGATCGATTCGAGTCGTTATAATTCAGGTGGAAGCGGGAAGTCTAAAGGTGGAGGTGATTGATATGCCGCATAACAAACCGCAGCGAATTCATCATCAACGTAATCAAGCCAGCATTATGGAGGAACAAGTAACTCCGAAAACCGGCAAGATTGCCCACCGTGCAGCAAGCTTGAACCAAATTCCAAAGCAGCAAGGCTAGAGGGATAATCCATTAATGACAGATTGCCTGATGCCTCGTACTTAGGAGTTGGGGACAGCTTTTGCTGCTTTGGTAAGCCTCATGAATAAGAGATGACAAAGGAGATGTAGACAATGGCACACAAACAGCAAGGGCATTCCCGTCAAAATACGACGACTCGTACATCAGATGCCAATAACGCAAAAGGTAAGAATAAGTAAAACGAAGGCCATTATATTTGGCTTCAACCGGTAATAATCCTAGTTTATAACGTATTAAGCTCTTACATGGAGGAATAAGTATTTCTTCCATGTCTTCTATGTCAAACGCCTTTCAAGGAGGATGCCAATTCAATGGATCATCTGAATCTGGAGAGCGATTATTCTTGTTCTCAGGCAAGTTCTGATCTCCCCCAGCTTAAGGCAGAGCTCGAATCGCTTCGCACGAAGGCGATTGGAGGAATGTCTTATGATCTGGAGCAGGAAATCAATCGAGTGGAAAATCAAATTCACTTTATTAAAAATAAGTGCTCCCTGCGTTAATCAATAATGCCTAAAAGAAGAAGCGTCCACTAAGCCTGCACATGCAGACGAGGTGAACGCTTTTTTCTTGTGGCCAATTAGGTTGCAGAAACGGCCGTTGATGTATCTGCTTTAAGCTTCGGATTGGTTGTATCCAAAGCATTCACTGTATGTGCAGGAGGCTGCTCAAGAGGTGAAGCCACTGAACCCTGCTGAAGCTGGTACATTTTATAATATCGTCCTTGCAGCTGCATGAGTTCGTCATGTGAACCCTGCTCTACAATCTCTCCACGATGCAGTACAAGAATCAGATCTGCATTGCGAATCGTCGACAAGCGGTGGGCGATGATGAATGTAGTACGCCCACGCTTCAATACATCGAGCGCTTCCTGGATCAATGCCTCTGTCTCGGTATCAATGTTCGCTGTCGCCTCATCCAAGATTAAAATAGAAGGCTGGAACGCAAGTGCACGGGCAAAGGAAATCAACTGCCGCTGTCCGGCAGAAAGTGTGCTTCCTTTCTCAATCACAGGCTCATCAATCCCATTCGGAAGCTGCTTCAATATTCGGTCTGCACCAACGGCCTTCAAGGCGTCCTCCACCTGCTGGCGGGAAATGCGCGGATCACCAAGGCTTACATTGCTTGCAATTGTTCCTGTAAAGAGGAACGGGTCTTGCAGTACGATTCCCATATGCTCCCGAATCCACTGCTTCGGTACACTTGTAATAGGCGTGCCATCAATGCGAATTTCCCCTTTTTGCGGGTCGTAGAAGCGGAAGAGCAGGTTCATGATCGAGCTCTTGCCGGATCCGGTATGGCCGACGAGAGCAACTGTTTGTCCTGGCTTTGCTTCGAAATTGAGGTTCTTCAGGACGTAATCTTCCTTGTATGCGAAAGATACGCGGTCGAACTCAACATGACCCTTGTAGCGCGGCATGGAACCTTCGTCGAGCTCCTCTCCATACTCATCCATCAGCTCAAATACGCGGCCAGCCGATACCAGGGATGAATCCAGATTAGCTAGTTGGTTCACCATTCCGATAATCGGATGGAACAAGCGGTTCAACAGGTCGGTGAATGCATACAGCACACCGAGCGTGATGATCCCGGAGCCGTTTAAGGAAGCACCTGCGAAATACCAGAGTACAGCCGCAAATGCAATGTTACGCAATACGTTCACCAAGTTGTGCGAGGTGAATGCATTCAAATTCAACATCTTATTTTGATACGTAAAATATTCGTCGTTCATGGCGTTGAACTCATCCATCGTTTGCCGTTGACGGCCGAATGCACGAATAACAGGCATTCCTTGAATAGATTCGTTGATCATTGCGTTGATGGAGCTAAGCCGTGAACGAATGATCTTGTTATAGCGGGTTGCAAACTTACGGTAAAGGATGACCCATAATACGATTAGCGGCAGCACGAACATACAGACGAATGCCAATTTCACATCCAGTATGAAGAGCGCTACATAAATCCCGGATATCGTAATAATTCCTGACGTAAAGTTAGCAAGAACGGAGACGAACAAGTCTTTCACTGCTTCTGTATCATTGGTAACGCGCGAGACTACTTTACCTGCAGGCAAATTATCAAAGTACGGAATAGGCAGTCGCTGCACATGTGCATATACGTCGCCGCGAAGTGTGCGGATAACGCGGTTCGCCGCTGTCTGCAAGCCAAGCGTCTTGCCGAAGCTCATGAAGATGCTGACGACAAGCAATCCGAAATAGAGAGCCATCAGCTTCACAATGCTTGCAATCTCCGGCTCATAGAATCGAAGTATGTCCTGCAAGGACATAACGGCAGCAGGGGAAGACCAAGCCTGATCGCCAGTACGAATCGTCAGGGTTCCATCCTTGTATGATCGTTCTCCCGTCGCTTGCTCAGGAATGTGACCATTCACGAATAGGAACTGGGATCCGACTTGCAGAATGCGCGCTTCTGGGCCTTTCTCCTCGCCAGGCTCAAAGCGATCCTCACGCTTTAAGGTACGCCCTTCATATGTGATGGTTCCCTCTGCTGAAGAATTAGCTTCATAATAGGGCTTTTCTATCCCTAAAATATGTTTGTCGATAATCGTCTTGGCGATAAATGGTCCGGACAGCTCGGCTGCCACGGCTAACGCTAACATCAGTAAGGCAAGTATGAACGTGCCTTTATATTTCAACGCATAGCGCCACAATCGTCTGCCTACATGACGGGGCGCTGCTTTTGGTTGTTCGATTTCCACGTAGTATTTCCTCCCTTCTTACAATCCCGACTCCAATTGCTGGCGGTCATACTGTTCTTTATACCAGCCGCCCTGCTGAAGCAGTTGCTCATGCGTACCTTGCTCGACGATGCGGCCATCATCCATGACGATAATCATATCCGCATGTTCGATGGCGGAGAGACGGTGCGTCGTAATGAGTGTCGTCTTACCGGCACGCTGCTCGCGAATGTTCTTAATAATATTCGCTTCTGTCCGTGCATCTACTGCAGATAGAGCGTCGTCCAAAATAAGCACTTCTGGGTCTTTTATGAAGGCGCGTGCCAGAGACACACGCTGCTTCTGCCCGCCAGACAGTGCAACCCCCTTCTCCCCAACGATGGTGTCGATACCGTTGACCAAGGTAGGAAGGTCATGTGTGAAGGAGGCTGTATCAATCGCATTCATCACATCTTGTTCCGTACCGTGTTCGGAACCGTATAGAATATTTTCCTTCACGGTCTTGGAGAACAGAATTTGCTCCTGTGGCACATAACCAATCCAGCTTTGGAGCTGATCCATTGGAATTTGATCAAGCGGCACGTCATTAATTAAGAACTGACCATTCCCGATTGGATACTCCCGCAGCAATTGTTTAATGAATGTTGACTTGCCGCTGCCGGTACGTCCGACAATGCCCAGCGTTTGGCCTTTGCGCAGCGTCAGTGAAATGTCCTCCAGATTAGGCACCGTAGACGATGGATACTGGAACTTATAATTTTTCCAAGTGAAGGTTGCAGGAACTTCGACTTCCTTCGGCTGTACTGCATCCTGTACATCTGGTGTATAATGGAGAACTTCGTTTACCCGATCCATTGCGGCATTTCCGCGCTGCATAACATTAATGAGCTCGCCGATAGCGAACATTGGCCAGATCATGAACCCAAGGTACATATTGAAAGTCAACAGTTCTCCCAGTGTCATCTCATTATGAATAATCAGATAAGCTCCGAATCCAAGCCCGATCATATAGCTAAGCCCGATAAATAAGCGAATAACTGGGTCGAACAACGCGTCGACTTTGGCAACCGCGACATTCTTCTCATATACGTCCTGGACGATATTGCGGAAGTGCTGTTCGTCTGATTTCTCTTGTACGTAAGCGCGAAGGACGCGCACACCGCCAACCGATTCAAGCACCTGGTCATTCATCTTGCCGAATGCGTCCTGCGCAATGGTATAGCGCTCATGAATCATCTTGCCGAAGATCTTCATGGCAATTGCGATGAATGGCAGAGGCAGCAGAACCGCCAGAGTCAATTTCCACTGCATGAGGAGCATAGCGACAAGTACAGTAGCCAAAAAAGCGGTCGAGTCTGTTAAGGTGAGCATGCCGAAGCCTGTTGTCATTGCGACAGAACGCAGGTCATTCGTTGAACGTGCCATTAAGTCACCAGTACGGTTTTTTTCAAAAAACGGAGGTGTCATCTTCAGGAAATGGCGCATCAGCCTAGAGCGCAGCTTGCGTTCTACGAGGTTGGCTCCTCCAAAGATCTGATACATCCATACGTACGTAATTCCATAAATAATCACCATGGAACCTAAAATGTAAAATAAGTACTTCGAAAGGGACTGCCAAGTAATCGTCCCCGTTACGATATCATCGATAGCATTGCCTAGCAGTCGGGGAGGAAGCAGTTCTAGCACACCTACTGCAATAAGTAGGGTTACCCCGATTAAGTATCTCGTTTTGTGTTCTTTGAAGAACCAGCCGAGCTTTCCTAGTACGGAAAACATACACTCACATCCTTTGTCATTTGGTGCAGATTGATATCAAGACAATAAAAAAAGGGCATACCGTTCGTAAACGATATCCCTTTGATGAGTAAGGTCATATATACGAGCGGTGGCCGCCCGTTGTCCGATGGTTGATTCCATTGTACGATTACAAATGCTCCTGAATCGAATACTCGTATCAGGACAGCATGATCAATCGAAATGGATTCATTTTACCGTTCGATCTGAATTAAGAATAAGTCAAATCGCTCGGTTCAGCAGGGCTCCATTGATATGAAATTGCATGTGTTGTGTTATCCACATGTAGGTTTAGCAATTGTACTGTTAACATGGAGTTCGCCTGCCTTTCTGTCAAAGTTAGTTGGACGACATCGTGATCGTCCTGTCTGCTTGTTGATTCTAGCACTGCGGATAAAGCATTGTCAATCATTTTATTGCACAAAATTAACACTTGACTTATCTGACTTTATAGCGATGATTGCCTCTCGTTTTTCACAAAGCCACATCCCCAATTGCCGCTTCTTGCTGCTAAAGCGGCAACTTTAGATGAGGGAGGGCATTTGTGTATGAATGGCACAGCATCCGAATGTAGTTGCGAACTGTTTGCCGTACATAGGGAATCATCGTATGATGTAGATGATTTGATTATATCCTTATGATTTTCCAAGCAGCAGCGACAGTATGCCTGCTGCAATCAGGGGGCCGACAGGAACACCGCGGAACAAGGCAACGCCCAGAACGGTACCGACGAGCAGACCTGCTACAACGGTGGGGGATTGGGTCATTAAATGAGCGCCGCGCCCTCCCAAATAGGCGACGAGCATGCCGACGGCTACAGCTAAAAGGGATTTCCAATTCATGAAGGACTGTACGATCGTATCAATGGACATTTTGCCGCTCGCAATAGGTGCCATGACCCCGATTGTCAATATAATGATGCCTACGGTCAGCCCGTACTTCTCGATCCAAGGGAACAGGCTCTGCATATTCGTCACGCGGAGCAGCAATAGAACGACCATTGCGATGGTAACGGTAGAATTGCCGCTCACGATGCCTAGCCCCGCAAATCCGAGAAGGATGAGGGATGAAATATCTAGTTGTGACATGGTATGTATCTCCTTTCACATTCGTTGACAAGAATAGCATATTTCCTATGTATTGAAAATAAAACAGATCGGAGTGCTGCATAGATGAGCAACACATTATTGATAACAGGATTTGACCCATTTGGGGATGAAGCCATTAATCCTTCTTGGGAAGCCGTGAAGCAGCTTCATGGACGTACAATCGGTCATTACAACGTTCATGCCGTTCAGCTTCCGACCTCATTCGAACGCGCGGGCGCGGTGCTTGGTGAAGCGATGGAGCAAATCAAGCCGGATGCTGTGATTTGTGTCGGACAAGCCGGAGGCAGACCGGATATTACACTTGAGCGCGTGGCAATTAATTTGCAGGATGCGCGCATTCCGGATAATGATGGAGCGCAGCCAACAGATGGAGCTATTGTTGAGGGCGGGCCTGTTGCTTATTGGGCACGAATGCCGCTGAAAGCGATTCGCGCCGCCGTGCTGGAGGCCGGCATCCCTTGTTCCATTTCCTATACAGCGGGTACCTTCGTATGCAATGCAATATTTTATTGGTTAATGAACAGGCTGGCTGAGCAGGAAGGCAGTGAACAAATGCGCGGCGGATTTATTCATATCCCATTTTTGCCCGTACAGGCTGCTCGTTATTCCAATATGTCTTCCATGTCGATTAATGATGTGGTGAAGGCGCTGGAGACGGTTATTGTTCACTTGAATGATGTGGAAAATACAAGCGACAGCGCGGGGACGTTACATGGCGCCTAAGTTTAGGATATAATAGTACTTTTCGAAATAAATCCTATAGGGAATTCGAATCGGCCGGTAGGCGGAAAGGAGTTGCAAGGTGAACGAACAACCTTCCATGAAGGATGAGGAAGAATTATATCTGTCACGCGTGCTTCGCTTGATGGATCGCCAGATCGCTGCATTGGAAGCAACCGCTGAGGAGCGGCAGGCTGAAATTGTAGAAATGAAGCGTCATTTCTGGGATGAGGTCACAGTCGATAATGACGAGATGTTCGAAACGTATGTAAGCATCATGCAGCAAGCGAAGGATTTGGCTAGTCATGAGCGTGTACAGAAGCATGCAGCCAAATGGCTGAACAAGCTCCGCAAGCATATCCAAGCGCCGTACTTTGGACGCGTTGATTTTATAGAGGCAGGGGATACGGAGACGCTTCCGGTTTACATCGGACTGATGTCTGTAACGGATGAGGAAAGCGGTGAGCATTTCGTCTATGATTGGCGTACGCCAATTGCCGGTTTATTCTATGATTACGCGCCTGGACCGGTTCAGTATCGTACGCCAGCGGGTGTTATTGAGGGGGAGATGACGCTCAAACGTCAGTTCCTCATCCGTAATGGCCGCTTGGAGGCCGTTTTTGATACTGGCATTCAAATCGGCGACGATATGCTGAAGGAAATGCTGAAGCGAAGCGCGGATACGAAGATGAAGAGCATCGTCAGCACGATTCAGCGCGAACAGAATGCCATCATCCGGGATGATTTGCACGACGTGCTAATCGTACAGGGGGCTGCTGGAAGCGGGAAGACGTCTGCGGCGATGCAGCGGATCGCGTATTTGCTGTATAAGTACCGCAGCAGCATGCGATCCGAGCAGATTATTTTGTTCTCGCCAAATGATTTGTTCAATGACTATGTATCCAATATTTTGCCGGAGCTTGGCGAGGAAAATATGACGCAGACGACGTTCCAGTCTTATATTGAGCACCGTCTCGTTACAGAGCGAAGCATTGAGGATATTTATGATCAGACTGAACGCCTTATGCGCGGCATGGATCGCTGGACAGCCTCGAGAGAAGCGAGAGTCGAGGCTGCGGCTGCCAGATGGAAGGCTTCAGCCGGCTATCAGCAGGTGCTGGATCGCTATATCGACTCTTTACAGCGGGAAGGCGTGCGCTTTATCCGCTTTGGTACGCCAAAGCGAACAATTATTAGCGCTGAGCAGCTTGCAGAACAATTCTATGTTCAGTTTGCGGATTGGTCCTTGCCGGCTAGAATGGACAAACTAAGAGACTGGCTGCTGGAACAGCTCCGGACTTGGGCGGTTAAGGAGCAGAAGCGCATATACCGGAAGCTGCAGCAGCAGCCAAATTACTTAGGGACGGAAGAAGAGCTTCGCGATATGAGCCGCAAGCAGGTGAACAAGTGGTTGAAGCGGTTCCGCAAGCAGGCGAAGGAACTTCGTTTTGTCGAGTGGGAAGAGATGTATTGCGACTGCATGCGCAGTCTTGAGCATTGGGCGAAACAGGCCGCGGCCATCACGAACGTAAATGATACCGTGGATGTGGAAACGATACGTGCGATCGGACTGCGGTCAGTAGAGCAGTTCGAAGCGGGAATTATTCCATTCGAGGATGCCTCTCCATTGCTGTATCTAATTGAAAGTGTAGAAGGATTCGACACCTTCAACCATATTCGCCATGTTGTCATTGATGAAGCGCAGGACTATTCTCCATTCCAATATGCACTGCTGACACGGTTATTTCCACGCAGCCGGTTCACGATATTGGGTGATTGGAATCAAGCGATCTACGAATCGAATCGCATGGGCTCAGCAGCAGCGCTGCAAAATGTATTTACGGAGAAGAAGGCCGGCGTGATTACACTACGCAAAAGCTATCGTTCTACTCGCAATATCATGGAGCTGGCAAGCAGCATTCTTCCGAATGGCGAGCAGGTAGAACCGTTCAGCAGAGAAGGAGAAGAGCCCACTATCATTCGCTGCGAGGACGAAGAAGAGCAAATGAAGCAGGCTGGTGAGCAACTGGCGGCATGGGCAGCAGAGAACAATCTTGCTTCTATTGCAATTATTACAAAGGATGAAGCTACCGCGGAACGGGTTCATAATCAGCTGCAGCATAGCTTCCCGCAATTGAAGCGGGTATCGAAGCATACAAAGCAGTTCGTTACCGGACAATGGGTTGTCCCCTCCTACCTTGCTAAGGGATTAGAATTCGACGGGGTTATCGTAATTGACGCGCAAGAGCAAGCGTATGGTCATGAAGCAGATCGGAAGCTGTTCTACACGGTGTGTACTCGCGCGATGCATCGTCTTGCACTGCTGGCTGTAGGTCAAGTAACGCCGTTCCTCGATGCATGGAGCGGAGAAAGAGCTTAATCTTCACAGCATGGATATTCTAAGTAGGAAAAGCGCCTGATGGCACGGGGTTCGGATGTAACCTCCGAGCAGTGCCGCCGGCGCTTTTTTTATTGGGGGCTTATGTTGTGATAGATTCGATTTCGTTCATTTGTGTACGATCGATATCCATCGTTTTGTAGCTTGAATTTAATCATCTGCAAAGGGGGAATGATATCTTATGCTCCATGAACGACCATCCGCTCTATTTCGTCATATCTTCAATCGACTGAATCTGCATATAGGACGGAACGACAAGGCCAATTTTCGTTCCGTTTAAGTTCGGGCCAAGATCATCCACGTCATTTTTGAATCGATCGTAGTAATCCTTATGAGTCTTTGGCAGCCAAGCTGCTACGATAGCATCGACATCACCATTTGCGACACCTGTCCACATGGGGCCGGCTTCTACTTGAATAAGATCGACTTTGTAACCGACTTTCTCCTCAAGCACCGCTGCGATAACATTTGTGCTTGCAATCTCAGAATCCCAAGCCACATAACCGAGTTTCAGCTTCTTTCCTTCGATTTTATCTATGCCGTTCGTCCAAGCAGCGGCCTTATCCGCATTGGCTTCTATCCAAGCTTTGGCCGCGATGTTCGGTTCCTGACCGTCATGGATAGCAACCATCACCTGAGCCATATCGTCAGCAACCCATTTGAATTGATCCAATGTCTTGTATGCCTCGGGCTCCTCTTCCTTTAAGCCTTTGCGAGCGATGGTATGGATTTGCTCGTCACCACCGAAGATCCCCTTCGGATCCTCAAGATATTTCAGATCATATTTTGCGAACATCCAGTGCGGTGTCCAGCCCGTGATAATGATAGGCTCCTGTTTCTTGATTGCCTTATCCAGAGCCGCGGTCATAGCAGCCCCTGAACCTTCAATGAGCTTCCAGTCGGTTAACCCGTATTCCTTAATCACTTTCTCGGTGGATTGCATGATTCCGGCTCCGGCATCGATTCCTATAATCTTATAGTCAACCTGTTTCCCAATGCTCTCGCTGGTCGAACCACCGCTTCCACCTTCCTCTTGGCTGTCCGATTTACCTCCTGAAGCAGATGAACAAGCAGCCAGCGTCCATCCCAATACGGCAATCAGACCGATTAACATCCAGTACCTCGTACGATTTTGTCTCATATTCATCACGCTCCTTGTTTGTTCGTTTTCCGGTTTTTAAGCGAATGTTGAGAGAAACGATCTAAAATAATGGCTAATAGTACGACAGACAAGCCTGCCTCGAAGCCCTTGCCGATTTTGAGCATGGTGACAGCGCGGTAGACCTCGGTGCCGATGCCTTGCGCTCCGATCATCGAGGCGATAACGACCATAGAAAGGGTCAGCATAATCGTTTGATTCACACCAGCCATCAAGGTTGGCATGGCGACGGGGAGCTGCACCTTCCATAACGTCTGCATGGATGTGGAGCCGAATGCGGAAGCAGCCTCAATCATGTCATGGGGAACCTGCCTGATGCCAAGCTCGGTTAGGCGTATGGTAGGAGGGACTGCAAAAATGATAGAGGCAATTACACCCGGAACTATGCCTAAACCGAATAAAAATACAGCAGGAAGCAAATAGACGAATGCGGGCATGGTCTGCATGAAATCAAGAATAGGCTTCACAAGGCGAGATAGCCTATTGAACTTGCCGCAGGCAATGCCTAGCGGGATGCCGATAAAGATGGAAATTACAGTGGAAACGATGACTAGTGCAAGTGTGTTCATGGTGGGTATCCAATAACCCAGCCAGTCGATGATGAGCAACCCGATAGCGGTTAACAGAGTGAGTGACCATCTGCCCAGCAAAAATGCGAGCAAAGCGGCCGCAACAATGAACAAGTAAGACGGCATGATGAGAAAAAGGCTTGATATTGCCTCAACACTATGCTCAATCCATTTGGAGAGCAGTTGGAACAATCCGTCAGCATTCGTACTTAGCCAATCAACACCATGTTCGACCCAATTACCGATGCTCAGCTGCATGATTTAACACTCCTTCCGCTGCAAAACTGATATCAGTGACTGTTGCAGAATAGAGCTCTAGTTGGGATTGGGATGAGGGTGGGGAATCGGGCAGATTGCCTGCAAGCGCTCCAAGCACAGCTCCTCGGACAATCGCGCCAAGCAGCCTGCCATCTGGGTCAACTACAGCTATTGGCAGCTTGGCCTCGCCAGACAAGGCGAACAATTCGTTTAGAACAACAGTGGGCGATACAGTTGGAACTTCTGTGTGCATGGCTTCCTGTAACGTTAACCTGCTGCGTGCAGCCTCGCTTGCCTGTTCGGCTGTAACGACTCCTTGAAGGGACTTATCCTTCCCGACCACGAACAGTGTGGAAATTCCAATATCCCTCATTAACTGCAGCGCTACACGAGGGCCGCGATCTTGGGATATCGTCTCTGGCCTGCGCATGATATGCGCGGCGGTGAGTACCTTGGATAAGTCTACGCCTTCAACGAATCGCTCTACATATTCGTCTGCCGGCTGCATCAACATTTGCTCAGGAGTTCCGATTTGGATCAGCATGCCGTCTTTTAGCAGGGCGATGCGATCGCCGATGCGAAGCGCTTCATCCAGGTCATGCGTGATGAAAATGATCGTTTTGTGCATTTTTTGCTGCAGGGCAAGCAGTTCATCCTGCATGTCGCGTCGGATGAGCGGATCGAGCGCGCTGAATGCTTCGTCCATAAGCAAAATATCTGGATCGTTGGCTAGAGCGCGTGCTAAGCCGACTCGCTGCTGCATGCCGCCGCTCAATTCATCCGGGTATTTGTCCTCCCAGCCGTTAAGACCGACGAGACGGAGTGCTTCGGCTGCTTTGCGGTAGCGTTTTTCTTTGGAGAGTCCTTGTATTTCGAGGCCATATGCGGCATTGTCCAGCACACTGCGGTGGGGGAAGAGCGCGAATTTCTGAAATACCATTCCAATGGTTCGGCGTCGAACCTCCCGCAGTTCAGTTGTGTTCAGCTTGGAGATGTTACGATCCTTGAGCCAGATCTCACCGGAGGTCGGTTCGATGAGACGATTCAGCATGCGGACGAGTGTAGACTTTCCGCTGCCGGATAGGCCCATGATGACGAATATTTCTCCTTGTTCCACGGCAAAGGACACTTGGTTAACAGCTACGGTTGCTTGTTTTTCTTTGGCTAGCCGTTCTCTTGACCATCCTTGCTGCAGCAGAGCGAGTGCTTTTTGTTCGTGATGTCCAAATATTTTAGTCACTTGGCTGACCTTGATCATGGACAATCCTGTCACCCCTTTTGCGTATGGATTCTTGTGCATGAAAGATATATCCATTTTAACCCTTG
Source organism: Paenibacillus sp. B1-35 (assembly GCF_050474385.1). NCBI lineage: Bacteria > Bacillati > Bacillota > Bacilli > Caryophanales > Paenibacillaceae > Paenibacillus > Paenibacillus sp. B1-35. The sequence continues at coordinate 123,442 of NZ_JBCHVJ010000002.1, forward strand.
GAAAAATTAGATAACAACTATTAAAACTGTTCGTAAAAAACGTTCAGAAAAAACTTTATAAACTTATGCTTTCATATGCTTGCAGATGCTAATATTTGCTATTCCATTTGCTCCTTTACAATTTGTTCCTGTTCTCTTACAATGTGTTCGTTGAACATGGAGAAGGAGTATACCCACCAGCGTTCACTAATACATATACGGGACGGTTTCGAATCGAACGGCAGTGGCCGCACAGACATGATTCGGCACAGGAGGAATGACACATGGCTACGTTCGCACAGTTGACACAGGAGCAGAAGAGCGTTGTCGAGAAAGCTCGCAATCGTGTCATTGAAGCGATCGGACAAAATATGGACTTGTATGGAATGACCCATTCGACAGGTCATCTGTACGGCTTGCTGTTCTTCAGCGATCATCCGATGACATTGGATGACATGAAGCGGGAAATGGAAATGAGCAAGACTAGCATGAGTACGGGCGTGCGAACTCTTGTGGACATGAAAATGGTGCACAAAGTGTGGGAGAAGGGGACGCGCAAGGATCTATATGAGGCGGAGCAGGATTGGTATCAGACCTTTACCGACTATTTTGGCCTGAAGTGGAGAAAAGCGGTTGAGATGAATATGTCCGCCATCCGACGCTCGATGAGGGAGTTGGAGACGCTGCGCAGCAGCTCGGATGATGATCAGCTTGCTGCTGTCATCTCTCTAGATCTTTCCAAGATGAGGCAGGCGGAAGCCTACTACGAATGGCTTGACCGATTGATTGATGCACTCGAGTCCGGGGATATTTTTTCACTTGTGCCGAAACGAGAGCAATAAACGAGTGAACAGCTTGATACTAGCTGCAATGATCCGCATAATTTAATTTCACTAGTTTTAATAATTTTAACTATTTTAGTAAGCTTGAAGAGGGCGGTAACCAACCGTCCTTTTTTTCTTCCGGTTTTTCCCTGAACATTGTCTCTTTTTCCTAAATGCTATATTATATATATTAAATTAATAATTAAGGATGATACGAATGAGCTATGATTCTCGATCGCCGCTATATTTGCAAGTACAGCGATTTATTGAGGATATGATTCAAAATAAACAGCTGAAGCCGAATGATCGAATTCCGACAGAGAAGGAGCTGATGGAACAGTTCCAAGTAAGCCGCATTACAGTTGTGAATGCGCTTGCAGCACTTGTGAAGGAAGGGTTGATCTATCGAGTTCCGGGGAGAGGAAGCTTTGTCTCAAAGCAGATTATGGGCAAAATGATCATGGCCCAGGAAGAGTCGAATAACGCAAATACAAATGAAATGCGAGATAGCAGCGTGTCAGGATTTGCCGGACGTGAACGAAGAAAGAAAGTCGTGGGATTCGTCATGCCTACGCTCGATGATTATTTTGCGATGAGACTAATAAATTCCATTCAGAAAACGCTGAATGAGCGAGGTTATTCCCTTATCGTTGCATTCAGTGGAGGCTCGAAGGATCGGGAGGAACAGCAAATACGAGAGATGCTGGAGATGGGCATAGCGGGCTTGCTGCTGTTTCCGGTGGATGAAGATATGTATAACGAGGAAATTCTGTCATTGAAGGTGAATGGCTTCCCGTTCGTGCTTATTGATCGCTATTTGCCTGGAGTGGATACGCATTATGTGTGCTCGGACAATCGCCTAGGGGCTGAAATGGCTGTCGCTCACTTGTGGGAGCTGGGACACCGCAATATTGCAATATGTACGGATGCATTTCGGGATTGCGTCAGCGTGCAGGATCGCATAGCTGGATATATGAATGAATATCAGAGAAGGGGTGCCATGATTAATCCGGCGCTTATTTTGACTGATTTCACAATTCCTGTCGGCGAGGAAGCGGATGATTCTGTTTTGGCTCGGTATATGAGGAGCGGGATAGCTACTGCATATATTGCATTGCACGGCAAACTAGGCATGCGTATGCACCAAATTGCGAAGCGGGCTGGACTACGTGTTCCCGAAGATATTTCGATAGTGACATTCGATGATCCAGAGCATCTGGAAGAGAGAGAGACATTTTTCAGTCATATTTATCAAAATGAAGCGCAGATTGGCCGCCGAGCGGCTACGATTCTGGCCGATATTATGGATCGTCCGGAGCAGGACGGTGCAGCAGGCAAGGAAGTGTATCATAAAGTTATTCTTGAGCCTCAGTTCGTAAACAGACGTTCAACTGGACCATGTCAGTCTGAACAGTAACCCCCACATTATACTTCACATCACCGCCAATCTCAGCGTACATGCGGAGATTGGCGGAATCATGAACAGGGTAATTCATAGATAGAGCTACACCCGAATTTCAACCAAAGTGAGTACAGAGAAGAAGTGGACAATAGAGCCCGCTAACACGAATAGGTGCCATATCATATGATGGAAGGGGAAACCTCTCCATACGTAGAAAATCGTACCCAGCGTATACAGGATGCCGCCGATGACCAGCATGGTCAGACCGAAGGATGGCATAGTTTCTGTCAGTGGATGCCACGCCCACACGATGAGCCAGCCCATCGCAATATAGAGCAGCGTGGACATAAAGAGGAATCGTTTGGTGAAGAATGCTTTGAATACTACGCCTCCGATAGCAATTGTCCATACAATCGTGAATAGTGTCCAACCAATAAGCTTAGGCAGTGCGATTAAAACCAACGGTGTATAGGTGCCGGCAATAAATAAATAGATGGACGCATGGTCGAATGTTTCGAACAGATCCTTAACCTTGCCTTCGGGGAAGCTATGCACCAATGTTGATGAGGTATACAGGAGCAGCATGGATATGCCATAGATCGTAAAGCTGACGACATGAATGGGCTGTCCATACAAGGCGGCAAATACGATTAATAGCGTCAAGGCAGATATGCTCATGACCACGCCAATTCCATGAGTGATCGCGTTAGCGATTTCTTCGCCGCGCGAGTAGGTGTGAGTATTAGCCATACGGCGGCACCTTCCTTTCTATTGGATCCGTTCATGCGGATCTAGTTACTTCTATTGTAACGAAGTGGGAAGGGTGCTGCAAATGATCCATAATACTTTTCAAAAAGGTAACAAACAGAGGAACGTAGAGGCAGTTACATAGCAACAGCGCCGTCATCTATCCGTTTCCGGCATAGGCTTCGGCGCTGCTCTGCTTTCTTATTCGGTACTACTTGCGTATACGGCTTTCGGGTCCAGCTGCCTCGCAGCAAGCTAGGGTCGAGTTGTCCTGCGCGCTCTAACTTGCGGCGCTTGTTGGATGTCTTGCTCATGGTATCCCTCCTATATGTTTATCTCACACAGCATAACCGCTGCCAATGGAAAAATCAATAACCGTAAGTCCTAATTAGGATTAAGGGGGCACTTCCTTCTCCTTAAATGGACGATACGAAGCCAAAGGAGCTGTATAGAAATGATTATTCGGACGAGGAAAGATGAAATCGTATTCATTGCACAACATGACCATGGATATCTATCAGGCGAAATCGCTTCGAAGTTCCGAACGGAATTGCTTGGTACACGTGACGGATATGAGGATGCCGTATATGCTGCCTATGAGCATGATTGCAGCTGGATCGGACTTGATGATACACCCATTTGGAATGACGCACAGCAGGAGCCGTATACATTCATGGATTATCCGATGCCCTTAAGGCTTGCATTCTATCGAAAGGGGCTGGACGATATCGAGAAAGTCAATCCATATGCCAGCCTATTATGCAGTAAGCATTTCGCTTCTTTCTTTCATATAGAGGAGCAGAAGGACGTAATCGAATTTCTTCAGCATGAACGGCAGCGTCAGCGGCGAATAAGGGAACAATTTGTGGATTTGCCGGATTTGACAATAGCCAATCATTTTCGAATGCTTCAATTTTGCGATGATCTGTCCCTGTATGTGTGCTTAAATGAGCCAGGAGTGTCAAAAGATAAAGAGTTTCCTTGGTATCAGGACGGCTTCGAGCGTACAGAACCTTTTAATGTACAATCAGGTGAGCAATTGCAAGCCGAGTGGCTGGATGACAGGACGATTCGGGTAACTCCAACTCCATTTACGGAACCGTTTACCGCCATGTTATCTTATAAAGTTGTAGCCAAGGAGCGAATACGCAAGATAGGGATTGCGAGCGCCTATAAGGAGGCTGAACGGAGAAAGCAGGTCATTCATTTCGTGTAATTTTTCATGAGTGATGAAGGGGGGAGCGTAGGGAGTGTCGTCCTAGAATGCGGAGTATGAGAACGATATAGGGGAAACTATGGGGAAGGAAAGGGAGGTAGAGGAGCTTGAATAGCAGAAGTATTAAGGCTCTCTCCTTAATCGGCTTAGGCATTTTGCTGATGCTGGTTACATGGAGCGGATGGGGCGCCGAGAAGTTTGCAACTGCAGGAAGCATATTTGGTTATTTTTGGCCGACATTGTTTGTCATCCCACTCGGATTATTTTTTCATTTTATGTTCTTCTTTGTTACCAAGGGGCGCGCAGCGGGGCTGCTCATACCTGGCGGAATTTTGATCGTCAGCGGTGTGGTATGTCAAATCGGGATGCTGTTCGATGCATTCGGTACGGTATGGCCTGGATTTCCGCTTGCGGTGGCCTTCGGCTTATTTGAATTTTATATCATGGGGAACCGTAATAAATGGCTTCTTATTCCGATTAGTATTCTGACCTGTGTATCGCTATTGTTCTTTGCCGTCTTTTCCTTGAGTATGTTTGCAAGCTCTTCCCTAATCGGGATTGCATTCGCAGCGTTTCTTATTATGGGTGGATCAGCGATGCTGTACAAAAAACCGGAGATTTCGGATTTTTAACATGTACATAAAAATGTTTTGCTTATAAAAGATAGGGGAGTGAACCCCTAAATACAGGATAGCGGTGTACGCTGATGATTTGATGATCACGGTGTCACCGCTTCATTTTTTTGACCAGGAAAAAATAGTGAAAGGCTCGCATAAGTGTTCCATCCACCTTGAATGGTCTTGTGCTTTTAGGTTTTGGTTTGTTTTATGATATAAGATATAACATAGATCACACAATTTAGTTAAAAATGTGTCCAAATATTGACATTGATTATGACGATATGATAATATAACGTTAAAATAACGCACCATGAAAAAAACGTATTACAAATACTCGACAATCCTGAATAACTCATTGATTTTGAATTAAAAAACTCCAGCATTCAGCACGGCACTGTGCATCTACACGATCTTTGCAACGCATACGCAACAATCTCCACATCTAAGCCAACAGGCAGCAGCGCTAAACCGCGAGGACGAGCGCATTCACATTATCCTTCCAGATGAACACATCACACAGTCTAGGAACGAATTTTCTATGAAGCAGCAGAGTGAGTACATAACATGTCTCGATATCGCAAGAAAACCTTGAAAACCTTATGCCAAACAACTCGCCAATACGCTTTTTATCTAATCACTATAATGAAAGCGCAATCAATACCAATTATTGTTGCAAAGGAGCGAGGTTGGATGAAACTGTTTTTCCCGATTTTTATGGTTTGCTCACTGTTGCTGGCGGCATGTGGGAACTCGGGCGAGCCGATGGACATGGGCAAGGATGGCGACGGCAATAAGATGGTTAAAATCGGCATTGCGCAGTACGCGAATCATCCTTCGCTGGATGGGGCGCGAGAAGGCTTTTTGCAGGCACTGAAGGACGCTGGGTACAAGGAAAACATCAATTTGCAAGTTGATTTCCACAATGCGCAGGGGGATATGAACAACAATCTTACGATCGCTCAAAAGCTGGTAGGCGATAAAAATGACCTCATTCTGGCAATCGCCACACCGACCGCGCAGGCGGTTGTGAAGGCGACGAAAGACATTCCCGTACTGTTCACGGCTGTGACGGATCCGGTTGCATCGAAGCTGGTCGGCAGTCTTGAAAAGCCTGGAGGCAATGTGACGGGCACGCGCGACACGAATCCTGACTCGATTAAGAAGACAATGGAGACGATTAAGAAGTTTTTCCCTGAGGCCCGCAAGGTAGGCGTTATCTACAATTCTGGGGAACAGAACTCTGTTGTCAACATTGCCAACGTGAAGCAGGTGCTGAAAGAAGGCGGATTGGAGACGGTTGAATCCACCGTTACGAACAGTTCGGAGGTGAAGCAGGCCGCTGATTCGCTGGTAGGCCGCGCGGATATCATCTATCTCCCATCTGATAATACAGTCATTTCAGCATTGAGCTCGGTCGTATCTGTAGCCAATAACAAGGACATTCCGCTTTTCTGCGAGAGCAGTGAATCAGTTGGAGAAGGCGCGTTCGCATCGATCGGATTCAAGTATTACGATCTGGGATATGCGACAGGCGAGATGGCTGTAAAGGTGCTGAAGGGTACATCTCCAGCAGACATCCCCGTTGAGGTCTCCAAGAAGCTGGATCTGATGATCAACTCGAAAGCGGCAGAGGCGCAAGGAATCAAATTGACCGAAGAGATGACACAAGGCGCAATCCTGATAGAGAAATAAGTCGTTCCAAATTAGGAGGATGCTATCGTGCTATATGCGCTGACAGGTTCTTTGGAAGCAGGGGTCATTTACGCGTTGATGGCTCTGGGCGTTTATGTAACGTTTCGGATTCTCGACTTTCCCGATTTGACCGTCGATGGCAGCTTTGCCACCGGCGGAGCCGTGGCGGCGGTCATGATTACGGCCGGCTATTCCCCGCTGCTCGCTACATTGGGCGCGCTGCTGGCAGGATGCGTGGCGGGTACCGTAACTGGACTGCTCCATACGAAAGGGAAAATTAATACGCTGCTGTCCGGTATTATTTCGATGATTGCATTATATTCGATCAATTTGCGGATTATGGGCACGGCGAATACGTCGCTGCTGGGGGAAAGCACTCTATTTACGCAGATCAACTCCTTCTTGTCCAGTCTGCAGCCGCTAGCGATTTTGGCGGCCTTTGGACTATTCGTTCTGCTCATCAAATGGGCCATTGACAGGTTTTTGGATACAGAGATTGGCTTGGCGATTCGCGCAACCGGCGACAATGCGAAAATGATCCGCAGCCTTTCCGCGAATACCGACAATATGAAAATTGTCGGGCTGAGCCTGTCAAATGGATTGGTAGCGCTATCCGGCGCGCTTATCGCCCAATATCAGGAATTTGCGGATGTCTCGATGGGAATCGGCATTATTATCATCGGCTTGGCCTCCGTCATTATGGGGGAAGCTGTGTTCGGCCATGCCTCCATTCGACGAGCGACCTTAGCCGTAATCGGAGGAGCTATTGTCTATCGCCTCATTATTATGCTGGCACTCCGCATCGGGTTGAATCCGAATGACCTGAAGCTGCTAACCGCTGTCATTGTGGTCGCCGCCCTCGTCATGACGCGGATTGTAGCAACGTGGAAAGAAAGGCGGATGAAGTCCTTGCAAGAGGATGTTCCACACCTGTCCATCGACCACGGAGCAAGGGGGGGAAGCCATGCTGAAACTTGAGGGGATTCGAAAAGTGTTCAACCGCAGGACAGCGAGTGAGAAAATTGCACTGCAAAATCTAAATTTGACGCTTCGCGAGGGTGATTTCGTAACGATTATCGGCTCCAATGGGGCGGGCAAGTCCACGTTGATGAATATGATCTCGGGAGGGATGACCCCAGATAGCGGCACCATTGAAATCGACGGCGAGAACGTGACCAGCCTCTCTGAATTCGAGCGCTCGCGCAAGATTGGACGCGTGTTCCAAGACCCGATGGCTGGCACGGCGCCGACGATGACGATTGAGGAGAATCTTGCGGTCGCTTTCTCGCGCGACAAAAGACGCACCCTGCACCGGGGTGTGAACAAGAAGCGGAAGGATCTGTTCCGTGAGAGTCTGGCCTCGCTGCATCTAGGCCTCGAGAATCGGCTGTCAGCTAAGGCCGGACTGCTGTCAGGCGGAGAACGGCAGGCGCTTAGCCTGCTGATGGCGACCTTCACGCAGCCGAAGGTGCTGCTGCTGGATGAACATACGGCCGCGCTTGACCCGGCGCGGGCTCAGTTGATTACAGCGCTGACGAAGGAAGTCGTCGAGCGTTCCAATTTCACGACACTGATGGTAACGCACAATATGCAGCAAGCCATCGAGCTCGGCAACCGTCTGATTATGATGGACGCAGGCCAGATTATTTTGGATGTGCCGGAAGAGGAAAAGAAGCATTTGACGATTGAGGTATTGTTGAAAAAATTCGCCCAGTTGAAGGGAGTCGCGGATGACCGCTTGCTGTTGGGATAGCTAAAAAAGGAAAGGGAGCGGTAATGATGATTCAAAGTCAGGGGCATCCGTCTGCCTCGCCAGTTAAAGAGAGGGCAGGAAAGAAAACGCAGTATGAAGATATGCGCGGGCTGCTAGAGCCGTATCAAGTGCTTGAGCCCTATCAGGTGCTGGCGCCGGACGGAGAGCTTCGCCACCCTACAGAGGGAGCCATTGACGAGGATCTGGCAATAAAAATGTACGAGAGCATGATGCTGGCAAGAATGTTCGATCGGAAGGCTGTCAACCTGCAACGGCAGGGCCGAATGGGTACGTACGCCCCTTATGAGGGCCAGGAAGCCTCCCAGGTTGGGAGCGCACTGGCGCTGTCCCCCAATGATTGGCTGTTTCCCAGCTATCGCGATCATGCTGCTGCGATTACGCATGGGCAGGCGCTCAGCAGGGTGCTGCTTTATTGGATGGGCCATATGGAAGGATCGATCAGTCCGGAAGGCCGCCATATTATGCCGCCGTGCGTGCCGATAGCCACGCATTTGACGCATGCCGTAGGCACATCGTGGGCCGCTAAGCTGAAGGGTGAGAAGCAGGCGAGCATTGTGTACTTCGGCGAAGGAGCAACCTCGGAAGGCGACTTCCATGAGGCTTTGAATTTTGCAGGGGTATATCAGACGTCTACTGTATTCTTCTGCCAGAATAACGGGTACGCGATCAGCGTGCCGTTCCATGCGCAGTCTGCTTCTCGGACGATCGCCCAGCGTGCGGCGGCTTATGATATGCCAGGAGTCAGGGTGGACGGCAACGATGTGTTCGCCGTTTGGCTGACTGTGCGTGAAGCGATTGAACGCGGCTTGAACGGCGGCGGACCGACGCTGATTGAGGCAGTCACGTTCCGTTATGGGCCGCATACGACCAGTGACGATCCGCGCAAATATCGGGATCAGGCCCGGCTCTCTGCCGAATGGAGGGAGCAGCGCGATCCGATAGAGCGTTTGAAGCGGTATCTTGTAAATAGGGGAATTTGGGGCCAGGAGTTTGAGGAATGTCTGATGGAGCGGATCAGCGGCCTTATCGAGGCCGCGGTTGCAGAGGCGGAGAGCTATCCGAATTCCCGGCCTGAAGATATGTTCATGCACGTTAGCGCTGATATGCCGTGGCCCGTGGCTGAGCAGCGGGAACAGTGCGGCCTGTATGTGGAAAGGCAGGGTGAAGCATGAGTCGGAACCTAACGATCTTGCAAGCGATTAACGAAGCGCTCGATCAGAAGCTGGCCGACGATCAGCGCGTCATGCTGACAGGAGAAGACATTGGCGTCAACGGTGGCGTATTCCGGGCAACGGAAGGGCTGTTCGAAAAGTACGGCAAGGAGCGGGTTGTGGATACGCCGCTGGCTGAAGCCGGCATTATTGGCTCGGCAATCGGTCTGGCGCTGAATGGTTTCATTCCGGTCGTTGAAATTCAGTTTTTGGCCTTCATTTATCCAGGCTTCGAGCAGATCGTCACACATGCAGCCCGCATGCGGTATCGGACGCGGGGACAGTACAATGTTCCGCTTGTTATCCGCGCGCCATATGGCGCGGGAATTAGAGGGCCGGAGCTTCATTCAGAGAGTGTGGAAGCATTCTTCGTTCATACGCCTGGGCTTAAGGTGGTCGTACCGAGCAATCCTTACGATGCCAAGGGTCTGCTTGTTAGCGCCATCGAGGATCCCGATCCGGTCGTATTTTTGGAACCGGCCCGGATTTACCGTGCTTTCAAGGCAGAAGTGCCGGAGGAGATGTATCGCATTCCGCTAGGCAAAGCGAACATCGTCCGGGAAGGAACAGATGTTACGCTGATTTCATGGGGGGCCATGATGCGGGTGGCGCTTGAAGCGGCGCGGCAGTTGGAGCAGGAGAAAGGCTGGTCCTGTGAAGTCATTGATCTCCGCTCGCTGTATCCGCTTGATCGGGATGCCATTGCCGCATCCGTGAAGAAAACGGGCCGCGCGCTAATTGTTCATGAGGCGCAGAAGACGGCCGGCGTCGGCGCAGAAATTGTCTCGTTGATTAATGACGAAGCGCTGATGTATTTGCGGGCTCCGATTCAGCGGATTACCGGTTTTGATGTTCCAGTTCCGCAATTCTCGCTCGAGGATGTCTATGTTCCGACGGTCGGGCGGGTAAGAGAAGGAATCGCTGCAGCGATACAGTTCTGACCGTTCAGAAGGAGGAACGCGAATGATAGAGTTCAAGCTTCCCGACGTAGGAGAAGGCATCCACGAAGGGGAGATCGGAAAATGGCTCATTAAGGAAGGGGAATGGGTGGCCTGCGATCAGCCGATCGTCGAGGTGCAGACGGACAAAGTGAACGCCGAGCTGACCGCTCCGACGGCCGGCGTAGTGCGCAAGCTGATGTTCGCCGAGGGTGCCGGAGTTCGAGTAGGCGAGGTATTGTTCATTCTCGAAGCGGAGGGGCGCATTCCAGCGATGGAAGCGGGCAAGGCGGAACAGGCGGCTTCAGTGGCAGCGGTTGTCAATGCTCCTTCGCCATCGCCTGCAGCGGCCTTGCCATTGTCTGTTGCGGCATCGCCGCCGGCGTCTGTTGGATTACCTGCGGGAAGAGTGCGCGCAGCCCCCTATGTTCGCCAGCTTGCGCGGCAGCTGAATGTCGACATCGAGCAGGTGAATGGAAGTGGAGCCGCCGGGCGCATAACCGAAGAGGACGTGCGGCGCTATGCTTCGGCGGACACGACTAAGGAAGCGGAAGGGGCTGACCTGCCGCGCATAAATACGGCGGCTCCGCCTGCGAGGGAGAAAAGCGAGGGTGTTGTCAGGCCGCGGGGAGCCGCACCGGCTTCTGATTGCATAGAGGAACGGCTTCCACTGCGCGGCATTCGCTTGAAGATCGCCGAGAGACTTGTTAAGGCAGTGACCACCATCCCGCATGTCACGCAGGTGGATGAACTGGAAGCCGATGCCCTGCAGGCCTTGCGTGAGCGGCTTCGGCCGCTGGCGGCCGAACGGCAGGTGAAGCTGACATACTTGCCGTTTTTCATAAAGGCAATTGTCATCGCGCTTAAGGAATTCCCATTCTTCAACGCTTCGCTTGACGACGAGACGAAAGAAATTGTATTGAAGCGTTATTATCACATCGGGATTGCGACCGACACACCGGACGGTCTTATCGTTCCAGTTATCCGGGATGCCGACCGGAAGACAGTTTTTGAGCTGGCAGAAGAAATTGGGCAGCTGTCGGAACGGGCGCGAGAAGGAAAACTGAAGCTTAAGGAAATTACCGGTGGTACCTTCACGATCAGCAACGTCGGCCCGATTGGCAGCCTGCTCGCAACGCCGATCATTAACCATCCGGAGGCGGCCATCCTGGCGCTGCACAAAATGGAGCCGCGCATGGTCGTCCGCAATGGGGAAGGTGTTATCCGCCTCATGATGAATATGGCGCTTTCCTTTGACCATCGGCTTATCGATGGGGCGGAGGCGATTCGATTCACGAATCGGATCAAGCGGCTGCTAGAGCAGCCTGACTTATTATGGGCGGAGATGGTATAGATGGTCGTCGGTGAAATTGCAGTAGAAACGGATGTTGTTGTCATTGGCGGCGGGCCCGGCGGCTATACGTCGGCGATCCGACTGGGTCAGTTGGGCAAATCGGTCGTATTGGTGGAAAAAGAGGAGCTCGGAGGAGTTTGTCTTCATTCGGGCTGCATTCCGTCCAAAGCGCTGATTCATGCGGCCGGATTGTATGACGAAGCCAGATCGGCCTCCAAGCTGGGACTGCGGATGGAGCCTGGGGCTCTTTCCTTCGAAATGTCCGCATGGCAGCTGTGGAAGTCCGGCATTGTCGGCAGGCTGGGAAGCGGAGTGGCGCAGCTCTGCGCCGCCAACGGGGTTACGGTCGTGAAGGGGAGCGCAGTCTTCCTGTCCGACGACCGCGTCGGGGTAGAGACGGAATCCGGCTTCGAGACCTACAAGTTCAAGCAGGCGATTATCGCGACCGGATCGCGACCACATCTCCCGGCATTTGCAGCGGCAGGTGGTTCTCGCATCCTTACTTCTACGGAAGCGCTAGAATCGGACAGTATGACGGAGCGCCTAGCAATTATCGGGAGCGGCTATATCGGCATCGAATTAGGCATGGCATTCGCCAAGCTTGGATGTTGCGTTACGCTTATTGAGCGCGAGGAACGGATTCTCCCGCTTGTGGAAGGCAGCCTCGCTGCGGAAGTAAAGCGGCGTGCCGGCAAGCTGGGGATGGTCATCAAGACGGGCACGGAAGTGCGCGCGGTTATGGAGAATGACAATTATGTTGAGCTTCGACTCGAATCGAAACAGAAAGGGGAGGAAAGCGTCCTCTGCGACAAGGTGCTTGTGACGGTCGGACGCATGCCGAACACGGCAGGACTCGGACTCAGTCAGGCGGGGATACGAATGGATGAGCGCGGCTATGTTCCAGTTGATGCGGAATGCCGAACCAATGTGCGCCACATTTTTGCCATTGGTGATATTACGCCAGGGCCTGCTCTCGCTCATCGCGCTGCGAAGCAGGGAACGGTCGCCGCGGAGGTGATCGGCGGACTGCCGAGCGCTTTCGACTCGCCTTATGTGCCGTACGTTATTTTTTCTGACCCGCAAATTGCCGGAGTGGGACTGACGCGGGCGGAAGCTGAGCGTCAGGGCATGAAGGTGAAGACGGGCCGCTTCCCTTTCCGTGCCAACGGATACGCACTGGCGGCCGGGAAGACAGACGGTTTTGCGGAAGTGGTCGTCGAGGAGGATTCCGGCTTGTTACTGGGCATGCATGCAGTGGGGGCGGATGCCGGCAGCTTGATTGGCCAGGGCGTCCTCGCCCTCGAAATGGCGGCGAGAGCGGAGGATTTGGCCATGATGGTACATCCGCACCCGACGCTTAGTGAAGGCTGGCTGGAAGCAGCCGCCGCCGCTTTGGGGCATGCCATACACATTGTGAATGAGAGGAGGATGGAAGATGAGTAATCGGAAGGATCTGGATGGATCGCTGGACAGCGAGCGTTTGGCGCATTTTCTGCACCGAATTGACCGGGGAGACAAGATTGAAGCGGACGATTGGATGCCAGACGATTACCGCAACCAGTTAATTAAGCTGATATCGATGCACGGCGTTAGTGAAATAATGGGGGCGCTGCCGGAGAAGGAATGGGTTCCGAAGGCGCCGACGCTGCGGCGCAAACTAGCGATTATGGCGAAGGTGCAGGATGAGATGGGACATGGACAGTTGCTGCTGCGGGTCGCGGAGGACTTAATGGCGCCGCTCGGCCAGACTCGCGAGGATCTGCTGCGCAATCTGTTCTCGGGGAAGCTGAAATTCCACAACGTGTTCCATATGGAGGCCCCCACATGGGCCGATGCTGGCGTCATTGCCTGGCTCGTCGACGGCGCCGCGATCATTACCCAGTCCATGTCGCTTGAGACATCCTACGCGCCCTATGCCCGCGCGCTCCAGCGCATATGCGCAGAAGAGAAATTCCATGCTCAGCATGGCGAGAGCATCGTACTGGAGCTGGCCGAAGGAACGTCGGCGCAGCGCCGGATGCTGCAGGAGGCCGTAAACCGCTGGTGGCCTTCCTTGCTGATGTTCTTTGGTCCGCCAGAAGGCGGAACTGTATCCAGCAACCAGCAAATGAACATGCGGTACAAGATTCGCACACAGACGAACGAGGAGCTGCGGCAGGTCTTTTTCCATAAATACGTGAACCGGATCTATCATCTGGGTTTGACGCTTCCGGACGATACGATTCGTTTCGACGAGGCGGAGGGCGTCTGGCATTACCAGCAGCCCGATTGGGATCTCTTTGTACAAATTGTGCGCGGAAACGGACCTTGCTCGGCCCAGCGGCTGCGGCTGCGGAAAACATCCTACGAAGAAGCGAAATGGGTGCGGGAAGCGATGCTGGCGCCCTGCGCATCCTATGCGGCGGGAGGGGCCATATGAGCAGCGAGTCGAAAGAGAAATTTGCTATCTATGAGGTGTTCAGCCAGAAAAGCCCGTCTGCTGGCTTTATGCACCAGTTCAGCTTGCTGGCGCCTAATCCGGAAGCTGCGCTCCTGATGGCGCGGGAGAACTTCATGCGCCGCGAGCCCTGTATCAATATCTGGGTTGTGAACCGTGACGATATTCACGGACTGACGCCGGAGGAACGGGCGAGTCTCGAACGGCTGGACAACAAAAGCTACCGCGAAACAAAGGGATATGGCGACATTCAATCGAGGTGGCGGCGCCACAAGGAAGCGTACGAGGGCAAGGCGGATACCACACGGAAGGAGGGGTGAAATGTCGGAGCATATCGAAGTAGCGGCTGCGGAAGAGGCGAAGCGCCGCCCCGATTATACCCGGGCGCTGCAGGAGCTTTTGCTGCAGATGGCAGACGATGACTATATTTTGGCATACCGGGGATCGGAATGGCTTGGGCTGGCCCCTCACATCGAAGAAGATGTCGCTTTCTCCTCGATGGCGCAGGACATGATGGGGCATGCGGCGATGCTGTACGGGATGCTGGAGGAGCTAGGAGCCGGCAAGGCGGATGACCTGGCGCATTTGCGCAGCCCAGAGGCGTTCCGCAATGCCATTCTGCTCGAGCGACCGAACGGACCAGGCGAATATGCGGATGAGCCGCATTATGACTGGGCCTTCGCGATTGCCCGCTGCTGCCTGTACGGCCTATTCAAGGAAGTCCGGCTGGAAGCGTTGACCCGTTCTTCGTATGTGCCGCTGACGCAGGAGGCCAGCAAAATGCTGCGCGAGCATCAGTACCATATCCGGTATTGGCGCTCCTGGTTCACGCGGCTGGCAGGCGGCACGAACGAAGCTCGTTCCCGATTGAATGCGGCCGTAGCCCAGGCGTGGAACGATGTCGGCAGCCTGTTCCCGCTAGGCAGCGAGGAGGAAGCGATTGTCCGCTTCGGTCTGAGCATAGGCAGCGATGAATTGGCACGGCGCTGGAAGATGTCGGCGCAGAGCTTGTTCGAAGCGAGCGGGCTCGCATGGCCGGGAGATTGGATAAGTCCTATCGGGTCTGGACGAGACGGGCAGCATACCGACGATCTGGCGCAGGTCGTCGCCATCTTGTCGGAGGTGTATCGGATTGACCCGGCGGCGGGCTGGTGAAGGAGGCGGTTCATCGTGACACAGATTATGCGGCAGATGCCAAGGGGGCTTGAGGAACGAATTTGGGCACTGCTGCAGGAAGTCAAGGATCCGGAAATCCCCGTTATCAGCATGATTGAGATGGGGATGATTCACAGGGTGGTTGTAAGCGAGAGTGTAGTTGAGGTGGAGGTACTGCCGACCTTCATTGGCTGTCCTGCTCTGGAATTGATGAAGAGCAAAATTCAGGAGGAGCTACTCTCCATCGAGAAAGTGCGCGAGGTGATCGTCCGCTTCCTGCGGGAGCCAGCCTGGACCTCGGATCGGATTAGCGACAAAGGCCGAGAGAAGCTGCGTTCGTTTGGCATCGTTGCGCCGCCGCGCGGTTGTACGACGGGCGAGGAGTGGAAGGTGCGGTGTCCCTACTGCGATTCTCCGTACACTCGCATGGACAATATGTTCGGTCCGGCGGCTTGCCGCAGCATTTTATATTGCAGGCACTGTAAAAATCCGTTTGAAGCCTTGAAAGTGTTGTGAGGCTAGGATTGTATGGTTCGTAATGCTTTAATGCTCTAGTTCCTAGTACTTAATACTTAATACTTAATGCTTAAGCTCTATCTAAGGCTCTAAGGTTAATACCTGTAGTCATTGCAAGACTGTGATGTTGTAAGACGTTTGGTTTGTTGCATTGCGTTTTTTGTATGGTGTTACAAGGTTCTGTAAGGGTTGATCAAGCCATTTTGCAAGCAGCGACAAGGAAGGCAAGAAAAACTATTATGCACATTTGTGCGGCCTTTGGGGGCGGAGTAAGCTGCAGAGGCCAAGGGAGGGTATCCGATTACGATGGAAAAAAGCATGCAGACTGTTGAATTGAAGTCGATGTTCATCAACGGAGAATGGACGCAAGCACAAGGCGGCGGTATGCTCCGCGTCGTTAATCCGGCAACTGGAGAAGAGGTAGGGACGGTAAGCTATGGTGATCATTTGGACGCAAGAGCGGCCGTCGATGCGGCCCACCAGGCATTCCCAGGCTGGTCTCGCTTGACTGCCCGTGAGCGCTCAAAATATTTGTACCAATTATATGAATTGGTGCGCAGCCATCGTGATGAACTGGCGGGTATCATCTCGGCCGAAATGGGCAAACCGCTGCGGGAGGCAAAAGGCGAGGTACTGGGAGCGGCCGACAACTTCATGTGGTATGCGGAGGAAGCGAAGCGGGTGTATGGCGAGACGGTTCCATCCTCCGTGCCGAACAAGCGGATTATGGTCAGTCGCCACCCGGTCGGCGTCGTCGGAGCGATCACGCCATGGAACTTCCCGGTAAATATGGTCGCGCGGAAGATTGCGCCCGCGCTCGCCGCAGGTTGCACTGTCGTTTTGAAGCCAGCCGAGAGCACGCCACTAAGCGCAATTAAGTTATTCGAGCTGATTGCAAAAGCCGGGTTCCCAGCCGGTGTCGTGAATCTGGTCATCGGCCAGCCGGAGACGGTGGGCCAGGAATTGCTCGACAATCCAAAAGTTCGCAAAATTGCCTTCACCGGCTCAACGCGTGTCGGCAAGCTGTTAATGGAAGGGGCAGCCAAGCACGTTAAACGGGTCAGCCTAGAATTAGGCGGCCATGCGCCGTTTATTGTGTTCGAGGATGCGGATTTGGACGCGGCGGTTGCGGGGCTGTTCGAGAGCAAGTTCCGCAATTCGGGGCAAATGTGCATCTGCACGAACCGCCTGTACGTCCACGAGTCTGTGGCGGAGGAATTCAGCGCCAAGCTGATCGAACGGTTGAGCAAGGCGAAGGTAGGTGATGGCCGCAGCAAAGAGACGGAAATTGGCCCGCTCGTCAATCAACGGGCGCTTGATAAAGTGCTGCGCCATATTCAGGATGCACAAGAAAAAGGCGGGGAAGTTGTATTCGGTGGCAAGCGTTTGACAGAGGGGGAATACGGCAAAGGCTTCTATTGCGAGCCGACCGTGATTACGGGCGTGACTAAGGAGATGGAGATTGCAGGCGAAGAAACATTCGGCCCAGTTGTGCCAATGATGACCTTCACGGATGAATCTGACGTAATCCAAATGGCGAACGACACATCATATGGCTTGGCTGCCTATGCCTATACGCGCGACAGCAGTCGCTGTTTCCGTCTGGCAGAGGCGCTGGAATACGGCATCGTAGGTATTAACGACGGCGCGCCGACACAGACTCAGGCGCCATTCGGCGGCTGGAAGGAAAGCGGACTTGGCTTGGAGGGCGGACGTTACGGAATGGATGCATTTTTGGAAACGAAATTTGTCTCGTTCGGGGTGTAATGGGATGTAATCATTGTTTGATAGATTTTAAGAATGAATATTGAGAGATAAGGGAGGATTTTTTACATGGTCAAATTAATAGCGATCTACCGCAAGCCGGAAGATGTCGAGGCGTTCAACGAGCATTATTTCAATATCCATTCTCCATTGGCGGCGAAAATGCCTGGACTCGTGAAGATGGAGGTAGGAACGATCTATGGAACGCCAATGGGCGAGAGCGATCTGCACCTGATTTGCGAGATGTATTTTGAATCGAAGGAGGCCTTGAAGGCAGCCATGTCATCCGCTGAGGGCAAGGCGTCAGGTAAGGATTTGATGGGATTTGCCGGCAAATTGGTAACCATGCATATGGCGGAGGTTCATGAGTGAGCAAGCCGACGCATCGCAACCGGTTTAATGATTTGCTTGGAATCGAGGTCGTTCGGCTGGACGAAGATGGCTGCGTTATGCAATTGCATACCCACCCCAATCTTCATAACAGTATCGAAGGCTTCGTGCATGGCGGCGTGACGAACACGTTGGCTGACGCCGCCATGGGTCATGCGGCTGCACCCCCGATTGACGGGGTGCAGCAGTGTGTAACCGTAGAGAGCAAGATCAATTATTTGTCTCCAGCCATCGGCGAACTTCTCGTTGCGGAGTCCCGGGTGCTGAAGCGCGGGCGCAATTTAATTGTGACGGATGCGCGCATTACCTGCGATGGGAAGCTTGTTGCCGTCGCATTGGGGACATACGCGCGCGTCAGTCCGGAACGAAGGGGACTAGGTAAGGAATTGCCGTCCACGAATCAGGAGTAAGGTCAATGGAGTAAATGCAGTGGAGGATGTCGAGCCGTTGAATCAGCAGAAAAGAGGGGGGCTGAACGAATCGATGGAGAGGCAGGAACAGAGGGAGACGCCGGTGCAGGCTCAGGCACCGAAACAGTATCAGGCACCGAAACAGTATCAGGCACCGGAACAGGATCAGGAACAAGGCCTGAATCTGAATATGGGGCAGGAACCGTTCCAGAAGCATGATTCGGGACAGTCAGTGAAGCTGGATCGTCACGGTAATGTTGCCGTCATTACGTTGAATCGGCCTGCCGACTTAAATGCCCTTAATTATGAATCGCTGGTGCGCTTGGGAGAAATCGTCGCGGAGATCAGGGAAGATCGTTATCAGATTCGAGCTGTCATCGTAACGGGCGCGGGCCGCTCCTTCAGCGCAGGGGCCGATCTAAAGGAACGGCGCACGCTGAATGAGCAGCAGGTGAGACGCAACGTGCGTGCGATCCGAGATGTGTTCACCGCCGTGGAGGAGCTTCCGCAGCCGACGATAGCAGCGGTGAACGGATTTGCGTTTGGCGGCGGTTTCGAATTAATGCTGGCTTGCGATTTGCGCTTGGCTGTTCGGGATGCTCGTATGGGACTTACCGAGGTGAGTCTGGGCATCATTCCCGGTGCGGGTGGAACGCAGCGGCTGCCGCGGCTTATCGGATCAGCGCGGGCGAAGGAGCTCATCCTGACTGCGCGGAAAATTAAGGCCCAAGATGCGCTGCAATACGGATTGCTGAACGGAATAGCCGATGACGCAGACCAACTTCGCATCATGACGTTTGACTTGGCGAATGAAATTGCTGCTAATGCGCCGCTCGCGGTTTATCAGGCCAAATATGCCATAAACCGGGGCAGCCATGTTGATTTGTACTCCGGACTGGCGGTTGAGGCACAAGCCTATGAGATGATTATCCCAACGAAGGATCGGGTAGAGGCATTGGCAGCCTTTGCAGACAAACGAAAGCCTGTCTTCCGCGGGGAGTAGGAGGGTAGCGCGTGATATTTAATGTCGAGATGGAAACGATGCCGCACGAACGGATGCGAGCGCTCCAGTTGGAGAGACTCCGCCACGCCATCAAGCGGGCATATGACCGAGTGCCTTTTCATCGTTCTGCGTTAGATCGGGCGGGTCTGGCTCCGGAGGACATTCGCAGTTTGGAGGATATCCGCCGCCTGCCGTTTATGAAGAAATCCGATCTGCGTGATTATTACCCCTTCGGATTGTTCGCGACCGAGATGAGCGAAGTTGTACGTATCCACGGCTCATCCGGCACGAGAGGCAAACCGATCGTTGTAGGCTATACGAAGCGGGATGTTGAAGCATGGGCAGAGATTGTAGCACGCGCCATTTGCTGCGCGGGCGGTCAGCCCGGGGATATTTTCCATAATGCGTATGGATATGGCTTGTTTACAGGCGGGTTGGGCCTTCATTATGGCATCGAGCGTTTGGGCGCAGTGGCTGTGCCTGTATCAGGAGGGAATACCCCGCGCCAAATTACACTTATTCAGGATTTCAAGCCGCGCGGTTTGTCAGGTACGCCGTCCTATATTTTGAATCTGGTGGAGGAAATGCGCAAGCAGGGCATCGATACGCGGGCAACGAGCATGGAGTATGGCATTTTCGGCGCAGAGCCTTGGTCGGAGGAAATGCGCCGCCATTTGGAGGATGCTCTTGGCATTAAGGCGATTGATATTTATGGCTTGAGTGAGGTGCTTGGGCCAGGTATCGCCATCGAATGCCAAGAAGCGCAGGATGGTCTGCACATTGCCGAGGATCATTTCCTGGCGGAGGTGGTCGATCGCGAGACGGGTGAACCGCTGCCGTATGGGCAGGAAGGCGAGCTGGTTTTTACATCACTGACCAAGGAAGCGTTCCCGGTCATCCGATACCGGACGGGCGATATTGCGTCGCTTCACCCCGGTACCTGCAAATGCGGCCGCACGACGATGCGGATGTCCCGAATTAAAGGAAGAGTAGATGACATGCTGATTATACGCGGTGTCAACGTCTACCCGACCGAGCTGGAGGCCGTGCTGTTTAATTTCTCCCAGCTTGCGCCCCATTATCAAGTCGTCATTGAGCGGGACAATGCACTTGACCGCTTCGAGATTCATTGCGAGATTACACCGGAATTCTGGAGTCAGGTAGACAGTGTTCAGGAAAGCCACGAGGTGGCCGAACTGGTTAAGGAGATCGGCAAAGCGATTAAATGCTCGCTCGGCGTCTCGGTTTTGCTGCATGTGAATGAGCCGGGTTCGATTGCGCGCAGCGAGGGCAAAGCAGTACGCATTGTCGATAACCGCAAGCGAGCGGCAGCCGTTCAAGCAAGTGAAGGAGTGGAGGCGGGATGACGAAGATTGGCAGTCGTTATGTGGCCGTGTCGGTGGACGGCGCGGTAGGTGTGCTTACCCTGAATCGGCCTGACGTGTTGAATGCCTTGAATCGCGAGCTGATGCAGGAGCTTGTGGCCGAACTCGAACGGATGGATCGGGACGATGCTGTGAAGGTGCTTGTTATTACAGGGAATGATAAGGCCTTCGCCGCAGGAGCGGATATTAGGGAAATGGCGGATGAATCCGCTGTATCGCTGCTGTTGAAGCGGCAGTTCGATGTCTGGGATCGTATCGGCGGCATCGCTAAACCGATCATCGCTGCTGTGAGCGGATATGTGCTCGGTGGAGGCTGTGAGCTGATGATGAACTGTGATCTTGTTGTTGCTTCGGATACGGCACGTTTCGGGCAGCCGGAAATTCGCATTGGCGTTATGCCGGGCGCAGGAGGAACGCAGCGGTTGACCAGGGCGGTGGGGCAGCGCAAGGCGATGGAACTGCTGCTGACCGGGGATGCGATGCCCGCGGAAGAGGCTCTCCGCTGCGGTCTAATTAACAAGGTAGCTCCAGTTGAGCTCTATTTGGAGGAAGCACTGAAGCTTGCGCGGCGTATTGCCAACCAGCCGCCACTGGCTGTTGCCCTTATTAAGCAGGCCGTTCGCAAAGCGCAGGATCTCTCGTTGGCCGAAGGACTCGATTTTGAGCGGCAATACTTCCATCTGCTGTTCGCGAGCGAGGATCAGAAGGAAGGCATGCTTGCTTTTCAAGAAAAGCGAAGTCCCCAATTCAAGGGCAGATAGGAGGAACCATGGCTGTGTACGAAACGATTCTATACGAAGTATCAGCAGGCGTAGCCCGGATCACAATGAATCGGCCGGATAAGTACAACGCCTTCACCGGGAAGATGATCGCCGAGATGATCGATGCATTCCGCCAAGCAGGCAAAGATGCTGCGGCGCGCTGCATCGTCCTGACCGGAGCGGGCAAAGCATTCAACGCAGGGCAGGATCTGGGCGATGTGGCGGGAGCTGGCGGGCAGGATGTAGCTGGGCAGACCGGAGCCGCAAATCATGGCGACATGCTGCGTTCGCGCTACAATCCGCTCATTATGCAAATCCGCAACACGGAGCTGCCGGTTATCGCAGCCGTGAATGGCGTAGCGGCAGGAGCAGGAATGAGCCTCGCCCTCGCTTGCGATCTGCGTGTGATGTCCGAGCGGGCGTATTTTGTCAGCGCATTCATCAATATTGGGCTTGTTCCCGACTCTGGGGGCTGCTACTTCCTGCCGCGCCTTGTCGGCTTGGCCAAGGCGATGGAAATTGCCACGATTCGGGATCGCGTTACGGCGAAAGAGGCGCATCGGATAGGCTTGGTCAATCGCGTATGCTCCGCCGAACGGCTGGATGAGGAAGCAGCTGAGCTTGCAGCCAAGCTGGCTCAGCTTCCGACGCGAGCGATATGGCTGATGAAGCAGACAATGAACCGGGGACTGGAAAAGGGGCTGGCGGAGACGCTGGAGCAGGAGGCATATGCCCAGGAGATCGCCGGACGCACGGAGGATCACCGGGAAGGCATGCAGGCTTTTCTGGATAAGCGGCTGCCCACGTTCAAGGGGGTATAGCCGATGGAAGACTATATTTCCGAAGGAAGCCTCGGAACGGTCGGTATTATCGGTGCCGGCACGATGGGAGCGGGGATCGCGCTTGTATGCGCCCGGCGGGGCCGCCGTGTTCGATTGCAGGATATTAAGCCAGAGGTGCTGGATGCTGCGCAAGCCTATATAGGTTCGGTTCTTTCGAAGGACGTTGCGAAGGGGAAAATCTCGGTGGAGGAACAGCGGTCGACACATGAGCTTATTGAGCTGGTGCAGGACATGGCAGCAGTAAGCTCGTGCTCGATCGTCATCGAGGCGATCCCCGAAAAGCTGGAGTTGAAGCGTTCTGTGTTCGTTCGCTTAACAGAGCTTTGTGGGAGTGATGCGCTGCTGTTGAGTAATACGTCTTCCCTTTCCATTACGGAGCTTGCAGCGGGCTTGCCTCATCCGGAGCGCATCATAGGCTTTCATTTTTTCAACCCTGCGCCGGTTATGCCGCTCGTGGAAGTCATTCGCGGCCACAAGTCGGCAGACGCCTGCGTAGCTGCTGCTCGCAGGTTTGCGGAGGAGCTGGGCAAGGTGCCTGTGCTGGCGGAGGACTCGCCTGGCTTTATCGTCAACCGCGTCGCCCGACCTTACTATAATGAAGCGCTGCGCATCATAAGCGACCGGGTAGCTAAACCGGAGCAAATTGATCGCATTATGAACCAGGCTGGCGGTTTCAAAATGGGGCCGTTCGAGCTGCAGGATATGATTGGTCTCGACGTGAATCTGGCGACAACGGAATCGGTCTATACCCGGTTCAATCATGAGAGCCGCTTCAAGCCGAGCCGGATACAGCAGCGCATGGTGCAGGCAGGAAGCTTGGGCAGGAAGACAGGAGAGGGGTTTTATTCATATGACCAATAACGCAATCCTATTGGTTGGGAACAGCCCGCTGCGCGAAGGTCTTCATGTGCTGCTGGAACGCAGCGGATTTGAGATCATTTCCTTGGAAGAGGCGGAGGAATGCGGTGCGGCCCTCTCAGTTCGGTACGGTGTGGAAGTAACCAATGATGATGTGGTTGAAAAGCAGGCGAACATCGTAAAAATGGATCGGCTGTTGCCGCCAGAAACACCAATCGCGGCTACCTCGCTAGCTCTATCAGCCACCGAGATCGCATCATGGGCTTCTCAGCCGAAGCGAATATGCGGCTTTGGTACACTCGCACCCTTGGAAGAACGCGAGTTGATTGAAGTGGCTCCTGCCTTGCAGACATCAAAGGAAACCCTTCAAAGCATGGAGGAACTGTTCCGCTCTTTAAGTAAGCAGGTAGAAATCGTGCAGGATGAAGCTGGTCTCGTCTTCCCGCGCATTCTCGCCTTAATCGTAAATGAAGCCGCCTTCGCTCTAATGGAAGGGACGGCTTCCGCTGTGGATATCGATACGGCTATGAAGCTGGGAACTAGTTATCCGTACGGCCCACTCGAATGGGCAGACAGAATCGGGCTGGATGATGTGCTGGCGGTACTGAGC
Source organism: Paenibacillus sp. B1-35 (assembly GCF_050474385.1). Taxonomy (NCBI): domain Bacteria; kingdom Bacillati; phylum Bacillota; class Bacilli; order Caryophanales; family Paenibacillaceae; genus Paenibacillus; species Paenibacillus sp. B1-35. The sequence continues at coordinate 147,330 of NZ_JBCHVJ010000002.1, forward strand.
GGGCTCCACCGAGATCTGGGTGAAGAGCGGTATCGCCCGGCTCCGCTGCTGCGCAAGCTCGTGCTGGCAGGCCGGTTAGGCTTCCGCAGCGGCCAAGGCTTCTATTCCTATGATATTGGGGGGAAACAAGATGGCAACACCCGTAATCATTGATGCAGTACGGACGCCGATCGGACGCTACGGCGGAGCGCTCAAGGATGTGCGCGCCGATGATCTGGGCGCGATCGTTATTCGCAGCCTGCTGGAGCGGAATCCGGTCGCCCCGGAGCGGGTGGACGGCGTCATCTTCGGCTGTGCGAATCAGGCGGGGGAGGATTGCCGCAATGTGGCGCGCATGTCGCTGCTGCTGGCGGGAATGCCGGTCGAGGTGCCGGGAGTGACGGTAAATCGTCTGTGCGGATCCGGCATGGAAGCCGTTCAGCAATGCGCCTATGCAATTATGGCAGGGGCAGGGCAAGTGTATATTGCCGGCGGGACGGAAAGCATGACGCGTGCCCCTTTTGTGATGATGAAGCCGGAGGCTGCTTTTCAGCGCGGGCACCAGCAGATCTATGATACGACTTTGGGCTGGAGGATGACTAATGACAAGCTGGCTGCCCTATATCCGCCAATCAGTCTAGGAGAGACGGCAGAGAACGTGGCGGAGCAATACGGTGTCAGCCGGGAAGAGCAGGATGAGTTTGCGTTCACCAGCCAACGGAGATATGCTGAGGCTCAGGCTGCCGGGAAGTTTGACGCAGAGCTTGTTCCGGTGGAGGTGACTGGGCGCAAGGGCCAGATCACGAAGATCGAGCAGGATGAACATCCTCGTCCTGAGACGACCCTGGCTCAACTGCAGAAGCTCAAGCCGGCTTTCAAGCAAGGGGGAACCGTGACGGCTGGGAACTCATCGGGTCTTAACGACGGAGCAGCGGCGCTGCTCATAATGGAACAGGAGGCCGCTCATTCGCTCGGTCTTCGGCCACGCGCCCGCGTGGTTGCTGCTGCATCTGCTGGCGTTGATCCGTCCGTAATGGGAATCGGCCCCGTGCCGGCCGCGCGCAAGGCGCTCCAGCAAGCTGGGTTAAGTATCGGGGACATCGATCTGGTCGAGCTGAATGAAGCATTTGCCGCTCAGGCGATAGCTAGCATGCGAGAGTTGAACATCGACCCGAAACGAGTGAACGTGAACGGTGGGGCAATCGCGATCGGTCATCCGCTCGGGTGCAGCGGGGCTCGCATATTAACAACACTACTCAATGAGATGGAGCGCCGGGAGGTGCGATACGGATTGGCCGCGATGTGTATTGGCGTGGGTCAAGGTATCGCCACTGTAATTGAGCGAATATGATCAGGCGCTATCTTGATGGATATGGTATTTTTTCTGGCGAGGAGGAATCGAAGTGAAGCCAGGATTGGCTCCGGGCGCCGAAATATCTTTTTCTGTGACTGTTACACCGGATATGCATCCTGCTTTTGACGGCACAACCATACACGAAGTGATGTCTACCGTCACCATGATTTACTATATGGAGAAAGCAGGACGAAAGATGATCGTTCCTTTTTTGGAGGAAGAGGAAGAGGGTTCGGGGTTCGCTCTCGATATCAAGCACGTAGGGCCTGCGGTTGACGGGCAGGAGGTAACGTTCCAAGCTGTTTGTACCGAGGTGGGAGCGAAGCGCATTGTCTGCGAGGTGACGGCGGAGACGAGAATCAATCTAGTCGGAAAAGGAACGTTTACGCAGGCGATTTTCGATAAGAAAACGATGGCAGAGCGTCTTACGGCTTTGCGTTGCAAGACGGAAGAAGAGCAGAAGCTGTCCTGACAATTGAGCGGCGGTTCCTCCACTCCGACATGTCCTCCATTTTGCTTGAGCTATGGAGAGGCAAGTGATACAATTTGACGAGATGCAACATTTGGAAATCACATGATCGACTAGGAGTGGTGAACATGAGGCCGCAATCGATGCTGTTTACCATATACGGCGAGTATGTACGTCATTATGGAAGCGAAATCTGGGTTGGGAGCCTGACCGCCCTGATGGGGGAATTCGGGTTGACTGAACAGGCCGTACGGGCCGCAATCTCGCGCATGCTGCGCCAAGGCTGGCTGGAGTCGCGCAAGGTGGGGAATCGCAGCTATTATTCAATGTCTTCGCGCGGCAAGCGGCGCTTGGATGAGGCGGCGGCCCGCATTTATAAACAGGAGTCAGATACATGGGACGGCAAATGGTGCATTGCGAGCTACAACATTCCCGAAAAGGAACGGGGCATACGGGATCAATTGCGCAAGGAGCTGGCATGGCTCGGCTTCGGCATGTTGACGACGAGCACCTGGATCAGTCCTAACGATCTGACTGATAAGGTGAGGGACATCGTGGAATCACGCGGAATTTCCGGATATGTGGAAATTTTCAAGGCGGATCATATTGCTTGGAGCAAATCTAAGCAGTTGGTACAGAAATGCTGGAACATCGATGAGATTAATGCTGCTTATGCTGAATTTATTGAGGTATACCGTCCAAGTTATGAAAAATTGCTCGCGATGATTCAGCAGGGGGATGCTATGCCTGACGGTTATTGCTTCGTAGAGAAGAGCAAGCTGGTTCACTGGTATCGGAAGTTCTTATTCATTGATCCGGACTTCCCTGAAGAGCTGTTGCCAGATGTGTGGTTAGGCAAGGAAGCGGATCAATTGTTCCAGAACTACTATGATTTGCTTCATACAGGAGCTAGTCGTTTTTTTGAACAAGTATATGAACCTTCACCTGATGCGCTTCCGCTTCGCAATATCGAGCATGCATAACACTTATGGAACATTCGCGATAAGTATTTATTTTGGGGCATATGAACTGCGGTGGATTTGATTTTTAAGGGCTCTTTGTAGCATTTTTGCTTCTGTGCTTTAACGTAGGGTCGTGTTGCCGTTGAGTGTTTTGATGGAGGCTTTTGCGAGTTATAAGCTATGGAGTGCACAGCATTTCAATGATTCCAAGGCGTCTTTTTATCACTTGTCTCATCCTGTGCGTATACTTGTTTCCTTATCTTATCCTGTATGTTTGTGTAAAAAATTCTAATGTCACAGCTTCCCCGCTTGCGGAAGCATTTCGTTGAATTCGAATTTGATTGATGGGGAAACGTACAAATAGCTCTTCATTTCAATTTGCACATAAAAGATAAGCGCTTCGCTTTTGCGATTTGTACTATCTTTCCATTGCGCACTTTTTGAATTCTTCTTTTCATTATCGGTACTGTGATCATAGTAACTTTATCCCGGTGCGAGGTGTTTTTTTATCTTGATGCGGTGAAATGGTTTGGGTAGCGAGAGAATGCGAATTTCTACATAGGCAGCTTGGACATATAGGGAATTGCGGGTGAACGAGGTGTAATATTACTAGGCGAGATAGCGGTATGCGCCATGAATCAAACGGCGTGACCGCTATTCATTTGCAAGTGGAAAAAGGAAGCTTGACAATTCAATCTAGTTGTAACTATAATGGTTACATGAAAGGGTGAGCAGCATGAAGATAAGCAGCCGCTTTAGTGTAGCCGTCCACATTCTATCTTTGCTGGCGCTTGAACCAAATGCCCATCATACGTCGGAGTGGATGGCAGGCAGCGTCAACACGAATCCTGTTGTCATTCGGCGGGTAACATCCCAACTGAAGAAGGCTGGACTCGTAGATGTCCGTCCTGGTACAGGGGGAGCAACCTTGTGCAAGCCAGCTAGTGATATTCATCTTCTTGATGTATATCGCGCAGTTGAGGCGGTTGAGGAAGGGGAATTGTTCGGATTTCACGAACATCCGAATCCCAAGTGTCCAATAGGCGCAAATATTGAATCTGTATTACAGCTTGTTATGCTGCGTGCACAATCTGCGATGGAGAAGGTGCTGGCAGAAGTGACGCTGGATCAGTTAGCAGGAGATTTGAAGGATCGAATGCAGGAGGATGCGTGATTCATAGTAGAGTGCAGGCGGTCTACAATTTGAATAAGAATGACTCCAATGTTTCATGGAGTTTTTCGTACGCTAGTTGTAACATTCTTTATTACATTAAAGTAATTTGCTAAGCGTGGTTTGCTGTCCTTACCAGAAGGAAATAATAAATAAACTTTTTACTATAGAAGGGAAGAACTTATTATGAAAATCGCGGTATATGGTGCTACAGGTACAATTGGACAACGTATTGTGAATGAAGCTTTGACAAGAGGTCATGAAGTAACGGCAATCGTTCGTGATGCTTCGCGCGTAGCGCAGTCTCATGACAATTTGACAGTGGCGACTGGCGATATTCTCGATTCCGCAAGCGTGGCTGAGCGTACAGCGGGTCATGATGTTGTCGTTAGTGCTTTTGGGCCTAAGATGGGAGAAGAATCTACACTTGTGGAAGCAACACAAGCATTGATCGCTGGTGTAAAGCAGGCTGGAGTAGGACGTTTGATCTCTGTTGGCGGAGCAGGAAGCCTTGAAATGGCGCCAGGCGTTCAAGTTGTGGACACACCAGACTTCCCTGATGCTTGGAAGCCAATCGCGCTAGCACATCGCGACGCGCTTGATGTGTACCGCCATGAATCTACGCTGGCATGGACGAACGTGAGCCCTGCTGCTTTGATTGAGCCAGGTGAGCGCACTGGACAATATCGTACTGGAACAGACCAATTGGTTGTGGATGCTGAAGGCAATAGCCGCATTTCAGCTGAGGACTTCTCTGTAGCAATTCTGGATGAAGTGGAGAATCCGCAATTTTCGGGCCGCCGCTTTACAGCAGCTTATTAATCACGATTTTGGCTGCAAATGCATAGAAACAATTCATTCGTACATTCTGTGTGATCCTTTAAGAACATCTCATGGACACACTGCATGGCGCTGCTCATGATATCGCTTGGACAGCCGCTATGTTGAACATAAAGGAGAATCGCGATGCCAAAATCAATCTTTCTCAGTCACGGTTCGCCGATGATTGCTGTATTGGATAATGAATATACTCGATTTTTAACTAAGCTCGGAGCAAGTATGAAGCCAAAGGCGATCGTACTGTTCAGTGCCCATTGGGAAAGCGAGGAGTTAACAGTATCTTTCCATGATGGGACGTATGAGACGATTTATGACTTCTATGGATTCCCTGATGAATTGTATCAGGTACAGTATCCTGCGAAGGGCTCCACACAGATTGCAACTGAAGTAGAACGCAGTTTCGCTGCGCATGGTATTTCTGTAAACCGTGATGAATCACGTGGTCTTGATCATGGTTCATGGTCGCTGCTGAAGCATTTGTATCCGAATGCTGATATTCCAGTTGTACAGATATCTGTAAATCCATTCCTTTCTCCAGAGAAACAACTGCTAATCGGAGAGGCTCTTAGTGAGCTGGATGAGGACATTCTACTAATAGGCAGCGGAGCGAGCGTTCATAATTTGCGCATGTTGAAATGGGAACAGACAGAGCCTGAACCTTGGGCTGTCCAGTTCGACGACTGGCTAATTGAAAAGCTGGAGAAAAAGCAATGGAGTGAGTTGGCCTCCTATCAGGAACATGCTCCTCATGCATCACTAGCTGTTCCGCGGGCAGAGCATTTTGTTCCCCTCTTTATTGCACTTGGGAGCGCAGGGGATGGCTTGAATCCGAAAGTTATCCATCGCAGTTATGAATTAGGGACACTAAGTTACATGTGCTTGTCCTTCAATTAACTTCTGACACAAAAGAGAGCTATCCTCCGCGCATGATGCGGGTAGATAGCTCTCTTTCTTGTTAGGCAAGGATGGTCTAGGGAGCGCAGCATATTATGTTTTGCTAACAAAGGCCAAGACAATCCTCCCGAGGAATTGGAGTTATTGCCGCTGCCCCAGCTTGATTTGTCGAAGAGCTATTGTCATTCTTTTTTGTGCGTCTCTTGTGGGTTGGACATATTTTCTATTTATTATCTTCGGTGACTGTTGTTGATCGCTCTGAATCTGAATTTTCTTTGATCGTATGAATGCCAGCGATAAAAGCATTGATAAGTATTTCCAAGCTGACATTGAGATCAAGAGGAATGCCAAAGCCCCCTTTTTGCTCCAAGGATGCAAACCCGTGCAGCAAACTTCGGAGGCCGCGTGCGGCGTGAATAGCGGCATTGCCAGATAGCTCATATGCTTGAAGGACTTGAATAACGAGATCGACGATATCATTGCTGATCTGCTGTACTTTCTCATGATGCGGATCAGGTGCATGAAGCGTAGCTTCATAGAGACCAGGATGATTGCGGACGAAGGCGACATATGCTTTACCAATCGCGCGAACAGCTTCATCTCCTGCTCGTCCTATTGCTGCGCGTGACATGGTGTATTCTAATTGTTCGAGTCCATGAATGGATAATAATTGGCGTATGCCCTGCAAGCCATCAACATGATTGTAGAGAGAGGGCGGGCGCACCTTCAACTGCTGTGCAAGCGAAGCAAGCGTAACCGCTTCGAAGCCCTGGGTATCTGCTATATAGGTAGCGGCTTCTCGTATTGTTGTGGAGTTTAAACCAACTCTAGGTGACATGATCATTGCTCCTCTGTGTACGTAATTTTTTTATTATTGCTATCGTGCAAATGGAGTCTGCGTTATAGAGAGATTCCTGCTTTTGGCTATATTATAACTAACAATATTAGTTAATACAATAATAGGGTTTGTTTTGTGCTGCGAGAAAAACAACCAAAGTGAGAGAGAGGATTTGGATACATTCATCTTGGTATTGAAATATGCTGGCTGTAATCTTTTCCATAGTTCTAGTAGGGAATTGGCTGCTAATGTATATAGGGAATCAATAAGATTGATTCATCGTCTTTGAGCACTTGTGCCTAACCTATGAATGTTGGTTTTTTAGGAGTAACGTAGATGTAGGTTGAGACCAACAGGAAAATATTGTAGATTAAGAGGGCTGAGTGTATAATTTTTGTCATATAACAGGAAGTATTTAGAAGGAGAACATCATGAAAGCAATTGCCGTTCGGATCGACAGCATGATCAGATTGGACGAGTGGCTGCCTTATTTATCGCCGGAACGAAGAGAGAAGGTGGGACGCTTCTACCGAGAGATGGACTCCATTCGCTCCATGTTAAGTGAACTCGTCGCCAAGCGTTTACTAGTAGAGATGACAGGCTGCACTACTGAACAGATTGCCATTCAAGCGGATCAGTTCGGCAAGCCTATTGTGAGTGAACCGTACAAGCATATTCAATTCAATGTTTCTCATTCTGGTATATGGGTTGTCGGTATTGCGAACGATAAGGGGCATCCCGTTGGGATCGATATTGAACAGATTGATGAGGATTTGGAAGTAGGAAACTTTGCAAGCATTTTGTCTATAAACGAGAAACGGGTGCTTGATTCTTTGCCAGCGAGCAAAAGGAAAGAGCGCTTCATTGAGCTGTGGACATACAAGGAAAGCTATGTAAAAACAACAGGTATGGGATTATCTATGCCAATAGATTTATGCGCTTTCACTTCGTGTCACGCTGATGAGGCTGCCTGGCAATTGGCGTCACCTAGCGAAAAGCCTTTTTATTGGAAGTCCTATTCCATTCATCCTGATTATAAATTGACGGCATGTTCATCGTATGAGGCATTGCCGGATGTGTGTGCTGTGATGAGAGCCTCAGATTTTTTGCAGCAATTCCGAGATCAGTATATTCATGTTTAGATAATGAATCTTACTACTATATGTGGGAAGACGGTGTTTGTGAGAATTCTATGCATACAAGATTTCATATATTGAAGTAGAGGGGCGAAGATAAACGTCTTACTTTCAAAAGTTTCCACAATCATGAAATGGCATAAAGGGGATCGGATAAAGTGAATACAAAACGTTGCTTGACAATTTTTTCATTGATTCCACTGTTAATCGGTTTAAGTGCATGTAATCAAGGAATATCAAATGTTGTCTCTGTACCTGGCACGCCAGTTCATGTTGAACGGTCATTTGCAGCAGCAGAGGTGTCTCGCATTGATGTTCGGACGAAAGCGGCTAATGTACAATTAAAAGCTGGCAGCGGTGAGCACATTCAAGTGCAAGTGAATGGCAAATTCGACGGCAATGAGGATGAGATGGATGAACTGCTTAACACGACATTGGAGCAAGGACAGTTAGCAATCAAAGTAGGGCCAGTAGAGGGGAAAGTATGGACTAATACGTCTCTCACTGTAGAGGTTGCAGTTCCTGCGAAGGTATATGATGAGTTGAAGTTGGAGGCATCAAGCGGAAATATTACAGCTGACAAAGTTGAAGCAGGCAAGTTGTCTGCTCAATCTTCTTCCGGGAATATCAATGTGAAGGGCTATTCGGGCAAAGAATATCAAGTGGCTGCAAGCTCCGGCAATATTCACCTTGGAAAAATGACGGGGAAAGGAAGTGTCGAGGCTTCCTCTGGCAACGTAGATATGGCGATTGATTCCTTTGATGAATCGGTTCGCATACATACAAGCTCCGGCAATGCCACGATTCGGGTACGTTCTGATGCTGTGTTCCGCATTGTGGCGGATACGAAGCTGGATCGTGCGGATCTTAACATTCCGGTTACGCTAGAGCAAAAAGAAGGAAAACGCAAATTTGAAGCTAGCGTCAATCAGGCAACCTCTGAGTCGCCTGTGTTGGATGTAACGACTTCATCCGGGAAAATGATCTTAGAAAAAATAAAATAAAGTTAGAAAAAGCTTCAGCGCTGCGTGCTGAAGCTTTTTTTGTTGTCTTTATGAATTTGCAAAACAAAGAAAGAGATTAAATTTATGCTTGATTATTTGTAATAGTAAGATTACAATTTTTTTGATTGAATAATTAGTCAATATAAAAAACATCGCAGGCATTTATCCCATTGTAGAAAGGAAAATTCGTATGGAGTTGGATCCGTATAAACGAAATTGGACGATAGGAGCGCTGCTGTTAAGCATTTTTCTTTCCTCCTTGGATCAAACGATTGTATCTACTGCTCTGCCCTCCATTGTTCAGAAGATAGGGGGGCTTGATTCGGTATCATGGGTTTTTACAATTTACATGCTCGCTTCAACAGCAATTATGCCGGTGGTAGGCAAGTTGTCCGATATGTATGGGCGCAAACGCTTCTTTATTTCCGGGTTGATTCTTTTTACTGCAGGCTCCTTATTATGCGGTTTTGCCGCATCAATGCCCCAGCTTATTGCTTTCCGTGGAATTCAGGGATTGGGAGCGGGTTTTCTTATGCCAATTACATTTACATTAATTTTCACGATTCTTCCGCAAGGGAAAGCTGGCAAGTTCCAGGCGTTATTCATGGGTGTTTATGCACTTTCCTCCGTTATTGGGCCATCACTTGGGGCATTTATAACCGAACAATTGAACTGGCACTGGAACTTTCTCGTTAATATCCCTTTCGGCATCGCGTCTATTTTGATTGTAAGCTGTTCGTTAGTCGAATCCCGCAATGAGAAGAGCAGCAGACAGGTGGATTATGCGGGTGCAGTGCTTCTCATATTAACAACGGTTTTTCTTTTATTAGCGTTCAAACTGGCAGGCGGAGAATACAGTTGGGCCTCGTGGCAAGTAGTGTTCATGCTGGCAAGCGGGGGGATAGCTCTTATTTTCTTTATTGTCATAGAGCTTCGAGCAGTCGAGGGAATTATCCCTCTGCAATTGTTTTGCAATCGTACAATTGCCGGAGTCTCGGCAGCTTCTTTTATACAAGGGATGATCATGTACGGAGCTATGCTTTACATTCCTTTTTTTATTCAGGCGGGACTAGGAGGAGATATAGGAGATGCGGGAAATGCACTAACTCCAATGATGTTCTCGGTTATGGTGGGAACGGTTATAGGAACGATGCTTATGAAACGGATGAGTTGGAGAGGATCGGTACTGCTCGCTATATGCCTTATGGGGATAAGTTCATTCTTATTTTCGTCCCTGCCGCTTGGGGTAAATATGTGGTATGTTAGGGGGAACACTGCTTTAATAGGTATTGGGATTGGAATCTTAATGCCGAATGCACAGACGGCAGCAACTCTTGCTGCACCTGAGCGGTTCAAAGGGGTGGCTACTTCTATGGTCTCCTTTTTTCGCACAATTGGCGGTGTGATAGGCGCATCCATTACGGGTACTTTGGTGAACCAACGTCTAGCTGTTGAACTTCTGCGCCAAGCTTCTTTTTTGAAGCTGGATCCAGCATTACTAGAGAAATTCAGCAAGGCTGAAACGCTTATTGGAGCGAATCGAATGATACCTGAGCATCTAGCCCTGGCAGTACGGGTTTCACTTGTAGAATCTATTCATTATGGCTTTTGTTTTCTTGCTTTGGCAGCGGCAGTGGCGGTTCCTCTTGCCTTTTTCATGGGGAACGAGCGCTTCCGCATAACGAAGGAAGTATGTTGTTCTCAACAAACGGATCAGTCAACCGTATAGACATCTTTCTATATTGGAAAAAAGGAGGAGGCTCAGTTTTATCGGGGCGATAAAGGAAGCTCCGTACGGCGAGCTGTATACATATGTCACCTAGAAATGCGGATCAAAATAAGTTAATTCGGGATGAACGAAGAGAGCAGATTCTGAATAGCGCGTTAAAGGTTTTTTCAAATCGTGGCTTCGTAGCTACCAAAATCAGTGATATCGCCAAGGAAGCTTCATTCAGTCACGGTCTTGTCTATCATTATTTTGAATCAAAGGATGAAATTTTTGCTACATTAGTGGAGCGTGCGCTCCAATCTTCAAATCAATTGACGCTGCTTGCCGCAGAGAAACAAGGGAGCAGCTTGGACAAAATTGAATGGATGACGCAAGAAATTTTACGAGCGTTTATTCATAACGAAGAAGCTGTATACTATCACCATATTATGCTTCAAGCGTCGACCTTTGCTTCCATTCCGGAATCGGTTAAGACACAAATGCAGGATATATCAAGCCCAATGAAGCATATGCTTCAATTCATCGAGGACGGGCAACGGGACGGAATCATTCGACTTGAGGATGCAAAGCGTTTGGCGACGCTTTATTGGTCGATGATTCAAGGCCTAGCGCTCATGAAAATTGAAGCGGGGGAGTATTTCAGTATGCCTGACACAGATATGATTGTTCGCCTGTTCAAGTAATTGGACATGTTTCACAGCTAAATAAAAATGAATAGCAGATAAGTGATAGAGACTTGGCCTAGATGGGGGACTAATCCGTGTTGCAGCAGGTAATTAGGTTTGTGTTCCCAGTTTAAGGAGGGTCTCTAATTTTATTCGTGAGCGTTTACATCTCTTCATAATATGGTAGTATAGGTTCAAAGAAGGAAGCGAGTAAGCCTTATCATGTGTACGTTCCTAACAGCGGCTTAAAGTGCGAAATGCTGCAGTAGCTAGATGTTTCAATAACAGCATGTTCATAGAATCATTTCACAAGAAGTGGGTTGTAGACATGGATCATGAAAAACAGCGATTGAGTATTGAAGCGGCAAGACTGTATTATTTATCGGATTATAGCCAAATGGATATTGCCTCCAAACTAGGGGTGTCTCGTCCGACCGTATCCCGGCTGCTGCAATATGCGAAGGAGCAAGGATATGTCCGGATTGATATTGTCGATCCGCTTGAGGATCTCGATGCATTGGGAGCACGACTCCGACATAAATATGGACTGGATACGGCGCTCGTCTGTTATTCGCCTGTCAATGAATATAAAGAAATCCAAAAGCATATTAGCAAGCGTGCAGCCGAATATTTGTACGAAACCGTTCAAGACTCGGATATTATCGGGGTGACATGGGGGCGAACAATGCATGCCGTAGCGTTGCAGCTTCAGCAGAAGCAAATTCGGGGCGTGGAGGTTGTACAGCTCAAGGGAGGCATTAGCCACTCTCATGTAAATACGTATGCAGCGGAAACCGTGAATTTATTTGCGGCAGCATACCATACGATTGCCCGCTATTTGCCGTTGCCCGTAATATTCGACAGTGTTGCTCTGAAGCAGATGGTGGAGGAGGATCGGCATATTCGCCGGATTATTCAGCTTGGCAAGCAGGCCAATATTGCGATGTTCACTGTAGGTACTGTAAATGATGATGCACTTTTGTTTCGACTGGGTTATTTCAGCGACGAAGAGAAGAAGCTGCTGCAGAGCCGTGGTGTAGGAGACATATGTTCGCGATTCTTCGATGCACAAGGAAATATATGCAGCGAAGGGATCAATGATCGCACTGTGGGCATCGACCTATCCGATTTGCGGGAGAAGGAAAAGTCAATACTAGTAGCCGGTGGACAGCGCAAGATAGAAGCGATCCGAGCTGCGCTTATAGGAAGGTATGCAAATATACTTGTTACGGATCAATTTACAGCCCAAGCATTAATGTAATAATTACCGCCATGCGGTAAACCCGCTTTCCCCTTAGAGTAAGTACGTGGCGTTCATGTCTCACGGCTTATTCGATGGGGATTTTTTATATCCTTTTTGTTCAAAATATTGTAAGAAAGCAGTTCACGATATTGTAATGAACAAAATTTCAAAGCTAACTTTACATCTGTTCAGATCGCGTGTTATGATACCCATGAAATCAATATTAGAATTACCTAATACAAATGACACAAGTATATAAGGGGTGTACAGCATGAGCATAGCGCGTATGATTGACCATACGATGTTGAAGGCAGACGCTGTTCAAGCGGATATTGCCAAGCTGGTTGAGGAAGCAAAGCAGTATCAATTCGCTTCAGTATGCGTCAACCCGACTTGGGTATCTTACTGTGCAGAGCAGCTAGCCGGTACAGAAGTTAAGGTATGCACGGTTATCGGATTTCCTCTCGGCGCATCTACTTCTGCTGTGAAGGCATTGGAAACGCAAGATGCGATTGCCAATGGTGCAACCGAAGTCGATATGGTTATTAATATTGGAGAGCTGAAGGCAGGCAACGATGAATTTGTGCAAAAGGATATTGAGGCAGTTGTGAAAGCGGCTTCAGGAAAAGCGCTTGTAAAGGTCATTATTGAAACGTGCCTGTTGACAGATGAACAGAAGGTTCGTGCTTGCGAACTGGCTGTTAAGGCAGGGGCCGACTTTGTTAAGACATCTACAGGCTTCTCGACAGGCGGTGCTACATGTGAAGATGTTGCCCTCATGCGCAAGACGGTAGGACAACAAACAGGTGTGAAGGCATCTGGAGGCGTGCGCAGCTTGGAAGATGTGAACAGCATGATTGAAGCAGGGGCAACCCGTATCGGTGCGAGTTCCGGTGTCAGCATCATGAAAGGCCTAACATCAACATCTTCTTATTAAAATAGAGACGGAATCATTCCGTTAGGGTACGTTACGTTCATGACGGAATGATTCAACATTCAATGAGGAGGATCAGCCCATGAAAGATCAGTTGATTCAAGAAGCGTTGGAAGCCCGCAAGCAAGCGTATGCACCCTACTCTCACTTTCAGGTTGGAGCGGCTATATTGGCAGATGGAGTTATCTATCGCGGCTGCAACGTAGAGAATGCATCTTATGGCTTAACGAATTGTGCAGAGCGAACGGCGGTATTCAAGGCTGTATCGGAAGGCAAGACGAAGGTGGAAGCTGTTGCAGTAGTTGCTGATACGGACGGGCCTGTATCTCCGTGCGGAGCTTGCCGCCAAGTGTTAGCAGAGTTCTGCGATGGCGATACGAAGATATACTTGACGAATCTCAAGGGCGACATTGAGGAATGGACAATGTCCCAATTGCTTCCTGGCGCGTTCTCTGGTGCCGATATGGAAAAGGACAGTGAATAAGCTATAGCATTCCGTTCATTTTGAAAGCGGTAACAAGAAAACTTGCCAATTTAATAAATCTATACATGCTTAAGCATGGGAGGAACATTACATGAAATTTGTCATTGCGATCATTGGTCTGCTAGCTGTATTTGGACTCACTTATATCGCAAGTAAGGATCGTCGCAACATTCGTTATCGCCCACTAGCCATTATGGTTGTGTTGCAGGCTATTTTGGCATTTGTGTTATTGAATACAACGGTAGGAGAAACCTTAATCCGGGGGTTTGCTTCTATATTTGAATCATTGCTAGGTTATGCAGCCGAAGGCATCAACTTTGTATTTGGCGGAATCGTGAATGATAGCCAAGGCACTCAATTTTTCTTAAACGTGTTGCTGCCGATTGTATTTATTTCCGCGCTGATTGGAATTTTGCAATACACGAAAATCTTGCCTTTCATTATTAAGTACATCGGTCTTGCACTTAGCAAGGTTAACGGTATGGGAAAGCTGGAATCGTATAACGCAGTTGCATCCGCGATTCTAGGTCAGTCCGAAGTATTTATTTCGGTGAAAAAGCAAATTGGTCTGTTGCCGGAACGCCGCTTATATACACTGTGTGCTTCTGCGATGTCGACTGTGTCGATGTCCATTGTCGGTGCGTATATGACGATGATTCAGCCTAAATATGTAGTAACCGCGCTCGTGCTTAACCTGTTTGGCGGATTTATTATCGCTTCAATTTTGAATCCATATAAGGTGACGAAGGAAGAAGATATTTTGGAAGTGCAGGAAGAGCATAAGCAGTCGTTCTTCGAAATGCTGGGCGAGTATATAATGGACGGCTTTAAAGTAGCGATTACAGTTGCTGCAATGCTGATCGGTTTCGTCGCCTTGATTGCACTTATCAATGGCATCTTTGGCAGTATCTTCGGAATTTCATTCCAGGAAGTGCTTGGCTATGTGTTCGCACCGTTCGCGTTCCTAATGGGGGTACCTTGGAAGGAAGCGGTCGATGCGGGAAGTATTATGGCAACGAAGATGGTTGCAAACGAATTCGTCGCTATGCTTGATCTTGGTAAGCTTACTTTGTCTGAGCGCACTACGGGTATTGTATCCGTATTCTTAGTATCATTCGCTAACTTCTCCTCGATCGGCATCATTTCTGGTGCGGTGAAAGGACTCCATGAGAAGCAGGGCAACGTTGTAGCTCGCTTTGGTCTGCGTTTGTTGTACGGCGCCACGATGGTAAGCGTATTGTCTGCGATTGTTGCAGGTATTTTCTTATAAAAGTATTCACAACGTCCACTTCTGGTTAAGTGGACGTTGTAAGCATCTATTATCGTACCTTGGGGAAGGAGAACGACATGATGACAACATTTAAACGAATACATCTTATCGTAATGGACTCTGTAGGCATCGGAGAAGCTCCTGATGCTGCACAATTTGATGACGTAGGCTCAGATACATTAGGACATATTGCACAGGAATGCGGAGGGCTCAACATGCCCAACATGGCAGCACTCGGCTTGTCCAATATCCGTTCGATTCCTGGCATAGAGGTGGCCGAGCGTCCCCTGGGCTATTATGGAAAAATGCAAGAAACCTCCCGCGGCAAAGATACGATGACAGGTCATTGGGAGATCATGGGTCTCTATATTGATACCCCGTTCCGCGTATTCCCTGATGGATTCCCCGCTGAGCTGATTGAGCGTATTGAGGCGAAGACAGGGCGCAAGGTAATTGGCAATAAGCCGGCAAGCGGAACCGAAATTATCGATGAGCTTGGCGAGGAGCATGTAAAGACAGGCGCACTCATTATCTATACATCTGCGGATTCTGTCCTTCAAATTGCAGCACACGAAGAGGTAGTTCCATTGAAGGAACTGTACGAGATTTGTGAGTTCTGTCGCGAGATTACCCGAGATGATCCATACATGCTTGGACGGATCATCGCTCGTCCATTTGTAGGAGAGCCTGGAAACTTTACGCGAACAGCGAATCGTCATGATTATGCGCTGAAGCCATTTGGCCGCACAACGATGAATGAACTGCAGGATCAAGGCTTTGATGTCATCGCATTGGGTAAAATTTCGGATATTTATGATGGTGAAGGAATTACAAAGGCGATTCGAACAAAGTCTAATATGGACGGTATGGATAAATTTATTTCAACATTGGATGAGTCCTTCACGGGACTAAGCTTCCTGAATCTTGTGGACTTTGATGCATTGTTCGGGCATCGCCGCGATCCAAAAGGCTATGGACACGCGTTGGAAGAGTTCGATGCGCGCTTGCCAGAGGTATTCGCGAAGATGACAGACGACGATCTGCTTCTTATTACTGCGGATCATGGCAATGACCCAACTTACAAGGGCACAGACCACACGCGAGAGTATGTTCCGTTGATTGCCTACTCTCCACGCTTTGCAGCTGGAGGTAAGGAACTTCCGCTGCGCGGCACGTTTGCGGATATCGCGGCAACGGTGGCAGAAAACTTTGCTGTTGCAGCGCCTGCTTATGGCAAGAGCTTTTTAACGGATTTGAAATAATTCATCTTACTGGAGGAACATAGTTATGAGTGTACACATTGGAGCGAAACAGGGCGAAATTGCAGAAACGATATTGCTGCCAGGAGATCCGCTGCGCGCGAAATATATCGCAGAAACGTACTTGGAGGATATTACTTGCTACAACGAGGTTCGCGGGATGCTCGGCTTTACAGGGACATATAAAGGCAAGCGCATCTCTGTACAAGGTACAGGCATGGGAATTCCGACAACAAGCATTTATGTGAATGAGCTGATCAATGAGTATGGTGTAAAGAATTTGTTCCGTGTAGGCACATGCGGCGCGATGCAGAAGGACGTTCATGTGCGCGACGTCGTGCTTGCTCAAGCAACTTGTACGGATTCCAGCATGAACCGTCACGTATTTGGCGGATACGACTACTCCCCAATTGCCAGCTTCTCATTGTTGAAGAACGCTTATGACAATGCGGTTGCGAAGGGCATGAATGTACATGTCGGCAACATTTTCACATCCGATATGTTCTATCGCGACGACAAGTCCGTAGTTCAGAAGCTGATGGACTATGGCGTATTGGCGGTAGAAATGGAAACTACGGCGCTTTACACGCTGGCTGCGAAATACAGTGTCAACGCACTGACAATTTTAACCGTGAGTGATCACTTGCTGACAGGTGAAGAAACGACATCGCAAGAGCGTCAAACAACGTTCAACGACATGATGGAAGTAGCGTTGGAGACAGCTATTTCGTTGTAAGAAGGAATCTCAAATTGTCACTAGGAATCAGTAAAAGGAAATAAATTGCTGCATGTTCTGAGTAAGTTCGTTTACAAAGGAAGAGAATAGTCTTCGTTACTGATATCAGCAAGTTAACCAATATCCAATGGAGAGCGAGGAGATTCAACGATGAGAATGGTGGATTTGATTGCGAAGAAGCGTGACGGCAAGGAACTGACAACAGAGGAAATCAACTTTGTTATTGAAGGCTATACAAAGGGGGATATCCCGGATTATCAAGTCAGTGCTTTTGCGATGGCCATTTATTTTCAGGATATGTCGGAGCGTGAACGGGCAGATCTGACGATGGCAATGGTCAACTCCGGAGAAACCATTGATCTCTCCGCAATTGAAGGCGTTAAGGTGGATAAGCACTCGACTGGTGGTGTCGGCGATACGACAACGCTTGTATTGGCGCCGCTAGTTGCTGCATTGGATATTCCAGTTGCCAAAATGTCCGGGCGCGGACTTGGACATACAGGCGGCACGATTGATAAGCTTGAGGCAATCGAAGGGTTCCATGTGGAAATTACCAAGGACGAGTTTGTGAACCTTGTTAATCATCATAAAATTGCAGTTATCGGTCAGACAGGCAACCTTACGCCTGCAGACAAGAAGCTGTATGCACTGCGTGATGTAACAGCGACTGTCAACTCCATTCCGCTCATTGCCAGCTCAATTATGAGCAAGAAGATTGCTGCCGGCTCTGACGCTATCGTGCTGGATGTGAAAACTGGGGCAGGAGCATTCATGAAGACAGCTGAGGATGCAAAGGAACTAGCTCACGCGATGGTAAGCATCGGTAACAATGTCGGCCGTAAGACAATGGCTGTTATTTCCGATATGAGCCAGCCGCTTGGCCGGGCAATCGGCAACTCGCTTGAGGTACAGGAAGCGATTGATACACTGCGCGGACATGGACCTGAGGATTTGGAAGAGCTTTGCCTTGCGCTCGGCAGACAGATGGTATTCTTGGCTGGCAAGGCTTCCTCTTTAGAAGAAGCAGAAGAGAAGCTGAAGGAAGTTATTCACAATGGCAAGGCATTGGAGAAGTTCAAGGAGTTCATTGCGAACCAAGGCGGCAATCCAGAAGTTGTCGACGATCCGAACAAGCTGCCGCAAGCGGCATACAAGATCGAAGTTCCGGCGCGTGAAGACGGCGTAGTTGCTGAAATCATTGCTGACGAGATCGGGACAGCAGCAATGCTGCTGGGAGCAGGCCGTGCAACGAAGGAATCCGAAATCGATCTTGCAGTAGGCTTAATGCTGAACAAGAAGATTGGCGATGCTGTTAAGGCAGGCGAGTCTTTGGTAACAATCCATGCGAATCGTGAAAATGTGGATGACGTCATTGCAAAAATTTACGAGAACATTCGGATTAGCGATCATGCTGAGGCACCGGTGCTTGTCCATAATATCGTAACGGAATAAATATAAGTTTCATTAAAGAGCAGGATGCGGGCACAGATGCCTTGCCGCCTGCTCTTTTTTATACTGCTTTTTGGTGTAATTGCGTGTACATTTTATTAAAAACTTTAACATTGAACACCTTTCCCAATACGTACCCAGCGTGGATAGTGGAATTGAAATCATGCTATGATGAACTCATCAATATCGTAAGGGGGAACTGCATGAGATTTTTTCCGCTTGGAGATACAGCGATCGTCGTTGAATTTGGTACCGTCATCGGATCGGACACTCATGATCAAGTTCGGTTGTTGTCGCTTTACCTTGATGAGCATCCGATGTATGGAATGATTGAATATGTTCCCGCTTTTACGACTGTTACGGTATTTTATAATCCGGTATTACTGCGGTATTCAGAGGCGCAAAAAGCGTTAGAAAGCGCCGCAGCCCAATCGTTACAAATGAAGCTTGAAGGCAATGTTCGAACTGTTGACATTCCGGTATGTTATGGCGGGAGCTTTGGACCCGATTTGGAGGAGGTCGCTTCGCATAACGAGCTATCACCGGATGAAGTTGTTCGTATTCACAGCAGCGGTGAATATGTTGTTTATTTGCTTGGATTTGCGCCAGGATTTCCGTTTTTGGGCGGCATGTCGGAGCGGATTTCCACACCAAGGCACTCCACACCAAGGCTTGCGATTCCATCGGGAACGGTCGGGATTGCCGGTATGCAAACAGGAGTGTATCCAATCGTTACGCCTGGCGGCTGGCAATTGATCGGACGCACGCCAGTGCCGCTATTTCGTCCAGACATGAATCCTCCAACCTTGCTTAGGACAGGGGATAGTGTACGCTTTTTGCCGATTACAGAAGAGGAATACAAGAAATGGGAGGGGCACGGGACATGTATATCCGGGTAAAAGCGGCGGGCATGTTGACGACGGTTCAGGATCTCGGCCGTTTTGGGTTGCAAAAGTATGGCGTACTTATAAGCGGTGCAATGGATGCGGCGGCACTAAGGATGGCGAACTTGCTGGCAGGCAATGAAGAGGGCGAGGCGGCTTTGGAGATAACGCTGCTTGGGCCACAGCTTGAATTTGAAAAGGGAGCCGTGATCGCTTTAGCGGGAGGCGACCTGTCTCCTAGCATTGATGGAATGGCCATTCCGCTCTGGCGCCCCGTGTATGTTCCTGCGGGAAGCACACTGAATTTCGGGCGAGTCTTATCGGGCTGTAGAGCCTATCTGGCAATAAGCGGCGGGATTGCCGTTCCGAAGGCAATGGGGAGCCGCAGCACTTATTTGCGGGCAGGAATAGGCGGAGTGCATGGTCGAGCGCTTGAGGCTGGAGATGTGCTGGAAACAGGGGAATCTGTGGAATGGTTCAAAACATGCTCCGATAAAACAGTCGTCATGCCGTGGGGGGCAGGTCATTCGATTCGGCCTGCATACCAAGAGAATCCGGTGATTCGCGTCGTCCGTGGTCCTGAGTTTGACAAATTCAGTGCAGAGAGCAAGCAGCGTTTATGGACGGAACCGTTCCGTGTCACGACACAGTCGGATCGGATGGGCTATCGGCTCGCAGATGTGCCGCTTGCTGTGGCAGCACCTGTTGAAATGATATCGTCTGCCGTTAGCATGGGCACGATTCAAATACCGCCGGAAGGCAATCCGATCGTGTTGTTGGCGGATCGGCAAACGGTCGGCGGATATCCTCGAATCGCTCATGTAATTAGTGTGGATTTGCCGCTTATCGCCCAAGTGAGACCAGGCGGGTGCATTCGATTTACAGAGGTAACACAAGAAGAAGCGCAAGAATTGTATGTGAAGCGGGAACAAGAAATTGCCCAATTCCGGCAGGGGCTGTCCCTGCGGATGCGTTAGGAGGAGAGAGGTATTATGCATCGAATCGATATAAACTGCGATATGGGAGAGAGCTTTGGCGCATATCGGCTTGGCTCAGATGAGGCCATATTGCCGTTCGTGACGTCCGTGAATATTGCTTGCGGTTTCCATGCCGGCGATCCAACCGTCATGAAGCGGACTGTAGCGGCAGCACTTGAGCGCGGGGCAGCGATTGGGGCCCACCCAGGACTGCCTGATCTAGCTGGATTCGGAAGGCGAAACCTCGATATTACTCCTGAGGAAGCTTATGATATGGTTGTCTATCAGGTCGGGGCACTGTACGGATTTGTTACGGCGGCCGGTGGACAGATGCAGCATGTGAAGCCGCATGGTGCGTTGTACAATATGGCTGCAAGCGACTATGCGCTGGCAGAGGCGATTGCCCGGGCTGTCCATGATTTGAATCCAGAGCTGGTGTTGTTCGGGCTGTCGGGTAGTGAACTCATAAAGGCTGGACAAGCCGTTGGACTCCGTTGTGCGCATGAAGTATTCGCAGACCGGACGTACCAAAGGGACAGTTCATTGACGCCGCGTCGGGAAGCCAATGCGCTGATTACAGATACCGAGGAAGCGGTTCAGCAGGTCATTCGCATGGTAAAAGAAGGGGTTGTCTACGCTGTTCAGGGTATTGATGTGGCGATACAAGCCGATACAGTATGCATTCATGGCGACGGTGCGCACGCGTTCGCTTTTGCCCAAAGCTTGCGGCAGCGATTGAGTGAGGAAGGGATTGTTATGAAATCCGTTTTAGCAAAGTAGGAGTTTATTCAATTTATCTATCTTGTACTCTAGAAGAGATAGTGTTATAGGAGACAGGCGAATTGGACTTAAATGGGAAAAAGGTGTTTATGCTTCTCTTTTAGAGAGTTCATCTCTTAGAAAAGCATTGACACCTTTTTTTATTTGTCGATTTTGTGAAAACATTTTCAAAATGACGTAATAAATAATTAGATTCAGTCAATATGTTTTTATATATTGCGTATTATTTATTTATATTATACATTAATTGAAAAGGATAAAATATACATTTTCTTGTTGTTTGGAGTCGGGATAGAACAAGAACTCGGTAACAGTGGAATAGGGAGGATAACCGTGATCGCGAAAAATAAGGAAAGTACTCAATTGGCTGGTCTGTATGTAGATGAATCTCAAAGAAACGTGGCTGTTGCCAAACTTGTGGAGTCTGCTCTCCGCAATGGAGAAGGCCATTTAACTTCGACAGGCGCTTTGCAAGTCACAACAGGCAAATATACGGGGCGTTCCCCGAAGGATAAGTTCATCGTCAGAGAGTCGGGCACGGCTGACCATGTCGCTTGGGGAGAGGTGAATCAGGCTATCACCTCAGAGCAATTCGACTCGCTGTATAACAAAACGATCAATTACATGAAGAGCCGCAAGCTCTTTGTGTTCGATGGATATGCAGGGGCAGACCTGGCTTATCGCTTGCCTGTTCGCTTCATTAATGAATACGCGTGGCAAAATTTATTCGTTCAGCAATTGTTTATACGTCCAACAACGAATGAGTTGTTAACGCATGAACCTGAATTTACTGTGATTACAATGCCAGGCATGAAGGCGGATCCGGCTGTCGACGGAACGAATTCCGAGACGTTCATTGCCATTTCCTTCGAAAGAAAGACTGTGCTTATCGGCGGTACTCATTACGCGGGCGAGATAAAGAAGTCGATTTTCAGCGTTTTAAACTATTTGCTGCCCTTCCGCGGCGTCATGCCGATGCACTGTTCGGCGAATGTAGGTGAGGATGGAGATACGGCGCTGTTTTTTGGATTATCGGGAACAGGCAAGACGACATTGTCGGCTGACCCGGAACGCCGCCTCATCGGCGATGATGAGCATGGCTGGTCCGATGCGGGTGTATTCAATTTCGAAGGCGGCTGCTATGCGAAATGCATTGGACTGTCGCAGGAGAAAGAGCCGCAAATCTGGAATGCGATTCGGTTCGGCTCTGTTCTGGAAAACGTGTGGATTGATGCCGTAACTGGTGTGGCTGACTACCATAGTAATGCACTGACGGAGAATACGCGGGCAGCTTATCCGATTGATTATATTCAAGATTCGATCATCCCCGGTACTGCAGGCCATCCGAATGTCATTATCTTTTTGACCGCAGATGCTTTTGGTGTGCTGCCTCCAGTATCCAAGCTGACGAAGGAGCAGGCAATGTATCACTTCCTGTCCGGATATACGTCCAAGCTGGCGGGTACGGAACGCGGCGTAGCCGAGCCGGAAGCGACATTCTCGGCGTGCTTTGGGGGGCCGTTCCTTCCATTGAGACCGGATGTGTACGCAGAGATGCTCGGCGACAAGATCACGAAATACGGTGTAAAGGTTTATTTGGTCAATACAGGATGGAGCGGCGGTCCCTATGGGATAGGCGAGCGGATAAATCTGTCGCACACACGAGCGATGGTCAAGGCGATTATAAATGGAAGTATCGAGAAGGCGTCCTTCATTCCTCATCCTATATTCGGCATGCTTACCCCTGATGTGGTGCCATTCATTCCCCATGAACTGCTCGATCCGAGAAATATGTGGGCGGATAAATCGGCCTATGATCGTAAGGCGAAGCAGTTGGCGCAGATTTTTGCTCACAATTTCGAAAAATTCAGCGATGTAGCGGAATCAATCAAGCTTGCCGGCCCGCGTCTATAGTTATAAGTGAGAAGGGGCTGCCCTTGTGTTATGAATATAACGCAGAGGCGGCCTCGTTTCATTTGGCGCGAAGAATAATTTATAGAAAAGCATTTCATTATGATGGAAAAGGATTGAAATTGTCTAAAATGGGAATGAAGTGAGGTGTAGTCTTGATGGCGTCGATTGAACGATTGGATGTTTTGAACCACAGCCATTTGCCGATTCTGGAGGCATGGTTTGAAGATTCGGAAGTGCGCGAACGCATGGACGGGATGCTTCCATTACAGGAATGGTTCGATTACATGACGGACAATGTCATGTACTTTGCATGGATGGCTTATCGCGGGGAGCAGCCTGTCGGAGCCATCTTTGTCGAATTGGAGGATGGAACGGCATACATTGGACTCATGACGGAGCCGGCTCTTCGCTCCCAAGGAATCGGCAAAGCGATGGTGCGCGAAATGATGGCGCTCCCGGAAATGGAATCTGTAAAGACATGGGTAGCAGGCATCGAAGAAGATAATATGCCATGTCTGGCTTGCTTCAAGTCTCTTGGTTATTTGAGTAAGGAAGAGGAAGCGGATGAAGATGGGTTTTATAATTTGGTGTATGAACAGTCTAGTGATGGCACTGCATAGTTGAAAAAATAGTATATCTAAATCGAAGCTATTTAAAGGTCTGCTAGGGTAAAAAGATAGCTTCAATTTTCTTAAGAAATAATATCATTTCGCGTGCACTTCACTGTTTAGAAATCTTTATTATAGAAAAATGGACAGAGGCCATCTAATCATTGGCCTCTGTTTGTGTTATGCAGAAAATGGAGTGATGCACATTTGATTTCCGTTATTGCTGCTACTGCTGATCCAATCTGCCAAGCATGAGTCGATAGCTTCCGTTGCCAAAGTGCAGGGTTCGCTTGACGCGCGAAATAATGGCCGTGCTTGCGCCGGTTTCCGCTTCGATTTCCATGTACGTGCTGCCGTTTAACAGCATTTTGGCAACTTCCAGCCGTTGGGACAGTGCCTGCAATTCCTTAGGTGTCGTCAAATCTTCGAAAAAATCATAACATTCCTCGATGCTTTGCAGCTTGATGATGGCCTCCAGCAATTGCTCAATTGCCGGGTCGCCGGAACGCTTGGCACACATATCGTCCTATCAACTCCATTCCGAAATGAATACCATGAATGCGCCTTCCATATTACTTTTTGACAAGGGGCCTTCTATTTCCTTCTGTTTGTTCGAAAAAAATTCACAAATTCAATTCAGATTGCTTCACTCGCTGCTGCTTCACTACGATAGTGCGTTTATGCAGTTCTTTCATGCTGAAGTTGTGCGTGCCAGTGCAGCCGCGGTTCATCCACCGTGCGTTGGAGCATAAGCGCGGTTTAGTACGTTTTTGCTAGATATTGGCATCCGTCTTATACTCTCAGTGGAAGCAATCAATGCGAGTGTAGGAGGATGTTGGAATGAAAAGACAAGCGATTTTCGAAATAACGGAGAAAGAGATTTTCCCGATCCAAGAAATCGACTACATTGAAATTTATACAGGGAACGCGAAGCAAGCGATGCACTATTTCGTCAAAGGGTACGGATTCCGCCCTATTGCCTACTCTGGGCTGGAAACCGGCAACCGGGAGCAAGTATCGTATGTTCTTGAACAAAATAAAATTCGGTTCGTTCTCTCCGGCGCTCTCTCTGATGACCATCCGATTGCCGAGTTCGTCAAATTGCACGGGGACGGGGTCAAGGATGTTGCATTGCGGGTTAGTAATGTTGAAAAGGCTTACAAGGATGCGGTCTCACGCGGCGGAATCGCCATTATGGAGCCGGCCGAATATTCGGATGAGCACGGTAAGGTCAAAAAGGCGATTATCGGCACATATGGCGATACGATTCATACGCTGATCGAGCGGGATAATTACGAAGGATTGTTCCTGCCGGGCTACAAATCTATCGAAGACACTCTTCCGCATCAATCTGCCGGACTGATCGGCATCGATCATGTCGTCGGCAACGTGGAACAGATGGAAGAATGGGTAGCTTACTATGAAAACGTGATGGGCTTCAAGCAAATGATTCATTTCGACGACAAGGATATTAGTACGGAATATTCGGCCTTGATGTCCAAAGTGATGCATAATGGCGGCAGAATTAAATTCCCGATCAACGAGCCGGCGACTGCCAAGCGCAAATCGCAGATTCAGGAGTATCTGGAATATTATAAAGGACCGGGCGTGCAGCATTTAGCTCTGCTCACAAACGATATTGTTGCAACCGTGACGGCGCTTCGCGAAAACGGTGTCGAGTTCCTAAGTACGCCGGATTCCTATTACGAAATGCTGACGGATCGGGTTGGAAGCATTGATGAAGATATTGCCAAGCTTCAGGAATTAAAAATTTTGGTCGATCGCGATGATGAGGGATATTTGCTGCAAATCTTCACGAAGCCGCTTGTGGATAGACCGACGTTGTTTTTCGAAATCATTCAACGAAAAGGAGCTATTGGCTTCGGCGAAGGCAATTTCAAGGCCTTGTTCGAATCGATTGAACGGGAGCAAGAACGCCGCGGCAACTTGTAGTCCAGCGCCGCAGGAAGGAGTAGAAGCCGCATGGATATTACACCGCATGAGCTGCACTGGAGAGACGCTTACAAACTGATGATAGGCTCCATCCTGCCGCGTCCAATTGCTTTTGTGTCCACGATCGATCTGAACGGAACGGCGAATCTGGCGCCGTTCAGCTTTTTCACGGCAATATGCGCGGAGCCGCTCTTGATCTGCTTTGCCCCAATGCGCCGAGGGACGGACGGGTGCAAGAAGGACACCCTTGTCAATATTGAAGCGACCGGCGAATTCGTGGTCAATATTGTTGGAGAACAGATCGTCGAACCGATGAATGAAACGGCCGTCGAATTCGATCCCGAGGTGGATGAGTTCCAGGCTGCGGGCTTGACTCCAATCCCGAGCGAAGTCATTCGCCCTTACCGGGTGAAGGAAAGCGGCATTCATTTGGAGTGCGTGGTTCATGATATTCTCCATTTCGGCGATCAGCCGGGCGCTGGCAGCCTTGTTATCGGCAAGGTTGTGCTGATGCATATAAACGACGAGTTGTATGCAGACGGCAAAATCAACATGGAGAAGCTGCTCCCGATCGGACGCATGGCCGGCCAAGTTTACACCCGTGCCGCTGCTGACACCTTCATGCTGGAGCGAAAAAAATAACGGCGTACGGAAAGCGGGAGGTTCTATGAAGTTCGTGACATTTGACACCGGAACGGGCGCGCCGCGTTCCGGTTGGCTGCGGGAAGGCTGCATCGTCGACATGCATGAGGTCAGTGACGGGCACCTGCCGAGCGAATTGCTGGAATTGGTACGCCGACATGAGGACTATATGGAGGAGGCAGGGAGAATCGACAGATGCCTTGGCTCTAATGCGGAAACGATGCTCGCACATAAGGGCGTCTATCCGGCATCCGCTGTCGCTCTGCTCGCTCCGCTTCCGAAGCCGCCGAGCCTCCGTGATTTCTATGCCTTCGAAGCGCATGTGATCGGGGCTAGGCGGAGAAGGGGGCTCGATATCATTCCGGAATGGTACCAGTTCCCGGTGTTCTATTTCAGCAACCATCAGGCCATAGTCGGCCCGGACGCGCTTATCCGCAGACCTTCCGCCACCTCCGCTCTGGATTACGAGTTGGAGGTGGCCTGCGTCATCGGCAAGGAAGGACGCGATATTACTGCCGAAGAAGCTGATTCCTATATATTCGGCTATTGCATTATGAACGATTGGAGCGCGCGTGATATTCAGCGGGAAGAAGTGAAGGTCGGCCTTGGCCCGGCCAAGGGCAAGGATTTTGCCACCTCGCTCGGCCCATGTCTGATTACTAAGGACGAACTGGAGCGGTATCGCGTAGGCGCGCGCCATGACTTGGCAATGACGGCTCGCGTCAATGGCGCCGAGTTGTCGCGCGGCAATATGCGTGACCTCCACTATACGTTCGGGGATATGATCGCGCGGGCTTCAGCGGACGCCACACTGTATCCTGGCGATATTATCGGATCGGGCACGGTCGGAACCGGCTGCCTTCTCGAACTGGGGCCGGAGGTGCATCGCTGGCTGGAGCCCGGCGATATCGTTGAATTGGAGGTTACAGGGCTTGGCCTACTGCGCAACACCATCGGTTGAAATGGCCGAAGGAGCCGCTTTGCAGGTATTGAATTGGGAAGAGGAGGATTCGTGTCATGGCCTATTATCGCCGCATGGGAGACATTCCTGACAAAAGGCATACGATGTTCCGCAAGCCGGACGGCACCCTGTACCGTGAGCAAGTGATGGGTACTAAAGGGTTCTCCGGCATTCAGTCTATCTTGTATCACCATTATCCGCCGACGGCTGTCAGCAAGGCGGAAGTATATGCCGCCTTCGATATTGAGTTCGAAGAGCCGGGAGCGCTTCGCCACCGTCATCTATTGACCGGCGATTGCATGGAAACGGACGACGCCGTCGCTGGCAGACGCTATATGCTAGGCAATGAGGATCTGCTTATCGCGACTGCGAACGTTGATCGGCCGATGGATTATTTCTACCGGAACGGAGATGGGGACGAGCTGTTGTTCGTGCATGAAGGGGAGGGCTCTGTAGAGACGATGTATGGCACTCTCCATTACCGGCCAGGGGATTATATTAACATACCGATCGGCACGATCTACCGCGTCATGCCGGAGCCGGGGCGTGGGCGTACGAAGCTCCTGGTCGTGGAGACGAACAATTGGATAACGACGCCGAAGCGTTATCGCAACCCGCATGGCCAGCTTTTGGAGCATAGTCCGTTCTGTGAACGGGATTTCCGTGGTCCAGATAAGCTGGAGACTTATGCTGAGCTTGGTGAATTCGAAGTAAGAACGAAGTCTAGGGGATATATCCATCTGCATATATTCAACCATCATCCTTTTGATGTTGTAGGATGGGATGGTTATTTGTATCCGTGGATTTTCAATATTGCCGATTTCGAGCCGATTACGGGCCGTATTCATATGCCGCCGCCGATTCACCAGACCTTTGAGGGGAATAACTTTGTCATCTGCTCCTTCGTGCCCCGATTATACGATTATCATCCCGAGGGAATTCCTGCCCCATATTTCCACAGCAATGTAGACAGCGACGAGGTGCTCTATTATGTCAGAGGCAACTTCATGAGCCGCAAGGGAGTGAAGGAAGGTTCGATTACCTTGCATCCGTCAGGCATCCCGCATGGCCCGCATCCCGGCAAGATCGAAGACAGCATCGGCAAAAAGGAAACGACAGAGCTTGCGGTCATGATCGACACGTTCCGTCCGTTACGCGTTGTCAAGCAAGCACTATCCTACGAGGATACTCAATACATGTATAGCTGGTGCGTGGGTTCGCCAGAAGCGTCGCGAACCGTGTAAGCGCGTGTATGTAGTGCAAGAAACGCTGATGAAAGGAGCGCATGGCATGAAGGATAGGAAAGTCGTGCATTCCGCCGCTGAGGCGATAGAGGGAATTCAGGACGGTGCTACCTTGATCGTGGGTGGATTCGGCCTATGTGGGATCCCCGAGCTGGCTATTGCGGCGCTGAGAGACAGCGGTGTGAAAAATTTGACCGTCGTCAGCAATAATTGCGGCGTGGACGACTGGGGACTCGGTCTCCTGCTTGCGAACCGCCAAATCAAGAAGATGATAGCCTCATATGTCGGGGAGAATAAAATATTCGAACGTCAGCTTTTGAATGGTGAGCTGGAGGTGGAGCTCGTTCCGCAGGGCACGCTAGCTGAGCGTATTCGTGCAGGCGGAGCTGGCATCCCAGCCTTCTATACGGCGACCGGCGTCGGTACGCCGATAGCAGAAGGCAAGGAACATAAACAGTTCCATGGCCGCACATACATGATGGAAGAAGCGATTGTCGGCGATGTTGCGTTCGTGAAGGCGTGGAAGGGTGATACGCTCGGCAACCTTGTATACAGGAAGACAGCAAGAAATTTCAATCCGCTGGCAGCGGCAGCGGGCAAAATTACGATTGCCGAGGTGGAGGAACTGGTAGAGCCGGGACAATTGGATCCGAATCATATTCATACGCCCGGTATTTATGTACAGCGAATACTCCACGGAACTGGATACGAAAAGCGGGTGGAACGGCGCGTTGTCCAGTCGGCGGCGCAGCAAAGAACGGAGGGATACGCATGAGTGACGCGCGTAAGACCATCGTCCGGCGAGCCGTGTTAGAGATTGCGGACGGGATGACAGTCAATCTCGGCATCGGCATGCCGACCCTCATTGCAGGCATCATTCCGCCAGAGTTCGATGTGATGCTCCATTCGGAGAACGGCCTGCTCGGCATCGGGCCGTACCCATTTGAAGGGAGCGAGGATCCGGATCTGATTAACGCAGGCAAGGAGACGGTAAGCGCAGTGGAGGGGGCATCCTACTTCGACAGTGCCGAATCGTTCGCCATGATCCGCGGCGGTCATATCGACCTCGCCATTCTGGGTGGAATGGAAGTTTCGGAGCAGGGCGATTTAGCGAATTGGATGATTCCCGGCAAAATGATTAAAGGCATGGGAGGCGCCATGGATT
The DNA here is from genome assembly GCF_050474385.1 of Paenibacillus sp. B1-35. Lineage (NCBI taxonomy): Bacteria > Bacillati > Bacillota > Bacilli > Caryophanales > Paenibacillaceae > Paenibacillus > Paenibacillus sp. B1-35. The sequence goes on from NZ_JBCHVJ010000002.1 coordinate 176,874, forward strand.
TGGTGAACGGCGCCCGGCGCATCGTTGTCATTATGGAGCATGTGAATAAGCATGGCGAATCTAAAATCAAACGCGAGTGCAGCTTGCCGCTGACGGGCAAACGAGTCGTCAACCGGTTAATTACCGATTTGGCCGTGTTTGATTTTACCGAAGAAGGCATGGTCTTGATCGAGACACAGCAGGGAGTTGACGTAGAAGAGATTCGGCACAAAACCGAGGCGCCATTCCGGGTAAGTCCTGTGTTGAACGCGGAGAACGCAGCGCCTCGGGCATCGGAGTAAAGGGCTTAGGAGGGTCGTGTATGCAAGTGTCTGTCAAGATCCCAACGAGAAAAGAAATCGAACCGTTGGGCGTGTACGTACCGGGAAAACCAATTGAAGAGGTAAAAAGGGAGTTCGGCCTTACGGATATCATCAAGCTTGCGTCTAACGAGAATCCGTACGGCTGTTCGGAACTGGCCGCCCAAGCTGTCGTACGTGAAATGGAGAAGTGTGCCCTGTATCCGGAAGGCACCGCTCCCGAATTGGCTGTGAAGCTGTCAGCCCATCTTGGCGTGGAGCCAGAATATTTTATTGTCGGCAATGGTTCGGATGAAATCATCCGATTATTGACGCGGAGTTATATCGCCGCTGGGGACGAGGCGATTATGGCCGATGTGACGTTCTCACGTTACGAGACGAACGTTCGTATCGAGGGCGGCGTACCTGTTATGGTGCCGCTCATTGAGGGCGTTCATGATCTGGACGGGATGCTGAAGGCGATCAGCAGCAGGACGAAGATGATCTTTGTATGCAACCCGAACAATCCGACCGGGACGATTGTAGGACGCAGCGACCTGCTTGCCTTCATCGAGCAGGTACCGCGCCATATTTTGCTGGTCATCGACGAGGCCTATTATGAATACGTGTCAGACCCCGACTACTTGCAGACCGTGCCTATGCTTGCCAGCTATCCGAATTTGGTCATTCTGCGCACGTTCTCCAAGATTTACGGCTTGGCTGCGCTGCGCGCAGGCTACGGTATGATGCATCCGAGCATCGTGCAGGAGCTGCTCAAGGTAAAGGAGCCGTTCAACTCGAATCGGATGGCGCAAGCTGCGGCTCTCGCCTCGCTGGACGATGCGGCGTTCGCCGCAGACTGCGCCCGGCGGAATGAGGCGGAGAGAACAAAGCTGGTTGCGGGATTGAAGCAGTTGGGGCTGTCCTGTTATCCATCGCATGCTAATTTTCTGATGGTGAAGCTGAATTGCTCCGGCGACGACGTATTCCGCTCTTTGCTCGAGCGTGGCGTAGTGGTGCGCGCGGGCAGCTTGCTCGGCTATCCGGATACGATTCGTGTATCCATAGGAACAGAGCAGGAAAATCAAGTGTTCATCGAAGCGCTGCGGCATATACTTGGCCCCTGCAAGCCGGTATGAGTGAATCGGATGGCATCGCATGCTTATCTATGACGGTCGTACGGGAAGTTTGATGAGCAGTGTTATACAAAAAAATCAATGATGATTCACGATTATTCTTTGCATAGCGATAAGGGGGTGACGGTCTGTCGGACGTTGTAATTGCAAGCGCTGTGCGAACGCCGATCGGCGCGTTCATGGGCGGATTGAGCGAAGTGCCGGCTGTTGATCTGGGAGCGCGGGTTATCGCAGAAGCACTGGGGCGAGCCGGGGTGCAGCCGGGAGCGGTGCACGAAGTGATAATGGGCAATGTGCTGCAGGCGGGCAGCGGCCAAGGGCCAGCACGTCTGGCCGCAATGAAGGCAGGGCTTCCCTGCGAGGTGCCGGCCGTTACGATTAATAAAATATGCGGTTCAGGTTTGAAGGCGGTCATAATGGCTGCGCAGGCCATCAAGTCTGACGATGCAGATCTCATTGTTGCGGGCGGCATGGAAAATATGTCGCTAGCGCCGTATGTGTTGTCGCAAGGAAGAACGGGATACCGGCTTGGAAATGGCGTGGTTGAAGACAGCATCCTCAAAGACGGACTTACCTGCTCGATATGCGACATTCATATGGGAAAAACTGCGGAAAATATTGCGGCGAAATACGGAATTGCGCGAGAAGAGCAGGACGCCTTTGCCCTGACAAGTCAACAGCGAGCTCGAGAGGCATGGGAGCGCAGTGAGTTCTCTGCTGAAATCGTGTCGGTGGAGATTCGGACCAAGAAGGGGCTGGCGACGATTGAAACCGATGAGCATTTCCGTCCTGATGTGACGGCTGCTGCCCTAGGCAGGCTTAAGCCTGCCTTCCAGCCGGACGGCACGGTTACAGCTGGAAATGCCTCTGGCATTAACGATGGGGCGGCAGCGTTAGTTGTCTGCTCCGGGCGTATGGCGAAGCAGCTTGGTCTGCCCGTGCTGGCCCGTATCCGCGGCTATGCCTGCACCGGCGTGGATCCAGCCATTATGGGCATGGGCCCCGTATCGGCTTCACAAGTGGCGGTTAAGAAGGCCGGGATGTCGCTTGCGGATATTGACCTGGCGGAAATAAATGAGGCTTTTGCCGCCCAAGCAATTGCCGTCATCGGTGAGCTCGGGATCGATCCAGCGATCGTCAATGTAAATGGCGGCGCCATTGCGCTTGGGCATCCAATTGGCGCTAGCGGAGCGCGCATCCTCGTTACGCTGCTGCATGCCATGAAGCGCAGGCAGGCAGCTACCGGGCTCGCCGCCTTGTGTGTCGGCGGCGGCCATGGCGTCGCTGTCGTCGTCGAGCAAGTATAACATATAAAATAGGAAGCACCTCTGATTCTAATTGGGTCGGAGGTGCTTTCGTTTGTTAGGACGATTAAGAAAGTTTTCATAAGGATTGAGGCGTGAAGGATTTACGCTTATACGGACGTATCTTGTATCCGATGATGCGGACACAATGTCTTCGTCATGGCTACACTTGAATGTAAATTATTGTATAATGTTAAAGAGGCAGTATACTTCAAATTGAAATCAGGAGGAATAACATGGAACAAGCCCCGTCGGTTGAAGCATTGTTTAAGCCTTTCTCGATTGGCTCACTAACGCTGAGCAATCGCATTGTAATGGCGCCTATGACGCGCATGTTCTCTCCAGAGGGTGTTCCGGGGGAGAATGTGGAAGCATACTACAGACGTCGTGCAGAGAATGGTGTTGGGCTTATTATAACGGAAGGGACAGTCATTAATCATCCCGCTGCAGCGTCTCACCCGAACATACCGAGATTTTATGGAGAAGAGGCGCTGGATGGATGGTCTAGGATCGTTCAGTCGGTACATAAGGCAGGGGGAAAAATTATCCCACAGCTATGGCATGTCGGAACCCAGCGTGCAGTCGGGCAAGCTCCGAATCCAGAGGCATTGCCTATTGGGCCATCGGGCATAACAGCTGATGGCTTGAAGGTGAACGAACCGATGACGAAGAAAGAAATCGACATGGTGGTAGATGCATTTGCTCAGGGTGCCGCAGATGCGCAAAGACTTGGTTTTGACGGTATTGAGCTCCATGGGGCCCATGGCTATCTTATCGACCAATTTTTCTGGGAACAAACGAACCGTCGACAAGATGAGTATGGAGGCGGGATTGCGGAACGGACGCGTTTTGCAGTTGAGATTGTGAAAGCTTGCAGAGATGCTGTTGGCTCAGACTTCCCGATCATATTCCGTTTCTCTCAATGGAAAAGCAGACCTTATACGGCTAAGTTGGCCTATACGCCCGATGAGTTGGCTCAATTTTTATCACCGCTGGTAGATGCCGGGGTAGATGTATTTCATTGCTCGACTCGTCGTTTTTGGGAACCTGAATTCGAAGGCTCTTCTCTTAATTTGGCTGGATGGACGAAGAAGATTACAGGGAAACCCGTAATAACTGTAGGCTCTGTGGGACTAGACAGTGAATTTTTAAGTTTCTTTGCGGAGGGTAAAGGGGCCCAAAATGTAAACATTGACGGGTTGATTGAGAGACTTGAACTGGATGAGTTTGATTTAGTAGCGGTAGGCCGGGCTTTGCTCGTCGATCCTGAATGGGCTGTAAAAATACGCGAGGGAAGAGTGGATGAGTTAATTCCTTTTACAAAGGAAGCGTCAAGAGTATTATTCTAATGCGTTTGCTTACTACGCTTAAAGAAAGAGTTCTTGGAAACATTCCTCAACATTGACGTTATTATAATTACCTGTACTTGTAGATGCAGATAAAGGTATTCAGCTACCACACTCTCAATAATGAAAAGCTGTAAATAGCCCATGTTGGTTTATTCTGTACAAATGGTGTCGAGGCAACTTCCATTTTACTTAAAAACCAACATAGGCTTTATTTTTTTGTGTCTGACTACATCATATAATTTCCGCTATTTGTCCTAACTTAAGCAAGATCGTCGCCATTCTTTCGGTGATGCGGGCACAGGGCCTCCATCATGGCTACGGTTTCCTTGTCCAAGCCTTGATTCCGTTCAATCAGACCATCAGAGATTTTTTCATAGGCAGGCTGTTTCGCATTTTGCCCGAACTTATACTTAGCTGACATCTCCTGAACGTTGATGCGGACAACGGAGGTGCTTTTGATTTGACCCGTATAGTCCGGATCCTCCGGATCAATTGGGGCATAGCCTCCTTCCGGTTGAAGCTTTTGCATAAATGCAGTCAGCGCCTCTGCCTTTTCTGTTAGATCCGGAACGATTTCTGCGAAACCTTTTATAATCACAGACTTGAAAAAGGCAGTTGCAGGGCAAGCCAGCTTTTCTTCCGTGAAATAGGATGGAATAATGGCATACTCCTTAGCTACGGAAAAGGTAACCCGTTGATCGGCCTTCAGGTTTTTCATTTTTCGTCCGGCTACGCTGCCGTGGAAATAAATATGACCATTGTGATAAACGAAGTTAAGAGGAGTCAGTTCTGGCCAGCCGTCTCCATTTATGGTTCCTAGAACGCCAAAGCTCATCTCCTGCAAAAACGCCTCGGTTTCTGCATGATCCATCATTTCGAATTCTTTTCTTCGCATCTGCGAAACTCCTTTCCAAATATCCGGTTGCAATCTCTTTTATTGCATTCAGCTTACCGCACAGATTGACAATTAAAAAGATCCAATTTAGATTAATTTTACTAGACCATTGGTGACGGAGGACAACCGCATGCAGTTCCATATTCCTTACTATTCTTATCTTGCCCAATGCTCATCCAAGCGCTTGGCACTTTATCAGGCTATACGTGACTGTATTACGTCGCAAGTGCTTGTTATGGAAACGAAATTGCCATCGAGTCGGGAGTTGGCTGCTTTATACGGCCTTTCACGAGGAACAGTCAGCGAAGTGTACGCCATGCTGGCCTCCGAAGGATATATTACAAGCGGGGTAGGGCGCGGCACGTTCGTTTCGTTTCAGTCGCCTAAGCAGAAAGGCATTGAATTTCCGCGTCAAGAGCTGCATTTGTTGTCCGACTGGGGTGTCCGTTTGAAGGAACTGCAGGAACAGCAAACTGAGCCAAGTGAGAAGATAAAGGTTCAAATAGGGGGCGGACAGAGGGCGGTAAATTTTCAGGAATTTGGACCAGGCATACAGGCGTTCCCGGACAAAGAGTGGAATCGGTGCTTGTATGCGCAGGCTCGACTTTTGACCAATGGCGAACGACGAAGCCGGATGGGTTCGACCTTGGGTGACGAAGCGCTTAGAGACAGCATTGCACAGTATTTGAGACGCGCCCGAGGCATTGCTGCCAAGGCGAGCCAGATTGTGATTTTCAATGGATCCAAGCAGGCGCTTGCCTTAGCAGCCCACTTGTTCATCAATCCCGGAGATCATGTAGTGGTGGAGAGTCCGGGGTATAGGGGAGTCATTGACGTTTTCCGGGCACAGGGTGGAAGATGCATTCATGCTCCGATTGACGGACAAGGGATTATTCCAGACAAATGGAAGGCGAAGCTGCTTTTTGTCACGCCTAATCGCCAGTTCCCTACAGGCGCCGTGCTGAACATGGAGCGCCGCCAGCAGCTTCTGGCATGGGCTTCGGAGAACAATGCACTTATTTTGGAAGACGATTATGACAGTGTATTTCGCCACCGCGGCAAATCACTCGAACCGCTCAAGGTGCTGGACAGTGAAGGAAGAGTGATTTATATCGGAAGCTTCAGCAATACATTGCTCCCTCATATCCGAATCGGATATGCAGTGCTGCCGTCATCGTTAGTCGAAGTGTTTGCCAGTGCTAAAGCTGCATTTGAGCCGAGTCCAAGCAACTTGCTGGAGCAGCGTACATTGGCATCCTGGATGAATAACGGTCAATATGAACGCCATTTGCGGCGCATGAAACGAATTTACGGAAGAAAGTTCAAACTGCTGCGGGAGCTGCTGACTGCCAAGCTATCGTCATGGTTTCAATGGGTTGAAGGGGATGCCGGGCTAAGTATATTCGGATGGTGGAACGGTACTGCTGATCAATACGTACAGTTTCGCTCGAATTGCTTGGCGGCGGGGATTATGTGGTCGGAGACCTGCATCGAAGAACAAGCTGATAGAAACGGAATTAGGTATGGCGCTTATTTTTATTTTCCTCGATTGTCCGAAGAAGAGATCGTTTATGGGGTCAACAGAATGCAGGCAATCGGTTTAGATTGAATTCAAGCATCTGTAAAATGAAAAGAATGACGCTTCGCCGCTGTCTTAGAACCTCTCTTCCTCGCATACAGTGCAAGGAGGGAGCGTGATCTTATGGACGAGAAGGTTAAAAGATATTATAAGCTGAAGCAGCAGCAGAAAGAAATCGAGGACGAACTGGCGGAACTGCGCAGCAGTATTATTCAGTATTGCGAAGAGCGAGGCGAAGCTGAGCTTATTGCGGGTCAGTATCAGGTGAAGCTTATCCAACAGCAGCATCGGCATTATGATGATACCAAGCTGTATGCGGCCTTGCCTGATCCGGAGGTTTGGCGCTTATTGTCCAAGCCGGATACAACGAAGATTAAGAGCTTGGTTCAGCTTGGTGTGGTTTCGGAGGAGCGCATTAAAGATACGTACACGCTCCAGTCTAAGGTACTGTTACAGGTGGACAGAAAGTAAATTGTCCCGATGAAAGTTATAATAAGAGTACTGGCAGAGCATGGGCTTCTTTCTTATGCTGTCGGTGCTCTTTTTCAGTTCTGTTAGACACTTCTTTCAGAAAATTTTACCTTTCTATTTTCAAACGCTGATTTTCTGGTTATTTAATCCTTATCCATGAACAGTAGGGCGTTGTTTGCAGTGTGTTGCAATCGAGGCGGCTCTATCGGAAAATGGGAAATAGAGGGTGAATATGATCGCGATTACGCTGGGAAAAATGGAGCTTCGGCAGATGTTGCTGCTAGTGAGTGATCGATAACAATACGCCGCATATGAGAGGTGATCGAAGTTGTGTCTTCTCCACTGTCCCCATGAAGTATATATGATAGAGAAAATCGAGCTGCTTAAGCAACGGCTTATTTCCATTGTAAATGAAAGAAATGATTTTACGGACGATGAGGTGATTAGGGTTAGTCAAGAATTAGATGTTTATTTACTAGCATATCAGAAAAAGCGGTGGTGCACTTTATCTTCTGGAGATAGAGGTCAAGGAAAAAATGCTGGAGTCGATTCCTGAAAACACCCATTGTACCAACGAGCAAGGTATCGACTCACTGTGTGCGTCAATCACGGACAAGCTAACCGTACAAATACCATTCATCAATCCATGGATAATCCCCATAATGCTCACGAATAAAATGTACTGACTCGTTAATGAACTCCCAAGCTTGCTGATAACATGGATATTCATTCAACTCCAAATGAGGAATAATCGCTCCTCCAACCGGTATCACGCTTAAATAGGATATGATCCGCTTTTCTAGCAATTTTCCTAATCGGGTCGTAGATAAAAAGGTCGACAACCACTTGTCATGCGGATAGCTTTTGCCGTCCAGAATATAGGATAATTGGCAGAGCTCCTTAACAATCTGGGAGCAGTGCAGGTTAGTGGCGATTGCATCGCCGCGCTTCAGAGGATGCCGCATCCAATCGAGCGTAAGCTGCAAGCTGATGTATAGACGCTTGATAACCTCAATCGGATGAGCTAAGAAGTGCTCCGATTGCTGAGCAATAGTATGCTTGAAGCGTGATTCAGGGTCATGAATCGGGATTGCCAGTTGGAACTCCCAGACTTGCGGATAATTATTTTCTTCGAAATAGCCGTTTAGCATGCCAAATGTCTCAAAGTGATAATGCCCCTCCCAGTCTCCGATTGGCAGGAATACACCGTCTTCCCTTGTGCTCAACTGTGCTGCTCGATATCCGTTTATAATCGCCTTACGAACGTTATCATCACAGAAGAATACAAAATCAATATCCGAATACTGATCGCAATTGCCGCGAGAGACACTGCCCTTTACAACGAGTGATAGCTGATTCCAATACTGGGAGAGGATCGGATGCTTGGACAGTTCGCCTGCACGTCTGTACGCTTGCTGCAACAGTTCCTTGCTTTTGTCATTCATAAATGTGTCTCCTCTCTATTTTTATAATAGGCTGATAAATATTCCATCGATTGTAGCGTGAAAGAGAGAACTGGACAAGGACATTGTTAACGGGCAACTGAAATCTTTTTTAATGCGTGCTAGCCACAATAAGGCGGTGCTGCGGTATTGGTTTCCAATTACAACCTTTGACTTCATGAAAATAAGTGATAAATTAATATACCGTCTACTATGTGCGTAATTATGAACATGAACATCTATGGAAAAGAGGAAATGGATAGTGGAACTAGGTATAAGCACGTTTGTCGAGACAACGCCTGATGTCAACACAGGCATCACGATGAGTCATGCACAGCGGCTGCGCGAAGTGGTAGAGGAAATTGTACTCGCGGATCAGGTAGGGCTGGATGTGTATGGGATCGGTGAGCATCATCGTCCTGATTTCGCAGCATCTTCCCCCGCAGTTGTATTAGCAGCGGCTGCTGCAATGACGACCAAAATTCGGCTGACCAGCGCAGTAACGATCCTGTCATCTGCCGATCCTGTACGTGTCTTTCAAGATTTTGCAACATTAGATGGCCTCTCTAACGGGCGTGCGGAAATTATGGTCGGTCGAGGCTCCTTCCTGGAATCGTTCCCTTTGTTCGGCTGTAATTTGAACGATTATGAGGAGCTGTTCGATGAGAAGCTGGATCTGCTGCTGCACATTCAGAAGTCGGAGAAGGTGAACTGGAGCGGGAAGCACCGTGCCGCCATTCATGATCTGGGCATATTTCCGCGTCCTGTGCAGGATCCATTGCCGGTGTGGATTGGAAGTGCAGGAAGTCCGGAATCCGCGATCAGAGCAGGGAAAATGGGACTTCCATTCGTTCTGGCTATCATTGGGGGAGTGAAGCCGCTTGATTATGCATCTCAGGCTGAACTGTACAAGAACGCGGCTGCTGAAGCAGGACATGATGTAAGCCGTCTGACGATTGCTTCGCATTCTCATGGGTTTGTTGCGAAGGATCAGAAGCAAGCGATCGAAACATTCTTCCCGTCTACGTTTGCGAGAACGAATGTGAGAGCGAAGGAAAAAGGAGCACCTCCGTACACGAGAGCGGATTATGACGCGGCCTGCAGCCCTGAAGGTGCCCTCTATGTTGGCGATCCGGAAACGGTAGCGCAAAAAATTATCGATCTCCGCAAGCACGTAGGTGTTACACGATTCATGCTGCATATGCCGCACGGCACCATGCCTCACGAAGAGGTTATGGAGGCGATACAGTTGTTCGGCACAGAAGTGGCGCCCCGGGTAAGAGAAGAAGTAGCTCACTGGGAAAAAAATAATTGTCATAATAGCTAAACGAAATGCGAACAGGACAGTCCAAAAAGTCAATGTTGAATCGTGGACCCCTGTATCGTATGAACATGCATAAAAGACGCTTCCATTTCCACGATTAAAGTGGTGTTGGAGGCGTCTTTCACTATATACGGGAATGACTGGACTGACTCACTGCGGAAACGCAGGCTTTTCTGAATATATCGATACCTAAATGCCAGTTTACTTGAAATACCTCAATGCCTCTCAATCGTGTTCTTGACTATTGGCTTGCAACTGCACGATCAAAAAGGCTGCATGCCAAGTGTGTTGAGCTTCTCGCCTGTAACATCCACGCCCATTTTGCTTGTGATGTCCAAGTAGTGGCCGATTCGGCGCTTGATGGCGCCATTTGATTCATCCAGATTGGCTTCGAGTCCATTGAGTACCATGATGCTGACGCTGAATCCGGCAGGTGCTAACCCATTCGCTTTGTCTTCCGCGGTCGGTTTCCATCTTCCGATCATGACATCATGCGCGGAAGGCTTCGGCGCTTGAGGCGTCATCCAGAATAAGATGGCGGTTGCAAAACCAAGCTTGCCGTCAGCCGCAATCCACTCTGGATTTCGAAGCAGCACATTTTTATCTCCGTAAATAATGGCACTCATTAACCCGTAATTGAAATTCCAGCTCAGCATGATCGGGCCCCGTCCGTAATAGCGCTTGCCTGGAACACCCGGATATTCCGTGCTGCTGGCAGGGTCTACGAAATTCGATTTATTCTGTCCCGTTCTGCCTGCAATGTTCTCATTCCAATAGAGACCCCAGCGCAGCATGCCTCCCGGTGCCGTATCCCAGCCTCCGCCCGTCTCATGAGACAGATTGGCGAGCAGCGCCGCAAGATCACGCTTGCGATCCTTCTCCAACCCTTCATTCAGGAAGGCGCCGTAATCAACGATTTGCGTGATGATGCGCTTGGTCTTGTTCTCTGGTGTATTGAAATCTTCGGAGCGTACAAGGAGCGTTTCGGTTTTTCCCTTTTTCTCTAAACGATAAATTTCTTGAGCAGAATAGTTGCCTTCCCGATAAGAGACTTTATATTTTACATTGGCGACATGGCTGACGGCATTGATGAGATTTTGATAGGAGTAGTAGTCGGTCTGATTGGGATTATAGTCTTTCTTATCTTTGTTGAAGGCATGCCATTCCTTCGAACCAAGGCGCATTGGGAATAACGCTTCGTATTCCTTCTCGGGGAGTGTAGAACGAACAGCGTCAACTGCCTTGTCTGAAGTATAGTCGGGATCGATTCCATCCCATTGTAATTCAATTTGCTGTCTGGTCAGAATGCGGCTGTCGCCAACGGACAAGCTGGTGTCCTGCAAGTACACAATATCTGCTTTTCCTGAAATGGAAGTAACGTCAGCAGCCGAGGCAGAGGTCGTTGTGAAAACAAGTGGGGTGAGAAACAGCGTTGAGCTGAGTGTCAGCAGTAGCGTGCACCGAATCCATTTCTTTGAAAGCGCATACGAAACGTTGGACATCAATACATCCCCTTTATTTTCGAATAAGTGCAAATCGTATTGATGTATATTTATATCGCTTTCATTTTGGATATGACAAATTGCTGTGGCGAGCTTGGGAAGACCAACACGCTCCCTGTGTAACTAACGCATAAAAGTGCGGCCGACAATCGTCCGCATCAGGTTGTCAAGATCAGTTCGCATGACGCGCTTGCCATGCATTTGCCATAATATCATTCCTTACATCATAATTTAAATAAATTGAAGATTGAATAATGTATAAAATAGTGGGTCATTATGAATAGGCTTCAATAAACAAACATATTATCTACTTTTGAATAGTATGTGCGGGAACTAATTCATCCAATAAAAGAAAAGCTCGGTCTGTCCGCGGTTCGGTATCCATAGCGATATTTGTGCTGTATACACAGCTCTCGAATTCTTTTTGCTACTCGGTTTTCAAATTGAAGTCTTTTTCTTTCAACGATAATATGTAGCAACATGATTAGGGTGGGAGAAAGACTTATAGTAGTAATTCCGAGTAAACTGATGTATAATTACTGAAATTTAATTTTTCGTTGATTCGACAGTACATAGAACGATCAGGAAGGGTTGGACATCATGATCTTTTTATCGAATATTCATGTAACGTTTGACACGGGAACTCAATCCGTAGCTGCTGTTCAGGATGTCAGCCTGCACGTGGATGCTGGCGATGTCTACGGCATCGTTGGATACAGTGGGGCAGGGAAAAGCACTTTGGTTCGTGTCATTAACCTGTTGCAGCGGCCTGCTAGTGGGAGTGTAGAGGTGAACGGTCAGGACTTGCTGGCGTTAAGCCCCAAGGAGCTGCGAACAGCCAGGAAGAAGATCGGGATGATCTTCCAGCACTTTAACCTGATGAACTCCAGAACGATCTATGATAATGTGGATTATCCCTTGAAAAGCTCTAAGCTTTCTAAGCGCGAACGTTCACAGAAGGTCAAGGATTTACTTGAATTAGTTGGCTTATCGGATAAAGTGGACGCATATCCCTCACAATTGTCAGGCGGGCAGAAGCAGCGGGTAGCGATTGCTAGGGCGCTGGCAAATGATCCGGAAATCCTATTATGCGATGAAGCGACGAGTGCTTTAGACCCTAAAACCACACTATCCATATTGGAATTATTGAAAAAAATGAACCAAACCTTAGGGTTAACGATCGTGCTCATTACGCATGAAATGCAGGTGGTCAAAGAAATTTGCAACAAGGTTGCCGTGATGGAAGACGGACAAATTATCGAACAGGGCGATATTGTCTCTATCTTCAGCCGTCCGAAAAATGCGTTAACTCGTGATTTTATCCATACGGCAACTCATATGGAACAAACACTAGAGAAGCTTATCCAGCATCCGTCATTAATGCAGCGGAAGGACAATGATATTTTGTGCAAGATATCCTACATTGGCGACAGTACGAGCGAGCCGATCATTTCGGCACTAACCGCTCGCTACAGGGTAACGACTAACATCTTATATGCGAATGTAGAAATTCTACAGCAGACGCCTATCGGCAATCTAATTGTGGTCATGTCAGGCTCCGCAAGCAATTTAGAAGAGGCGCTCCGATATTTGCAATCGATTCAAGTCACCGTTGAATTGCTCGATGACCATCTTCTGCAAACAGGGAAAGTAGGTGAAACGGTGTGAGTGAGTTTTTAATGAACAACTTTCCGAACATCTGGAATTTAAGAGAAGAGATTCTGATCAGCATCTATGAAACGATTTACATGGTGGTCGTGACCTCACTATTTTCGGTATTATTCGGACTCTTGCTGGGCGTGACCCTGATTGTGGTCGATAAGGGCGGGATTTTGGAGAACAGGCACGTTTACAGTATCTTGGACAAAATCATTAATCTGTTTCGCTCCATTCCGTTCATTATTCTTATCGCCGTTGTCGTTCCGCTTACTCGCCTCATTGCGGGGACATCGATCGGCATGCATGCAGCGATTGTGCCGTTAGTCATTGGGATCGTTCCTTTTTATGCGAGACAAATCCAAAATGCGCTGGTAGAGGTAGACCCGGGAATTGTGGAAGCAGCTCAGTCAATGGGATCAGGCCCAATTGAGATTGTGTTCCGTGTCTATTTGAAGGAAGGATTGAACGCTATTGTCCGTGCTTCCTCTGTGACGGTCATAAACCTGATTGGGCTGACGACGATGGCGGGTGCGATTGGCTCGGGCGGCTTGGGCAGTCTGGCAATTAGCAAAGGGTATAACCGGTTTCAAAATGATATCACCATTGTAGCCACCATTTTGATCTTAATTCTGGTATTTGTATGCCAATTCATCGGTGACTATTTCACGAAAAAGACGATGCATTAGAAGCAGATTAGCGAACTTGATTTATGCAGTATGCCCTCTCAGGCGCGTACTGGATTAAATACATACTACAGGCAAAGGACTGAAGAACAATGGCAAAAGTAGAAAGCTTTCAACTGGATCACACGATTGTAAAGGCTCCTTATGTAAGAGCGGCAGGACTTGAACATGATGAAAAAGGCAGCACCGTGCAAAAATACGATCTGCGCTTTTTGCAGCCAAATAAAGATGCAATTCCAACGGCAGCGCTTCACACGCTTGAGCATCTGCTTGCTACATATATGAGAGACGAGATTCAAGGAATCATTGATATTTCTCCGATGGGGTGCAGAACAGGTTATTATCTGATCCTGTGGAATGAGCATAGTCCGGAAGAGATTGCTTCCGCCTTGGAAAGCACGCTGAAGCGTGTATTAGAGACAACAGAGATTCCCGCTGTATCTGCACTGGAATGCGGCAACTACAAGGATCATTCGCTCTTCGCTGCACAAGAATATGCGAAGATTGTACTGGAAGCGGGAATCAGCAGAGATCCTTTTGAAAGAGTACTATAATCGCGATGATTACGCTCAATCTATCGCATCAGACAGCGATTGTAACTGGCGGGAGATCAGGCATAGGGCACGGTATTGTACAAATTTTGCTGCAAAGCGGAGCTACGGTCATCTCTGCTGATCTAGCGTACGAAGCTGATTATCGAGAGGTTGACGGTCAACTCATCGAGACGAAATTGGACTTGTCCAAATCCGAGGATATTGATCGCTGGTCCAGATTGGTTGTAGAGAATGCAGGGGTTCCCGATATCGTCGTGAACTGTGCGGGTACATCCACAATGGATTATGTGATTGACAGCAAGCTGGAGGACTGGGAGAAGGTTTTCTCCATTAACGCTACGGGGGTGTACCTGGTTTCCAAAATATTTGCCAAAGCAATGGTTGATACCGAGAAGCCGGGCAGAATCATTCAAATTGCTTCCCAAGCAGGAAAGAACGGTTACCGGGCTATGGGCGGGTATTGCGCATCCAAGCATGCTGTTCTTGGCTTGACGAAGGTGATGGCGATCGAGCTGGCGCGGCATAACATTCTTGTGAATGCAGTATGTCCGGGAATTGTGGAAACACCGATGAAGCATCGGGAGCGGATTGAAGGCGGAGTCATCCGTGGTATGACCGCAGAGGAAATCTATGCGGAGGATTGTTCGCAGGTTCCGCTCGGAAGAACCGCTGAAGTTCGGGATGTGGCCAATGTCGTGTTGTTCCTAGCAAGTCCGTTGTCTTCGTATATGACTGGTCAGGCGATTAATGTAACAGGCGGGATGACGATGCATTAAGCAAGAAAAGCTCTTATCTTTATTTTACATATAGGGGGGAGTAAATCGTATGAACAAAAAGAGAGTATGGGGCGGATTAGCGGTTGGATTGGCTTTGACACTGGTGTTGGCCGGCTGCGGAGGCAAATCATCAGGCGATGCTGATAAAATCGTGATCGGTTCCCAGGGATCGGACGCTCAGATTTGGAAGCATATTGCGCAGTCTCAGGCAGCCAAGGATGCTAAGCTCAATATCGAAGTCAAGGAGATCAATGGCGGCGTAGAGCTGAATAACGCGACCAAAGAAGGAGAAGTGGACGTCAACGCATTTCAATCTTGGGCGTACTTGGTCAGCTACAATAAAGACAGTAAAGCTAATCTTGCAGCAGTAGCGACAACGTATTTGGAGCCAATGGGGATCTATTCTGAGAAGGTTAAGGATATTAAGAACGTACCGGACGGAGCTGTTGTTGCCTTGGCGGATAACCCAGCTAACACGGCTAGAGGACTTAGCTTGTTGCAGGCAGCGGGACTCATCAAGTTGAAGGATGGGTTCAACCTGGGAACGGGTTCAGAAAGTGATGTTGTTGATAATCCAAAGCATCTGAAATTCAAGCTAATTGACGATACGACAGGCCCACGGGTCATTCAAGATGTGGATTTGGTATTGATCGGGAATACAGTTGCGATGGAAGGCGGGTTGAATGTATTAAAGGATTCGTTGTTCCATGAAGAGATTTCTGTGGATACCAAGCATAATATCAATGTTCTCGTGACCACCTCCGACAAGCAGAACGATCCTGGCATTTTGAAGTTAGGTGAACTGTATCACAACAAAGATACGCAAAATTATATAGAGAAAGAGTTCGGAGGCACAAAAGTGCCTGTAGAAAAACCGATCTCCTATCTGAAAGAATAGTGAGGCTGGCTTCATGCGGATTGCAATTATAACAGCAATGGAAGAAGAGATGGCTCCTTTTCGAAGCCAGTCCCAAATTACAGCAAGGACACAGGTAGGCAAGGTTATTTTGGAAGAGGCGATTTACCAAGGCCAATCCCTGATTCTAGTGGAAAGTGGAATTGGCAAGGTCAATGCAGCTATGGCGGCGACGCTTGTGATTGAACGGTATAAACCGGATGTCATCATTAATTCCGGATCGTCAGGTGCGTTTGCAGCAGGGTTGGACATTGGTGATGTCATTGTCGCTACCCAATATGTATATGGTGATGTCGATGCCACCTGCTTTGGCTATGAACCCGGTCAGGTTCCGCAAATGCCGGCCAAGTACGATTTGGATGCAGCGTGGTTGAATGTGGCGCGGCGAGCTGCGGCAGCAGCAGATCTCCCATACTCGCTTGATTTTGGTTTGGTACTGACTTTGGATTCATTTATGAGCGAGTCCGAACGGGTGAAGGGGGTTAAATCTACCTTTCCTCTCGTCAAGGTATCCGATATGGAAGGATTGGCAATTGTTCAGTCAGCAGCGCAATACGGAATTCCGGTATTATCCGTTAAGGCCGTATCGGACATTGCCGGACATGGCGATGTTACGGCGAACAGCTTCGATGATAATCTGGATGTCGCTGCTGACCATGCCGCGCATTTTACGAAGTTGCTGGTTGAGCAGATGCAGTCGAGATTGGCGAGTTGAACAAAATAGAGAAGATAGGTCAGATTCGCAAATCGTACCCTGCGAATAAATAGGCCAGTTCAAGAAATAGACCGTTACCTTTGCCGGGGGCGGTCTATTTGCGTTTATACTCAAAAAAGTGACTTATTCCGTTACGGACGACTTTATGAGCGGGTACTACTTAAAACCAACTAGAGTATTCTTTTTGAAAGGTTCGAGCCCGCCTATCATAAGAAGCAAGTCGTTGGACAGGATTCTACTTGAAAGCAAAGCTCCGTTTACTAAAGATATCAAATACACCTACCTACAATTTAGACTTTAAATTAAAAGTTAATAAATCAAATATATTCCATTAACTGGGATATATAAGACTTTTTTACTGCACGAAGTCTTTGTTACTGAATATTTCGACCTACACAACGCCTCGAAAAAAAGATTGATATTCGACCTATTATCCTATAGATTAGTAATGTTTGGGGAAATTTCAGTGAAAAAGTCGGAAATAAATACGATGATAATTTCCTATAAAACCCAATCGATTCATGTAAAACTATTTTTTGTAAATCAATGTAAAAAAGGAGTGTTGGAATGTCATTGAAAATTGAATGAATCAACATAGTAGTCTTCATTTTATTTATCATGATTAGGGGAAAGGATTGTAAATTTTGAAAAAAGTAATCCGTAAGTTGATGTTCTACATATGCGTATTAGCACTTATGATGCAACCAGATCTAGTACATGCATTTACTGTTGAACAGGATCGTACGCTGCAGGGATATTTTCAAATACCTGCCAACACCTATTGCAGTAAAGCAAGCTTTATAGATTTATCCCTAGAATTTACGAATACGCAGGATACTGAAGCAGTCGTAACTCTACTTTTATTTAAGAAAGATGGTAGCTTGTATACGGAAAAAGGAACGAGCATAGATGGGCTGGAATCTACGATTGAGCCAGGAATCCCTTTTTCTATTCAAAGAGGTTCCACTGAAACCTACCACATTTCTTACGGCGGACATCTGAATAATTGTTCAGATCGTGTATATTCAGGAAAGCTTGTGGTTACATCGGGTACAATTTCGGCTAATGGATGGGTGGACACAATCAACGGTCTTCATCCAATTCATTTCGGTGGGAGCCAGGCAGGCGGCCAGTTGAGCGGCAATCTCATTACGCCTTCTGATGTTATACCTCCTGCTAGCGTAAATAATCTGCTAATAGGTTCGACGTCGCCAACAGCAGTTAACCTGAAGTGGACAGCGCCTGGCGATGATGAGATGAAAGGAAAAGCAGCCTTTTATGATATTCGTTACAGCACATCGCCGATCACGGAGGCGAACTGGAATGATGCGACTCAGGCAACCGGTGAGCCGGTCCCTAGCTTGGCTGGTGAGCTGGAGAAGTTTACTGTGCAAGGTCTGGATCCTAATATGATCTATTATTTTGCCCTGAAAACTTATGATAAGGCGAATAACGGTTCCGCTCTTTCTAATGTGGTTAAAGGCGTAACGATTGATAAGGGTCCTGTCCTTGAGCGATATACAAACTCGATTATTCCAATCATGACAAGTTCAAATCTGCCTTCAGGTAAAGCCGCAGCAACAAGTGTGAAAGATTACTATGCGGCATGGAAAGCGTTTGAACCAGGGACTCAAGCGGGGAAAAGTTGGTTGTCAGCCTTTGCGCCGACATTGGCAGAGCCGCAACGGGTATGGTACGAATTTAATACGCAAAAGCAAGTTGCGAAATTTGCAATTTATCCGACGGAAGCGTTGAATTCAAGTCCGAAAGACTTCGAGCTTCAAGGCTGGGACGGTACGCAATGGATAACGATTCAAAGGTTTACAAACGTGACAGGTTGGGTACATGGTTCCAAGAAAGAATTTACGCTGCAAGGCACGCTGGGCAGCTACTCTAAATACGGAATTAGTATTACGTCAACAAACGGCAATACAGCCTATACAGGCATCGGATTTATCGAAATGTTTGAACTCAAGAAAGCGATTGAGGCTGTGGCTGATTTGACACCTCAAGCACCTACAGAATCTTCGATGAAATTGAAGTGGACAACACCGAAAGACGACGGAACAGTCAAGACGCAGAAGTTCTATGACATTCGATATAGCACCATCCCGATTACCGAATCGAACTGGATGAAAGCTGCTCAAGTGATTGGAGAACCGTTCCTTGGTGCTCCTGGAACAGAAGAATCTATGGTTGTTAAAGGGCTGCATGCGAACAGATTGTATTACTTCGCAATGAAGACCTATGATGAGGCAGGCAACATCTCGGAACTCTCCAACGTTGTATATGGAAAGACATTGCCGCTGCCTACAGATCCGGGTGTTAAGCGCTATACGACCAACGTCATTCCGCTTATGACAGGACCGGATAAACCGTCTGGCAGAGCAGACGCAACTAGTGTCAAGGCTTATCATGCGGCATGGAAGGCCTTCGGAATATTTGGCGAACCGGGGAATAGCTGGCTTTCCAATTTTGCACCAACGGAACTGGAACCACAACGGATTTGGTATGATTTCGGAATGCCTAGACAAATTACGAAACTAGCCATTTATCCAACTGAAATTTTAGATGCCAACCCGAAAGACTTCGATCTGGAAGGCTGGGACGGCGTCCAGTGGGTAACCATTCAAAGCTATACGAATGTTGTCGGCTGGGTATTCGGTTCCAAGAAAGAATTCATTGTGACCAATGCACCGCAAAGTTATACCAAATATGCAATTCGTATTACGGCAACCAATGGAAACAATGATTTCACAGGTATCGGATTTATCGAAATGTACGAATACAAGAAGGCGATTGATGCGATCAATAATGTAACGCCTCATTCTCCAACAGAGACGACAATTGATTTAACATGGACGGCGCCTGGCGATGACGGAACGATCAAAACATCGAAGTACTATGACATTCGTTATAGCAAGGATCCGATTACAGAGGACAACTGGTCCGTTACGAACGCAGTTTATGGCGAACCGTTTCCTCGCGCGGCAGGCTTAGACGAATCTTATACTTTGACAGGTCTTGAACCAGATACGATGTACTATGTAGCAATGAGGACGCATGATGAGTCGGGCAATATTTCATCGCTATCCAATATCGCAATGGCTACAACATTGCCGATGGGATCCTCAGCGGATGGGAAGAAATATTCTGCAACGATCATCCCGACGCTAACAGGCAGT
Source organism: Paenibacillus sp. B1-35 (assembly GCF_050474385.1). NCBI lineage: Bacteria > Bacillati > Bacillota > Bacilli > Caryophanales > Paenibacillaceae > Paenibacillus > Paenibacillus sp. B1-35. Next base: position 196,642 of record NZ_JBCHVJ010000002.1, read on the forward strand.
ACGACACCAAGCGGCAGAGCTGGAGCAACAAGTGTTAAAGATTTCTATGCAGCATGGAAGGCTTTTGAGCCGAACGTGCAAATAGGAAACAGTTGGGTGTCTGGTTTCCTTCCAACGCAAGCGGAACCGCAACGCGTTTGGTATGAATTCGGGGAACCAAAGCAAGTCGCTAAGTTTGCGATTTATCCAACTGAAGTGCTCGATATGAATCCGAAGGACTTTGAGCTGCTAGGCTGGGATGGGTTCAAATGGATAACGATTCAAAGTTACACTGACCAGAAAGGCTGGGTACTTGGTTCGAAGAAGGAGTTCACGATTGCCAATCCGGGAAGCTATACCAAATATGCCCTAAGCATCACAACGAACAATGGGAATCCTTCGGCAACGGGCGTAGGGTACATTGAGATGTATGAGCTTATTAGCCCGTTAGGTAAGGTTACGAACTTGTCACCGATTTCTTCAACCGATTCATCGATAAAATTGAGTTGGACATCGCCAGTGGATGACAGACAAGTGAAGACACCAAAACAGTATAATCTTCGTTACAGTACATCTCCGATCGATGAGTTGAACTGGGCAACTGTGACACAATCTGTTTACCTGGCGCTTGCGAACGCTCCAGGACAGAGCGAGTTGTTCGATGTTACGGGATTGAATGAAAATACAACGTATTTCTTTGCGCTTAAGACAGTGGATGATTCAGGGAATACTTCAGCACTATCCAATGTGATCAGCTTTGCCACAACTAGCTCAAGTCAACAAGCGAAGATCGGCATCACGGATCTTTCGTTGACTAGCGGAGACATTGCTGGAGGTACCGTCGTTACGATTCGTGGGACTAACTTCATTAAAGGTCTGAAAGTGTACTTTGGTGGGGAAGAAGCTATGGTCAACAGCGTATCCAGTTCCCAAGTAAATGTTGTGGTGCCTAAAGCAATGAAGGGTGGAACTGTGGACGTAAAAATCGTGAATCCGGACGGCCAGCAAGTCGTAAAACCAATGGCGTATACGTATTCCGTATTATCGACTGCCCCGACAATTACAACAATATCCCGTACTAGCGATACCATTGCTGGCGGAAGTCTATTAAATATCGATGGTTCAAACTTTATGCCAGGGGCGAAGGCGTACTTTGGCAATATAGAAGGGGAAGCAACTTTCGTTTCTGACACAAGAGTTAGAGCAAGAGTACCGAAAGCAGCAGTAGCGGGTCCTGTAGATATCCGAATCGTGAATCCGGATGGTCAAGAAGGCATTGTAGTAGCCGGTTTTACCTATAACTTACTGCAGCAAGCGGCTGCTCCGACAATTACAACAATATCCCGTACTAGCGATACCATTGCTGGCGGAAGTCTATTAAATATCGATGGTTCAAACTTTATGCCAGGGGCGAAGGCGTACTTTGGCAATACAGAAGGGGAAGCAACTTTCGTTTCTGACACAAGAGTTAGAGCAAAAGTACCGAAAGCAGCAGCAGCGGGTCCTGTAGATATCCGGATCGTGAATCCGGATGGTCAAGAAGGCATTGTAGTAGCCGGGTTCACCTATAACTTACCGCAGCAACCGGGTGCTCCGACAATTACAACATTATCGCGTACTAGCGATACCATTGCTGGCGGAAGTCTATTATATATCGATGGTTCAAACTTTATGCCAGGGGCAAAGGCGTACTTTGGCAATACAGAAGGGGAAGCAACTTTCGTTTCTGACACAAGAGTTAGAGCAAAAGTACCGAAAGCAGCAGTAGCAGGTCCTGTAGATATCCGGATCGTGAATCCGGATGGTCAAGAAGGTATTTTGCTAGACGGATTTACGTACAAAACTAAATAAGTTCTAAAGAAGCTTCACGAGGAAATGGATCGGCGCCTTGCGTTCGAATCCATTTCCTTCCTATTTTACTCATGCTGCAAGGAGGCACTTATTACGTGAATGCTATCAAAGCGGCATTCGGCCGAAAGAATGTTCGAGATTCGTATTTTCATAAATGGGCGAAGAAAGCTGTAAAGCCGCTCTTAAGCGGTATAATTGCAATTATTGTAGTCATTTCTGGAATCCCGCTATACCCTGGAGACCAAATGGGTCAGGCTCATGCCGCGACGATTAACGCATCGATTAACCCATCGAAGTTTAACTTGGTCTATAGCGGGAAAACGGAAATAGCATGGAACTATCAGGATCGATCTCACAGCACAACATTGGAAATATGTAAGGTGAAGCCAATTAAGCTGCCTCCCCCTCCTAAGGGAGCAGAACCGCCTACTCCATATTCCCGTACAACGTTGGAGCAAATTCGCACGGTTCCAGATACCGGACAGAAAAGTTATAAGGAGAGCTGGAACGGATATGTGAACAATAAGCCGCTTTCAGCCACGAACGAATCTTATACGATATGCGTTGTTCCGAGCGGAGCAGAGAAATATTTTTCTTTTGCTAATGTGACGATCGATAACCCTGCTCCTCCAAAACCTGCTCACCTGCAAGTTTTGCCTAACTTGGACTCGACGTCCCACATCATTCGAGGGGTTGCTGAGCGCGGGACAAAGGTGCGTTTGTCGATTCAGTACACGAAACGAGAGAAAAATGGCAACAAGTATGATCAGGTACGCGGTGATACAGTAACCTACGAAGTCAATGTGCCGTTCGATGACAATGGGAAGAACGACGGCTCGCACTTGACATGGTCGAAGGATTTTGATTACAGCACATACTTCACGGACTTTCCGGAAAGAGATGATAACAAGCCAGCTAAATACGTGCGGGAGTGGCAGCTTCCGATTGAGCTGAAAGAATATGAACTAGCAGACATTACGGCTACTACCGAAAGATTGCCAAGCAATCCGTTCTATAATACGAACAACCCTGCTTCGAATCAATCTGCCTTGACGGACAGTTCCGGCATTTTTGATGTGCGAGGTTATTCGGATTTACGTGTCGAGCGTTTTGTGGCACCCGCCTGGGACGTTAGCTGGGGTGCACTGGCAGGGTATTATTATAAAGCAACAAGCATCGCCATGATGGATAAGAAAATTGTAGAGATGGCGAATGACAATCTTATTCCTCTAGGGATCTGTAAGGAAAATGTGGTTTGCCCACAGAGAATGGAGAAAGGCTGGAACCTTATTCTTCAGGATCATCCGGTTAATCAACAACACGACTTGCAATTGTCAGGGAATATTTTAGAGCAATTTTTAGGTGATTTAACACCTGAAGCTATTGCGAAACGCGGTAATTTTCCTAACCCGTCCTGGTGGGATCCAATCAACTTGGCAACGGGCAACTTCGATTTCAGGCATACGAACATGTCGTTGCAAGCAGTCATGCCGCTCGATTTCGCGGTAACGTACCATAGCCGGGACGACTATAACGGATCTATCGGATACGGGTGGCACCATTCCTGGGAATGGCGTGTAGAACGTGAAGATCAGACGATCGTGAATGTTGTTACGCCAGAGGGGGCCAAATACACCTATAAGCCGACAAGCGACGGCCATTACCGTACGCCTGATGGGACTTACAATACGCTCATCAAGCAGGCCGATGGCACGTATCTCATGGAGACGCCTCGGAATTGGAAATATATTTTCCGTCAAGACGGACTGCTCTATTCGATCACAGACCATAACGGCAACCAGACCCAACTGACTTACCAAAATACCGTATTGCAGAAAGTAGAGACAGTTGGAGCTTCGATGACGTTCAATTACGGTCCGGGAGGAAAAATCGCAACCGTAACCGACCAAACGGGGCGTCAAGTCAAGTATGGGTACGATGAAGACACGCATGACCTAATCTCGATCGAGTTGCCTGACGGCGCTGTGATTCGCTTCAAATATGATGATAAGCACCGGATGACCGAGATGACGAACCCAGAGGGGAATTCCACACTCGTTAATACATACGACGATAATGGGCGGGTTATCCGACAAAAAGATTTTAACGGAAATACTGGAACAGTTCGATATCTCTTGAATGAACGGAAGACCATCACGACCGATCCGCTTGGTCAAGAGAAAACGTTCGAATACGATGATCGGTATCGTCAGACCGCTATTCATTATCCGGATGGTACGGTTGAACGATTTGCCTACGACAGAAACGACAACATGACCATTCATGTAGACAGGAAAGGAAACAACTGGCAATACGAGTATGACGAAAAAGGAAATTTGACGAAGACAATCGATCCTTTACAACATACGACTGTCACCACCTACAACAGATTCAACATGCCAGAGACGATTACAGATACGCTTGGCAACGTCACAACAATTTCCTACGACCAACATGGGAATATGATCGGCATGACAGATGCGCTCGGACAGCAGTCGGTCATTACTCGGGATACGGACGGCATGCCGAACGGTATTGTGAATGAGCAAGGGGAGAAGGTCGAGCTGCGAAATGATCCTGCGGGCTTCGCGGAATATGTGACGGATCCGGCAGGGTTTAAGCAGCGCTTGCTTCGCGATGGTCTCCACCGTGTGAAAGAACAGATCGATCCGTTAGGCCAAATCACCAAAGTAGAATACGACCAAGGGGATCGCGTCAAAACGCGGATCGATGCACTTGGGAATCGCGAGCAATTTGGCTACGACAAGGACAGCAACCTGATTTCGTACACGGATGCATCCGGTTCCAAGACAACCATGACGTACGCCTTCAATAAAGTGCATACGGTAACCGATCATCTAGGTAATCAATCGACGTATGAATATGACCAGCTCGGCCGGGTAAAGCGGAGAATTGCGCCAAATGGGGCCGTGACAACGTATAGCTATAACGATAAAACCCGGACCGAGACGATGACGGAGCATTATACGGACGAACATGGCGTGAAGCGCGCTTACGTAACGGAGTATCGATTCGATGCGAATGGCAACTTGGAATGGCAGAAAAATCCGAACGGTGGCATCACCCAAATTCAGTATGATGAGCGCAACCTGCCCACGCAGGTAACAGACCCTGAAGGTGCGGTGACCGTCTATGCGAATGATGCGCTCGGACGCCTGACACAAGAAACCGACCCACTTGGGGCAACGACGGCGTATACATACGACAAACTCAACCGACTGACTACGGTTACCGATGCGCTTGGGCAAGAAACCAAGTTTGAGTATGATAAAGTCGGGCGTTTGAAACAGACGGTTAAGCCTAGCGGAGCGATCTGGAGAATGGGATATGATGCTCGCGGGCTTTTGACGGAAATCATCGATCCGATGGGCAGCGTGACGACAATTCAGCTGGATGAGCTTGGCCGCGCTGTTGCATCCAAAGACGCCATGGGCGCAGAGACAAGATATAGCTACGACGCACTCGGACGGATCACTTCGATTACCGATCCGTTGGGTAATACGACGAAGCAAGAATACGATGCAGTCGGACGGCTGCTCAAGACAATTGATGCGAAGAGTCACGAGACTTCATACAGCTACGACGCCTTGGGGCAACTCAAGAAAGTAACCAATGCGCTGGGCGAGGAAACGACCTATAGCTATGATACATTAGGAAATCTTTCTAAAAAAACAACAGGCTCCGGTGCAAAAACGCAATGGACGTACGATCTGCTGGGCCGTCTTACGCAAGAAACGAATCCGAACGGCGAAACGGAGCAGTACCGCTATAGCCCAACGACAGCAGAGCTAGCAGAGAAGAGAGATGGGCTTGGTCGCACCACAACCTATTCGTTCGATAAACGAGGTGCGGTTACAGGAATAAGGCTGCCGGACGGCGAAATACTGAGTTACCGCTATGACGGTCGAGGGCAACTCGTGGGGGCCGACACTTTGCATGATAAGAAGTCGCTTTCCTACGACGCATTAGGCCGCGTCACAAGCATCCATAATGAAACGTGGAACAAAGCAGTTCAATTTGCCTATGATGCCGCCGGCAATCGGACAGCAGTAACCGATCCAGAAAAACGAACCATAACGTATACGTACGACGTGCTGAACCGACTCACGTCGATGACGGATCCGGATGATTTTACTACGAAGTTTGCGTACGACAAGTTAGGTGCGCTAACCAGCATCGAGCGTCCGAACGGCATCAACACCACGTATACCTACAATGCCAACCATTGGATGACGGGCCTTGAGAATCGCGGAAACTTTACACACAATTCGTTCACGTACCAATATGACAAGGTCGGCAACGTAAAATCTCAAGTCGAAGAAGACGGAGCTCGAACGACCTACGCCTACGATCCGCTGGACCGAGTGTCGAAAGTTGAATATCCACAAGCGAAGAACGCGGAAATTTTGAAAATCTACGATCTGCCGTTCAAGAAAGCGTATCGCAACTGGTCGCCCTACTCGTATCGCAACGCCATGGTGACCCCGTCGAAAACGGTAGAGTACGCCTACGACAAAGACGGCAACCGCCTGACGATGAGAGAAGACGGCAAGACGACAACCTATAAGTACGACCCTGCAGGTCGCATGATCCAAGCGGGTAAAGAACAATTCAAGTACGATGCTAACGGCAACTTGATCAAGCAAATCGGAGGCAAGCAAGGTCATGTCACGTACAGCTATACAGGCTACGATAAGCTGAAAAGCGTGCAGTATGACGACCGATCCAAAGTCGAATACGAATATGATGCTTTCTTGGATAAGATCGCCCGTACCGATTTCTTAATCGACCCACGCCAGCAGGCGGGGCGAGAAGAAGCTCTGACCAAGCAGCGCATGTACTACCTGAACGATGGATTGAACGTGATGAAGGAATACGGGGAGAATCTGGAGCCTATCGCACAGTATTATGAAGCGAATGGTCAGATCATATCCAGAAGAGCGTTCCAATACACAGGTAGGGACAACATTGACGTGCCGTTGAACAAGCGGAGCCGACCGCAGGTGCGCGGCATGCTGCGCGGCGATATGACGTACTACTTGAACGATCAGCTGGGCTCGGTGACCCATATCACGGATCGCACGGGCGAGACACTGGAGCAATATCGCTACGATGCTTTCGGAAGCATGATGACCCCGATTACTCCCGAGTACAACACGATCGGCTATACTGGCCAGATTCTCGATCCGAAGACGGGATTAATGGACTACAACGCTCGTTGGTACAACCCGAATATAGGGAGGTTTACTACAGAGGATACGTATGAAGGGGATCTAGGAAGCCCTTTAAGTTTGAATTTGTACACGTATGTAAAAAATAACCCTTTAAAATATCTCGATCCAACAGGTCATTTTGAATTTTCTGTTGGAGATAAAGAAGCGCTACTTAGGTATCAATCTGTCTTTTCTGTTGGGCAAAAAGAAAAGAATCTGCTTATAATGCAATCTGCCCATGACGCAGCAAATTATCTTAGACTGAATTACGAATCTAGGGTAGACAGAACAAACTTCTTTAAAGATGGAATAGTCTATAAATCTCTTACGAAAGATATGTACAATGAGCTGTTGTTTGGTAATGCTAAAGAAGTACCATTACTAGATGACCCACTATTCTATGTTTTTGATGGTACTTTTGCACTTGCCTACAAAGGTGCAGTTAAATTAGCTGCAAAGACAATGGGTAAGAAAAGTGTTGAACAGACTACAGAGTATTTACTTAAATTGGATTTACAGTTGTTCGGTAAAGATCTCTATAAAGGTTTATCTAAGAAGATATTTGATGGCAAAAGGGTTAAAATTGAACTTTTCGAAAATGGAAAATATAAGGGATGGAAGCTTAGTAGAGATACTGGACTCAATAGTGGTGGGGGTTCTCATGGAGGATCTTATTGGAAATTGTTTAATCGTGAAGGAGAAAGATGGACGCTTACTGTTGATGGAAAAGTTTTAAGAAGATAATAAACAAATTAAAGGTGATTACAGGTATGAGAGTATGTAGTGAACTAGAAAAGCAGCAAATAAATAACTTGTATACAACAGTAAATGTGGAGGAATTGGTAGGTCAAACCATATTTTATAATGGAGTATTGGATATCTTCCCTAAAACACTAACAGAAGCCGAATCAAAGAATATTGATTTTCTTGAATTGTATAAATTACATGAACACAGATATTTGGCATTATTTAGAGACATCTACCAAAAGAATGGTAGCTCAATCTACGTTAGGCCATTTACAACTATCAACACTTCAAATAAATATTTATCAAAAAAGGGTATAGCAAAGGATGAACAGAAGTTTATAAGGCAGTTAAGTAAAAATGAAAATCAACTATTGAAAATCGAGTTTATTGAAGAATTAGATGTGCTAGTAAAGGCAACAATTAGAGAAATAGTGTTGTCAATTTTCTACTTGGAAGATATGTTTGTAATAGGAAATTATGATTTATCTCTCCCCGTTTCCTCTTTGACAGAAGAAACATTAATTTTCACGGGTAACCTTGCAAAGGAGCATGGGCTATATTTACGACGTTAAAATTGAATAAGATTGCCTGAGGTGAGTAGACCGTTCCTTTTTTAAGGACGGTCTATTAATTTTAAGATTATCTTTATGCTAAATGTAAGGAATCAAGAGTATTTTTCAAACCTATACGTCGTGTGGTTATGAATCGGGCGGCATGTCCCGAAAGAACTAACCCTCATCAACCCCGTATGATATTTTTCTTATACGGTTGTGCGTACATATAAGTGTTGAATAATATCCACCCTTTATGGCAAACCTCCTTCATTGTCATAACTCCGAAATCTTCAGATACCACCGTGTTTTGATGTAAATAGCATATCTTCGCTTTCTCACGGTTTTTCCGAAATAAATTGAAGTCGAAGAGTATTCAAGAGAGATTGATAGAATTATCGTTAAACGAAGAGTGGCATAATTTCTTATGTTCCTTTCAACAGAATATGTACTACATTCCGCTTCCTCATATGATTAGAAAGTGTTATGGACTAAGTATAAATGAGCGGAAAGTATTGCTTGACATTCTATGTATTTAGGAAAAAACGAGGAAGCATTCTCCTCCTTAGAAACAATTGCTTGTAACTTAGGCATTAGTGAGTCTACCGTAAAATCTGCTATTACTTCGCTTGAGGAGAAAAGATTCATAAAGACAGTTTGACACCACAGAGTCAGAATCGATATTTATATGTGCATAATAATCCGTTGATTTATGTGGATCCGAGTGGGAAAATAGTGGAGAGCGATAAGGTTCTTCCTAGAGAAACAATGAAAAAAATCGAAACTTTAACTGATGGATAGAATGATTTACAGAGTCAACTACTATCGTTGGATAATAATAAAAATAATTTATGGAAAATAATAAAAATAAAAACTCTTCGGGGTATAATTCACTTTTCGGCTCAGAATATTAGATTTGATTATTTCGGATCAATAGTGGATCCTACTCAAAGAGAAATTGATGCTGCGAGCAGTGCAGGGTACTATTTCGGTAAAAATGTTGATTCAGGGGCAGGGTACAAGGGAAGAGTTGATGCACAAAATGATAGTACTGGGACAAAAAGACATGGTCATATTTTTGGGCCTAAAGGAGAAGAATGGTCACGTGATTTTGAGAGGAATATTCACGATAGAAAGAGAAACAGTCCAGGCTCGCCACCTAAATGGGTACAGAAAGAAATGGAGAAGAAATTGAGATATAAATGGAAGGAAGCGGCTCAAAATCCTCCTGCCCCATCTAATAACTTTATAGATAGTAAAGATTTTGAAACTGGAGTAGCTGTAGTTACAGGAAGGTATATCATCTATCGTGGAATTAGGTTGCTACCTTCCTTAGTACCTGTACTATGGCCAACGATCCCAGCTAATTTACTTGCACCATAAGGAGAGGAATAAATTGAATATCTCTAGTTTGCAGTTAAATAACCCTATATCGGGAATATTCAGTAACGAAAGCATTAACATTCTAACTAGCTTGAAAGATAATATATTTTATTCAAAGATGAAAATGAAGGAATATGATTTTAATGGTAATTTTATCCCGAAAGTTGAGGATAGAATACAAATATCTTCTATTTGGATGTATGATATTAAGAATGAAGTAAGCAAAGAAATCATTCAGTTTGGTAATTTTGACATAAATGATGTGTATGTTACGGGAAACTATCTTTATTTTGTAAAGATTATTGATGCGGATCAAGATGGAATACTCAGTGAGGTAGATTATGGTAAGGGGGAAATGTGGAGGGTTCACCTACCTACTTTAAAGGTAGATTACTGTTTCAAGATACAACCATATAATTTTCATCGGTTTTTAACAGCAAATGATGATTATATCGTCTTTATATCTGAAGATAGACTTCCTTATGTTACAGAAATTGTGTTTTATAGTATTAAATCCCAAAAATTCTCTGTATTAAATAATTATTATGAGAGAGATTGGTATGATTTCAGGATAGTAAATCATTGCGATGGTGAGCCGGACTATTTTATTTTTAAAAGAGAAGTAGATGTACACTCAAAAACTGAGACATCTATTGTAAATGTAATTCATTGGTTGGATTTAATATCACAACTACAATGGGCATAATAATCTAAGGGAACGTTAAAAAGTTCGTTGTTCCTGGGATGTCTTCTTTATTTGCTATGAGTTCTTTGGATACGAATCATTCCTCTTGTTGTCTCCGAATTTCATGAAAGTATAGTTGCTTTCCAGAACTTGCTTAATTAGGCTCTTCGCTATATTGCGTGGTTAAAGGCACGTTTGCTAGGCTAATAGAACGATTTGACATGAGCCTCTGCAGGCACGATTACTCGTGAATGCCGCGAAGCATAAGGACTTCGCGATGCTAACCAGCTTATCATGCCCGCCTCTCCATATAAAATCGCAGTTCTTTTATCCCACTTCGAGTAGCGAAGAGACTTTAATTAGCCACAATGCGACTAACCCTCGCTGAAGTGAGCCCATAAAGTTAAACAGGTTATATCATTAGGCGACTGGTTGGGCATGAGTTCGGTACTGTACCGGACTCATGCCTTTTAGTTTATGGGCTTTAGCCCGTTGAGTGCGTGAAGCGCACGAAACAAAAAACCACCCGTTATGCTGTGTGAACTGTAACCCGTAAGATGGACACTTGAAAAAAGTGACCTCTTACGGGTGAAGTGCTCCTGTCAAGTAGACAGTATAAAAAACAAAATAGCTTTGGCACCGACCCTACACTTTGGTTGGTGCCATTTTTTATGTGCTGAACTAAGAAGGTATTGCCTGTAACTCCAATGGCGTCATACAGTTTAGTCTTTTTTGGTATCGATGATTATTGTAGTACTCAATGTATTCCATAATTGCTGTTTCGAGTTCTTCGAACGTATTGAATTTCTTGAGGTGATACATTTCGAATTTCATCTCTCCAGAATGATTCCATTGGCCCATTGTCTATGCACCTGGATAACCTAGGCTATAGGAATAAGGCTGCCACGAATTCCAGCTTTGACGGTCGGGGGCAACTAGTAAGTATCCATAACGAAACGTGGAACAAAGCAGTTCAATTCGCCTACGATGCCGCCGGCAATCGGACAGCAGTAACCGATCCAGAAAAACGAACCATAACGTATACGTACGATGTATTGAACCGACTCACGTCGATGACGGACCCGGATGATTTTACTACGAAGTTTGCGTATGACAAGCTAGGTGCACTAACGAGCATCGAGCGTCCGAATGGCATCAACACTACGTATACCTACAATGCCAACCATTGGATGACGGGCCTTGAGAATCGCGGGGGCTTTACACATAATTCTTTCAAATACGAATATGACAAGGTCGGCAACAAAAAATCTCAAGTTGAAGAAGACGGAGCTCGAACGACCTACGCCTACGATCCGCTGGATCGTGTGTCGAAAGTTGAATATCCGCAAGCGAAGAACGTGGATATTTTGAAAATCTACGATCTGCCGTTCAAGAAAGCGTACCGCAACTGGTCGCCCTACTCGTATCGCAACGCCATGGTGACTCCGTCTCAAACGGTCGAGTACACCTACGACAAAGACGGCAACCACCTGACGATGAGAGAAGACGGCAAGACGACAACCTATAAGTACGACCCTGCAGGTCGCATGATCCAAGCGGGTAAAGAACAATTCAAGTACGATGCTAACGGCAACTTGATCAAGCAAAGTGGAGGCAAGGAAGGTCATGTCACGTACAGCTATACAGGCTACAACAAGCTGAAAAGTGTGCAATATGACGACCGGTCCAAAGTCGAATACGAATATGACGCTTTCTTGGATAAGATTGCCCGTACCGAATCCTTAATCGACCCACGCCAGCAGGCGGGGAAAGAAGAAGCTCTGACCAAGCAGCGCATGTACTACCTGAACGATGGATTGAACGTGATGAAGGAATACAGGGAGAATCTGGAGCCTATCGCACAGTATTATGAAGCGAATGGCCAGATCATATCCAGAAGAGCGTTTCAATATACAGGCCGGGACAACATTGACGTGCCGTTGAACAAGCGGAGCCGACCGCAGGTACGCGGCATGCTGCGCGGCGATATGACGTACTACTTGAACGATCAACTGGGATCGGTGAACCATATCACGGATCGCACGGGCGAGACACTGGAGCAATATCGCTACGATGCTTTCGGAAGCCTGATGACCCCGATTACGCCTGAGTACAACATGATTGGTTATACTGGCCAGATTCTCGATCCGAAGACGGGGTTGATGGACTACAACGCTCGCTGGTACAACCCGAACATAGGGAGGTTTACTACAGAGGATACGTATGAAGGGGAATTGGGAAACCCGCTAACGTTGAATCTGTATACGTATGTGCATAATAATCCACTCATATATATAGATTCTACTGGTCATATGGTAGATAATATCCAATTGAATACGTATCTTCAAATAGCTAGGTCCGAAGGAGTAAATTCAGAAGCATACTGGAAAATTAGATCTATTTTGGGGAGTGAGGTATCAGGATTACCGCAGAATATAGCTGATAATAATAATAGGTTTAAATATTTATTTAGTCTAGCGACAGGTACATACTATGAAAAGGGGAAAAATACCTTAGGTAATGCTCAATGAGCTGAAGGAAAACTGCAAAAGATGTTTGAATTAGATGCAGAATTGGATTCGGTAATTGAAAATTTACCAAGTATGATGCTTAGTACAGCTGGAGGACGTATAAAAGGGGTAAGGAGTATTATTAATAGAACTCCAAATCTTGTTAAGGCTGCTGAAAAGATGGGCAAAGATCCTAAAGTACAGAAAGAGGCAAATGATCTAATTGCAAAATTTTTAGCTGGTAATAAAAATCCAGGTCTACGAACCGGAACGAAAAATTTATTTAAAGATATTAGTTACTTACGAGGGGAAAAAGGAGCAAGAGTTTTCTTTAGAATGGAAAAGGATGAAATGGTGATTCTAGCTAAAGCAAATAAGCATAATGAACAGACAGTAATTGATATACTGACAGATCTTTATAAATAGTAAAGGAGACTGATATGGAAATAAAAGGTATAAATTATCCAGTTCCGTTAAGTGAAGTTAAAGACATTTTTAATGATAATATTGATGTTTTTGTTAAGTTGGAAGATGGAATTAGTTATAGTGTGGTAGTAACTACGCCAATGAATATTTTAGAATATATGAAAATTAATGATCTAGAGTACATTCCTGCATCTCATCCAAAAATAATCGTTAAAAGTTTGACGGAAGAAAATATTTATGAAGCAATCAAAAGTTACTCGGAAGAAAATGCCTTCTGGTTAAAATTATTATATATAACTGGAGGTGGAGAATCTTCGCTCGATATTGAATACATCAATAATGTAATCGCAGAAATTGAAAAATCAAATGAAGAAATACTTCAAGCGTTTAACGAGGAAGAATAAAGACCGCATTTAGTATTTTGAAACCAAGTAAATTCGACAGTCTTGTTCTTTTTGATGAGGGTTATCAGTTGTGTAGAGTTATATCAGCGGGATAACCGCAGCTCCCTGCAAAGCGATCAGGTACCGAACATTTAGAGAACAAGCTACGCATACTACAGCCATAACCGTCTGACCCAAGTGACGACGGAAGAAGGATTGCTTTCTCAAGAAAGAGATTGCTAGGGTTGAAAATCGAAATCGAGCAGTTGATGGGACAACTTGGCTTTCAGCTTGAATCCATGACAGGGATAGATCTTATGACCATAGCGGAACTAGTGGCAGAGATTGATATTCATCGTTTTCCAACAGGAGATAAGTTGGCTCGATTTTCTGGTATTGCTCCAATAGTGGTTGGTTCAGGAAATAAGTCAAAAGTAAGCAAGTTAACCAAGAGTTGCATGACATCATCAAAAGCCTTGCTATCCGTCAGATCGCCGTTACTCGCACTAAAAGAGTGCCGAGGAATCCCTATTTTCATGCTTACTATTTACAGCGGATATCCGAGGGGAAAACGAAGCAGCAAGCCATTACGAGGAAGTTGATAATATCATCTATGCAATGATGAAGGAGAGATCAGCTTATGAGATATCGACGATTCCGAGAGAGCAAGTAGGATGATATAATTGGTGGTAATTGGTTGAGAGAGCCAGTTGCCACCTTCTTTATTCTAAGTTCCGTTTTATAAACTAGGATACGTATATGGGGCAGATTGATGATCCGCTAAGTTTAAATCTTTATACGTATGTACAGAATAATCCGTTGAAGTGGATTGACCCAAGTGGTCATGTGAAAGGATCTGTAGTTGATTATTTAGAAGGTATAGGGAGGGGCTCTTCCTTTGATACAAGAGCCGAATTAGCTCTTCAATATGGAATTGTGGATAGGCTTTCGCAGTATACGGGTACAGCTACACAAAACGCTAAATTGTTGAGTGTATTAAAATCTGATTTTGGAGACAAGTACGATGATCAATGGGATGACTTGTATGATAGAAATATAACTGAAAGAGGTAGAGGATCTGAAGCTAAAAAGAGAGAATAGAAGCAGATTGATCAGGCATTTGGTAAACGAGGATCTAAGGAGAGAGAACGAAGATCAAAAGAAGGTGGAAGAAACGATAGTAACAAAAGTTGGGGCGAGTTAAAAAAGGAAATTATGCAACAGTATACGGGCCACCGAAACCACAGAACTATTTTCAATCAACAGATACTGCCGAAAAAGTAGCAAAGGGAGTTAGTACAGGGGTTGCAATTTACTGGATTATCTCGGAAGGTACTAGACTATTTCCGCCAAGAAATCTTATTCCAATTCCGTGAAAAAGAGGGTAATCCACTCCACTTCAACAAAATTTGAAATTTAGAAGGTGATGCAATCTATGAAAGATTTTGATGAATTATTTGAGAAAGCTGAAATTAACTATGAAGAAGGTAATTATCAGTCTGCTCTTATTCTTTTTAAGGAAGCACTTACTGTAAGTTATTCTGGTGATTGTTTAAATTATATCGCGTGCTGTTATTTGAATTTAGGTGAATTAGTTAAGGCCAAAAGTATATTACAGGACTTAAATACGAAGAATCCACTTTGGGAAAGACCGTTTATTAATCTTGGGAGGGTGAATTTAAAACTAGGGAATACTGAGGAAGCATTAAAGTCTTTTGAAACTGCTGTTAAAGTTGAACCTGATAGTGAGGATGCATACTTTTATCTTGGTGTGTATTATTTTCAGGAAAGAAATTACATACAAGCCATAAAATGTTATGAAAAATCCTTGTCTATTGATAGTGAGCAAGCTGAAGCTCACTTAAATTTAGGATTGTGTCATCTTAAATTACATGTGTTTGATAAAGCTCTATATGAATTTAAACAGGCCTACTTATTAGACACTGAGTGCATGTATGCAATTTATAATCAGGGAATAACATATTATTTAATGGGTAATTACAAGGAAGCGTTAGATAATTATCTCAAGGCATACGATGATATGACTGATGATATAGATGTTCTGTATGATATCGCTCATTGCTATTATAAACTAAATGACTTCGAAAACTCTATTAATTGGGGACAGAAAGTGTTGAATATCGATCCTGCGCATTCTTACGCGAATAAGTTAGTTTCAAATGTTAAATTGTTAATTATCAATAAAGGAGATTAAGTAGAGAATAAACAATTCAAACCACATGTGAGTGAAAAACTGAAGTGAGCCCAAAAAGTTAGACGATATAGTTAAGCGACTTCTACGGCATGAGTCCGGTATTGTACGGGGCTCATGCCTTTTAGTTTCTCCTTGATCCGTCTGTGATTATAGTATCTCATGTATTCATCCAGCTCTTGTTTGAACTGTTCAATACGTTCAAACTCCTGTGTGTAGATGAACTCAGACTTTATTTTGCCAAAGAGGTTTTCCATGACTGCATTGTCGTAACAGTTTCCTTTGCGTGAAATACTTTGCGTTATTCTAAGTTCCTTCAATGTCTTCTGAAAATGATGCATTTGGTAATGCCAGCCCCGATCGGAGTGAACAAGCAAAGTATCTTCGTCATCCAATCGTTCAAATGCCTCCGACCAGCATATTGGAAACAAGAGAGTAGACGGGGCGGGATTCAATTGTATACGACGGATTGTAATATGAAGTGCGACAGTTACCATTAATTAAAAAAATGGCTCATGAAAATGAACTGGGATACGCAACACAATGTATTTGTCCTTGTTGTGGCTTTCAATCAGGTTTTCATGATGATGCTATGGATGAACCAATGACTATTGAAAAATACAGGGATTTATGGATTAGCGAGGGTGCGAAATGGTTTAGCAATAGTAGAAATAAACTACAAAATTGGAGTTTAAAGGAACAGATTAAAAGCAAATATTTCGATATAAACAAAAACTTTTGACCTTGGGATGATAAAGTGCTCCCTGTCAAGTAGACAGTATAAAAAACAAAAAGTTTGGATTACTATACGGTCATCGATGTAACAAAAAAACTAAATGGTGTTATGTTGAATTATGAATATATGTATACTGAGGAAAGCAGCTACCTTGGGTCAAAAACCTGGATCTTTTTTACGATATTGTAAAGGGACATGCAGAGTTGGATTTAAAAAGTCTACCGGATTGGCAACATTCTCATTTCATTTATGCTGGCGAAGTTATTGACAATGTTAAACCAATTGATGCATTATATGTATAATTTGGGGTGTTATTCCATTACTAGAGCGGTTTTGAAATCTGGTGCTGGATATGCGCAAGTAAAGGCAGGTACATCGGATATTCGTTATTTCAGTTCATATGGAGATGACCCAAGAGACCAAGCAAGAATAGTACAAGGAATAAGCATTTATAATAAGTGGCACAAGAAATAAACCTTTGGGATATTGGTGGTGTTTCTTTGAAAAGACTTGTCATTGGAGTGTTACTGATAATATTATTCTCTGGTTGTTCCAGTAACCTATGTACAAATGAAGTAGTCAAAATGATTGAATCCCCAGATCACACGTATGTAGCTTACCTTTTCAAGAGAGATTGTGGAGCGACAACAAAAGAAAGTTATCAATTATCAATTCTAAAAAAAGGAACAGAATTAGGTAATGAAGAAGGGAATGTTTATATCTCATACGGTGATTTTAACATCGAGTGGAGTAAGAGTTGTGAGCTTACAGTTGAGTACTGGTCGAGTGATGTTTTCAAAAATAAGTCAGCATATAAAAATGTAAAAATAAATTACAAATACAAAAAAAGTTAATGTAGTTTATCCAAACCACAAACGAGACTAACCTCTGAACTGTAACCCCATTTATGGACAGTATTATAAGACAGTTAACATAGTCTTAAGCAGTTAGAAGGTGGCTTCTGAATTCATCAGGAGTCATCTTCTTTAATGTCCATTAGTAGCGTTCAGAATTGTAGTAGGTCATGTACTCATTGACTCGTGGACGCAGCTCTTTAAGACATTTACAGTCCTTGTAGTTAAGCTCATCCTTCATATAGCCAAAGAACGTCTCCATGGACGCATTATCCCAGCAGTTTCCCTTACGAGATATCGACTGTTTAAATCCAGCTTTGGCGATAAGGAGGTGGGTTTTAGGGTGCGTGCGTATAGTGCATACCTTGGTCGGAATGGAAGATGGTGTCGGGATGAATATTGCCGTCCAGTCGTTTGAGTAAGCGAGTTATTGTCATGTTCAACCAAGGATAACTCCAATGTAGAAGAGAGATAGTGCGCCAAAATCTGCTTCGTAGCACCATCCTTCATACAAGAAAGATACGCACACTGACCACTGCCATAGCGTATGTATATGATGTCTGTAAGGAAGACTTTCTCTGGTTCTCCTTGATCAAACTGACGCTCGAAGATTGGGACATGTATGATGTCCCTGAGTCGCTTTAGCCATCTTGCGATAGGGATTGCTTGACGGTAGTTGGCGAGCCTCTTCAGCGCTGCACCAACGGTAATAGCTGCTTGTACTTACTTCGGCAATCTGACATAGATAACGTGTTACTCATTGTAAATCATGCTTTCGAATTGTTTGATTAATGAGTTGAAAGCGCTCGGAAGGGGTCAACTCCTTACTGTTTCTCCTTTCGAGCGCTTCTAGCTTTTTTAAAAGCTCGTTCTCCGCTTCGAGGAGTTTAATCCGAGCTTCTGCTTGTTTCAGTTTCTCTTCTTCTGATGATTCCGTTTTTGAGTCTGCCCGTACTTCCTATGCATCTGCGCTCTTCTAGTAAGCCAGCCTCACCGTACTTAGCGTAGGTCTCCCTCCAAAGATAGAGGCTCTTAGTAGGTGTTCTCTGAACGATGAGTCCGATACTAAAGCCTGCTTTCAAGAAAATCTCCATTGGTTACTCTCCTGGTGGTTAACTTGCACTGCTGCTAGCTTAAAGGCTGGAACATACGAGATATTCCTCCCCGGTACGCGGCTTCCGTTCGGATTGGACTCCAACAGCCTGATCTCCGTTTCAGTAAATCCTGTTCTAGTTTTTCTCATGATGTTCATTCCCCGTGTATTCTCGATAGTATGATTAAAACACAAAACCCGTAAGAGGTCACTTTTTTCAAGTGTCCATCTTACGGGTTACAGTTCACTCAAAAGGAGGTGCAGAAGCAGCGGCCAATGCAATTGTCACAAACAAAAATGCTATATTATTTAATCCAGACAAGTTAAGCACTTCTATGAATACTAAAGTGGGTCTTTATTTTCAGGTGTATACTGCAAAAACTAATGCATATGTTGTTAATGGAGAAATATTAAATGAACTTTTTGGTGAAGTTGATACTCCAGGTGGAGAAGTGTATTATTTACGTAACCAGTATCCAATAGGTAAGTGAGACATTTGGAATATTAGGAAAAATATAGAAAATTCAATTGAGAATCATTCTATGGGTTCAGTAATAAATGCATTAAAGGAAAGAAATAAATGAAAAAAACACAAGTTATTCTAATCATATCAGTTGCTTTAGTGATCTGTATTGTAGCTCTACCGTGGATTCTAATATATGTTGGACTGCAACTTCAACCAGATCCTCCTCGTCCAGAAATCACCTATGGTGAATTTCCTTTCAAGTTAGTCTATGAAATAAATGGGGAAAGAAAGGTTATTCAAGATACGGTCATTTGTGAGTATGATGGGGTTGGAATGGATGAAGGGCAAGGTAAGCATAGAAAATGGAAGCAGCGGTATGTAAGTGGAAATAAAAATATTACTTTGTTGAAAATTAATAACAACAGCGAAATAGTTTACTCAGAAGGAAGTGCAAATTATTATATGGGGGATTTAAAGGAATATAGACAATATAATCCCTTGTTCCCTAATGCAATAATCATAGAGAAGGATATTGGAAGCACTAGGGTAATTCGATCGGATGAATTGTTTGAAAAATATCATATTAAACTAATAAGCTGGGAGTCAAGTCCACCAATCAAGAATACATTTATTGAATCCGCAAAGTAAATATTATTTAAGTTAAGCACACAGCCTATAACTATTTCGATAAAACGGTTATAGGCTGTTATCCGTTGCCCGGCCTTTACCATCCATTGAGACCTTCACTCCTGCTTGCCTCTCGTACTTCTTTCTCACTTTGTCGACTTCACTCTTCTTCACTCGTCTTCTTCTCAAAAACCGTGGTAGCACGCTCTAGAAACTCCGACTTCCAGCGGCTAATCATCAAGGAGCTAGGCTCATATTTAGCAGCAATCTCATTCACGGTCTGCTCCTCAGGGAGCACCTCCAGCACGACCTTTGTTTTAAACTCTGCGGTATATTGGTTTTGTTTTTCCATGGTTTCATTATAACTTATTTTTTCCCCTCCCGTGTCTCAACCTATAGGAGCATTATAAATAATGCAGTTGTATTAATGACAGCTAGTATAGGGAATATTTTGAATGCGAAGGAAACTACATCACCTCCAGAGATTAATTATACATTTATCTTTAGGGATGGATCAGGCAATAAAACAAATTTAACACCATGTCCAGTAAAAGATAAAGATGGCTTATCCTAGCAACAAATAAAAAGGAATATACATTTACTGCCACAGAAGCTATCAATATGTCAGATGTATTTTACGCGAAAATTGATAACCATATTATATCTAACCTGCGTATTACAAAGTATCTCAATAAGGGTGAAATAGGAGTGATAAAATGAAGGAGTATATTAATTTCGTTGAGATTAAACAAGAAGAACGAATATATCAATGTAAGTTATTTGTTCAATTTATTGATTCGAATTGCAGAATTATCTTGGACTATAATAACAGCATGATTGAGGGTGGCGGGGACAGTTATACAAATGCATTAGAAAGTTTGTTGGGAAATTTCCAGCACAGTACAGAAATAAGGTTTGAAAATTATATTGCCGTCACTGAAGGAAAATCCAAGAATATTTTAAAAATTGAAGAGGTGGTTAAATTAACGGATGTACCCTATGAAAATGATCTTCAGTTAGAGTTTGTACTTAAGTCCAATTTCAAAGACAGAGTAATTACAACAACATCGTTTCATGATTTCTCTATTGCTTTTGGTAAATTAGTGAGAGAAATGAATCTTGCATGTGAAAGCTGTGCATATTGCTATTATGGTGATTTTAAATCAGATGGTGGAGAGGATTTGCGACATGGATGGTATTGTTTTAGAGAGATACAGGGGATAAATATGGAGGTTCCGTGGTTCGACCGTATTGAGTATTTCTCACAAGCAATTCCGAATATCGATGCGTTCCATTGGTGCCCAAGTTTTAGACTTTTAGATAAAATTTTTTAAAGGTCTAGTTTGGTGAAATTTATTAAATATAAACTGGTTACACATTTGTCCTTTTCTTCGATTAACATAGGATTTATAAAGGAGAGTAGCTGTAACAATAAGGTCGTCAATACGAGGTTAATAAAAAATTGGTGATATAATGAATATTAATGAAAAACGGTCATCTGACGAAAAAAGACAAAGAGAAATAGGAAAAAGAAAATCAATAGTTTTAATTGGTGTTATCTTAATGATAGTTGTGTTAATTTGTGTTATGGGATATCTGGTACTCAAAAATATCTTTACTGGCATTTGTGGGATAAGCAACTGTTAACGACAAACCATAAATGAAACTGCGCTTACTTTGTACAGGAGTCGCTACCGCATCACATTATGCTATCTTGAATAGAGGACAGCCTTACCAAGTATAAACGTAAATTCAAAAAATAGTAGCTCTAAAATTCAGTAAATCATTATAGAGTAACTTGTCAAACATTAGTCGGTTTTATTTTATGTCCCAAGTTCTTGTCATTTTGGTTTGACAAGAACTTGGGACATTTTCGTTTTTGACAAAAAGGTGAGGACATACCGATTAACAAATAACGATGTCGAATAATGGGATTACCGCGACATCGATACATAATCACATGTTGGATAATAAAACAGATGCTTAATGTTTCAAAGGTGTGGTTCAATCCGGTAGAGAATTGGTTTATAAATAAGTTGAATAAAACGAACGATTATATCAAGGGAAATGATTGAATTCGCCATTTTCTTTTCCCCCGTACAGGCACGCATAGGCAGCCGCCCACATAGAATGTAACGTTCTCATTCGGATAATCATGAGGTGTTTACGTCTTAGGAGGTGGAGTAATGCTTGGGTTTTGTCGTCGATCGCCATGTTCATTAAGCAGATTTCATTGTTGGTATCCTATGTAAAAAATAATGCTTTTCCCCAACCATTAGCGGAAGAAGAAGAAATGAAGCATTTGCGCTTAATGGCCGAAGGGAATGCCCATTCAAGAAATATGCTGGTTGAACATAATTTAAGGCTGGTAGCTCATATTGTGAAAAAATTTGACAATACGGGTGAAGATCTTGAGGACTTAATATCCTTGGGACAATTGGATTGATTAAAGCTATCGAGAGCTTCCAGCCGAACAAAGGAACGAAGCTGGCTACTTTCGCCGCTCGATGTATTGAAAATGAGATCCTTATGCACTTGCGATCCTTGAAGAAAACCCGTAAGGATGTATCGCTGCATGATCCAATCGGGACGGATAAAGAGGGCAACGAAATTACCCTAATAGACATCCTCGGTTCTGAGGCGGACGACGTTGTGGAGAAGGTACAGCTGAAGATCGAGTAGTCGAAGATCTATCAGAACCTTGAAATCTTGGATGAACGGGAAAAAGAGGTCGCCGTCGGCCGCTTCGGTCTCGAAGCTGGTGGCGAAGAGCGCACGCAGCGGGAGATTGCGAAGGAGCTGGGCATCTCGCGGAGCTATGTGTCGCGGATCGAGAAGCGGGCGCTGATGAAGTTGTATCATGAGTTTTATAAGGCGAAGCGGTGAGAAGAAAGATAGGAATTGGCCTTGGAGGGTGCGAAGGTCGTTGTGAATTTCGCAAGTAATCCAGGGAAAGCAGAAGAAGTCGTGAACGGCATTCGGCAAAGAGGCGGCGAAGCGATTGCCGTTCAAGCCGACATCGGGAACGTCTCGGAAGTTGCACGACTGTTCGACGAAACGCTGAAAGCCTTTGGGTGATTGGACTTTCTCGTGAACAACGCTGGTGACCTGTCGACGAAGCCGCTTACCGCATTCACAGAAGAGGACTTCGACAAACATTTCGCAATAAACGTGAAAGGAAGACATTCTTCGCAATTCAACAAGCAGCGCGAGTCATGAGGGAGAATGGCCGCATTATTTTATTAACTTCTCCACTTTGGTTGTCGGGATGATGCTTCCAACGTACAGCGTTTATGCGGGTACGAAAGGTGCCGTCGAGCAATTTACTCGTCATCTGGCCAAGGAGCTCGGATCGAAGAAAATTACGATCAACGCGATCTCTCAGGGTCCGGTGAACACGGAACTATTTAACGCTGGTAAGTCGGTCAGCGGGCGTTCCCTTACGGGACATGCTCATGGTAATGCCTTTTGCTTTTATTGCTTCTTGATAAACCTGAGACGTATATACACTTCCTTGATCGCTGTGAAGCATCATATCTGAACGTAGCGGAAGCTGATTCAGCGTGTCAAGAACAAAAGAAGTGTCTTGCTTGTCTGCTATACTGTAAGCCACGATCTCTCCTTTTATACAAGTCTAAAATACTTGATAAGTATAGTGTTTTTCCGCCGTAAGGCAAATACGTAATATCAGTCACGAGTTTTTGCATCGGAGCATCTGCTTGGAATTTACGCTTTAACAGATGTTCCGCGATATGTGTAGGCTATCCAGTTGGTTTGCGTTTCTTTACCTTGACTCGACATTGTAGTCCTTCACGTTGCATAATTCGCTGTACACGTTTGTGATTAATTTGTTGTTCCATTCGAAGCAGTGATGTGATCTTTCGGTACCGATAACGGAATTTATGTTCCGTACAGAGCTCTCGAATTTTCCCTACGGCATTATCTACACGCTTAGCTCTGCAAGATGATTTCCAACGATAATAATTAGATCGAGGAATCCCTAACCATTCACAGGCTTGGTAATACTTATTTCTCCTCGAATGGACTCCATCCAAGCGATGACTACTTCAGGTGACACCTCCTTTCCAACTCCTTGTACTTTTTTAGAACCTCTAACTGATGCTTAAGAAAACGATTCTCTGCTTTCATTTTTTTAAGCTCTGCAAGATATTTTATAAGGGTATTTCTCTTGAAGGTGTTTTGATTTGTCTCACGTTATGGGGTCAGTCCCGAGTTATTGCGCACCAGCTCTTGCTCTTTTTTATTTTCTGCTTAAAAAATCCGACACACTATCTCAAGGATTGTCTTGTTGTACGGCCTCAGCTACAAGTGCGGCGTAGAATTCCGCTCCCTCCCTTTGAAGATGAACGCCGTCGGCGGTGAAGTACGAATCTTTACCTTCGCTAGAAGAATACCAGTCCACAAGCGTTACATTCTGAAAATTTGCAGCTTCTTCCTCGAGCGCTGAATTAACCGTGTCTTGCCATTTTTTCGGTACCCGAGTATTTACCAATACGATTTGCTGAGCATCACTGAGCGAGGAAAGTAATTTTTGTAATTGTTTAGAGTTAAACGGACCATTCGTACCTAGCTCGATGATAACTCGGCGGCCAAGTTTCCCGTTCGCCTTGAGCTTATCGATTACTTTTTGCGCTTGAGACATTTGCCTGCCTACTTTACCGTCGACCACAATGCCGGGCAAATTTTTTTCCAGATACGGTGCAGCGTCAAGGATCACGGAATCGCCTATTGCAGTAACACTTTTACCCGATTTTTGCTCCGATGGTTTATTCGTTATTTTAGAATGATCTTCATCTTTAGGATTTACTATTGCATTAGAATCGTTACCTGTTTTATGGTTTATAGTTTTTGATGCCGATTGGGCTGGAACCGGCTTATCTGCATTCTTTGAGCAGGATATGGTTAATAGCAGGATTGGGATTACGAAGATGATAAGCAAATGACGAAATTTAAAATGGGTTTTCATTCTTTTTTTCCTCCAATAGTTTTTTAATAGACCGTTTCGTATAGGTTCCTCGATATATTTCCATGATAGTATGGCCAGAAGCAGACTAGCCCCAAGTTGAAGAAGGATCCGAAAGCTATCCGATGAATTGGTTGCTCCGGTAGGGCTGGTTAGGACGATGACAGGGTAGTGCCAAATATACAGACTGTAAGAAAGCCGTCCGATCCAAAGCAAAGGTTTACAACCCATAATCTTCGCGAGTCGACTCGCGGGATGGGCGAGAACAGCGATAACAATTGCAGTAATAAGGGATAAGAATACGAACCCCCCGTAATAAAGAGAATCTTCATACTCATTCGTACGCCATATCATGTAAATGATGATGAATAAACCGACTCCTCCGGTCAGATCGAGGATATTTCGAACTTTGCGGGAGACTTTTTCGGTTATAGATTGACTCGGCCACACGGTGGCAAGTGCAGCTCCGATCAACAGAGCAAAAACTCTCGTATCCGTGCCGTAATATACTCGACTCGGATCGGTACCCGGATCGTAAATGAGCGCCATCGCCAACGCCGATACGGCTGCGCCTGTAAGCGTGAGTAAGAAGATTTTGCCTCTTTGCGGCACAATGTGCAACATGATCATGAGAACGATCGGCCAAATGAAATAAAACTGCTCCTCGATGGCCAAAGACCATAGATGCCCGATAGGAGAAGGGGGACCAAAGCTTTCAAAATAGGATACATTGTGAAAAATGAACCACCAGTTGTTGAAATACAGGGCTGCAGAAGCAAAGTCACCCTGTAATGCCGCCAGCCGGGAGCTATCGAATAAGATGAGCCACAACGCTACAAATGCCAACATTGCGAACATGGCCGGCAGCAACCTGCGAGCTCGTCTTAACCAAAAATCCTTAAGATTAAACTTTTTGTTGTTTCGTTTCCACTGCAAGATGATCTGATCAGTAATGAGATAACCAGATAGAACAAAGAAAATTCCGACCCCCAAGAGCCCCCCTGGCGCCCATTTCAAGTCGAGATGATAAGCGATAACCGCTATGACAGATAGTGCCCTGAGCCCATCCAATCCCGGCATGTAATGCCCTGGTGGATGTCCTCTATTATCACCACTATGCGATGAATTCAAGTTGTCTTTCAATGTTCTCATTCCCCCATCATGTACTGACTTTCGCTAGCAAGACGTGTGACACGTGTAAAAAAGTTTGTTCGAGAAAGTGAAAAAAATTGGTTAAACTTGACCAAACTTTTCATTATGCTCGCACGTCTTGCTGAAGTGGACAATCAATCCGAGTGCGACAAATAAGGAGTTTCGGTATCAAATGAATAATAAGAAATTAGAAAATTTGCTTGTTCAATGCATAACGGATTACAAAGAAAACGTTTATCGATTGGCTTACAGCTATGTAAAGAATTCTGAAGATGCACTCGATATTGTTCAGGATTCCATCCATAAAGCTTTTTTGTCACTTGAAAAACTAAAAAACACCGAATCCGTGAAGAGCTGGTTTTATCGAATTGTTATCAATACATCGTTGGATTTATTGAGAAAACAAAAGAAAGTTCAAGTTGTTGATGAAAGTACGTTAGAAGCTTTTCATCCGGCAAAAAATGATGTTTATCCGAATATTGATTTGGAGGAGGCATTGAATGATTTGCCGTCAATCTATCGAACCATCATCGTGCTTCGATATTTTGAAGATTTAAAATTAGAAGAAATTGCAGTGGTGTTAGAGGAAAACCTGAGTACTGTTAAAACACGGTTATATCAAGCGCTGCGAAAACTACGGGTTAAAATGAACGATGAGTCAACGGAGGATAAATAATATGGACAAAAAACTGGAGAAAATAATAGAGCAATATAGGGATGTTCCTATTCCGAAAGAATTGGATTTCATCGTAAAAAAAACTATAAAACAACGAAAGAAAGGCATTTTCAAACATGAATGGCTTGTTGGGACTGGCGCGGCCGCCATTGCATTCGTAATCGGAATTAATGCGAGTCCGGCTTTTGCATATGCCCTATCCGAAGTGCCATTAGTCGGAAAGCTCGTTCAGGTACTTACATTTAGGGAATATAAAATTGATGATGGAAATTTTACGGCTAGAATTGAAGTGCCCGCCATTAAGAATTTAGAGAATAAGTCATTAGAGCATTCTTTAAATCAAAAATATCTTGAAGAAAGTAAAAAACTATACAGTGACTTCAAGAAAGAAATGGAAAGTGTAAAGCAAAGCGGTGGAGGCCATTTGGGAGTAGATAGCAGATATGTCGTAAAAACCGATAACGATCGCATCCTTTCAATAGGCAGATCTTATATAAATACAGTAGGTTCTTCTTCGACAACGATCAAGTACGATACGGTCGACAAGAAAAATCAAGTTTTAATCACTTTGCCTAGTTTATTTATTGATGATCGCTATATCAAGCTGATCAGCGACAATATTAAGGAACAAATGATAAAACAGGTGAAAGACGATCCGGATAAATTCTATTGGGTTGCAGGAGTTCCCAATACGGTCAATTCTTATTTTGAAAACATTTCAAAAGACCAAAACTTTTATATCAATAACGACGGCAAGCTCGTCATCTCATTCGATAAGTATGAGGTCGCTCCCGGATTTATGGGCGTTGTCGAGTTTATTATTCCAACAAATGTACTGACCGATGTTTTGGTTAGCCAAGAATATATAAAGTAGCATAACAACAAAAGGAAGCGACTATATGGAGTCACAGTGATTTCGTATAAGCGAACGTCGCATAAAGTATGATGATCGTAATCGGATGTTTAGCTCGTTCATTACTTCTTTCACAGGAATACCAGCTAATCTCATTTCGATTGCTTTCAATTTCACTTCCGCCGGGTAACTCACTCTAGTTACCAACGCAAAAACACCTCCAAGATTGTCTCCCTTATCTTACGATATAAGGGTATTTCTCTTGAAGGTGTTTTGATTAGTCTCACGGTATGGGGTCAGTTCCCGTTATTTCCACGTTGTGATCCGTGGCTTTTGCTTTTGAATCAGTCCTGATGGTCGTCAGGGAACTATGCGCCGGAGATGAATGAGCAAGTCAAGGGAAATGATTGAATTGCGCCATTTTTCTTTTCCCCCGTACAGGCACGCATAGGCGGCCGCCCACATAGAATGTAACGTTCTCATTCGGATAATCATGAGGTGTTTACGTCTTAGGAGGTGGAGTAATGCTTGGGTTTTTGTCGTCGATCGCCATGTTCATTAAGCAGATTTCATTGTTGGTATCCTATGTAAAAAATAATGCTTTTCCCCAACCATTAGCGGAAGAAGAAGAAATGAAGCATTTGCGCTTAATGGCCGAAGGGAATGCCCACTCAAGAAATATGTTAGTTGAACATAATCTAAGGTTAGTAGCTCATATTGTGAAGAAATTCGATAACACGGGCGAGGATCTAGAGGATTTAATTTCGATTGGTACGATTGGATTGATTAAAGCGATTGAAAGCTTTCAGCCGAACAAGGGAACGAAGCTGGCTACTTTCGCCGCTCGATGTATTGAAAATGAGATCCTTATGCACTTGCGATCCTTGAAGAAAACCCGTAAGGATGTATCGCTGCATGATCCAATCGGAACGGATAAAGAAGGCAATGAAATCACCCTGATCGATATCCTTGGTACGGAAAGCGATGAGGTGGTCGATAAGGTGCAGTTAAAGATCGAGAAAAGCAAAATTTATCGGAACCTGGATATATTGGATGAGCGGGAGCAAGAAGTGATCCGAGGCCGCTTCGGATTAGATGGGGGCGGCGATGAGCGCACCCAGCGGGAGATTGCCAAGGAATTGGGCATTTCACGTTCTTATGTGTCACGGATTGAAAAGCGGGCGCTGATGAAGCTGTATCATGAGTTTTATAAGAATAAAGGACATATTTAAGGGACGGAATTAAACATATAGTTATTAGTGCAGAGCTGCCAGGCTACCCTAGCGGCTCTTTTGACATGAATAAATAAAATAACTGGGAAGCAAATTTATCCTCATGTATCACGTAAGTTATCTTTAATTTGCTATACTACATAGAGTGTGGGGATTATAGACTACATTTTTACAAAGACAACTATAGATGGAACATAAGGAGAGATTATAAATGGTATCGGGTGTTCATCAAGGGAATAGCTCTGCAGCACAACACTTGGCGCAGCTTCCAGAATATCAATGTACATATATGGAAAGCGGTATGCCGGATTGGAGCTTGGCGGATTCGGTGGAGCTTGTCGATGTGGTAACGGGAGCATCCCCGCGTCAGAAAACCAGGGTAAGGGCTTGCTGGACAGATGCGGTATTATATATGCGATTTGAATGTGAGGATGATAATATTGTCAGTCCGTATACGGATCGGGACGATCCTTTATATGAGGCAGATGTTGTGGAGTGCTTCCTTGATCCGATCGGTGATGGGCGTGCTTACTATGAGTTTAATGTAAGTCCTCATAATGTTGTGTTTGATGCATATATTACGAACCTGCCCGGGGAACCGAAGGATTTCCATCCGGAGTGGAACGCAGAGCATCTTCGAACCTCGGTCTTGTATGTCAATGTACCAGAACGTCAGGTAATTTATGAATTAGCAATTCCCTTTGAGGACTTGAAGGCCAAGACACCAGAATTGGGGAGCTGCTATCGAGTGAATTGGTTCCGTATCGATCAAGATACGCTTGGCGCTCGAAGCTATGATGCTTGGTCGCCAACAGGGGCTGTTAATTTCCACATCCCTGAGCGGTTCGGCCTTCTTCGTTTTACGAAATAAATAGAGATATAAGTATCAACAAGCGCCTTTTGAGCCCATATGCCGCAGCTTACAGTGTTGTGGGGGATGAAGGGCGCTTTTGTGTTGGCTAATGCTGCTTTTTCTGTGACAGATCATAAGAAGGTGCATACACTATTGTATTGTATGGGGGATTAGCGGGTCATGTTAAGGAGGAGATGACGATAGGATCTCAGGGGTTGGCACCATTTTTTCATTGTATCGTGCTTGTTCTGTTCATCCTGCTTGCCATTTGCTTGCTGCTGCTGCATGTTCGTCGGATGATGTAGCCTTGTTGAGCGAAGTTAGGTGACGCATGACATATTCCATGTCCAAAATACAAATACTGTGTAGGAATGATGATGCAAGTGAAATGATGCTACACAAGTATGATGAGGAGGTGGATTTATGGCGTCATCTACGAAATCCGGCACGCCGAAATGGAAATCGGGCAATTGGACGCTCTCTGAGCAAGAGTATAAACAAATCGCCAGCCGCCGGGAACCATCAAGAACGGTAGGGAAAAATTGCCTTCGCGCGTTCCTAGTCGGCGGTACGATCTGTTTAATTGGACAAGGCATTCAACAGCTATATATGACGTATTTGGGCATGAATGAGAAAGAAGCTGGGAATCCCACAGTCGTCACATTAATCCTCATATCCGTCATTCTAACATGTCTCGGGGTATACGATAAAATCGCACAGTGGGCCGGTGCAGGGACGGCAGTTCCGGTAACAGGCTTCGCCAACTCCATGTGCTCTGCAGCGCTGGAGCATCGCAGCGAAGGGCTCGTGCTTGGTGTAGGTGCGAACATATTTAAACTGGCAGGCTCTGTAGTTGTGTTTGGTACGGTTGCCGCCTTTTTCGTGGCATTGATCTACTTGATCTTTGGGCTCTCGCATTGACCTGATGTTTCATCTTTGCACTAGGAAGGAGGATTCGGATGCAAGTTGGACGTCATACATGGCGATTTCAGAGTGAGCCAGCGATTATCGGCACGGCGACGGTTGTAGGGCCTGATGAGGGACAAGGGCCGCTGGCGGCAGATTTTGATTATATACATGATACGCTTGATATGGAGGAAAAAAGCTGGGAGAAAGCCGAGCGCAAGCTATTGGAACAGGCGACACAGCTTGCTATTGTGAATTCCAATATTACGCAGGAAGAGTTGAATTTTTTTGTCGGCGGAGATTTGTTGAATCAAATTATAAGCAACTCATTTGCTGCACGTTCGTTAGGTGTCCCTTACATTGGTGTGTTCGGTGCGTGCTCAACTTCGATGGAATCACTTGCAGTCGCTTCCTTACTCGTAGATTCGGGCAATGCGAATAAAGTAATGGCGGCTACCTGCAGTCATAACTGTACAGCAGAGAAGCAATTTCGATATCCGACAGAGTATGGATCCCAGAAGCCTCCAACAGCGCAGTATACGGTGACGGGTGCTGGTGCGGCTGTAGTGGCCAAGCCCGAAAAGGGGTATTCCTCCATGCCAAGAGTAACGGCGGCCACAATTGGCAAGATTGTAGATCTTGGAATAAAGGATCCGTTCAATATGGGAGCAGCTATGGCACCAGCCGCTGTGGATACGATACAGACACATTTAATTGATTTGGATCGTAAGCCACAGGACTATGACCTTATTTTAACAGGCGACCTAGCTTCTATAGGTCTCTCGATCGCAAACGACCTGTTCCAAAAGAATGGGCTGCATATGGAGCGAACTAACTTCAGCGATTGCGGGCTTATGGTATATGACTTGAACAAGCAGGCCGTACAAGCAGGAGGAAGTGGATGCGGATGTTCGGCAGTCGTTACATATGGCCATATTATGAAGCAATTGCGCGCACGGAAGCTGAAGAGAGTGCTTGTTGCAGCTACTGGAGCGCTGCTCTCTCCGCTTTCCTATCAGCAAGGAGAGACGATTCCTTGTATTGCGCATGCGGTTACGCTTGAAATGAAGGGATGAAGCAAAATGATTTATGTGTGGGCTTTTATCATAGGTGGGTTAATCTGTGTCATTGGTCAGCTGATGTTCGATGTCGCTAAGCTGACCCCGGCGCACACGATGACCATCCTTGTTGTGGCGGGGGCCATTATTGATGGGCTCGGCTGGTATGAGCCGCTCATCAATTTCGCAGGAGCGGGCGTGACAGTTCCGATTACGAGCTTTGGCAACTCACTGGTTCACGGAGCTCTAACGGAAATTAAGTCTTCTGGATGGGTAGCTCCTGTCAGCGGCATGTTCAAGACAACGAGTGCAGGGATATCTGCTGCTATTGTGTTCTCCTTTTTAGCTGCGCTGGTCATTCGACCTAAGGGGTAGCGTCTGCACGATAACGCAACATTCTATAAGCAAAAAACATGAAAGCTCTGATTCCATCTCGGATGGTCACAGGGCTTTTTTGTGCGCATATGACTAATCATTCGTACGCGAATGGCGTAATATCTGGCAAGATCCACAATGCGATGACATGTACGTTCTTCCTAGGATGGTGTAAAATGAAAAAATGTACGTAACGTTATAAAACGTTATCATGTGGAGTTTTTCTATTTTACGACAACAGAATGGTACCCAATAGGAGGTCGTTGCCATGTCATCCTACCAATCGTTGCATTCCATTATGCGGAAGATGCAAGCGACATTGGAACGATGTATTTTAGGAAAGTCTCGCGAGATTGAACTGCTGCTAACGGCGATGTTGGCTGGGGGGCATGTACTTATAGAAGATGTTCCTGGTACGGGAAAGACACAGCTTGTAAAATCGCTAGCTCGTACGATGAATGGAATTTTTCGCCGTGTTCAGTGTAATCCGGATTTGCTCCCTACCGATATTACAGGCGTATTCGTATTCCATCCCAAGGATCAACAATTCGTATACCGTCCAGGCCCGATTATGGCCAACGTATTGCTCGTAGATGAAATAAACCGCGCCACCACGAAGACACAATCAGCTCTGCTTGAAGCAATGGAGGAGCATCATATTACGGTAGATGGGGAAACCTTTCCACTGCCATCTCCTTTTGTCATGTTCGCAACACAGAACCCGATCGAATTCGAGGGGACATATGTACTCCCGGAAGCTCAGCTCGATCGCTTTATGTTCAAGCTCAAGCTCGGTTATCCGGATGAGCAGACGGAACGTACGATGCTGATTCGCCACGCAGAAGGCCTGCCTTCGGAAAGAGCGGAGCAGGTTACGGACATTGACTCCATCAAATTGATGCAGGAGGAGGTGCGCAGCATATATATCGATGATGCAGTTGCGGCCTATATGATTGATATTATTCGTGCGACTCGTGAACAAGCGCATGTCCTGCTCGGAGCGAGTCCGCGCGCATCTGTTGCATTAATGCAGGCGGCTAAGGCGAGAGCTTGGATTCACGAACGGAATTTCGTAACTCCTGATGATGTAAAGGAACTGCTGCCTTTCGTATTAACACACCGGATCGTATTGCGAATGGAAGCCAAGATGGATGGCATTACGGCAGAGCAAATTATACATGGCGTTACAGAACGCGTTAGAGTACCCGTTCGATTGGGGACGTAATTATGTTGAACAAATCGCAACGCATCTGGAAGTCTAAAGGATCTCGGCTGCGAACTATAGCTGCTGTAGCACTCATGTACGTATCGTGCTTATTCTACTTTTTATTTCAGGGTGGCAAAACATCTGTCATGCTGTTCGCTATGGCAACTGTTTTACTGTTCTATTGGATTGTTGTGTTATTCGGCGGGATTCGCAAGGTACAGGGGCAAAGAACGATAGGAGATGGCTCGGGGGTTTTCTTTCCCGCCCAATCGCAGTTGTTCATTACACTACGGGTAACCGTGCCTGGCTTCATGCCGATCCCCTACATCGTTGTCCACGATGATCTTCATCGCTTCGGCATCAGCTACAGTACAATAGAATCTGCGATCGCATTAGGAGCAGGACGTTCGGCAGCGATCACGTACCGATCCCCAGCCTTGGCAAGAGGCTATTATGAATTTGTTCCGACATCGTGCGTCTCCCGAGATTTGTTCGGCTTATTTGAGCAAAATGGGGTGTTGAACGCTCCTTCAACCTTCTATGTTACGCCATCTGTCGTTGCTATCCCGAGATGGACACTGGCTGAACGTCAGGCGGGTCAAGGGTCTCATGCGACCTCCTCAGTTCGGCGGCATAGAGAGTCCTCGCAGCAGAATGGTGTGCGTGAATATGTATACGGGGACAAACTATCTCGCATTCATTGGAATGCAACAGCGAAGACAGGAACACTGAAGACGAGGCAATTCGATCCGGAGTCGCCATCGCCAATTGTGCTTGTGTTGGATTGCCGCGCTTCTTCTTATGAAGGCAATAAGAGTGGGGCAGAACAACGCTTTGAGGTTGCCGTGTCAGCGATGGCCTCCCTTGTACAATATGGGGCGCAGTGTCAACGTCCAACTTATGTGGCCGCAATCGGAGTACGTCTCGTCTGGTGGTCGGCCGAGCAGGCACAGCCGGGCGTTGCTTCATTCCAAAAATGGATGTCGACTGTTCAATTGGAATCATCATCAACAGAAGACAACGAAAAGCTGCTCGTAGCACTTACCGAACAAGCTTCACTGCTTCATGGATCGACCCTCGCCTTTATCAGTGGTCATACAACCTCGGATGTGCTGCTGTATACAAGGACATTGTCGAAGTTCGGATGTTCGGGAAGCTTTATTCATGTAAAGGGTCATGTACCTGTCGAAAAAAGCATTGAACACAACGAAAGCCGCCAATCGCTGGTACATTTGCTCGCAACCCAGCGTTTACACTACATTCCCTTGATCCATGCGGAGGAACTGCCGAAGCTTCTAGGAGGTGGGGCAGTATGAAGACAGAACTTTCTTCTACCTCTCGTACCTCCACGGTGCAGAAGGCCGAAGATCGAATACAATTGTGGCTGTTCTCTTATTGGACGGAACGAGTAATATGGACCTGCATGATTGTAATGGGCTGGCAGTGGCTTGTTATGCTTGAGCCATATTGGTATGACGAAACGTTAGCAATGTCACGCGTGTTCATGATTGTTTTATGGGGAGCGGTCATGTTGTTTCCAGCTCGTTTCCTGGGCAGACTGATAATCGCTTTTCCTGCTTTGTGCTATATCGTATATCGGTACCTCATTCAGTTCGATCTGTGGACAGATGGGGGCGGCAAGTGGGATCGTTTGACTCAGTTCCATCCTTATATTTGGTTTCTTCTGGGGCTGTGGCTGTGCTGTGAGACCCTTATTATGCTTCTGCAAGGCAAGGCGCGCGTTATTATTTGGCTGCTCGTTCAAATCATTTTATTTGGCCTTCTTGACTCGTTTACTGACGAATATTTATGGATGCAGGTAGCATGGATCGTAGGCTCGTCTCTCATATGGCTGATTTGCATTCATTATAAAAATATGAAAGTACAGTATCCGAACATATGGCGCGGGTCAATACGATATCCACTTCAGATGGGCTTGCTAGCGGTGTTTGTGATTTCATTGATTATTTCCGTTGGAGTCAGTGTACCGGAAGTAGAGCCGATGTTGACCGATCCCTACACTGCTTGGAACAACCGTTATGGCGATGGGAATAATCCGATGTCGGATCTCATGTCAAGAGTAACGGGGAGTGAAAGCGGTACGGGCTCTCGTCCCAGCACATCAGGTTACAGCCATTCCGATTTAGAGCTGGGCAATGGCTTTGACATGGATTATTTGCCGGTTATGAGCGTAAATACGGAAATGCGCGGCTACTGGCGGGGAGAAACAAAGGAAGAGTATACCGGACAGGGCTGGCTGAAGGTGCCGAATCGGAATTTCATTTTTCAACCCGGAGAGCATCTCTCAATAGAGGACAAGCCTGCTGCTCATGTACCAACCCGTAAGGTGAAGCAAACCATTACGATGCAAAATAAGGATTCGTATCCGGTGTTGTTCGGCATAGGGGCAATCGAATCCGTAGCAGAAATGAACTCTGCTGATGACGCCGTATTGCGCTGGAATGAGGAAGACGGTGTTGTTGGGTATGAGGATGCGAATAAGGGACACTATCCGACAAGCTATGCACTGACGTCACGAGTACCGATGTTTTCTGACGACGATTTGCGCAGGGCATCGCGGCAATTGTTTGGCACTGTACAAGAAGAAAGATTTCAAAAGTACTTACAGATCCCAGAAACGCTTCCACAGCGTGTAAAGGATTTAGCGCGGACTTTAACGGAGGGTCAGACAAATTACTTTGACAAGGTGAAAAAGATAGAGGACTATTTGCGCAAGCAGTACTTGTATACGAATGCACCGAATTTATCGCTGCGCAAGAGTGAGGACTTTGTTGACGCCTTCCTGTTCGAAATCAGGGAAGGATATTGCGATCACTTTTCCACCTCGATGGCGGTTCTCCTTCGATCGGTTGGCATACCTACACGCTGGGTAAAGGGATATGCACCAGGAACGCGGCAGATCGAGAATGTGTCCAACCATGAGCTGATGGAACAATCGGATGACAACGGAGCCGGCACTTACAAGGTGACGAATGCAGAGGCTCATTCCTGGGTGGAAGTGTACATGGGTGAATACGGCTGGATTTCATTTGAGCCGACACCGGGCTTCAGTTATCCGCGCTATCAACAGCAGGAAGAGAAGATGCCTGAGCCAGAGAAGAAGGAAGAAGAGAAGCCGGAAGAGACGCCAAAGGAGAAGAAGCCAGATATGAAGAAGGAGGAGCATGATGCTCCACTTCCGGTATGGCTTGTTCAGGGGGCAAAGTGGGTCGTTATCGTCATGGCGGCGGTAGTTTTACTACTATTATTGTGGAAATGGAGAACGATAGGCTTCTCCCTCCGATTCTTCTGGCTGCTTAAGCGCAATCTCTCGTATAAGGAACAGATCATTTTGCATACGGATCTGTGGCTCAGTTATTGCAGATGGAAGGGAATGCGCAAGGCGCCGCACGAGACGGTGCGCGAAGCTGCACGAAGATGGTCGGAACAGCAAGAGGAGAGAAGACCCTCAGCTGCTATAATCGTCAATAAGTTCGAACAGGCGAAGTATAGCGGACAACCTGTAAGCGAGTCAGATGTCCAACAGCTGAAAGACGCAATCCGCGCATATAAACGTTCCGGCTAACTAGGAAGTTACGTTCAAATGTTCAGCATATGCCAGTATATGTGACAAATGAAAGTCGTTCCGCATAGGAACGGCTTTTTTTTGCACGAAAAACAAAGAATATGGTATAGTTTTTCGTATGAAAACGAGGTGACCGCTTTGTTGGAAAGGCTTATTCCCCGTCTTCGGGTTCGTACTGTGTACGACATTAACCTTGCAGAGCTACAGAATCAAGGTTACAAGGGGATTATTACAGACTTGGATAATACGCTTGTCGGCGCGAAGGAACCTTTGGCAACGCCTGAATTATCGGCTTGGCTCGAACAGGCCCAGCAAATGGGTTTTCAAGTGGTGATCGTGTCAAATAACGATCATCCGCGAGTTTCCCGTTTTGCAACACCGCTCAATATTCCGTTTGTGAATTCAGCACGGAAGCCTTCGCAACGGGCCTTTCATCAAGCATTGAAGCTGATGGGGCTGACACCTGAGCAAGCGGTGGTGGTAGGAGATCAAATGTTGACCGATGTGTTCGGAGGCAACCGCATCGGTATGTTTACGATATTAGTTGATCCGATCGCGATTCAAGATGAAGGTTGGATGACGCGCATTAATCGGCGAGTCGAACGCATCGTAACGAAACGATTACGAAAAAAAGGACTGTGGCACGAGGAGGAACGACATTGACAGAAGAACAAATGGCACGGAAGTGCAGCGGCTGCGGTGCGGAACTGCAAATTGAGAATCCGGAAGCATCCGGCTACGTGCCGGCAAAAGCGTTGGAACGGACGCCTGTAATTTGCCAGCGCTGCTTTCGAATAAAAAATTACAATGAAGCAATATCCGTCGCATTCGATCAAGATGAATTTCTTCGCTTGTTAGGCCGTATCGGTGAAGAAGACGCACTCGTTATTCATATCGTCGATTTATTCGACTTTGACGGCAGTATTATTTCCGGCTTGCAGCGATTTGTCGGGAATAACCCAGTATTGCTCGTCGTGAACAAGATCGATTTGCTGCCGAAGGTAACGAATTGGAACCGCATGATCAATTGGGTGCAGCGCCAAGCGAAGGAGCACGGCATTCGGATCGTGGACATTGCACTTGTGAGCGCAAAGCGCAATCTTGGCTTCGACCGTCTGATCGAACAGGTTGCTGATTGGCGCGGCGATCGCGATGTTTATGTCGTTGGGGCTACAAATGTAGGGAAGTCAACGTTAATTAATCGCTTGATTCGGGACTATAGTGATTTGGACGGGGAGCTTACCACTTCGCGCTATCCGGGTACAACCCTGGATATGATTCATATTCCACTCGATGACGGCAAGCATATTATTGATACGCCGGGGATTGTTTATAAGAGCCGTTTAACAGAGCTGGCTAGCCGTGAGGACTTGTCTGCTCTGCTGCCGGACAAATCTTTGAAGCCGGCCGTATATCAATTGAATGAAGGGCAAACGCTGTTCTTTGGCGCTTTTGCTCGTTTTGACTTTGTAGAAGGGGAACGTCAATCCTTTACATGCTATTTGTCCAATGATCTTCCGATCCATCGGACGAAGCTTGAACGTGCGGACGAGCTGTACCGCGATCATCGTGGTGAATTGCTCGCTCCACCGACGCGTGAACGAATTGACGAGCTTCCAGCATGGACGAAGCACCAGTTCCGCATTGGACGCGGAGGAGCGACAGATGTATTCATTTCCGGCTTAGGCTGGATTAAGTGCAATGGTACAACCGGCGCATTGGTGGAAGTTCATGCGCCTAAGGGAGTCAAGGTGCTTGCTCGCCACTCCTTAATTTAGCAATTTGGGAGAAGAGAACGTCAACAGGTAGGGGGATGGGCTTGATGGCAGCTAAGGGTGCAGCATACTCGAACAATATCGTACGGAACTTGGATACAAGCTCCAAGGTTTATGCGGTAATCGGTGATCCGATTGCGCATTCCAAATCTCCGCTTATGCATAATGCAGCCTTGCAGGAGATGGAAGTGAACGGGGTATATACTGCTTTTCATGTAAAGCCGGAGCAGTTAGAGCATGCAGTGGCTGGCATCCGTGCGCTTGGACTCGGAGGTGTCAACGTTACGATTCCGCATAAGGAGCAGGTAATGGCATATTTGGACGAGATTGATGAAAGCGCCCGAGTCATTGGGGCAGTCAATACGATAGTTCACTGTGAAGGCAAGCTATATGGGTATAATACGGATGGTTTAGGATATGTGCGTTCCTTGCAGGAAGAGATGCAAGCAGATATTCCATCCTCCCGGATTGTAATCATAGGGGCGGGTGGCGCAGCTCGTGGTATCGCGTATGCGCTTCTCGCAGAAGGCTGTAAAGAGCTTACCATCGCCAATCGTACAGTAGAACGCGCGCATGCGCTTGCGGAGGACTTGTCTGGATTCGGCAAGGTAAGGTCGGTTATGCTAAACGATACACCAGCTATTCCACCGCAAGACGTCGATATTGTGATTCAAACGACCTCGGTCGGCATGCACCCGCATATCGATGAGATGCCTGTAGCCAAGGAATGGCTTCAATCTCATATGCTTGTCAGTGACATCATCTATAATCCACTGGAAACAGCGCTGCTGCAAGCTGCCAAGGCACAAGGATGCCGCATTCACAATGGCCTTGGTATGTTCGTGCATCAAGGGGCCATTGCATTTGAGCTGTGGACAGGGATGAAGGCTCCGACAGAATTGATGCGGCAGAAGGTTCTGGAGACGCTGAATTGTAAGCAGTGAAGTGGAAATCGTGATATAGTAGTAATTTCAGATCAATGGTGTGAGTCTTGCCATCAGTGGGCAGACGATACGCAATCACATAATTTATGAATAGATAAGGCAGGTTAAACTTATATGCTAACGGGTAAACAAAAACGCTATCTCCGCTCTCTTGCACATCATTTACAGCCTATTTTCCAAGTAGGCAAGGGCGGTATGAATGATCAGCTTGTTCGTCACGTGGAAGATGCAATTGAGAAGCGTGAATTAATGAAGGTTTCTGTATTGAACAACTGCTTGGAGGATCCGCGTGAAATCGGAGAAGAGCTCGCATCACGTTCTGGCTCTGAGCTTGTTCAAGTCATTGGCAAAACAATCGTATTGTACAAGGAATCGACTGATCACAAACAGATTGAACTGCCATAACGATCACTGGAGGTTACCGACATGAAGTTCGTAGGGATCATGGGCGGCACTTTCGACCCGATTCATCTCGGACATCTAGTGGCGGCGGAATGTGCCCGAGAAACGGCTTCTTTGGACGAGGTATGGTTTATGCCGGCACATGTCCCTCCGCATAAATCGCATCGTCCGTCAGCTTCTGCGGAGCAGCGGCTGGAAATGGCGAAGCTGGCGGTACAAGGGAATCCGCACTTTCGAGTCTGTGATTGGGAAATTAGACATGGAGGCGTATCCTACACGCTGGACACCGTCAAAGGGCTGCGCGAGGAGTATCCGGATACCGAGTGGGCATGGATTATCGGTGGTGATATGGTTGCCTATTTGCCTCAATGGCATCACATTGACGAGTTGATGGAACAAATTCGGTTCATTGGACTGCACCGACCGGGGTCGAATTGGGATACTTCTAAGATTCCTGCTTCGTGGGCTTCCCGCCTCATCGAAAGCCAGATGCCGCAGATGGATATCTCATCGACTGATATTCGTCAGCGTATCGCCGAAGGAAGAACGATTGCGTACATTGTACCGGATCAGGTTCAACAGTATATAGCGAGGTGGGGTCTATATGAATCGGACACGCGAACAACTGATTGAGGCAGTTCAAATGCAAATGCCCGCTGCACGTTGGCAGCACACGCAAGGGGTAATGACGACAGCTGTTCAATTGGCGAAAAAGTACGGTGCAGACCCGGACAAGGCTGATCTTGCAGCGATTCTGCATGATGTTGCAAAATATTGGCGGACTGATCGGATGGAGCGCATGATCCGTGAACATCATATGCCGTCTGAATTGCTGGAGCATGACAAGCAATTATGGCATGCGCCCGTAGGCGCGTATGTGGCGGAGCATGAATACGGGATTGAGGATGTAGAAATACTGGATGCAATCAGATACCATACTTCTGGTCGCGAGAAGATGACACTTCTGGATAAGGTTGTATGTCTGGCCGACTATATCGAGCCAGGCCGGGATTTCCCGGGAGTAGAGCATATCCGTGTACTGGCTGAGCAGAATCTGAATGCGGCGCTTATCGCTGGCTTTGATTCCACGATATCGTTCCTCATTGAGCGCCGGCGGCGAATTTTCCCGCTTACGATCAGTGCCCGCAACGGTCTACTTGCAGAGCTGGAAGCAGAATTGGAACAGCAAGCGGATTAAGGATTTTGTAGCACTTATGAATACAAGGTTCAAACCTAATGTGGAGGTAATTGAATGGCAATCAACACAAAACAATTGCTCGATATCGCCGTAAACGCGGCAGAAGATAAAAAAGCGATGGATCTTATTGCGCTAGATTTGCAAGGTATTTCTCTTATTGCAGATTATTTTGTAATCTGCCACGGGAACTCGGACACTCAGGTTCAAGCGATTACGAACGAAATTCGCAAGCGTGTGCATGAAGCGGGCGGACAAGTACGCGGTACGGAAGGTTTTGATTCTGCACGTTGGGTGCTCATCGATCTGGGCGACGTCATCGTTCATGTGTTCCACCGCGAAGAACGTGAATACTACAACATTGAAAAACTGTGGTCTGACGCGAAAGTAGTGGAGTTTGCATGATTTGGGAAGCAGGTACAATTCAACGTTTAGAAGTTGCACGTGAAGTTTCTCCGTACGGATATTTTCTGACGAACGGAGAGCAGGATGTGCTTCTGCATTATACAGAGCTTACGGACAAAGTAAAGCCAGGCGATCACGTGGAAGTGTTCTTGTACTATGACACGGAAGATCGTATCGCTGCGACAATGAAGCGTCCTCTTTTGACATTAGGGGAAGTTGCGAAGCTTAAGGTTGCTGATATTCATAAAAAGTATGGCTGCTTCCTAGAGATGGGCATTGGGCGTCAGTTGCTGCTCCCGAAGGGCGAGCTTCCTGAGTTCGAACCGCTTCATCCTCAGGTTGGGGACGAGGTGTACGTGCGCATGGAACAGGATCGGTACGGCCGTCTTATTGCACTTCCAGCCCGTGAAGATGATTTGGTTCCTTCTATGTTCGAAGCGCCGGAGTCATGGAACAATACATGGCGCGACGCGGTAGTATACCGTCCGCTCAAGATGGGAACCTTCGTTGTTGTGGACGGTGCGCCAGTTGGAGAAGGCGTGATCGGATTTCTGCATGAATCCCTGCGTCCGCGTCTGCTTCGTTTAGGAGAAGCAGTCCGTGTTCGTATTACGCATGTTCGTGAGGATGGTCGAGTCAATGTTACGATGGCGGAGCGCAAGGAAGTGGGCATGGATCAAGATGCGGAACGCTTGTTCACCTTCTTGAAGGAGCGTCCGAATGGTACAATGCCTTATTCTGATGAAACGCCGGCTGATATTGTGAAGCAGCGCTTCGGGATTAGCAAATCTGCATTCAAGCGTGCCATTGGACGTTTGATGAAGGCAGGAATCATTCGTCAGAAGGGGAACTGGACGGAACTGACGGAAGCCGCTTCTGCGATGGATAAGGAGCAGCTTCACAAGGCTCTCGAGGCAGCACAAGCCGAGGCACGGGAGGCGCATAAGATGCGCTCTCGCGGCAGCGACAATGCACGATAGGCTGTTCGCCATCAGCCAATGTGGATGATGGGAGATTAGAGCAGCTCCAGCAGGGGAAGTGAAAATGGATGATTTCTTATGGACGTATAGCTGAGGTCTATGATCGATTAATGGGAGATATGCCGTACGAGCAATGGGTATCCTTTGCCAATCAAGCTTGGGAGCGCTTCGGGAGCGGAGAGGTGCGTTCAATCGTTGACCTTGGCTGCGGAACAGGGAATACGGCTATACCGTTAGCCAAGTTAGGTTATGATGTTATCGGCATCGACATTTCTGAATCTATGCTGTCTATTGCAAATAACAAGTTGTTGGAGACGGGGCCGATTTTAGGAAGTGTTCGTTGGGCTCATCAGGATATGTGCGCGTGGACAATGCCTGATGAGGCAGATGCGGTCGTTTCTTTTTGCGATAGTTTGAACTATGTGACTGAAGAGGAAGACGTGAAGCGTGCATTTCAAGCTACGTTCAATAATTTGAAATCTGGCGGCTTGTTCTTGTTCGATGTACTGCATGCTCGTCAGTTTGAGGAGTATGCCGAGACGCAGCCGTTTGCATATGATGATGAAGATGTTTCATACCTCTGGTTCTCGGATTATGACGAAGAACGTCAAGAGATTGAGCATCAATTAACTTTATTCGTTCGCCAGCAGGGCGGAGAACTGTATGAACGGATTGACGAGATACATGTAGAGCGAGCTTACGATCCGAGTTGGCTGGAAGTTATGCTGAAGGAAGTCGGCTTTGACCGTGTCGAGCAATTTGCGGATTTTGCATGGCAGTCTCCAGACGAAGAGTCACGGCGAATATTTATGATCGCTGTGAAGCCTTAAATAAATAATGGTTGTACATAATCCTGATGCGATGTTACATCATTATGTCTGTTTATGTCTGTCGTAGCATGTGAAATCTGGTGATACGTTTTCATTATAAGGCGAACAAACAAGAAAGTTTTGGAGTTGCTTGGCGATCATTGACAATAAGTAAATTTTTCATTATGATATAGCTACTTGCACCTATTTGGTGCACAATAATCACATTGAAGCTGAATAGGTAGAATGGAAAGACTTCGAAGAGGAATAGTACCTTACGATCCATCTTCAGAGAGCTGGCGGTTGGTGCAAGCCGGTAATGGAGTAGAAGCGAACTCACCTCAGAGTCGCGCAGCAGAATCGGGAACGTTAAGCTGCGACGTTTCACCAGCGTTAATGGTGTAAAGGGAGTGGATAGCAAAGCATGCTGTCCGCTAACTAGGGTGGTACCACGGGAATAATGCCTCTCGTCCCTAGCGATATTCGCTAAGGATGAGAGGCTTTTTTAATCACATTTATTCATTGCCGCAAGCAGGACGGACATGCGCGAGCAGCCGTTAAGGCATCGTAGGAGGATTAATTATGAGTCAAGAAGTGAAGCAGCCGCATGGCTACGCGCCACAGCAGATTGAGCCGAAATGGCAATCC
Organism: Paenibacillus sp. B1-35; assembly: GCF_050474385.1. NCBI lineage: Bacteria > Bacillati > Bacillota > Bacilli > Caryophanales > Paenibacillaceae > Paenibacillus > Paenibacillus sp. B1-35. Next base: position 240,419 of record NZ_JBCHVJ010000002.1, read on the forward strand.
TATTGGGATGAACATAAGACATTCGCAACGACAGAAGACGAAAGCAAGCCGAATTTCTATGCGTTGGATATGTTCCCTTATCCATCTGGAGCGGGTCTTCATGTAGGGCATCCGGAAGGTTATACGGCAACCGACATCATGTCCCGTTACAAGCGTATGCAGGGATATAACGTCCTTCATCCAATGGCATGGGATGCATTCGGCCTTCCAGCTGAGCAGTATGCCATTGATACAGGACAGCATCCGCGTGAATTTACGGTGAAGAATATTGACAACTTCCGTCGTCAGATTAAGTCTCTCGGCTTTTCATATGACTGGGATCGTGAGTTCAGCACGACTGATCCGGAATATTACAAGTGGACACAGTGGATTTTCATCCAGTTGTACAAGAGAGGCCTGGCATATGTAGCTGAGGTACCGGTTAACTGGTGTCCAGCACTTGGCACGGTTCTTGCCAACGAGGAAGTTATCGATGGCCGCTCGGAGCGCGGTAACCATCCAGTTATACGAAAGCCAATGCGCCAGTGGGTATTGAAGATTACCGAGTACGCAGAGCGCCTGCTGCAAGATTTGGATGATCTTGATTGGCCGGAAAGCTTGAAAGACATGCAGCGCAACTGGATTGGCAAGTCCAAGGGTGCTGAAGTTCGCTTTGCAATCGATGGTCACGATGAGGAATTGGTTGTATTCACGACTCGTCCAGATACGCTGTTCGGTGCAACTTACTGTGTTGTCGCGCCGGAGCATGAGCTTGTTGATCGCATTACAACTGCTGAACAGCAGGCTGCCGTGAAGGCATACCAAGAGCAAGCAGCACGTAAGAGTGATCTGGAGCGTACAGATTTGGCGAAGGACAAAACGGGTGTATTCACAGGCAGCTATGCAGTGAACCCGGCGAATGGGACGAAGCTTCCAATCTGGATTGCGGATTATGTACTTGCTGGATACGGTACAGGGGCAATTATGGCTGTCCCAGGTCATGATCAGCGCGACTGGGAATTTGCCAAGCAGTTCGACCTGCCAATTATTGAAGTGATTAATGGCGGCAATGTACAGGAAGAAGCATATTCCGGAGACGGAGAGCATGTAAATTCGGAATTCCTGAATGGAATGGATAATGCAACTGCAATGGCGCGCATGATTGAGTGGCTTGAAGCAGAAGGCAAAGGCGAGGGCAAAGTGACGTACCGCCTGCGTGACTGGCTGTTCAGCCGTCAACGTTATTGGGGAGAGCCGATTCCGATTTTGCATCTTGAAGACGGTACGATGAAGCCTGTGCCAGAATCCGAGCTTCCACTTACCCTGCCGGATGTAGACCAGATTCGTCCATCGGGTACTGGAGAATCTCCGCTTGCGAATGTAGACGAATGGGTGAACACAGTTGATCCAGAGACAGGCATGAAGGCTCGTCGTGAAACGAACACAATGCCGCAATGGGCGGGAAGCAGCTGGTACTACCTGCGCTACATCGATCCGCACAATAACGATGAAATCTGCTCTAAAGAGAAGCAAAAGAAATGGCTTCCGGTCGACCTGTACATTGGAGGCGTAGAGCACGCGGTTCTTCACTTGCTGTATGCACGCTTCTGGCATAAGGTATTGTTCGACCTCGGCGTTGTAGATACGAAGGAGCCATTCCAGAAGCTCGTTAACCAAGGGATGATCCTTGGTACGAATGGTGAGAAGATGTCCAAGTCTCGCGGCAATGTAATCAATCCAGATGATATTGTGAACGAGTTCGGCGGCGATACACTTCGCATCTATGAAATGTTCATGGGTCCATTGGAGGCAACAAAGCCTTGGAATACGAACGGGGTAGAAGGCAGCTTCCGCTTCTTGAACCGCATCTGGCGCCTGTTCATTAACGAGGAAACAGGAGCACTGAACAGCAAAATCGTTGACGGAACGGATGGCGCAGACCAAGCCTTCATCCGTACATGGCACAAGACGATTAAGAAGGTAAAGGAAGACATTGAAGGCTTCCGCTTCAATACGGCAATCAGCCAATTGATGATTTTCATCAATGAAGCTTACAAGACAGATGTTCTTCCGCGCCAAGCGATGGAGAACTTCGTTCAATTGCTGTCGCCGCTTGCGCCTCATATTGCAGAGGAATTGTGGCAGCGTCTTGGCCATCAAGAGTCGATTACGTATGTTGCATGGCCGATTTATGAGGAAGCTCTTACCGTTGACGCAGAAGTTGAGATTGTAATCCAAGTGAATGGTAAGATTGTATGCCGTTCAAATGTAGCGGCTGATGCTGACGAAGAGGCGATGCAGCAAAAAGCGATGTCCCTTGCGAACGTTCAGGAAGCCATTGCTGGCAAGACGGTTCGCAAAGTCATCGCGGTCAAAGGTCGACTCGTCAACATTGTGGTCGGTTAAGTTCTTCGCCGAATAACTGGAATTCGACCTTATGCAGGTCCTCCTCGTATTTGGCATGGGTGACTTGAATGAGCTGCTGGAATACTCCTTCGAGCTCATCATCCAACAGTCGGAGCGCCTCGGCGGTTATGCCGCCGGGGACGGCTACCCGCTGTTTCAGATGCTCAAGGGTGAAACCGCCCTCGGTAAGCAGCTTGCCAGTTCCAAGCAGCATTTCGCTAGCTAGACGTTCGGCGTCTTTTCTTTCGATTCCTGTTACTTCAACAGCAGCGTCTACCCATTTTTGGACAAAGAAGGCAATGAATGCAGGGCCGCAGCTTGATATATCCGAAGTGATGCGGGTGAACTGCTCGGGAACCTGAACAGGTCGGCTAATTGACATCATCAGTTGTTCCAATAGCAGCCTGTCTTCTGTAAGGATTCTGCTGCCATACATACATAAGGATGCTCCGCTCCATACATAATTCGTGATACTCGGGATAATTTTCGCTATTTTACAAGTCAGCTGCTGTTCTAAATGGCTGATCAACACAGGGCTTGTTATCGATACAGCGATAAGTTCAGGTCTGACAAATGGCGCTATTTCATCCAGAACCGTTTTAAACTCCAAAGGCTTTACGCATATAAAGACAATATCGCTTTCCTGTACAGTTTCTACATTGCTGCTGGCCAGTTGAAACCCGGGGTATTGTGCAGCAAGTTGCTGAATTTTATGTTTTGAACGATTGCTTGCGATAAGTTGAGATGATTCTAATGCTCCAGATTGAAGTAGTGCCTCAATTATCGTAGACCCCATGCTTCCCGTACCAATAAATCCGACTTTCAAGTACGTTCCCTCCCTTTGCCTCTGCCTATTCTGCACACGTCGTGATTATGTTCTCTTCGTATTCAATTTCTACGAACGCAAAATTATCAAGCTTATTGATCCATATGATGACATGGTTGACCATTATGCCGTCATTCGCTGACGAAGGGTGTGGGGACATGAAGCAAGGAAATAGGGAAGCTAAAGCACTGCCAATGCGCTGGCTGCTAGCTATGGGCTTGGCCGTGATTGGTGTTGCGATTTGCATGTGGGTATGGGTGAAGCCGCAAGCAGTATTGGATGCAGGCACATGGACAGATCTGAATGAAGAAATTGAGTCTTTGATTGCCGCTGATGGAAAGCCAGCTCTGCTGAATGACAATACTATGCCATTGAAAGGGGGTAAAGGGGAAGATTGGGGATATAAGCAGCAACCTGCTATACAAGCTGACGTGAAGAAGAACAGCGGTATTGATACTGGGCAGCCGGACAACTCTGGAAGCTCAGAAACTTCTGCAACTTCTGCAACTTCTGCAACTTCTGCAACTTCCCCTCCTTTAGTGGCAGCTGATGAACAACAGATCAAAAAAGATATTAAGGAGCAAGCAAATGTTTCAGGAGGAAAAGAAACTCCATCCCAGCTAATTAACATTAATACGGCTGATGCCTCAGCGTTAATGACGCTTCCAGGTATTGGTCCAAGTAAAGCGAAGGCAATTGTTGAATATCGTGACAAGAAGGGCGCCTTCCGTCGAATTGACGATTTGATGAAGGTGAAGGGAATCGGAAAAAAGCTAATGGCTAAAATCCGGGATAAAGTCCGTATTGAGTAAAGAAGGCAATGTGTAGAATGTGACGTCTTTTGTTGCACGAATGCACAACCCTGCTTACAATAAGGATAATATACACATCATAGACAAAGGCAGAAGAATGGGGACTGGAGTTATGACAACGACTATGCGCAAAGACTGGGATACATATTTTATGGATATTGCCTATATGGTGTCTACACGCTCACGATGCCCTAGAAGGCATGTTGGCGCGTTGCTTGTACAGGGTAAGAAGCTGTTGGGTACTGCTTATAACGGCGCTCCGATGGGGGTTCCTGACTGCAGTGAGGCTGGCTGCATGATCGCAGAACAGTATGAGAAGGTTATCGTAGACGGTTCGGAGCAGATGGTCAAGAAGCAGCGCTGCATACGTACGATCCACGCCGAACAAAATTTGCTCCTGTTCACAGATCGGAATGATCGGGAAGGTTCTACGGTATATGTGACGGATCAGCCATGCTGGACATGTGCAAATATGCTTGCGAACAGCGGCGTTGTGGAGATCGTATATCATCGCCCTTATAAGAAGGACAGTGAAAAGGTGGCGGCGATGATGGAGCACAAAGGAATTGTGTTCCGCCAGCTGCAGCATTATCATCCGCCAGCTGAATCAGTTATGGATGAGGTTCGCGAATAATTGAAAATGTTGAATACGGAAGAGGAAGAACCTCTGTACTCAAATCAAGTACTTTGTTGCGCATATGGAAGGCGAACGAGTGAACTTGCGAGTACAGAGGTTTTTTTGCGTATTCGCAGCAGGAAGGAGTTCATATGCTGGCACGTCGGCCGTTAGTCGCTGCTGCATGTATCATTGCAGCAGGATTTCATCTGAGCGCAGTGCTGTCTAATGGAGAGGCTTGGGTAGCGGCATTCGGATTGACACTGCTGCTGCCCATCTGTGTAATTGGGAGCAAATGCAGCCGCATGCAGGCGATCGTCTATGCGCTGCTATTAATGTTTGCTGTGCTTTATTATCAATGGATCGTCAAGGCTGGCGACAGTGTATGGTCAGAATGGGAATCCCTTTCCCTTGTCGATCAGGAACAGGAATTGAACGGTGAGTGGGAAGGAATCATTTTTTCCCATCCAGAGATCGATGGAGACCGGATGCAGTTCCAACTTGCAGCAACAGGCTGGAGGACACCTGAAGTGTCTCGTATGGATCGTGTTCGGGAAATGCTGCTTGTTCAAGTTAAACTCTTGAGCAAGCAGGAGTTGAAGCTAGTGAATGATTGGAAACGTGGGCAACTGGTACGTATACAAGGCAAGCTGGATGTCCCCGGTGACGCTGGGAATTTTGGTGGTTTTAGTTATCGAGACTATTTGCGTACATTGCATATCCATTCAATCTTGAAGGTGTCTGGCTTACAGCACATGCAACTGCATGTTTCACTTGGAACGATCTCTATCTATGAACCAATAGTCATATGGAATCGGATGCTCGCCTATGTTGATCAAGGCAGGGAACGTTTGGCAAATATACTGCAGCACATCTACGTACAACCGCATAGCGGCTATATGCAGGGGCTTGTGCTAGGGACGCGGGAAGATATGGATCCGGATATTTATCAACAGTTTTCGCAGTTGGGACTGACCCATGTGCTCGCCATATCCGGACTGCATGTAGGCGTACTCATCGGAGCGTTATTATCGCTCTTACGCTTACTGCGAATCACCAAGGAAACGAGCATATCGATCACGATGGGATTCATCCCAATATATGTATTGATGACCGGAGCCTCTGCGTCTGTCATACGGGCAGGTATGATGGCGCTTCTTGCACTGTACGGAGCAAAAAGGGGCTGGCTGAAGGATGGTCTTCATCTATTGGCGGCAGCCTTCCTTCTTATGGCGTTATGGGATCCCCGCTATGTGCTTCAGGTCGGATTTCAATTATCTTTTGTGGTTACGGCCGGATTGATAGTATTTGTTCCTCAAGTGATGAACATGTTAGGCTCACTTCCAAGAACGATATCCAGTGCAATCTCTGTGACGTTAGTCGCACAGTCTGTATCACTGCCTCTAACGGTATATTATTTTAATCAGTTTTCACTGTTATCATTTCTAGCTAATTTTGTGATAGTGCCCTGTATTAGTCTTATTGTACTACCTTTAGGTTCCATATCCTTACTTATCGGTTCCGTATATGAGCCCTTAGCGAAACCAGTTGCGTGGCTCGTTGAACACTTGAATGAGTTCACGTTCCACTTGGTTCACTGGCTGGCGCAAATCGAAGGAGCTACGATTATATGGCCAACGCCTCCATTGTGGTGGATTGTTCTTTACTATGTGATATTCGCCATAGCACTTGAATCTGTACGCCGCTGGTCGGCAACTAGACAGATTTACAAGAGAGGCAAGAATGCGGCAGTTCATCATGGGGATGAAACACAGCCGCTTGATTTCATCGAGCTTCCGATTAGAGGGGGACGATATCAGGGGATCAGAGCATTTGGGGCTGTTTTCATTTTTGGATTCGTGGTGGTGCAGGGATATACTTGGAGCCGTCCTGATGGTGCAACGGTAAGCTTCATTGATGTTGGTCAGGGTGACAGTGTTCTGATTTCGACTGCGACAGGCAAGCATATGCTGATTGATGGAGGAGGGACTGTGAATTTCCGCAAACCGAATGACCATTGGCGAGAACGAAGGGTACCATTCGAGGTAGGGGAAAAGGTTGTTGTCCCCTTATTGAAGCAGCGAGGAATCAGGGAGTTGGATGTCGTTCTGCTTACCCATGCTGATCAAGATCATGCCGGCGGCTTGCAGGCCGTGTTGAAGCATATTCCCGTGAAGCAGTTCATTATGAATGGGACATGGAAGTCTTCTGTTTTTATGAACAATTTATATGGTACAGCTATAGATAAAGGGATTCCAATCCGTAAATGGGAAGCGGGACAGCGCTGGAAGTTGGATCAGTGGAGTACGTTAGAGGTTTTGTATCCGTACCCATCATCAAATTCTGATTCTTCTCTCCAATTGGAGAACAATCAGAATGAGGCGTCCCTTGTCGTACAGGTAACACTTACACACCCAACCAGTGGTGAACATGCGGTATTCATGCTGACAGGTGATTTGGAGGCCGATGGAGAGAGACAAATGCTGCAATATGTTGCAGAGAGGTCGCCGAGGGTTATTGATGTATTGAAGGTAGCGCATCATGGCAGCAAAACCTCTACTACCCCAGAATGGATAGAGCAATGGCACCCCAAAATCGGAATTATTTCAGCGGGGCGAAATAATCGATATGGTCATCCACATCCGAAGGTGTTAGATACGCTGCGTGATGCGAGGATCCCAGTGAAGCGTACAGACATAGAGGGGGAAATTCAATTCAAGCTGACATCAGGTGGTTTGAAGGTTAGAGCGAAGCGTGATAGGATACATTTATAGATTGGCGCGGGAAGCACGTCATATAAGGCGTGCTTTTTCTTCTTTCCTGTAGCTTTCTTCTATTTTTTAAGTTTCATTACATTGTAATATCCTTTTCAAGGTGTTGTTTGCTATGCTAATGTTGGATTATTGAAAAAAAATTCACGTATCAAGATTATTCTACAAATTGGTAACGATCATCTGCAACCATTTCAGACGTTCTCACGTCAATGGATATGCAAGAGAGGGGGATCAAGGTGGTAGAGCCAGGACTCATTCGATCCGCTCAGTCTGGCGATAGAGACGCGCTTATCACTCTTTTGCGGGAAATCGAACAATATGTGTATCGAACTGCTTATTACATACTGAATAATGAGCAGGATGCACTGGACGCGTCCCAAGAGGCCTTAATCCGGATATATACTAAAATTCAATCGTATGAGGAGAAAGCACAGTTCAAAACTTGGGTACAGCGCATCGTAACGAATATTTGCATTGACAAATTCCGTCGTACGAAGCCAACTGTATCAATTGAGGAGCATAACCTCACATTCCTTGGGAATGAAAGCGTGGAGCGTGAGGTTCTATCTTCCCATGCAGCGCAGGATATACGAGAGGCGATAGAGCAACTGCCGGAGCATCATCGTGCTGTCGTTGTGCTTCGTTACCTGCAAGACTTCTCGTATAACGAAATTGCTGAAAGTTTGAACTTGCCTCTCAATACGGTGAAATCATATCTATTCCGCGCCAGACAACAGCTGCAGACAATGCTGCAAGATTACGAGAAAGGTGGTGTGCGAGGATGAACTGTTCAGAGGTGATGGAACTTATGCAGCGGAGATTGGATGGAGACATAAACGATACGGAACAGCGCCTTCTGACTGAGCATATTAACCATTGCCCCGCCTGTAGTGAAATGGCTGAGCGATTGGAACGGCTCCATATGGAATTAGTTCAGCTGCCTAAGGTCGAGCCTAAATTCAGCCTAGTAGATGCAATTATGCCTACGCTTGATTTCATAGATCGAGACGAACAGTTGGCTGCGGTCGAATCAAATGTAGAACCTTATCCGCATGAGATGAAGGCAGTGAGCCCAGTAACGAACGATAAGTCCGAAAAGGAACGTATCGATAAGGATCGTTCGCAGCCTCAGGCTGCTCAGCGGTGGTTCGAACGAATCCGTTGGCGTGCAACAAGCGCTGTCGTAGCAGCGGGGCTTGTGCTAGGACTGTTTATTGTGAATTTCAAGCCGCCTACAGTCGAACAGGCTGGGGACTTTGGCGAGCTGGGAAAAGAGCAATTGATGCAATCAGAAGCGATGGATGAATCACATGGCCCTCAAGAAACTAAATCGGACTCTAGTTCGCCGGTGAAGGAGAAGCCAGCGAATAACGATCCACAGAACAATCAGCCTGACTCTTCTGCCTATAAGGCGCCGGATGGAACGGAAAATAAGGATCTTAAGGCGTCAGAACAAGGTGTTCAGGAATATAAGGCAGGCTCCGCGGATCGGGAAAGTTCGAAGACAGAGGCAGATTCTAAAGGTAAGTCATCTCGTCGGCAAAAGGAGCGAGAGATAGCCTCAACAGATCAACCCCCTGTAAAAGGCGGACAGCCGAAAACGGATCTGGATAAGGGCAAGGTTCCGGCTAAACAAGAGGGCAAGAAGGAAGATGCTAAGAAAGATCAGTTGCAAAAAGATACAAAACAGACTCCGGCAGAAGAGCCGCCGAAAGAAGATACAAATCAGGTTCAAAATGATAATGGTTCAACTGAGGAGAAGCAGGTCAACAGCCTAGTTGGTCCTCCTTCGATTACGTCCACGGCTGAAGCAACGGCACCGAACGGCAGCCTTATGGCGACTTGGGACAATGGGCAGTTACTGTTGTATAAGTTAACTGGACAGGAACGTACCAAGCTGCAGACAATTGCACTGGCAGATAAGCCAATAGAGCTTTTATGGTCTGCTGACAGCTCGAAGCTGACGATTGTGACCGCAGCGGAAGATGGAAAGTCGGTTAAGCAGCAATATGAGCTGAAGAACGAATCGCTCGAACTGGTTAAGGATACTGAAAATCAGGAAGAGCGAGAAGTGATCGAGGGTTCCGTTCAGCAGCAGCAATAAAAAGGGCAGACATGCAGGGCGTTGATGCACACATTAGTAAGGCCTTGCGTATATTATAATATCAGGATGACAGCAAAGCTTTCCCGTACGTCGAATGACCATTTGTGCGAAGTTTCTAGAGCTTCGTGGCAAATGTTTATTATAGATGTTAGGGGACAAAGGGACTCGCGCAACAGAGATGTTGTGCAAGTCCCTTTGTTTTTGCAGCAAAGTCTGCTATGATGAGGTTCGTTATATCGTGAGGGGAGGGTAGCAACATGGTGGATATTAAAGCAGCCGTCAAGGAAATTAAGCGCGGCTTCCCGCGCCCTATCTATATTCTGTACGGTACGGAAAAATATCGAATTCAGGAATTCGTTCAATTTTTAATAGAGCATACCGTGGATGAAGAAAATCGTGAATTAGCCATTATGAAGATGGATACTTCTGAATTTCCAGTGGAGGCAGTCGTAGCAGAGGCGGAGACGATGCCGTTCCTAGTTCAGCGCAAAATCATTCTTGTCAAGGATCAGACGGTGTTCGCATCAGGCAAGGATGGCAAGATTGAGCATCAGACCGAACGCTTGCTGGAGTATATGGATAATCCGATGGATACGAGCATTGTAGTATTCCTTGTCCAAGCGGACAAGCTGGATGAGCGAAAGAAAACGGTCAAGAAAGCAAAGACCGCAGGGGCGGTGCTGCCTTTCTTGCCGCTTAGTGCTGATGAGCTGATTTTATGGGTTCGCAAGGAAGCGGAGAAGCACGGATGCGCCATAGAGGATGAGGCCGTACGAACCGTTCTGAACAATGCTGGAACGAATTTGCAAACCCTGTCGGCCGAAATTGAAAAGTGCTGCTTGTTCACTGGGACAGGCGGAACAGTAGTCGTAGATACGGTCCACTCTTTAATTGCTAAAAATACGGAGCAGAATGTATTTCAACTCGTCGAGGACATTATTAAGCGGCGGGCGGATCGTGCGCTCGATACGCTGCATGAATTGTTGAAGCAGAAGGAAGAGCCCATTAAAATTATGGCGCTTATCGTGCGTCAGTTGCGGATTATGGTACAGGTGAAGGAATTGACGAGCCGCAGCTTCAGTCAGCAGCAGGCAGCTTCTCAGCTCGGAATGCATCCGTATGCGGTCAAAATGGCTTATGAGCAAGCGCGTGACTATGATAGCAATATGCTGACAAAGTGGATTGCAGAGGCGGCAGAGCTTGATTATGAAATGAAATCAGGTCAAGTGGAAAAAACATTGGGCTTAGAGCTGTTTATTATGCGGATGTCGAAAGGAATAACAAGAATGCAAAAAGAAACCAGAAGATGAACGCCTAGGCGTTCATCTTCTGGTTTCTTCGCTTCTAGCTAAGTATGAAAAGGCTCGGGCTTACGCTTGCGCAAGCAGAGCGTTCAATTTCGTTGCCAAGCGAGACTTTTTGCGGGAAGCCGCGTTTTTGTGTACCAAGCCTTTTGTCACAGCTTTATCCAATTTCTTGGAAGCCAAAGCGACAGCAGCTTTAGCTGTTTCTGCTTCGTTGTTCGCCAAAGCAGTGTCAGCTGCTTTAACAGCTGTGCGAAGTGCAGATTTTTGAGAAGCGTTCAACAGACGGCGCTTGTCGTTTGTTTTAACGCGTTTAACAGCGGATTTAATGTTTGGCATTGCTTTCACCTCCGTTGCATCGTAGTGCGACAACAGAATCCAATTCCCTCGTTCATAAGAAAAATAGATTCACAACTTAAAGTATTCTATCACGCTACAATTCAAAAAGCAATACATTTGCCACGTTGGTATTGGGATTAGCCTTGAAATGGACGGGGATGTTCAACGGTCTGTCACCGTTCTGCTCGGTACGCTTTATCATTCGCATAAGAAACGTCTCTATGAGCAAAATACAGGTTAGGAAATGATGTGCGATATGGGAGGAGTTTACCATGACAGTAGATTTAAATTCGTATTCAGTTCGAACCGATTTAGCACTCGAATCAAGAGAAATTGCCCAGCCGGACAGTACGATCCCGATACCTGGTGTATCCGAAGAAGTGGAGGATGTACGTGGAATTAAGGTGACAAAGATACATGTCCAGACCGAAGAGGGCTCCCGTGCAATTGGTCGCCTGCCAGGACGGTATATTACGATTGAAGTACCCGGTTTGCGGCGTAAGGACAGCCAGCTCCAGGATCGCGTAACAACCAAGTTCGCTCAGCTGTTCGAAGGTTTCTTGGGTGAAGTCGGGTTGAATAAAGACTCCAAGGCGCTCATCGTTGGACTCGGGAATTGGAATGTAACACCGGACGCTCTAGGGCCTCTAGTCGTAGAAAACGTACTCGTTACTCGCCATTACTTCGAAATTATGCCGGATCAAGTGAGTCCTGGATACCGAGAAGTCAGTGCGGTTGCACCTGGTGTACTCGGGGTAACTGGGATCGAGTCGAGCGAAATCGTGCAAGGGATTGTGGAGCGGACGAAGCCAGATGTGATCATTGCAATCGATGCCCTGGCATCCAAGGCGCTAGAACGGGTGAATACGACGATTCAGATTGCAGATATTGGCATTCACCCAGGCTCTGGTGTAGGCAACAAGCGCCGAGGATTGACGAAGGACATTCTCGGGATTCCATGCATTGCAATCGGGGTGCCGACGGTCTGCTATGCCTCAACAATTGTCAACAATGCAATTGATTATATGAAAGAGCATTTTAAGCAGGAAACGAACCATACAAGGGACATCCTTGGCATGCTGGATGATATTAGCGAGCAGGAACGATTAATGCTGGTTAAGGAAGTGCTTGAGCCGCTCGGTCATGATTTAGTCGTAACGCCGAAGGAAGTTGACGAGTTCATGGAGGATATGGCGAACATTATTGCAAGTGGGCTGAATGCGGCATTGCATGAGGCAGTCGATACAGATAATGTGAACGCGTATACGCATTAAGTCATCCACAAGTATGACGCGGTCATGCAACTAGAATAACGTCATGACAATAACGAAAAAGATCGAGTTTTGGCCTCCTTCGTGTGACTGCACTCGATCTTTTCGCTTGTTCTCTGACGTTCCTATTCGTCGTTCATTCTAAGAAGATACGAGATCTCATTTCATAGAAGTTACATGATAAAGCGATAAGAGAGCATTCGCAGCTACTTACTTCGTTGCGACTGCGCTTTGACCTGTAATCGTCTGGCCGTATACAGGGTCAATCCCGCCCTCAAAACGAATTCGGATAGACATGCCTTCCTCAAACTGTGGTGTATCCGATACTTGGAAATGAATGTGAGGTTCACTTGAATTGCCTGAATTGCCGCACTCTCCTAACAGTTGGCCTTGCTTGACAACGTCGCCTTTTTTGACAACAACGCTGCCTTTCTTGAAATGAGCAAGCATGCTGTATTCCCCGTTGCCATGATCAATGACCACATAATTCCCCGCCATATCTTTCTCGTTTGGTACGCCAACGGGATCATTGTCTACAATATTATTCTCTACTCGAACGACGGTGCCATCCCGTGGTGCTACTACTGGCTGACCGAATGCGTAGTAGCTTTCGTTCTTGGACGGATCTCCCTCATAGCTCAACCCACCGCGCGCAATGACGAGGTCATAGGCGTAACGTTCCCCAAGAGAAGCGTAGTGATAATTCACGAATTCATTATTACCACCCCAGAATACCAGCCACTCACCTGTAAACGGGGGCTTATACGCCTGCTTTGTCGGGTGATGATCGGATTCCCATTGGAGAAGAGGGTACATCTGCAGCGACACGATTTCGTTATTCGCAATTCCGGTTTGAATGCCACGCAGTCCGGTCGAATCCGTCCACACATATGATTCAATGCCGCCTAAGCTTTTGCGGGCGATAAGCGTCGGCTTCTCTCCCTTTTTCCATAGCGCTTGAAGCAGCTTCGGGAGGTAGCCTTCAGGGACTTTTTCCATAAGCTCCTTGGAAAAATAACGGTACATATGCGAGCCATCCGGCTTTTGGATCCATTGTTCGATTAACTCAGACGTCAGTTGATTTTTGGAATACGATTGGTCAGATACAATAGTTCCGGCAGTTTTCGTCATATGTTCCGTTCTTATCCCTTCTTTATACTCAGCTTCGACAGTAAATGGGTATGTCATGCTGATTGCTAAACATGCGGTCAGAAAAACTATCCTGCCTTTTGATTGTTTCATTTCTAATCTTCCTTTCCCATTAGCATAAATTGATGTTTTAGATTGCGATGAACTTACCTGCTTTAATTGTAGGAAACGAAGTTAAACGGAATGGAAACAGAAGTTCATGCCAACCTTAATTATTCAGTATTTTCCACTTCATTTGGACGGACAGTTAAGGTTCCGTTAAGAAAGTGGAGATAAGGGGGACAAATAGATGTGATAAAATGAACGCATTGATCGGAAGATAATTTACGCTGCGAATGGAGATGAATAACATGGATTTGCATGAGGCGCGCATTCTCATCGTTGAGGATGAGAATGCGCTTAGCAAAATGGTTCGAGCCGTGTTACATAAAGAAGGTATGGAGTACATAACTTGTATCACGACGGGGGAAGAGGCCATCTGCCATATAGAGAAGGAAGCGGTTGACCTGATTATATTAGATGTTATGCTCCCAGGGAAAAGCGGGTTTGAAATCGCCCCGTTTATCCGCCAGAAGTGTGACGCCCCGATTATATTTGTGACCTCCAGGACGACGGATTTGGATAAGTTGACCGGGTTTGCGCTCGGAGGGGACGATTATGTAGCAAAGCCGTTCAATCCATTGGAGCTGGCGGCACGAACCAAGGCTTTATTGCGGCGTTATATGTCCAAAAAAGGGGAGACAGAGAAAGTTGTGCCTGCATTGCCTGAAGATCACGTATATCGATATGGTGATGTTCAATTGGATGCGGCTGCCGGTGAGCTTCGCGTCAAGGGTAAAGTCGTCGATTGTCCCGCGATGGTATTTCAATTGCTGCTGTTCTTTTGCAAGCACCCGAACCGGATTTTTTCGAAATCGGAATTGTATGAGCGGGTATGGGGCCATGATTCCCTGAGCGATGATAATACCGTTATGGTGCATGTTCATCGAATCCGAGAGCGCATCGAGATGCAACCGAGCAACCCGCGCCTGTTGATCACTGTCCGTGGACTCGGATATAAGCTTGTTCCGCCCGAAAAGGAAGAACTGGAACAAGGAGTGCATCTTTGTGAACGAGGAGATCAACAATGAAGACGGGAAAGAGGCTGGCATGGCATTACGGTTGGCAGTGGGTCTTTATTGGGGCAATATTGTTAACTGCGGTATTGTTTGCGTTTATTTGGATAACTGATCGCGTAACCGAATTGGAATTAAATCGCAACTTCATGAGGCATGGCTGGGAATTGGTTTCTAGGTCGATTTCGGTCGATGAAGATGGGAAAATATCTCTGGATGAAGAAATACTGAGGAAAGTGGATATGGTCGGGGGATGGATGCAAATTGTAAATGAGAAGGGAGATGTCATCAAGTCATATGCGGCTCCTTCAAATGTGCCGACTCATTATGCTTCAGGAGAAATAATGGCCTATGTAGAAAAGAATTCTCCATTTCCTTATCATTTATCTTTATATGTCACAGAGATTGGGCATGCAACGCTTACGGTATTGTTTGGTACTGATTCTGCCCAGGATCAACTGCTGGATCGTTGGTTGGCGGCTAGAGAGAAGGGGACTGAGCAATCCTTCAAGGAGGCCGATCAATTACTAAGCGACCAACAGGCATGGGTACAGCTAATAGATGCCGATGGGCGTGAACTCAAATCATGGCAGAAGCCTGTAGAAGAGCCGTCTCGGTATGAAGTTTCAGACATCGGTCTTCGAAGCGTTTACCCTGAACGTTATGGATGGATTCTTACTTATCGTTACATGCCAGATACGAAAGAAACGTGGCTGATGCATCGGCCTCCTACATTTGGCTCATCGATTGACGTTGCTGGATTCATTGTAGATAGCCCAATGCAATTGATTTGGATTGCTGCTGCGGCTGTTATTATGTTTATGATCGTTGTTTTTATCGGCATGGCATGGTGGCAGAGCGCGCGGCTGGCAAGGCCGCTTCAGCATATTATGCTGTGGATGAGGCGAATTGAGCTTGGCAAGTATGAAGAACCTTCTAATTTCAAGGGCATGCCGTTATCACAGCGGCAGAATGGAAAGATGAAGCGGAACTACCGCATCTATGGCGATGTCATTGACAGCTTGCGGCGTATGGCAATTCGACTGGAAGAGGCGGATGAGGAGCGAAGGAAGCATGAAGTGCTTCGTGAAGAATGGCTCGCGGGGGTATCACATGATATGAAGACACCGCTTGCGTCTATCATTGGCTATGCGCATCTTTTGAACGCGCCGCAGTACAACTGGAGTGAACAGGAAGTTGCCGAATACGCGGATATTATGAGGCAAAAAGCGGAGGTGATGGACGAACTTATTCAAGAATTGAATTTAACATATAGACTGCAGAGCAACAGTCTTCCGTTGCAATTAGAAGTCATGGATTTGAGAGACTGGCTGCAAAAGGAACTGGTGCATATCATGCCGCCCGAATATTCCGCAGGACGTATCAAATATTTATATCCCCATCAAGAAGTATTATTTTCGATGGATCCGCGTTATTTTCGGCGCATGGTAGCTAATGTGTGCGTGAATGCATTTTTGCATAATTCGAAGGATACGACATTGTGCATAAAACTACAAATGGAAGGTAGCCGAATTGTACTCGTATTCGAGGATAATGGGAAAGGAATGGATAAACAGACACTAGGAAATTTATTTAATCGTTACTACCGCGGTACGTCTACAGATGAGTCTTCTTGTGGATCGGGACTTGGAATGGCGATTGCAAAACAATTGGCAGAAGCTCATGGAGGAACGGTGCTAGCCGAAAGTGAACTGGGGCGGGGGACGACCATTATGCTTTCATTTCCAAATGAGGCTATCCATCTAATCTCTTAAAGTAAAATAGGATTTCCGCATAAATGTTCACTTGGGTTATCGATGATAGAACTGTGACCCGAGAGATGGACACTCAGAAGCAAATCCAAATGTTAAGCACTTATCGGAGACGAAAATATCCTTCACTGCATTTACTTTCACAATACCGAACGATATCAGTGGACATTAAAGAAGATGACTCCTAATGAATATAGGAATCATCTTCTGACAGCGTAGTGTGTTTTTTAGTGTCCGTGTAAGGGTCACTGTTCAGTTTTTTTATTATTTCGATGTAACGATCTATTGAAAATAACGGGGAAGAAAGGAGGATTTTAAGTTTTTTGAATTATTTTATGCATTATGGTATCTTTAAAAGGCTAAACTCCAAATACATATTTTTAAATATTTTCAATTATCCACGAATCGCTGCACGATGATTTAAGCATCCGCTCCCATTTGCATGGTTTCTAATACCGATCATTTTATTGCCCGCCTGTACCAATGACCAATGCTTCCATGTTCTTAATACATAGTTTGTAGAAAAGACGGATTGTCAAGTGAGGTGCGGCAGTTCATTCATAAATGATTCGAAAGCGATTTTCCAGCCTAGGCATTTCCTTAAAACTTGAATGCCATGCGTGTCTTCAAGCTTCTCATGGCAAGCAAATTTGATCAGGTGACCAAGTTGCCTTGAGTCTCTCGCTGATAGACTCGATTCTATTCATAGTCTGCTTATGGAAGGAAGAGGTGCAACTACGGCGTTCACATAGGCCAGTCGTGCTCTATCAGCTTTATACATATTGGACATTTGGTTGCGCTTCAACTCATGCGCTACACTTGAATGATGTCGCCCTAGTTCCTGAGCGATGATTCTTGTAGACCAACCTTACGCATGTTCTAAAAAACAACGAGAGGGGAATAAATAACGAATGGTACCTGCCAATATACAAGTCAGGAGCCTAATTGATGCTTTAAGGGAAAACAGATTTGATTCATTTGATAAGGAAATGATCCATAACATTCGTTTTAGAAAGAAAACGGTCAGGTCAGCAACTGAATTTGTTCACGGACACCAACTGTGCATGTCTTCTTTTCTGCTTTCGATATGGTCCGTACTGTTATCGTCTTACGCTGAACAATATGAAATTTCCGTTTTGTTTTCGACAAGTTCACAAGACGACGAAGATACATGTTGCAATGCCCATCCGCTAGATATATCTATTCAAAAAGAGGATAACCTTTTCTGTCTGGTGAACAAGGTAAAGCTTCAGTTGGACGAATGTTTCGGCAGAACACGGAGCGAGGAACGAGAGACAGCTCGGAAGGTAAGCGGGAAATGGACACATACGGAGCTGCAGGATTCTATTACCGTCGGTATTATAGAATCGAATGGAGGGTACTTGCAGCCGTACATAAATATAAAGGTTCATTCGAGAGTGGAACAGCAGGGCATCACTTTCTGTTATCGCTATACCCGCGATGAATTGGAATGCATGATACGATACGATGGCAGGAGATATGGCAAAGCGCAGATTAATAGGCTGGGCGGGCATTTTCAAGCATTATTGTCAAACGCGTTGAATGCTCCGAAGAAACCGGTTCTCTTTCACCCCATACTGACCCTAAAGGAATGGAAGCAGTTCGTCCGATGGAACGATACGGATAGGGACTATTCATCCCATAGTACCGTATTTCAATTGGTAGAAGAACAGACTTCCGAGACGCCCGAAGCGGTCGCATTGGAATTCGGCAAACAGAAGCTTACCTATTGCGAATTGAATTGCCGGGCTAATCGAATTGGCAGTTTCATTCTTGACGTATACCGAAAAAAACACAACGCACCTCTTCCGTTAGGGACTTTGGTCGCTATCGTTATGGATAGAAGCGCGGATGTGATACCGGCCATGCTGGGAGTCATGAAAACGGGAGGAGCTTACCTTCCGATCGATCCGCAATATCCCGAAGAACGGATCCGATTTATTTTGAAAGATGCTCAAATAAACTTCATCATGACAAATAACAAGTCGATTGAAAAACTCAAACCGATAATCGCACAACTCGGCATCGATGAGCAGTTGCTTATTTGTGTCGAGGATGGTTTTACGTCTCCTTACAGTCATTCCGATAATCTAAACATACGGGTCAAGCCGAGCGATCTCGCTTACGTTATTTACACTTCCGGCTCTACCGGAAAACCGAAGGGTGTGCTCATTGAACACGCTGGACTTGTGGCGCTGATCCCTTACCTGGTCGAAAAATTCGGCATTTCGCCCCAAACAAGAGTCATGCAATTTGCTTCCATCAGTTTTGATGCTTCCGTGTATGAATGGATTGGTACGCTTACAGTAGGAGGAACGCTTGTTGTTCTATCCGAAGATGATCTGCCTCCCTATGCCGACGTTTCAGATGTTCTCGAGGAAAAAAATATTCACGTTGCGATGCTTCCGCCTTCCGTCTTGCGAACGATGGGGGAGAGGGAGTTGCCCGTTTTGCGTACGATCGTGTCGGGCGGGGAGGTCTGTACACCCGACCTTGTAAAGGCTTGGGGGAGACGACGCCTGTTCCTGAACGCGTATGGTCCGACAGAAGTGACAGTTATGTGTTCCGCTGCCCCATGCAGTCCGGGAAGGGAGATAACGATCGGCAAGCCTGTATATAATAAGCGGCTCTATGTGCTGAACCCGTTTGGGAACCCTGTCCCGATAGGAGTTCCGGGAGAACTGTGGGTAGGTGGAATCGGACTTGCAAGAGGGTACTTGAACCGTGAGGAATTGACGAAAAAATGTTTTGTAAACAAGGAGATTTTGATAGGTGGCGAATTTCCTCTTCATACGGAAAGGTTGTACAGAACAGGGGATATCGTGAAATGGACTCCAAAGGGGGATTTGGTATTTCTAGGCCGTTGCGATAATCAGGTGAAGATTAGAGGTTTTCGCATAGAACTAGGGGAGATTGAACATCAGCTCCGCCAGTATCCCGGCATCGGCCATTGCATCGTTCAAGCATGGCAGGATGAGCATTCTCCAAAACTAGCTGCGTACTTTACCTCCGACATGGCGATAGAAGACGCTAGTTTGATGCAGCATTTGGCGTCTAAGCTACCATCTTATATGGTTCCTTCTTATTTCTGTAGATTGAAAGCGTTTCCGTTGAATGCAAACGGTAAAGTGGATCGCGCTTCTCTCCCGCATCCGAGCACGGTTTGGAACGATTCAATTGAGGCGTCAGTTGACGAAAGCGAAGACGAAATGGAAGCGAAACTGCTTCGAATATGGCGCTATTTGCTGAAGCGGGCCAATGTTGGCATCAATGATCATTTTTATTCCGTAGGAGGAGACTCAATCCTTGCCATTCAGATTGTATCCATGGCCCGAGATGAAGGGATTATCATAACACCTAGGAAAGTTGCGGATCATCCGACGGTGAAAGATTTGTCAACAGTTGCCTTGTGGGCAAATGCGAAAGAAAAAAATAAAAGCGTTAGCGATGACACGCTTGATGAGGATTTCGGACTGAGTCCGATCCAATGTTGGTTTTTCGAGCAGCAGTTTGAAGAACCGCATTATTTCAACCAGTCTCAAATGGTTTTGCTTAACCATTGCGATTGTAACCAACTTACGTCAGCTATAAATAAGTTAGTTCATTTGCATCCAGAGCTTACGTTGGCAGTCGAACAAAATGGCGATGTGTATAAGCAGCGTTATCGCAAGGATGCTGACGTGAAAATTTCCACTTATACGATTCAGCAAGCAGAACGTTCAGAACATGAAATATCGGTGATCTGTGCGAAGTGGCATGGGCAACTGAACTATGAAACGGGAGTGATGATGCGGGTAGGTGTTATCGAGGGGCATCCCGACGGAAAAATACGTCTCTTTATAACAATTCATCATCTTGTTATTGATGGCGTCTCCTGGAGAATTTTGCTTGATGAACTTTATCATTTGTACAGAGGAGGGGAACTTCCCCCGGTTCCGGCTTCATTTAACAAATGGCAGGCTATGTTGATGGATTATGCAGCAAATAAGGGAACCGTCGACCACGTGAGCCATTGGATCGAAGTAAAGAAACGATCCGCCGGATTTTCGTTGCCTGTGGATCATTGCAAAGATAGCTTAATCAATGTTGAATCCGGGGTACTTCTCTCAACGCTGTCGTTCATTGATACGGAGCGACTACTGAAACAATGCGCCCATGCTTATCGTACGCAAATTAACGATTTGTTGCTTGCCGCCTGGTCATTGACATTGTCTGCATGGTCCGGACAAGATATGGTTTCTTTCCAATTGGAGGGCCATGGACGCGAACAATGTGTATCAGACATGGATTTGACCAGAACGATCGGATGGTTTACCTCTTTGTTTCCTGTATGCATCCACGTGGCGCCTGACGATGCTTTAGGCGAAACGATTAAGTCTGTTAAGGAACAATTGCGGAGCATCCCTCATCATGGAATTTCCTATGGAATTTTACGATATTGCCACCCAGATCAGGCCATTCGAGCGTCGCTGACGGATCCCGAACCTCAAGCGCTGTTCAACTATTTGGGCCAGTTTGGCCATGCCGAGTCAGAGGAGGAGAGTGAGTGGCTGTACTTCACGCAGGATACGGCACAAGATTATAGTTCGCCGCGAAATCGCGGAACAAGCCTGCTGGAGCTAAACTGTTCCATTGTTCATGGGGAACTTCATCTGTTCATGAAATATAGCAAGCGTCATTACGAGGAATCGACAATCGTTCAAGTCATGGAAATATTCACATCGCGATTGCTTTCTATTATTGATCATTGCGTTTATAAGGAATGGGGGGAGTTTACGCCAAGCGATTTTCCGATGGTTTCCCTACAGCAACATGCTCTTGACAATATTGCAAACACATACCATCCACAATGCGGTTTGGAAAAGATCTTGCCGCTTAGTCCATTGCAGGAGGGCCTTCTTTTTCATTATTTAGAGAACCCTGCATCTGATCAATACCATGTACAAATGGTTTGGAATTATGAAGGAAGGCTAAATACCACCTACTACAAGGAGGCATGGCAACGCATCATTACCGAAAATGATTGTTTGCGGACATGTTTTGTTTGGGAGTCGATAGACAAGCCGGTACAATGTGTGGTTCAAAAAATGGAAATGGATTGGACATTGCTTGAGATTGACTCGCAATCCCCTGTTCAACAGAAAGAGTTCGTCGAACGACAGATTACGCTGGATCGAGCTCGCCGCTTCGATTTGAGTCGGCCTTCCCATCGCCTTATGTTAATTCAGAGGTCATCAGAGGAATGGACGGTTGTTTGGAGTTATCATCACATACTTTTGGATGGATGGAGTCTTCCGCTGTTGCTTAATCGGATTCATGAAATTTATTCTTGCAGGCTTGAATTCATGAAGCCGCAGCGCAACTCTTTGCTTTCTTTTGAAGGTTATATCCGATGGCTTATAGAGAAGGAAAGGACGGAATCCGAGTCATTTTGGAAAGCGTATTTGGAGGAAGTTACTGAACCTACCTTGCTTCCTATGGACATAAGCGGTCCGCGATTCGAAGCTCATCGGGCAATCCGTAGACAGCAAATCGAAATACTTCATTTGGATTCAACCTTTACAGGACGAGTGGCGAATTTTGTGAAAACGATGAAAATTTCACTAAACACTTTGGTGCAATTCGCTTGGGGCAAAGTACTTCAAGTGTATCATGATGCGGATACCACCGTATTCGGCATGGTTGTGTCCGGCAGAGGATCGGATCTGGCGAAAGCGGATCGAATCACAGGGCTGCTCATTAATACGCTCCCTTTGGTCATGCGCTGGAATACGGATCAAACGATTGCCGATTATGTACAAGAGCTTCATCGAACCATTCTGAAGCTGAACGATTACTGTTGCGTTGGTATAAACGAGCTGCAGGAATGGAGCCCGATTCAAGGTAATGCGCTGTTCCATAGCATCGTGGCTTTTGAAAATTATTTGAATGATTATCGTCAGCCTGCAAACGGCTTGATAATGTCGGCGATCGAGGAAAGAGAGAAAACAAATTACCCGCTAACAATCACGATCGCAAACGTGGGAGAGCAAATCGAAGTCAAGTTCATGTATGATGTTGAAAGGCTTGATCAGGACGCGATTCGTCGTTTGGCGGGAAATCTGCGAAACGTCATGGATATTGCTGTGCAATATCCGGATCGTTTGATTGGCGATGTAAATTTACTGTCCGAAGAGGAATATGTACGAATCGTATACGATTGGAACCGTACTTTTACAGAGTATCCAAACGAGAGCTCTGTTCCCGAACTGTTCAGCGAGCAGGTTATGATTAGACATTCCCAACCGGCAGTGATTACCCATGACAGCATCCTATCTTACGGCAGCTTAGACCGATTGTCTTGGTATGTTGCGAGCTTGCTCGAAGAACAAAAGCCGACGCGCGGAAAGCTTATCGGCGTATGCTTCCCTCGTTCTCTTGAATTTATCGTTTCCATACTAGGGGTTTTGAAGGCGGGATGCGCGTACGTCCCAATTGATCCTGATTCCCCAAGGGAAAGGATGAACGATATTATCCAAGATGCAGAACTGGAAACGATAATCACTTCGCGGAGCGATGCTGCTAATATCCTGGAAATCAGCCGAGGAACCCGGCTACATCTGATTTACCTCGACGATTGCGATGCGATTCCGACAGTCCGTTATCCAGAGAAGGAAGCCGTAGCTTCGGCAGCTTCCGACCTTGCTTATCTCATGTATACCTCTGGTTCGACGGGGAAACCGAAAGGCGTAATGATCGATCACCGGAGCATCGTTCGTCTAGTCAAAAACGTCGATTATTTCCCGTTTTCCCCAGATATGAATTTATTGTATACGGGTTCACCCGTATTTGACGCTTCTACGTTCGAAATCTGGGGAACGCTGCTAAACGGGGGACGTCTGCACGTTGTTTCAAAAGACGACCTTTTGAATATTCGACTAGTAGAGACGCGAATGGAATCGTGGAGCATAAACACCTTATGGCTTACCAGCGCGTTATGCAATCAATGGATTGAAGAAAGCATATCGATGTTTAGCGGATTATCATGGCTGCTGGTTGGTGGAGAAATATTATCGCCAAAGGCCATTAATCGCATTCGTCAAGCTTGTCCAGCTATTACGATTCTGAACATGTACGGCCCGACGGAGAACACCACGTTCTCTACGAGCTATACGATCGAGCGACACTTTGAACGAGATATTCCCATCGGCAAACCGATCAGCAATTCCACCTGTTATATTCTGGATAAACGAGGTCGTGTTCAGCCTGTTGGGGCGATCGGAGAGATCTACGTCGGAGGGGATGGTGTATCGAGGGGGTATTGGAAGAACGATCAATTGACGCGAAATGCATTCTTCACTAATCCGTATGCTTCCGCCGAAGATCGCAAGAGAGAAAGAAACATGGTTCTTTATCGGACAGGGGATCGCGCAAGATGGCTTGCGGACGGGAATATCGAATATATAGGACGGATCGATGAGCAGATAAAACTACACGGCAATCGAATTGAACTCGGAGAAATCCAGCATCGCCTTAGCTCTCATTCCCGCGTGAAAGAATGTCTGGTGGTCGTCCGAGAAATTCAAGGGGAACGGCGGTTGATTGCTTATTATACCTCAGAAACGGAGGAGCAGGAAGAACATCTGCGAGCATTTATGGCTGAGGTTCTTCCTTCGTATATGCTTCCTTACAGGTTCGCGCGACTAGATTCGTTTCCGTTGACACTTAATGGGAAGATCGACCGAAAGAGGCTTCCGTTGCCGGAAGTTCGACGAGTTGCAAATGCAGGCAATTCCTACTGCAACACCGAAATGGAACACAAGCTGGAACTGATCTGGCGTTCCGTTCTTAAGCTCGATCATATCGGCAAGAATGAAGATTTTCATGCATTGGGAGGACATTCCCTCCATGCGCTGCGCATAGCCAGTATTCTGCAAAAGAGCGGTTATCCCGTTACGGTCAACCAAATATTTAGAGAACAAACGATCGAACGTTTAGCTCAATTTCTGAACGGAATGATTCCGGATACGGCGGCAATCGAGGTTCAAGAGCAAGCGCAAAACTCATTGTGGGTGGAGTATCCCGACAACGGGTTCCCGCTGTCGGCGGTACAAAGGAGGTTTATCAAAAGAGATTTGCAAAACCGCAATATGTTCAATGTTCCTTACTTGGCCTTGCTCAAGCGACAAACTTCGAAGCAGGCGGTAAGTCGAGCGATACGAACCCTAGCCGATCGGCATGCGGCATTACGATTGACTTTTGCCAAACTGGATAACGGAGAATGGTATCAATACGAGCAGGGAATCGAAACGGATCAGATTTTTACTTATGTAGATTTGCGAGAGACTCCCGAAGTGCACGACATCTTCATCTCAGATTACAGCTCGAACCTTCAGTATGGCTTTGACATTGAAAATGGGCCTTTGTGGAAAGTGGTATTGTTTGATCACTATGACGGTAGCCGCCAAGTTTTGCTGCTTTTGTTCCATCATTTGATTTTTGACGGCATGTCAATGAACATCTTCTTGGATGATTTAAGGAATCTCCTTCTATTAGACGTCGTTGTTGAAGAAGAGGCGAGCCAGGAACATGGAAGCAGTTACCGGGATTGGTGTCAGGCATTGACGCAATACGTGGCCAACGGCTTACCACTTGCGGCGACGGAGTATTGGAGTAACGTGACCACGGGTGGGAAATCGTTGCAAGTCGACAAGGAAACGGAGGAAAGGCCAGTTCATCGTCAAATGGCGACCAAAGCGTATGATTTACTTGAAGGATCGGAGCGGGTAAGCAGATTAAAAGCGATAGCCGGGCATTGGAAAACGACCCCGCTTTGCGTCTTATTGACGGCATTGTCCCGGGCTTGTTTTGACTTAAAAGGACAATCGGATTTGCTGCTGCATTTGATGTCTTATCAGCGGGAGTCCTTTTTACCCAACATCTCGATTTTCCGGACGATCGGCTTTTTTGCCGGGGCATATCCTGTGCGGATCCGCCTCCAGAACCAAGAGCTTAGAGGGGATATTGAATTGGATCTGAAGCAGGTCAAGCAGACGTTAAGCGATATTCCACGTGAAGGCATGGATTATTTTGCTATGCGATATGTTCTGCCAGATTTGCATAACGGAGTGGGACCGCTTATTGATGGAAGCCACATGTTGTTTCACTACCAATCCGAGGAAACGGCCTGGCAAGCCGATAATCTCTATGAACCATTATCCATTCCTTTTGGAAACACGAATGCGTCGAATAACCCTTCTGCCTACTGGCTAAATATGACGGCTTGCATAAAGAAGGACAAATTATGCCTGACCTGTTATTATAGCTCACTACATTACAACGAACAGACCATTGACCGACTGGCACATCTTTTTTCCTATCATCTGCGCGATTGCATGCAATTGTAGACACGAACGACTACAGCGAGAGGAGATTGAGATTTCGATCATGAAAATCTATGAATTTTGCCCTTTTTTTAACGAAAACCGTGTGGCGGAAATCAAAGTAAACGAAGATGCCCGCTGGATTGATGAGCTCCATGTAATCGAGGCGAACAAAACATTCAGTTATGCGGTCAAACCTCAAAATTTCAATCCGTCTTATATCGGTTCGAAGGTAATTTATCATCCGCTCCATGCCGACAACGTGTTTCGCCAACCGGAGCGACACCAATTGTATTTCAATCCCGAAACCTGTCAATCCGCTAATTTTGACCGGTGGTATTGGCGTTTGCTTAGCTACAATAGTGCGTTTCATAACGAAGCCTCTCAAAGAAGTAAATGCTCTGACATTTTGCGAGAGCGGGTAGAGGATGAAGATGTGATTATTTTGGCCGACTTCGATGAGATTATCGACAGTCGCATGGCAGATCGGATCGTTACTGAAGTGAAGAGGCGTCAAGTTATTACCGTTAAGATGCACTATTCCGTCTTTTTCCTTAATTTATTCTGCCGATCGAATCATGGCGCTCCGCATTGGAGCTATCGCGTCTTTGCGATGACCGGCCGCTTTTTCAGAAGCATGCCTTTTTCGGCGGATTACCTGAGGAAGAAGGGGATTGCCGAAGGATTGTATCAAGATATTTACTGTTTGGAGGAACCGGTTGGATTTCATCATTCCTGGCTCGAATATCCTAAAACGGCGCTTCCCAAGCTCCAAGCTTTCGCAGCTAACGTGAAGGACAAAAGCATTGTGAGCGAGGAATATATTAAAAAGTGTCTGGATGATAAAAAGTTGTATTATCTTGACACTGAACTCTATGTCGATAACGATAAAACGTTTTTGGCTGCCCTTCAAGATGTTCAAACGGAAGATCTTTGGTATTAAAGCTAGCGGGATTCGGGTAGGAGTTGTCTCTATGTTTTCTTGCTTAAAGAACAGGTAGGGGGACGGGGAAAATAAACAACTCTATAAGCAGGGGGATGCAGGCGGGACTACTATATGCCCCCGCCTAACAATCCTTTAGCAACATAGCCGATAATAAGCCCTATAATCCACATCAACAATACTTTTCGATTGCTGTTTTCTATTTTTTCGCCGACCACTGCGTCGGCAAAGTAAACACCTAAGAGCATAACAATTCTGAGGACAACATGAATGAAGGGAAAAGCAAAACCGCAGGAAAGCGCCACAAATTGAATGAGCAAAACCAAACTTTTATTCATGTAACACCTCTAAAATTATGATTTGTCAATCACTTTTATCCCATACTACATACATATTTCCCAACTTGTCATGTAAAGATTGTTTGTATGGATCTAGAGCAATTAATATCATTCCTGCGAATAATAAAGCTCATAGATAAAAATTTCCCGATTATTTCCCTTAGCAGGGCTTCATCCCAGGATATTTTTTTGTTCGTGACAGGTATGACTTTGATTCCCATTATCATTTTACCAAGTGTTTGCTCAAATAGATACGTCAAGATAAAAACTAAAATCCTGGAAAGCATACTTTTGCGACTGTAACTAAAAAACTTTTGTTATTGCTCGTTAAAAAAACATCGAAAATAATATAGAGTAATGAAAATGTGAAAATCAGATCTAAGATAAATGCATAAAACCTAACCCAAAAGCCGGCATGATTCAATGTGTGGGGAGCCATTACAGTTACCTCCATTCCTGAATACCCCATATGTTTATTTTAGCATGTACAATATTTGAGGCGTAGAATCGAAAAGCTGCGCTGCTGCTGCTTTTATCTGCTCTTCTAGAGGGGTTATATGAGCTGCTTGAGGCAAGATTTGATTCAAGAAAGATGAGTTTTTGCTATACTGGATGATTTGTGCTTTGCTTGAAAGTTTCATTTGGATAAAATTCGTGGCATCCTCCAAATTTCCGAATTCATCAACTAATCCAAGTTCCTTTAGAGAAAGGTAACCTTTTATTTTTTAAGTAAGAATACGGTAATGCAAAACAGAATGTACGGTTCAAGATGTTTCTCATCATCTCGCTTACATGAGAAGGGAGCAATCCGTTATCTTGATGAATCCCTTTTATTAGTGTTGCATAGTCCTTGGTTGTAGAACAGGGTTGTTTACATGATTTTATTCGTTGCAACTCGATATCGTAATTATCAGACTGGTTCAAAGTATTAATATAATGGTTATGTTCGTCATTGTTGAGGAGTTGATGCATATAGACGGCACGTTCTATATATTCCTCAGAGCCCATATGCCGTATCTTATGTTTAAGAGTTTTTAAAGAAAGTTTTTCTGCATCTTTTATATGCATGCACATGATGCTAGCAGAGGTCAGAGGGAATAAAGGGTCATGATTATTAAATGGAAGTTCTTTATCGTATCTTTATTGTTCAAGTCCTGATTTTAATTGGAATAGATATCCAGGAAAATAATTTTAGGAAGCACATATAATTCTTTAACTATTGCATTTAATTATTTATTGTTTATGCAAAGAAGATTTCCTTACGTTTTTTTAGGTAGATTCAATCTCTTACTTTGTAGACGGAATGATGTATGAAGGAATAAAAGCATATTATTAGATATCCATCGTAAGTATGCAAATGGGGGCAGGCTTTGGTTGGAACTTTTATAAAAAATATGGGTGAGAAGTCCCGAGGGTAAATCGTACGCATTATCACTTTCTGCAATTAAAATGAAGTACAGTACAAAAAAAAGATAAGGGGAAGGTTTGAGATATCGAAATAGTTCGCAGTTGTGTATGAAGGTATAGTGGCGCTGTCAGCAGCTAGCTTGAATAGAACATGTATCTAATTAGAATAATTGATACTTAATATGTTTGTTCTATTTCATAGATTGTCCTCATAGATTCTAGTAAAAGTACTCTCTTAGATGAATGATCCTTTGCTTGAGCTGAGAGAGGAAGGCGGAAGAAGGAGGACTGCGCATGTTTCGGACATTTAATGTAGGAAAGTGGAAGCGTAAATGGCTGCAGGCGCTCGTTATGGGACGGACGTTTGCATTGTTGTCTATCGGAACGGCTATGTTTTTTATCGTATTAGGCCTTGGAGGAATGTTGGAGAATAAGCTGAACTCTTCTCCGTTATCTTCGATGAAGGGAGTTGCAGCACAGTTATCGACACGCTTCTTTGTCGATATGATGGCTATGGAAATGCCAAATCTCCCGAAAGGGGAAGGGGAAGCAACACTTACTCGCAATCAAGTGGCCCAGTTCCTTGTCAGACTTGCGACGAATGTGAATCCGCTAGATCCTAAAACGCTGCTGGCTGGCGAAGTACCAGGAATTAATAGAGATGCAGCGATCCCATTGAGACTGAGCATCGGTAATCAAACTGGCATTGGGCCGCAGGATTATCCAACACCTACTGATCAAGAGGGCAGCTCTCAAGCCGAGCATGGAGGAGAGCCGCCGCATGATGTCATTCAGGGGGAGGTTATAGACGGAAATAAAGATAAGGGGAGTGCGGAACCTCCCAAGTCGACTGATCCATCTACGGATTTAAAACCAGACAAGGATGAATCAACAACGCAATCGGGAGGCAATTCAAATTTGCGCAAGATCGTATTCATCTATCACTCTCATAACCGAGAATCCTTCAATCCACTGCTTAAGAAGGAAAGTAACAATCCGAATGATGCAAAGAAGAATATTACACTGGTTGGCAAGCGATTGCAGGGGCAGTTAGAGAAGCGAGGAATCGGGGCCTCTCATTCCAATAAAGACTATGCTTCAAGTGTAGAAGGGTACAATTGGAACATGTCTTATAAGTATTCGAAGCAGACGGTAAAACAAGCGATGAGCGCGAATCAGGAACTGCAATTTTTCTTCGATATACATCGAGATTCGAATAGACGCAAGGATTCAACCGTAACGATAAAGGGAAAGGGCTATGCGAGAGTTTATTTTATTATCGGGCACTTGAATCCCAATTGGAAAAAGAATGAGCAGTTTGCAAATGAGATTCATGAACGGCTGGAGAAGAACTATCCAGGGATTTCCCGGGGAATATTCGGCAAAACTGCATTACAAGGAAATGGAGAGTACAATCAGTCGCTTTCTCCGAATAGTGTCGTTATCGAAATTGGGGGCATAGACAACACATTAGAGGAGCTATACCGGACTGCTGATGTGCTTGCTGATTTCATTGCCGATATTGTTCACAAAAAGAAGGATGCCAAGCCGGTAAACAAGCCAATACCTAACCCAATCATCAAGGGGAAAGGTGCTGACAAAACAGTGATGGGCAAGACTCAATCGAAATCTGCGGGAGCAAAAGGGTAACCGAAGGGGGCGCTTGCATGACGCGATTTATGAAGCAATTGATCGGTGTCGTCGTACTGCTGACGCTAGGTGTATTTATAGGTATGGAAATCACCTCCTCGGGGATTGAGCGCATATATGGGCCGATCAATGCGTCCCGCGCAACAAGCGCCTTGGATTCGACTGACAGATACGCAGCCCCAGGGTCATATCGAGACAATCTGCCAATCGATAACCGCCGACATTCGAACGGGGAGACTGCACTGCAGGATAATCCTCGAACGGCGATGAACGAAACAGAAACTCGAGTTGAGGATAAGCGCCAAAACCAATTGGAAGCGGAACGTAGTGAAACAAATAGGCATGTGAATGAGATGAACAATTCGGATAGTTGGCCTGTTCCGCCAGTGAAGGATGCTACCGTGAACCAATTGGCTGACAAGACGGCAGGCGTGCTGCAGCGTGTGTCACAGGCTGGAATTCGGGCAGTTGTTGGCTTGTTTAATGGGTTGTTCTAACCTTCAGCGGTTCTCGGCCAAAAACGGTCATGTCAGAGAGGATTGTATGCCCCCATTGCTGTTAGAGGGTCATTCCGGTATAATAAATAAATTGAATCTTGGCATAGTGGTGGGGGTATTGAAATCGAATGACGGAATTGCTGTCACGACAAAAGAAAATTCGGAATTTTTGCATCATAGCACATATTGACCATGGCAAATCTACACTCGCCGACCGGATATTAGAATATACGGGGGCTTTAACGTCCCGTGAAATGCAAGCTCAAGTACTTGACCAGATGGATCTGGAGCGTGAGCGGGGAATTACGATTAAACTACAGGCTGTACGCTTGAGCTACAAAGCAGACGACGGAGAAGAGTACATCCTGAACTTGATCGATACACCGGGACACGTCGACTTCACGTACGAAGTATCTCGCAGCTTGGCAGCATGTGAAGGGGCGCTGCTCGTTGTAGATGCTGCACAAGGGATTGAAGCTCAGACGCTGGCGAATGTATATTTGGCGCTTGACAATGACTTGGAGATCATTCCTGTCATCAACAAGATCGATCTTCCAAGTGCGGAGCCTGAACGTGTAAAGCAGGAGATCGAAGAAGTAATTGGGCTGGACTGCTCTGAGGCTGTTCATGCCTCTGCCAAAGCGGGTATCGGAATCAAGGAAATTTTGGAGCAAGTAGTTCAGAAAGTACCTGCTCCAACGGGAGACCCAGAAGAGCCGCTTAAGGCGCTCATCTTCGATTCCCACTATGACCCGTACAAAGGTGTTATCGTGTACGTTCGTGTCATTGATGGCGCGATTCGTGCAGGCAGCAAAATTAAAATGATGGCAACGAACAAAACATTTGAAGTTATCGAGGTTGGTGCGTTTAAGCCGCGCATGTCGATCGTCGACGAGCTTAATGTTGGTGATGTTGGTTTTGTTGTTGCGGGCATTAAGAATGTAGGAGATACTCGTGTAGGTGATACGATAACCGATGCGAAGCATCCTACTGCGGAGCCACTTCCAGGTTACCGTCGTATCAATCCAATGGTATTCTGCGGCTTGTATCCGATCGAGACGTCGGACTACAATGATTTGCGGGAGGCGCTGGAGAAGCTGCAATTGAATGATGCGTCTCTTACATTTGAACCAGAAACGTCCTCAGCGCTTGGTTTTGGCTTCCGCTGTGGTTTCCTTGGTCTTCTGCACATGGAGATTATCCAGGAGAGAATTGAGCGTGAATTCAATATTCCGCTCATTACGACTGCACCAAGCGTTATTTATCGCGTTACGCTGACGAATGGCACTTCTTTAGACATCGATAACCCTTCAAATTATCCAGAGCAGGGCAAGATCGATTTTGTAGAAGAACCTTATGTCAAAGCATCTATTATCGTGCCTAACGATTTCGTTGGAGCGATTATGGAGCTGTGCCAAGGCAAGCGCGGTGAATTCGTTGATATGCAGTATCTGGATACAACTCGTGTAACGATTACGTATCAAATTCCATTGTCGGAGATTGTATATGACTTCTTCGATCAATTGAAGTCAAGCACAAAAGGATATGCATCCTTCGACTATGAACTATCCGGATACCGCAAGTCTAATCTTGTGAAGATGGATATCATGCTTAACAACGAGCAAGTCGATGCATTGTCTGTTATCGTACACAAGGATCGCGCATACCATCGCGGTAAACTCATTTGTGAGAAGCTGCGCGGGCTTATTCCGCGACAAATGTTCGAAGTTCCGGTTCAGGCATCTATCGGAACAAAGATCATTGCGCGTGAAACCGTTAAGGCAATGCGTAAAAACGTACTCGCAAAATGCTACGGCGGCGATATTTCCCGTAAACGGAAGCTTCTTGAGAAGCAGAAGGAAGGGAAGAAGCGCATGAAGCAGGTCGGCAGCGTTGAGGTGCCGCAGGAAGCGTTCATGGCCGTATTGAAAATCGACGATAACTAATTCGGAGGAGGGGGCGAAACGCCTCCTCTTTTTTAGAAAGATCATCATTATAGATAGGCTGGTGTCATTCAGCCATGAAAGGAGGGTCTCGCCATGCCGGCGAATCAACCTTCACCAGAGCAAGCAATAATACCGGCACGTGCTCCACGCGCGGTATATATTCATATTCCATTTTGTACGAACAAATGCCATTACTGTGACTTTAACTCCTATGTACTGAAAGGACAGCCTGTTATGGATTATTTGCGGGCGATGGAGCAGGAGATGGCGCATACAGTAGAGCAGCATCCTCCAGGTGTTATTGACACGATATTTGTAGGCGGCGGTACCCCGACGGTCTTGACACCTGATCAAATGTCTTACTTTTTGGAATCGGTTCGCAAGGCGTTTCCGAACTGGAGCCAGGCCATTGAGTTCAGCATGGAATCGAACCCAGGAACGACTGACTTAGACAAGCTGCGGGCAATGCGTGATGGAGGCGTGAACCGGATCAGCTTCGGCGTTCAGTCGTTCAACAATGACCTTCTCCACGGTATAGGCCGCATTCATAATACGGATGATGTGTACCGCAGTATTGAGAATGCACATAAGGCAGGCTTCAGCAATATGTCGATCGATTTGATGTTTGGCTTGCCAAACCAGACGGTTGAAATGCTTGATCATAGTGTAACGAAGGCATTGGAATTAAATCTGCCCCATTTGTCTATATATAGTCTGAAGGTAGAAGAAAACACTCTCTTCCATGCTATGTACCACCGCAATGAGCTTCCGCTTCCGAGTGAAGAGGATGAACTGGATATGTATATGCTCATTATGGAGCGGATGAAGGCAGCAGGCTATGAGCAATATGAGATCAGTAACTTTGCGAAGCCTGGATTTGAAAGTCGTCATAACACGGTATACTGGCGCAATGAGGATTACTATGGTATTGGAGCAGGGGCACATGGATATGTCAATCGATGTCGCCATCTGAACATTAAAGGCGTGAACCCGTATGTAGAGGCCTGCAGGCAGGGCTTGCCAAGACTCGATACGTTCACAATTGATGAGAACGAAGCAATGGAAGACTTCATGATGGTTGGCCTTCGGTTGCTCGAGGGAGTAAGCAGCGCTCGCTTTGCATCACAGTTCAATGGTGCTTTGTTGGATAAGGTGTTTTCGGATCCAATCCGCCGCTTGCTGATGCAGGGCTTGATAGAGGCTACGGATGACGGTTATCGGTTGACAGAGCAAGGACTGTTGTTCGGAAATAACGTATTTGGTGATTTTGTAGGAACGCTGACAGCTAAAGAATAATAGATGGAATGGTGTGCATTACGATAAGGGGCTGGCCGCAAACGTTCAAAGGTATCCTGTCAATTGCATGTGTGCTGTGAGATAAGACAATAGTAGAAAAAACGAGCTTGAGAACATGGATATGTTTCTCTTGCTCGTTTTTTTATTTTCGTAAAAAGGTTCAACAACAGTCAAATATAAGGAAGAAGCAGGTAAAAATAGTCTTGATAATTTATGCGGTTGCATGTATATTAATACGTACATATTTTTGAGTCGATCAGAAATGTACATCCGTATATAGAGATTGGGTTGGGGGGACTATACCGTGGTAGCAACGATTCGGAAGGCAGATGAGAACGATATTGAGTCATTGGCAGAGCTTATTCAATTCTATGCACAGCAGGGAATTATGCTTCCTCGTTCCAGAGAGGTGCTGGCGAAGCAGATTCAGCACTTTATCGTTGCCGAATGGGAAGGAGAGCTCATTGGCTGCGGTTCGCTCTGCCAGCTTGGAGCTGATTTGGTCGAAATCCGTTCATTAGGCATATCGCCTGATTATAAAGGAAAAGGCATCGGCACACGCTTAGTGGACGAACTGCTTACCGAAGCAAGGGAACGAGCCATTCCGAAGGTTATGGCCTTAACGTATGAGTCGAAATTTTTTCAGAAAAATGGCTTTGAAATTGTAGAAAAAGAGATTTTCCCAGAGAAGGTATGGACGGATTGCATTCATTGCAACAAGCGCCAATGCTGTGATGAGATCGCAGTGATGAGGGTGTTGGATTGATATTGTGAGGTCGAGAGGGAATTGCAGGTCAGACCCCCGGGGAAAAGGGGGAACTTTGGATATTCGATAGCAGAGATGCTGAAAAAATTAAGCCGACATGAAATACAATGGCTGGATAGCCATGCATTCCCGTGAAGCGACAAGAGTATTTGCTGTTATAAAAAAAAGGATGCCTCGAGAAAGGCATCCTCAGGCTATCGAGACTTTATCGACATCCTGAAACCTTTACGTTTTTATATAAGTTCTACGTAGAGATGGAAATCTCGGTGATAAATGTAACGTTCCCAGAAGTTAATTACTGCAAAGGTTGATAAGACGAATAAACTTGTGTCAAAAGCGATATTTATGTTGGTGTATTATCACTCTGACAATAATCGTAGGTAGGTTTCCAACGACCATTTTTACATGTAAATCTTATATCACCAATACAAGTTGTAGACCCTTCTTGTTCACATGGGCCCATATCATCGGGAAAATTTTGTTCGAGGCTTTGTGACAGATTATCCTCCTGACAAAAGCGACCTGTAGATTGCCAACGACCACCTCTACAAACGTACCGAATATCACCTCTACAAACACTAGCCCCTGGTTCTTGACACGGGCTCCCTGCAAAGGAGGAAATTTGTTCAGAGTTCTCTGTATTTGTATATTTTGTTTGATTGTTCATATTTTATCACCTCCTTATAATCATTATCTTCTCAATTTGTTTGTGTATTTATTATGGAAATAAATGAACTCCCTTTAGGACACATGGATTTTTCTAATGGATTACAGTACTATTTTGATCGATGTGGGGCGAACCCAATACTGAGCCAAATAAGAGATCGTCGTGGGTTGATTGGAATTAGGGCCACATCGGATGACTTCACATACCCTATTCGTTAAACGTGATGAAAGATAAAATGCTATCCGTCCTTTTATTACTTTATTTCTCTGCCCCAAACTACTGTCATTGGAACTTTTAATACACCTAAAATTGTAATGACGATCAAATAAATACCCTGAAAAATTCTCTTGATCAGAGAATACAGAACCTCCTAAAAAATTTAGTTGATTTTAAAATATTCGATAGACAGAATCTCCTGAAAAAAGTCCTTCAGATATAGTGGTCTGACATCAAACCTGATTTATACGATCAGGAATAATACTGAATACTGCCTGCATATAAAATAGGCACGCCCAAAGTACCGAACTGACTTGACAATGGTCTCGTCCGTTTGGTATTTTTGTATTAACGGTTAGCACTCGACGCTGATGAGTGCTAACGACTACAGCCAGAACATTCACGAGGAGGGAATGCGCATGTTGACGGAACGCCAACGTATGATTTTGAACGCCATCATAGATGATTATATCCGTTTTGCGGAGCCTGTAGGTTCCCGCAGCATTTCCAAGCGCGGCGATGTCGGATTTAGTCCGGCAACTATTCGCAATGAAATGGCCGACTTGGAAGAGCTTGGGTTCTTGGAGCAGCCGCATACGTCTGCAGGGCGCATTCCTTCTCAAAAGGGATATCGCTACTACGTCGACAACTTAGTCCAGTTGGAAAGGTTGTCGGGTGAAGAAGTTAGCCGATTGAAATCCGCGTTCGCGGAAAAAATAACGGCAATGGAAGAAATCGTGCAGCATACGGCTTCGATATTATCGCAGATGACGAACTATACGTCGATTGCGCTTGGCCCGGAAGTATTTGAAGCTTCCTTCCGCCATTTTCAGCTGCTTCCGCTGAATGAGGATACAGCAGTCGCAATTGTTGTAACCAATACAGGACATGTAGAGAATAAGACAGTGCCAATTCCGCCGGGAATATCGGTGTCGGAGCTGGAACAGGTTGTCAACTTGCTGAACGCGAAACTTGTCGGCGTTCCTTTATATAAGCTTCGTTCTCAATTGTATACCGAAGTGGGAAATGAGATGGGCAGATATGTTTCTCATGTGCAAGAGCTAATGACGCTTGTTGAAAGTGTGCTCGTTGGTGAAGACAATCACCGCGAGGTGTTCTTGAGCGGTACAACGAATATGCTGGCACAGCCTGAATTCAAGGATGTCGACAAAATTAAGACGATCTGGGAGCTTTTAGAGGAAACGCCAACGCTCATTAAAGTCGTCGGCAGCGCGCCAACCGGGATTCAAGTCCGAATTGGGCAAGAGAATCCGCATGAGGCGATTGCCAACTGCAGCTTAGTTACAGCGACTTATACCATTGACGGACAGACACTTGGAACGATAGGCGTATTAGGTCCGACGCGCATGGAGTATGCGAAGGTTATTAACTTGATGAACCATTTGTCGAATCAATTCGCGCTGCTTTCGCAGCGCTCGAATAAATAAGGTAGCAGGGAAAAGGGGGCGTCGTCATGACTCAAGCAAGCGGACATGTGCAAGAGACCGATGAGCGTTATGCGACGCTTCTCAATAATGCAGGGGCTGTTCGCGCCTTGTGCGCAGCAGTAGAAGGAACGCTTGGGCCTAAGGGGCTCGACGTCATGCTCGTTGGAGGCGACGGAGAAGTTATTATCACGAATGATGGGGTTACGATCTTAGAAAAGATGGACGTGTCCCACCCGGCGGCCAAGCTGCTCATTCAGGTGGCTCGAGCACAACAACATGAAGTAGGCGACGGTACGACCACGGCTACTGTGCTCGCTGGTGCGCTCGTGCAAGAAGGGGTAGCTCAGGTGACACGGGGTGTTCCAGCCGCAAAGGTTGTTACTGGGCTGATGCACGGCATTTCTGCTGCTTGCGAAGAACTCCGTCATCGGGCGGTACCGCTTGAAGGATGGAATGATGAGCGGCTTTACCGAGCCGTACATATTGCAGGACGAGAGCAGGACGATATTGTGAAGCTCGTACTGGAAGCCGGACAGGCGGTAGGCTGGGAACAGCTAAAGCAGCCGAATTATCGGTATGCAGACAGCATTGTCGCACATGAGAAGGCTGTCAATGAGTGGTTCCATGGCGTGATGCTCAAGCAGAAGCCACTGCAGCGGGATTGGTTGCCGGAGCGCTTGAACTGCCGCGTTCTCGTATTGCAGGACAGTCTGGAGCCGGTGTCGCTCGACGAACAGCTTCTCACGACAGAAGCGGGTTTTCAGCAGTATATGGCAGAACAGGCTCGTTTCATGCAAATGCTTGAGCAACTGCATGAGCTTGGTGTAGGCTTCATCGTGCTGGAGCGTGGAATTCATCCGGATGCGGAACAATATTGTTTGGATCACGATATGATGGTCGTGCAGCGAGTGAGCCGTGAGGATATCATGCGGGTCTGCCGTCTGAGCGGCGCCAAGCCGCTGAAGCGTACCGCGCTAGCGAAGCAGCGGGACGTGCTTGAGCCATTGCTCGGGCGGACCGCTTGCGTTCGCTACGATGAGCGCCTGGAGCGCGTACGGCTGTATGCCCCGGCAGCGCCGGGCCACACAGCCCGGAACGCCGAAGCCGGCTCCGTCCCGGATCCGGCTTCGGCGCCGCAGCGCCCGCAGGTGACGCTCATCGTTGGCGCAAGCACGCGCGAGGTGGTGGGCGAGCGAGCGCGCATCGCCCAAGATGCAGCCTCCGCGCTGCAGGCCGCCATTCAGGGCGGCGTGCTTCCAGGCGGAGGCACCACAGAGGTAGCGCTAGCCTATCGGCTGGAGCGCTACCGCGAGAGTGTGCGCGGCATGGAGGCATTCGGCATCGCTGCCGTTGCTCAGGCGCTGCGCAAGCCGATGGCGCAGATCGTACTCAATGCCGGCTTCAACCCGCTTGAGAAGCTGGAGGAAGCGCGTGCAGCACAAATTGCTTCAAACAATGATGCAATTGGCATTGACTGCGATTCAGGAGCGCTGCTCGATTATGCACAAGCTGGCATTTATGATCCAGCGGCAGTCAAGCTTCATGCGCTGCGTGCAGCAGGAGAAGTAGCTGCTGCAGTGCTTCGCATACATACCGTGATTAAGATGAGAGCACAAACCTGATTCGTGACCTCATCACTTGATGATAGGTAACAATGTAAAGTTACTATAAATGAAGGCTTTGAACTATAAAGGGGAGGTGAAGGGGTTGAACCCAGAACAAGAAGAAAGCATCACTACTGAAACGATGAATGAAGAGGCGGCACAAGCTGCCCATGATCATACTGAAGACACTTCAGCTTCTGAGAACGCGGCAGCGGAATCGGGCGAAGGGAATACTTCTTCAAGCGAAGGTGCAGTGGAGGATGCTGAACTTGCCAAAGCAAAAGCAGAGGCTGAGGAATATCAGCAGCGCTATCTGCGCGCACAGGCGGATTTCGATAATTTCCGCCGCCGCACGTTGAAGGAGAAGGAAGATTTCGCAAAGTACGCATCCGCAAAGCTCGTTACCGAGCTGCTGCCGGTGCTTGATAACTTCGAGCGCGCGCTTGCAACTGAACAAGCGTCTAGCGAGGCTGAATCATTCATTAAAGGTGTAGACATGATTTTCCGCCAATTAGGCCAAGTGCTGGAGCAGGAAGGTGTGAAGCCGATGGAAGCTGTCGGTCAGTCTTTCAATCCAGAATTCCATCAAGCGGTAATGACAGTCGACACAGATGAATATGAAGAAGGCGTCGTTGTCGAAGAATTGCAAAAGGGCTACATGCTGAAGGACAAAGTACTGCGTCCGGCAATGGTCAAAGTTAGTGGATAAACGTGAACGTACAAGCTGGGTAAACACCGCATTTGTATGGACACATCAATTTAGAGATTGCATGTTAAGTTAGAGGAGGAAATACTCATGAGTAAAGTAATTGGTATTGACTTAGGTACAACAAACTCTTGCGTTGCAGTAATGGAAGGCGGCGAAGCTGTCGTTATCCCAAATCCGGAAGGCGCGCGCACAACCCCTTCCGTAGTAGGTTTCAAAAAAGACGGAGAGCGTGTTGTTGGTGAAACGGCGAAGCGCCAAGCGATCACGAACCCTGACCGCACCGTCATCTCCATTAAGCGTCATATGGGTACAAACCATAAAACATCTATTGACGGCAAAGACTTCACGCCGCAAGAACTCTCCGCAATCATTTTGCAAAAATTGAAATCCGATGCGGAAGCTTACTTGGGCCAAACGGTTACACAAGCGGTAATTACGGTTCCTGCTTACTTCAACGATTCCCAACGTCAAGCAACAAAGGACGCTGGTAAAATCGCAGGTCTTGAAGTGCTTCGTATCGTCAACGAGCCAACAGCAGCAGCACTTGCTTACGGCGCTGACAAAGAAAACGATCAAACGATTCTCGTATACGACTTGGGCGGCGGTACATTTGACGTATCGATCCTTGAACTCGGCGATGGCTTCTTCGAAGTTAAAGCAACAAGCGGTGACAACCAATTGGGCGGCGATGACTTCGACCAAGTGATCATTGACTACTTGGCTGCAGAATTTAAGAAAGAGCACGGCATTGACTTGGCTAAGGACAAAGCAGCTGTACAGCGCTTGAAAGATGCTGCAGAAAAAGCGAAAAAAGAATTGTCCGGTGTGCTGACGACAACAATCAGCTTGCCGTTCATCACGGTTGTTGATGGCGTGCCTCAACACTTGGAAGTAAACTTGACTCGTGCGAAGTTCGAAGAATTGTCTGCGAACTTGGTAGAGCGCACACTTGGACCAACTCGCCAAGCGATGCAAGATGCTGGCATGACTCCTGCTGACATTGACAAGATTGTTCTTGTCGGCGGTTCTACTCGTATTCCAGCTGTACAGGAAGCAATCAAGAAATTGACTGGTAAAGAGCCTCATAAAGGCGTTAACCCAGACGAAGTTGTAGCACTTGGTGCAGCAGTTCAAGCGGGCGTATTGACTGGCGATGTGAAGGACGTTGTCTTGCTCGACGTAACGCCACTGTCCCTCGGTATCGAAACGGCGGGCGGCGTATTCACGAAAATGATCGAACGCAACACAACGATTCCTACAAGCAAATCGCAAGTGTTCTCGACATATGCAGACAACCAAACGAGCGTAGAAATTCACGTTCTTCAAGGTGAGCGCTCCATGGCTGCTGACAACAAAACACTCGGCCGCTTCATGTTGGCGGACATCCCACCGGCTCCACGCGGTGTACCGCAAATCGAAGTTAGCTTCGATATCGATGCGAATGGTATCGTAAAAGTATCTGCACAAGATAAAGGTACTGGTAAGACGCAAAACATCACAATCACTTCCTCCAGCGGCTTGAACGATGAGGAAATCGACCGCATGATGAAGGAAGCAGAAATGCATGCGGAAGAAGACAACAAGCGTAAAGAAATGGTCGAAGTGAAGAACAGCGCTGACCAATTGGTATACACAACTGAAAAAACATTGAAAGACTTGGGAGACAAGGTTGACCAAGCTGAAGTAGATAAAGCGAACGAAGCAAAAGAGAAAGTGAAAAAAGCAATCGAAAGCAACAACGTTGACGAGATCAAAGCAGCAACAGAAGAGTTGACGCAAATCGTACAGCAGTTGTCTGTAAAGCTGTATGAGCAAGCTGCTCAAGCTCAGCAAGCGGCACAAGGCCAAGAGCCAGAGCAAGGCGCAGCGAAGAAAGACAACGTCGTTGATGCTGATTATGAAGTCGTAGACGAAGACAAGAAATAAGCTTTTCGATGGTGAGGTCAAAGCCGGGAGACTCGGCTTTGACTTTCCTTTTGCAGCAAATTCGTATAGTTTTCTATAGAGGTATGCTACGAAAGCGTATGGGGGTGGAATAGTGGCGAAACGAGATTATTATGAAGTGCTTGGCGTTGCCAAAGGTGCTGGCGACGACGAGATTAAGAAGGCGTATCGCAAACTCGCACGCCAATATCACCCGGATGTCAACAAGGCCGCGGACGCAGAAGACAAGTTCAAGGAAGTCAAAGAAGCGTACGATGTGCTGAGCGACAATCAAAAACGGGCGATGTACGACCAATATGGTCATGTCGATCCGAACCAGGGTATGGGCGGCGGTTTCTCCGGTGGGGGCGACTTCGGCGGATTCGGCGATATCTTTGATATGTTCTTCGGCGGCGGTGGCCGCAGCAAGGATCCGAACGCACCGCAGCGCGGCGGCGATTTACAGTACACGATGACAATCGAATTCAAGGAAGCTGTATTTGGCAAAGAGATGGACATTACCATTCCGCGTACCGAGCAATGCGACACGTGCTATGGCTCTGGAGCTAAGCCCGGGACGAAGCCAGATGCGTGTACGACTTGCCACGGTACTGGACAGCAGGAAGTCGTACAGAATACGCCGTTTGGCCGCATGGTCAACCGTCGTGCTTGTTCGACATGTCAAGGGCGCGGCAAAATTATTCGTGAAAAGTGCGGGACTTGCCACGGCGCAGGTACTGTGAAGAAGCAGCGCAAAATTCATGTTCGCATTCCGGCAGGTGTCGATGATGGCGCACAGCTGCGCATGAGCGGCGAAGGGGAAAGTGGACTTCGCGGCGGTCCGAACGGGGATTTGTATATCGTAATCCGTGTGAAGCGCCACGAATTCTTCGAGCGTGACGGAGATGATATCTATTGCGAGATTCCGCTCACGTTCGCGCAAGCAGCGCTTGGCGACGAGATCGAAATCCCGACGCTGACGGAAAAGGTGAAGCTGAAAATACCAGCAGGTACACAAACAGGAACGTTCTTCCGCTTGCGCAACAAAGGGGTTCCTCGTTTGCGTGGTTCCGGTCAAGGCGATCAACACGTGAAGGTTGTCATCGTGACACCGACAAAGCTGTCTGATGAGCAGAAAGAGTTGCTGCGTCAATTCGCGGAGAAGAGCGGCGAGCATCCGAACTACGGCGGAAATGAAGAATCGTTCTTTGATCGTATGAAGCGTGCATTCCGCGGAGATTAATCATACTTTCATGCTGGCAATGGCCGAATTGTCTATACCTTTTATCATATTGTATACGTTCATCATTTCGGTCGGGGCATAAAGAAGGGCCACAACCACGCATTAAAATTACCAGTGCGTATGTTGTGGTTCTTTTTTGTTGTCCCTTGAAAGTAGAAAATCCTATCAAGATAACCTTTCGAGTATATACTCAATGAATCCAACGCATTCTGCAGTATTACAGCAGTTCCGGGAACTTGTTAGATAGAGGTTTGCGGTATTGGCAAAGTAGCTATAGGGGATTTAAACCTCGTTCTGAGGAGCTATGATTGGGTTTAGGAGTGCGGAAGATTGCCAATGTGCATAATCCGATGGAAACTGACTCAAGTTATGGAGGAAGCGTATCGATTATGAACACGAAGGAGGCGCACCGATGAACAATTTCCGTAATACTTCGAACCGTTCGGCAAGCTCATACAGCGATAAAGCAGATGCGGTTGTGAATCAGCAAGCAGGTCTAGCGGATGGCAAGTTTGAGGATGTGGAATTTTCATATGAAGAGGCGGATCGCGATGATTTGAAGGCGTTGGAGCGCGCGAAGCAGGCTGATGAGCGTGCAGAGCAGTCGTGACACGAATTACTGCTACCTTTGAACATGCCGCCGCCGCAGATATGTGCGAACGCAAGCTGGAGGCGTTGCGGGGACAAGACATTCAGATAACCGCTGGAACCAATGGGTATTTCATTAGCGCAGATGTAGAGGATGACGTGCTGGATCGGGCATATGCGCTTATCCGCGACCATCTTGGAAATGCGAAGAACGAACGTTAAGCAGTTGAATAATGCGTTGATTGAACCAACGCAAAGAGGCAAAACTCCACGACAATTGCGTTCTATTAGGAACGCTCGTTGTATGGAGTTTTGTTTTTGTGTACAATAAATAGAATGTGTAGCTATTTTAAGATGTATAGGAGGATGTACGATCGTGCATTGGCATGAATTAACGATACATACGACCGAAGAAGCAATTGAGATGATTTCGAACTTTTTGCATGAAGCTGGCGCTGGAGGCGTGACGATTGAAGAATCGGGGACCCTTAACAAGGAGCGCGATACAAAGTATGGGGAATGGTATGAGCTGCCGCTGAACGATATCCCAGAAGGACAAGCTGTCGTACAAGGGTATTTTGCAGACGGCACTGATTTGAAGGAAGTTGAATCAATCATTCGTGAGCGGATTGAAGAGCTGAGAAGCTATGAGATAGATCCGGGTGAGGCACTAATTACTTGGCGTACGGTTCATGAAGATGAATGGGCAAATGCATGGAAGCAATATTTCAAACCAGCTCGCGTAACAGATCGGCTGACAATCAAGCCAACATGGGAGTCCTATACGGCGCAAGAGGGTGAGCAGATTATTGAGCTGGATCCGGGCATGGCGTTCGGAACGGGGACGCATCCGACGACTTCGCTATGCTTGCGCACCTTGGAGAGTGTCGTTCAAGGCGGAGAGGAAGTCATTGACGTTGGGACAGGCTCTGGTATATTGGCAATCGGTGCTTGTAAGCTTGGCGCCAAGCATGTGCTTGCAATTGATTTGGATCCGGTGGCAGTATCCAGTGCGATGGAGAACGCCAGCC
The DNA here is from genome assembly GCF_050474385.1 of Paenibacillus sp. B1-35. NCBI lineage: Bacteria > Bacillati > Bacillota > Bacilli > Caryophanales > Paenibacillaceae > Paenibacillus > Paenibacillus sp. B1-35. The sequence continues at coordinate 284,541 of NZ_JBCHVJ010000002.1, forward strand.
TGAACGGGTTATCTGACGCCATTACCGTACTAGAGGGCGATCTGCTAAGCATTATCAAAACGAGCGGTACAGCAGAAGAGCAGGCGCTTGGCGTACGGCTTCCTGTCCAGATTGTAGTCGCTAATATTTTGGCGGAAATCATTCTGCTGTTCGTAACGGATGTATATGAAGCATTGCAGCCTGGCGGTGTTTACATTGCGTCAGGGATTTACAAAAATAAAGAAGACGTCGTAGAGCAGGACTTGCTGGCGAAAGGCTTCATCATTGAAGCGAAGCATCGTGAAGAGGACTGGATTGCGTTTGTGGCGCGCAAGCCGTTTGAATAAAGGAGAGGGGACGTTTTATGGATTTTCTAAATAGCCTGCTGGTGGTCAAGCTGGAGCTGCTGCCCTTTCTAGTGTTGTCGCTGCTGCTTTCATTCACCGTTCACGAATTTGCTCATGCTTACTCCGCATGGAAGTTCGGTGATCCGACAGCGAAGATGCTCGGCCGTGTCAGCTTGAATCCCACGAAGCATATTGATTTTCTTGGTATGCTGCTGTTCGTTATTGCTGGCTTCGGTTGGGCAAGACCTGTTCCAGTCAATCGGGACAATTTCAAGAATCCGCGCACAATGGGGATTGTCGTATCGGCAGTCGGGCCGCTGAGCAACCTATTACTAGCATTTGTTGGCACATTGGTGCTGCATTTAGGATTTAAACTAGGATTCGTCGATGTGGAGTCCGGCAACCGGATTCACTTGGCATTATTTTATTTCTTGTCTTTCTTGATTTCGAACAATATCCTGCTGTTCTTGTTCAACTTAATTCCGCTGCCGCCGCTGGACGGCTATCGAATTGTAGAAGATTTGGCACCGTCTCATGTTCGTGCCCGGCTGCAGCAAATTGAGCAATGGTCGATCTTTATCTTCTTGCTTATCGTGTTCATCCCGGTATTGCGAGATAAGACATTAGGGCCTTTGTTCAGTCTGATTCAGCCGATCATGAGGGAAATGTCCAGAGCAGCCATGTTCATCGTAGGCAGTTAAAAATGGCTATGTAAGATACGGCTGAGTCCTTACAATGACTAGAGTGAAAATGTTGACAATACTGGCGGATGCCGCTCAAAACGTGTATGATGAGGAATGTTGATTACGATGCAGAAATATTTTGTGCCCTCCGAGCAGTTCGGAGATGAAAGCATACAAATTACGGGCAATGATGCCCACCATATTATGAACGTAATGCGCCTCAAGCCTGGAGCTGAGATATTGGTCAGCGATGGAGAGAAGCGTGAAGCGGTCGTCGTGATTGAACAATGCAGCGCGGACGGGGTAGAAGCTCGAATTGTTGAAATGAGAGACTTTGACCGAGAGCCGTCTGTCCAAGTGACAATTGCGCAGAGTTTGCCTAAAGGCGATAAAATGGAGCTTATCATTCAGAAATGCACGGAGATTGGTGCCGTGCATTTCATGCCGTTCGTGTCTGAACGGACGGTTGTACAATATGACAGCAAGAAGGAAGCAAAGCGCTTGGAGCGTTGGGGCAAAATTGCGAAGGAGGCTGCTGAGCAGTCTCATCGGAATGTAGTGCCCACGATTGAAGCATCTATGAATTGGAAGGCTTTGATGTCCCAGTTTGCTTCTTATGACCTTGTGCTCATTTGTTATGAGGATGAGCGGGGTACGATGCTGCGCGACGTATTAGAAGCGTTCGCGCCTACAGAGGGCGACATGCAGAATCGTACAGTGAAGCAAGCACGCATTATGGTTGTCATTGGGCCAGAAGGCGGGTTTACTTCGCAGGAAATTCATTCCGCAGTGGAAGCTGGAGCACGATGTGTCAGCCTAGGCCGCCGCATTCTGCGGGCAGAAACGGCAGGAATGGCTGCATGTGCCTGCATCATGTATCAATTTGGAGAAATGGGGGGAATGTGAACGATGCCATCAGTAGCATTTTACACATTAGGCTGCAAAGTCAATTTTTACGATACTGAAGCGATTTGGCAATTGTTCAAAAATGAAGGCTATGAGCAGGTAGACTTCGAGCAGACGGCAGACGTGTACCTGATTAATACGTGTACCGTAACGAATACAGGCGACAAGAAGAGCCGCCAAATTATTCGCCGTGCTGTGCGTCGCAATCCAGACGCAATTATTGCGGTAACAGGATGCTATGCGCAAACATCGCCTGCTGAGATTCTTGATATTCCTGGCGTCGATCTCGTTATTGGAACGCAGGATCGCGAAAAGTTGATGGATTACATCCGTGAGCTGCATGAGCAGCGCCAGCCGATCAATGCGGTGCGGAATATTATGAAAACTCGGGCGTTTGAGGAATTGGACGTGCCAGACTTCGCAGAGCGGACGCGCGCGTTCTTGAAAATCCAAGAAGGCTGCAACAACTTCTGCACATTCTGCATCATTCCTTGGTCGCGCGGTCTGTCCCGCAGCCGTGAAGCGGAGAGTGTGTTGAATCAGGCTCGCCAGCTCGTAGCGGCAGGCTACAAGGAGATCGTCTTGACAGGAATTCATACCGGCGGCTACGGCGACGATATGGAGAATTATGATTTGACTGACTTGCTGTGGGATTTGGACAAGGTAGAGGGGCTTGAACGCATTCGCATCAGCTCCATTGAGGCAAGCCAAATTGATGATCGCATGATCGAGGTATTGAACAAGTCTTCGAAAATGTGCCGTCACCTGCATATTCCGCTTCAAGCGGGCAATGACGAAGTGTTGAAGCGCATGCGCCGCAAATATACAACACAGGAATTCGCGGAGAAGCTTGCACGCATACGCGAGGCAATGCCGAATGTGGCAATTACGACAGACGTTATTGTTGGCTTCCCAGGCGAAACGGATGAGCATTTCCGTCAAAGCTATGAATTTATGAAGCAAGTGGGCTTCTCTGAAATGCACGTATTCCCGTATTCGAAGCGCACAGGTACTCCGGCTGCGCGCATGGAGGATCAAGTGGATGAAGAGGTGAAGCATGCTCGCGTTCATGAGCTGATTGATCTGTCTGAACAAATGCAGCTGGAATACGCGAAGCAGTTCGTTGGACAAGTCGTCGATGTCATTCCGGAACGGAATACGAAAGGCGACCAAGGTGCTGGCATGCTGATGGGTTACTCGGACAATTACCTTCAAGTGATCTTTGAAGGAGATGAATCCTTAATTGGCCAAGTCTGCCGCGTAAAAATTACAGAAGCGGGCGTGAATGAGAATCAAGGCGTCCTTACACGCGTCATCGGTCAGGAGCCGAATGTTGCTTCCTAATTGTACAGTTCAGCAGCATGAAGGACAGCCAGAAATAGATGAACGGCAAGAAACTACAGACACAAATAACCGAAACTACTGAATAAGGAATCGAGGAGGATTCTCCGTTTGGCGCTTGGCTGAATGGATGAAATCCTCTTTCTTTTCGGTTAGGATATATACATACGAGTTATGAATTTGATGGAGGTGCGCATATGAAGGAAGTATCAGCAGGAGGAGTCGTATACCGCAGAAGAGGAGAAGAGCTGGAAATTCAGCTCATCCAAGATCGCTATGGCAAAATATCGCTAGCCAAAGGCAAGATGGAAGCAGGGGAGACGATTGAACAGACTGCTTTGCGGGAAATATGGGAAGAGACTGGGATTCGTGGACGTATCGATAAAAAACTCGATACCATTTATTATCAATATGTACAACCACAAGCGGGTACAATTGATAAAGAGGTGCATTATTTCCTCGTTGAGGCAGAGGAAGGCAAGCTCCATGCGCAAATTGAGGAAATTCGCAGCGTAGAGTGGTATCGTCCACAGGAAGCATGGGAGAAGCAGCGGGAGCTCGGATATGATAACAACGATCACATCCTGCAAAAAGCTTTTGAAGAATTGTCCGTATCCGTAAATCTTTAATCCTCTGCACATTGCCGGAAGGAGAGAGTATGCATGACGGATCAACTTCAATTGGCACAATATATCGATCACACCTTGCTTAAGCCGGAGGCGGCATTGCGCGATATCGAGAAACTGTGTTCGGAGGCGAGTCGATTCCACTTTTACAGTGTATGCGTCAACGGGTTTTGGGTATCAGCCTGTCGTGAACTGCTGAATGGAACAGGTGTGCATGTGGCTGCGGTATGTGGGTTCCCATTGGGAGCCACTGCCAGTCAAGCCAAGGCATTTGAAGCAGCCCGTGCCGTGGAGGACGGGGCTGCTGAGATCGATATGGTGCTGCAAATTGGAAGCCTTCTACGTGGAGATGTGAAGGCTGTGGAGCAGGATATTGCTCAGGTCGTTCGAATGGTAGAAGGACGCGCGATCGTCAAGGTCATATTGGAAACGGGCATTCTTAATACGAAGCAAAAAATTGCGGCTTGCAAAGCATCAGAATCGGCGGGTGCTCATTTTGTCAAGACGTCAACTGGATTTGGCAAGGGCGGGGCAACCCTCGAAGATATTCGTCTTTTGCGGGCACATGTATCCTCTCGATTGGGTGTCAAGGCATCTGGCGGTATTCGGGACACTGCCTCAGCCCTCGCAATGATTAAAGCTGGTGCAACGCGCATCGGAACAAGCTCCGGCATTGCAATTATTAACGGATTCGGCTCCATACCGGCAAGTAGCACAAAGGCAGGGCCAGCAGGGAGCTCGCAATATTAAATATCGATTGGGCATGTGCAATCTGGCCGGCTGCATCTGAGGAGAAAGCTGCGCTCAGCTGCCCAATTTGGTTGATAAAGGGATAGAATAAGATGGCACCACCGATATTTAATGTGACGTGGGACCAGGCGACGAACTGGCCGCTTTTCGTTCCGCCGAGAGAGGCGATGACAGCGGTGAAGCAGGTGCCGACATTAGAGCCGATTGCTATCGCGATGCCTACTTCAACAGGCAATGCTCCGGTTGCTGACAATCCCATCGCCATGGCAATGATTGCTGCACTACTGTGCACGAGCGCTGTAATGACGATGCCCGCAGCCAGAGCCCAGAGCAGACTGTCGCTTGAACGTTCTAGGAACCATGTGAATAAGCCGCGCTGCTGGAGCGGCTCGCTAATTTTCTTCATCCACTCTATGCCCAGCATGATAAAGGCGAAGCCGGCTGTGGCAAGAGATCCGTACTGGAGCGGCCGCATCCAAGAGGAAAAGTGTTGCAGAAGCCTAGGCTGATATTCATCGACCAATGCTCCCATCAGCCATCCAGCTATGGACAGATAGAGGAGCGGCGCTGCAAATTGACTTATATTAAGACCAATCAGTTCAGTCGTCAAACAGGTGCCAATGTTTGTTCCTAATATAATGCCGAGCGTGCGGGAGAAGTTTATAATACCCGCATTGACCAAGCCAATCGTTATGACTGTGATGGCTGTGCTGCTTTGCAGCACGGCTGTCATGCCTGTGCTAAACAGCATACCGTGAAGCGGGGTTCGGGTCGAGCTGTGCAGAAATCGATGCAAATAAGGGCCTGCCCAAGCATGAAGGGCAAGCTCCATCGTTTTCATTCCAAACAGAAACAGTGCCAACCCGCCAAGGAGCGGGAACCAAATTTCTTTGAACATGAAGGGCTCCTTTGTCATTGATCATTCATCGCAATACGTTATCCATTCTATGCTTGCGAGTGGACAGCCATGACAAGCTATGGGAGCCGAGAGGAGAACTGTAATTGAATAGGCCTTTTGTAAAATTAATCCGTTCGCGGAAAAAGAGAATTGAACGCTCTCATCCATGGGTGTATCAATCGGAAATAGAGGTGGTAGAAGGTAACCCGCAGCCAGGAACGCTTGTGGATGTCCAGAACGCCCAAGGGAAGTATATCGCAACAGGATATTATAATCCTGCATCGCAAATTACGGTTCGGATCGTGTCCTATGAACCGATTGAAGCGATGGATGAAGTCTTCTTCAAGGAACGGATTGAACGCTGTGTCGCTCATCGCCAGCGCTTCTTGCCTGGAGCTGCGGCATATCGTCTTGTGTATGGAGAAGCCGACTTCCTGCCGGGACTCATCGTCGATCGCTTTGGTGATGTTCTCGTCGTGCAAATCGTGACACTCGGTATGGATGTGCATCGGGAGGCTTTGGTTGCAGCTTTGGTAGATGTCATGCAGCCGCGCGGCATCTACGAGCGCAGTGATGTGCCAATTCGCGAGCGGGAAGGACTTGAACTGAAGACAGGTATTCTGTACGGAGATTGCCCGCGTCATATTCAAGTGGAGGAGAACGGGCTTCTCATCGAAGTGGATATTGTAGAAGGACAGAAGACTGGCTACTTCTTCGATCAGCGTGAGAACCGCGCTTCCATTGCCCCGCTCATGACAGGCTGGGGAGCCCGCAGCGGCATCCGATTGGGTGAAGTAGAAGCAGAGGATGGAACTGTGCAGACGCTGCCGCTTAATGCAAAGGGCAAGCCGGTTACCTTCCCTTGGTGGGATGGAGCGACTGTGCTGGAATGCTTCTCTCATACGGGAAGCTTCACACTGAATGCTTGTAAATATGGGGCCAAGAAGGTCACTTGTCTCGATATTTCCGAGCATGCGATCGAGAGTGCGAAGCGCAATGTTGAATTGAATGGTTTTACAGAGCGTGTAGAGTTTGTCGTTGCGGATGCCTTCGCCTACTTGCGCGAGCAGGTTCACGGCTTGGAGGAGCGTGCACAGCGGGCGAGTGGAGAAGCCGGTGCGAAGAAGGTAGATACTTCGAAGCCGATGACCGCTGGCGGCGGACGTACGTGGGATGTTGTCGTACTGGATCCTCCCGCCTTCGCAAAAACGCGAGGCGCTGTTGAGGGGGCGTATCGCGGATACAAGGATATTAATCTGCACGGCATGAAGCTCGTTAATGATGGCGGCTATTTGGTAACGGCAAGCTGCTCTTATCATATGCGGCCAGACATGTTCATGCAGTCGATATTGGATGCGGCACAGGATGCGGGCAAGGTGCTTCGTCTTGTGGAATGGCGCCCTGCGGGCAAGGATCACCCGCAAATTGCGGGTGTTGATGAAGGACATTATTTGAAGTTCGCTATTTTCGAGGTTCGCACGAAGTAGTATTTTATGCGGCTCTTCCGCTGCAATTGAAGGGATTTACGTGAAAAGCGCTATGCGCTGTAGACCAGATCGGATTGGTCTACAATGCACGGCGCTTCTTTTGCATACGTACATGTTCAAAATCGTATCCGTTTAAAGATTTCATCTTGCTGCTATTTTATTCCGACTGCAGTGCGAGTTATAAATGCACCGCCCAGCCAGCGTCCATATCCACCGACTTGCGCCCAGTTGAGTGTGCCGTTCAGCACCTGTTGGCCATTGTCGGTTACGAACAACTGCCCGTCATTCGCAGCAGAGGACTGGAAAGGTTCAGGCAATGGGGACGAGCTTGGAGACAGCTCAAGCAGAGGAGCATCGCCACTTGTCAATCTGCGCAGGTAGCCCCAGAATTGCAAATCCCCTAGTCCGTATTCCGGCAGCTGCTTGCGAACAATGTCGTAGCATTGTTGAAAGGAAGCAGTTCCATCCTTAACGGCATGCAGTGTGATTCGCTCGACAATTCCCATTCCATCCTGTACGGATGGATAACGGGAAAGATGGAACTGAAGCGCTTCCCTAATAGCGCAGAATGGGGCAGATACGGAACTGGCATCGTTAACCCATTGCGCAATTTTAAGCGGATTTGGACTCGTATATGCGATCCATGCTGATCGCATCCATTCGATACGCTCTGCGGTCAGTAAAATGGCAGTGTCGCGATAAGGAGCCAATTGTTCTCCTGTCAACGCGCCAAATCCGAGATAGCGATCATGCTCAGCGATCGATGCAATATCGACCCAGTAAAGTTTGGCGTTCGCATTTTCCTGTGTTAGGCGATCCACTAAGCGGAGTAGCATTGTAATGTCAAACAAATCGTGTTCGAACCATAATGCAATCTCATTAGCGGGTAAAATATCAGATTTCCACGAACGTTCCTGTTCATTTCCTCTCTGCAAAAAAACAGTTGAAGGCAGTCCGCACATGCGCTCCAGTTGCAAAGCCCGATACGCTAAATACTGCTCTAGCCTTGCATATACAGGGCCTTCGGTCAGCAGTTCAGAATATACCCATACCTTCTCTTTCCATCGCTGTTCAGCAATGCTGCTTAGTTGTCTGGCAGTGCACTCCCCGTTGACAATATGAATCATGACAATCAGCCTCCTTGTTCGAATTAGAGGGTATGTTGAACATGAGCCTCGTCTTCGATCCCGCCTTCCTCGTGAAATGATGTCTATCACAGGAAGCGATTGGCGAATATCGGCATCTTTTCCAAACATGTGTTCTATCGACAGATTGGATTATGGTATAATGAAACCTAATGCTAGAATCGGCTGTATTCGAAAATATATACCATTTATTGGTTTGATTATAGTTTATCACATCGTGGCAAGCAGATGCCATGAATCGTAATCAGGGAAATGGAGGGATCACTTTGCCGTTGCATTTTGTCATCGGTCGTTCCGGCAGTGGCAAGACGGAGCATGTATTGAGACAAGTACGAGATGAGCTTCGGAGTAAAGCGGACGGGACTCCGATCATATGGATAGTGCCTGAACAGGCAACTTTTCAAGCAGAACATGCGCTCATTCGCGAGGAAGGAATCGCGGGCATTATGAGAGCGCAAGTGCTGAGCTTCCGTCGTCTTGCGTATCGGGTAATGCAGGAAACGGGCGGCACAGCACTGACTCCTATCAATGAAGAAGGCAAGAAGATGCTGCTGTACAAAATCTTGCAGCACCGCAAGTCGGATTTGCCTTTATTCGCTGGTGCGGCGGAGCAATTTGGATTTATTGAGAAACTAAATGATCTCTTTGATGAAATGAAGCGATATCGAGTGGAACCCAGTGAGGTGGATGAGCATCTCGCTTTTTTGGATGCGCATATGACCGGCCAGCCGCTGCTGTCCGCGAAGTTGCGAGACATATCCAGCATTCTGCACGAATTCGAATCGGAATTGGCTGGCCGCTATTTGGATGGCGAAGATGTGCTTGCCAAGCTGTCCGAGGGGGTTGCAGCATCGAAGTATGTAAAGAATGCTGATATTTGGATTGACGGGTTTCATGGATTTACCCCACAGGAATATGCAGTTCTCGCTTCCCTTATTCTTCATGCGCCTAATGTGAACGTGACGCTGTGTCTGGACAAGGCGTATGAGCTAGGCGAGGTTCCGCATGAGCTGAACTTGTTCCACCCGACGGCTACTACGATGCTGAAGCTGCGCGAAATCGCCGACACCCTCGGTGTAGAGATCGGGCGCATCACGAAGCTGGAGCCGCAGGAAGATCCGCTTCCACGTTATGCGGCATCGCCCATGCTCGCTCATCTGGAGCGGAACTTCGAGCGCAAAGTAAAGTATCGCGAGTCGGAAAATGCCGCCGCGGCAAGCAAGATCAAGGATGGGCATCCGCCTGCCCGTAAAGATGAACAGGAGATTACCGTGCAGGCTGCTGTTCATCGCCGCGCAGAGGTTGAAGCGATAGCTAGAGATATGCTGAGCCGTGTGCGCAATGAACAAGTCCGCTGGAGAGACATGGCGGTTATGGTGCGAAATATTGCGCATTATGGCGAGCTGATTGATACGGTGTTCACGGAAGCGGGGATTCCATACTTTACGGATCAGAAGAAATCAGTTTTACATCATCCTTTTGTCGAAATGACGCGGGCTGTGCTTGATATATTGATAGGCAATTGGAAATACGATGCTGTATTTCGATTTGTCAAAACAGACTTTCTGCTGCCTGACGACGCCTCGATAACAAGAGAGCATTTTGACAAGCTGGAGAACTATGTGCTTGCTTGCGGCATTGAAGGGACGATGTGGACGAATAAGCGTCCGTGGCCCGTGCTGCCAGACCTGTCGCTCGATCCGGATCATGCCGATGGAGCGGCGGAGCGTACGGAAGAAGAAGCCGATGCTGCGGAAAAACCAAAACATGCGCCAGAATGGGTGGAGCATTGCCGCAGCATCATTGCCGAGCCGATTGCCGAGCTTGCACGCTCGATGAAGGCAAGCTCGAATGTGCGAGGCATGTGCGAAGCCCTGTACTCCTTCTGGATGGCGCTTGGCGTACCTCACAAGCTGGAGCGCATGAGTCAGGATGCTCTGCTTGATGGGGATGTCCAGTTATCGCGGGAGCATCGGCAAATATGGGGCTCGCTCTTAGACATTTTGGATCAAATGGTTGAAATGGTTGGCGAAGAGAAGATGAGTATAGAATTGTTCGGCGGCATGCTCGATACTGGATTCGAGAGCATCAAAATGGCGCTTGTGCCGCCTGCGCTTGATCAGGTGCTCATTGCTTCGATGGATCGGACAAGACCAGGCCAAATTATGCATTTATATATGTTAGGCGTAAATGATGGCGTTATACCAGCGCGGCCGATTGAGGATGGAGTGCTCACCGAGCATGAACGGGATACGCTGCAGCAAATTGGCATGGAGCTTGCGCCGGGCGTTCGCCGCAAGCTTTTGGATGAGCGTTTCTTAATCTATCAATCTTTTGCTACTCCCAGCAGAAGTTTATGGATTAGTTATGCGCTCGCTGATGAAGAAGGAAAGACCCTGCTGCCGTCCGAGGTGGTGCGGCATGTGCGCAGCATGTTCCCGCGTGTGCAAGAACGGCTCGTCATGGCTGAGCCGAACGAGTTTATGAATGAACAGGAGCAAGCGGAATTCGCCGTCTATCCAGAATCTGCGCTCAAGCACTTGATCGTCCAGCTGCGTCAATGGCGTCAAGGAAGGCCGATCGCTAATGTGTGGTGGGATGTATACCGCTGGTTTGCAGCGCAGCCAGCTTGGCATGATCGACTGAAGGTGCTGATGAGCTCACTCTTGTATCGCAATCAGGCAGAGGCGCTTACTCCGGTAACGAGCCGTCACTTGTACGGCACTGCTTTGCGGACGAGTGTGTCTCGCATGGAGCGTTTCGTTGCCTGTCCATTCTCGCATTTCGCTTCCCATGGCTTAAAGTTGAAGGAGCGTCGGGTATATCGATTGGAGGCGCCGGATATTGGGCAGCTGTTCCATGCGGCACTCAGCCGTTTTGCGATAGATTTGCAAAGCTCGAACCGCACATGGGCGGCTCTGTCTGCGGATGAATGCCGGGCAGAAGCGGATCGCATTGTAGATATGCTTGCTCCAAGGCTACAGGGGGAAATCCTGCTGAGCTCGAAGCGCTATGAGCATATTTCCCTCAAGTTGAAGCGAATTGTAGGACGTGCGGCTTCTGTGCTTGGGGAGCATGCGCGAAGAGGCCGTTTTGAGCCGATTGGGCTGGAGTTGGATTTTGGGCCAGATAAGCTGCTGCCGCCGCTTCGTTTCACACTTAGCAATGGATGCACGATGGAGATCATCGGCCGCATTGACCGAGTCGACAAGGCGGAAAGCGAGCGAGGCGTTCTTCTGCGCGTGATCGATTACAAATCAAGTGCGACAGATTTGAAGCTGCAGGAAGTGTATTATGGGTTGTCGCTGCAAATGCTCACTTATTTGGATGTGTTGATCACATATGCGGAAATGTGGCTTGGAACGGCGGCATTGCCTGCAGGCACACTCTATTTCCATGTTCACAATCCGCTATTGCAGGCTGCGAATGGAATGAGTGTGGAGCAAGCTTACGAGCAAATGATGAAGAAATATAAAATGCGCGGACTCGTCCTAGCGGATCGAGAGGTAGTGTCCTTGATGGATGAGCCGCTTGAAAAAGGATATTCGGACGTTCTTCCCGTAGCGGTAAAGGCGGACGGTTCGTTTTACAGCAATGCCTCTGTTGCAACTACAGAACAGTGGGATATGCTGCGCGGAACGGCACGCCATGTGATTCAAGATATCGGAACCCGCATTACCGATGGCGACGTTCGCATTGATCCGTATCGCCTTGGTACAAAGAAGGCGTGTGATTTTTGCAGCTATAAACCTGTATGCCAGTTCGATGAGTTGACCGAGGGCAATGAATATCATGTATTGCCGCGGATGACGAAGGAAGAAGTATGGATGAAGATGGAAGGAGGGGAAGACGAGGATGGATCAGCGCGAAAATAAGAACGAAAGTGAGATTCTGGACGATAAGCAGGATCTGGAGCTTGATTTGCTGGATTGGGTATCGTCTCGTTCGGATGAGAATCAGGCATCGTCTACAGTAAGGGTGCTTCCAGGCAAGCCGAAAGGGAGCACCTGGACAGACGAGCAATGGCGCGCTGTCGTCGACGGGGGGCAAAATGTGCTTGTCGCTGCTGCGGCCGGTTCAGGGAAAACAGCTGTGCTCGTTGAACGCATCATCCGGACGATTCGTGATGAGAAGCATCCTGTTCATGTCGATCAGCTGCTTGTCGCAACGTTTACAAAAGCGGCCGCATCTGAAATGAGAGAGCGGATTCGGCTTGCTCTGGAGCGGGAATTGGAGGCAAAGCCGGATTCAGAGCATCTTCGCCGTCAGCTGGCGCTATTGAATCGTGCTTCCATCACAACGCTGCACTCCTTCTGCCTTGAAGTGATTCAACGTCATTTCCAATCTGTGCAGCTTGATCCGGCTTTCCGGATTTCGAATGAAACCGAGACAGAGCTGCTGCGGCAGGATGTATTGGAAGAATTGTTCGAGCAGCGCTATGCAGACGGACACGTGGAGTTCAAGCGAATGGTTGATTGGTTCAGCGGAGAACGCAGCGATGAAGCTGCATTTCGCTTAGTTCAACAGCTGTATGACTTCTCGCGCAGCCACCCTTGGCCGGATGATTGGATGAAGGAAATGGCCGCTTCGTTCGAAGTGAAATCGGTGGACGAACTGGGTCGTACGCCTTGGGTGGCGAGCGTCATGCAGGATGCACGCTTGACCTTGAACGGAATTGTAGAGCTGCTGCGGCAGGCGTATCGATTGTTGGATGCCCCTGGCGGACCTGAACCGTATCGGGAGGCACTTATTCAGGAGCTGTCAGGAGCAGCGGCCTTGGCCGAGGCGGCTGAGAATGAACCGTGGGAGGAGCTGCATGCTTCATTTGATCTGCTGTCGTTTGGTCGATTGGCTGCGTGCCGGGGGGATAAGTATGATAAATCGCTGCAGGAGCAGGTAAAGCGTCTTCGCGATCAAGCAAAAGCTCGGCTTCAGCAGTTGCGGGACGAATTGTTTCGCAGAACTCCGGAGCAATTTTTGCAGGAACTGACTGTCATTGCACCAGTTATGCATACGCTCGCGGATGTCGTGATTGAATTCGGCATACGCTTCGAGGAAGCCAAACGCAAAAAGGGATGGCTTGATTTTTCAGATTTGGAGCATTATTGCCTCCGCATTCTACGTGATCCGAGCTCGACGCCGGATCACACCATTCCATCCGAAGCAGCCAGACAGTATGAAGAGCAGTACGTTGAAATTTTACTTGATGAATATCAGGATACCAATATGGTTCAGGAAGCGATTGTGAATCTGATTACGCGTTCCGGCGCAGGTAATCGCTTTATGGTTGGAGACGTGAAGCAAAGCATTTATCGCTTCCGTCTTGCTGAGCCAGGGCTGTTCCTGAGCAAATATGAATCGTATTCTTCAGACAGCAGCGAGCATAAGGGAATCCGTATTGACTTGGCGCGCAACTTCCGCAGCCGACAAGGGGTCGTCGATGCAGTCAATATGCTGTTCCGACAAATTATGAACGAGCGAGTCGCTGAGCTGAAATATGATGAGGCCGCTGAACTTGTATGCGGCGCTTCCTACCCGACGTTGGAGGATATCAGCGAGGAATTGCGCGCCGCTCAGCGGGAACCCGATAGCGAGCAGCTTGCAGAGCGCCAGAACTATGCAACCGAACTGGTATTGATTGAGAAGGCGAGCGCAGGGGCAGACACGGAGGCTGCTGCAGATGAGAATGAGGATGAAGAGTCGGATATGGATGGATCCTCAGCGACTTCGCTTGACCCGGCTGAAATGGAAACAGCCCGCCTCGAAGCGAGGGCAATTGCAGGGAGAATCCGCAGACTGCTTGGGGATGAAGGGACAGAACCGTTTCTGGTCTACGACAAGCACTTGAAGCGTATGCGTCCGGCGACGTATCGGGATATTGTGATATTGCTGCGAGCGACACAAGCCTGGGCGCCGCTCATGGTAGAGGAGCTTAGATTGGAAGGCATTCCTGCATATGCCGAGTTTAATACGGGCTATTTCCAAGCTACCGAGGTTGAAGTTGTGTTGTCATTGCTTCGCGTGATTGATAATCCGCAGCAGGATATCCCGCTGGCGGCTGTTCTTCGCTCGCCTATCGTTGGACTTACGCCAGAAGAGCTGGCACATATTCGGCTTGTAGGGAAAGGAATCTCCTTCTATGACGCAGTATGCAGAACAGTGCAAGATGAGGGGGGAAAGCAAGCTGGAAACGATGCCTCAGAGGCTTTAGACCTGCAGGACAAGCTGTACCGCTTCCTATACAAGCTGGAGCATTGGCGAATAGCAGCTCGTCAAGGAAGTCTATCGCAGCTCATTTGGCAGCTGTACCGGGAAACAGGCTACTATGAATGGGTAGGTGGATTGGCAGGAGGCATGCAGCGCCAGGCCAATTTGCGTGCACTGTATGATCGGGCGCGTCAATACGAATCCTCCTCCATTCGCGGTTTGTTCCGTTTTCTTCGCTTTATTGATCGTATGCGCGACACAGGCGGGGACTTGGGAACTGCCCGCGCATTAGGGGAGCAAGAGGATGTTGTCCGGATTATGACCATCCACAAAAGTAAAGGCTTGGAGTTCCCCATTGTTTTTGTTGCGGGACTATCGAAGCGTTTCAATCAACAAGATTTGAATTCTTCCTTTTTGGTGCATAAGCAGCTTGGCTTTGGGCCGAAGTTCGTTGATGAAGAGCTTCGAGTTTCTTATCCGACGCTGCCAAACTTGGCGATTCGCAGACAAATGAAGCTTGAGCTTCTCGCAGAGGAGATGCGTGTCTTATACGTCGCCTTGACACGGCCTAAGGAGAAGATGATTCTAATCGGCACCGTCAATGATCCAGAGAAGGCCATTCGCGAGTGGGGAGAGGCTCTTGATGTAGAATCCCTGCTGCTGCCTGATTACATGGTTGCGCGGGCACGTTCCTACATGGATTGGATCGGCCCGTCTGTCATTCGTCACAAGTCTGCTTCTGAATGGCGCCGCTATGCGGGACTTCCGAATCGCAATGGCGAATGCCTGTTGGAGGATCAATCGGAGTGGCGCCTGTCGATTATGTCCGCAGCAATTCTTGCTTCAGGCACCGCAATTGGCGGGATGGAACTGGATGAAGATAAGGCAGATCTGCTTGCAGCATTGGCGCGGCTGGAAGTGCAGGAGGAGATGCCGGCAAGTGATTGGCAGGCAGTATTGGATGAACGCCTTAAATGGCGTGATCCGAATCGGATTGCTAGCCTGCTGCCCGCCAAGACATCGGTGACGGAAATGAAGCGGATGGCAGCATCAGAAGAATGGCCGGCTGATCAATGGGTTGCTGAGCCTGACACTGAGCTTTTACCTATGTTGGAAGAGATAGTGGAAGGCGGTGCTTCAATCGAAAATGCTCCATCCTTGGTGATGCCGAAAGGGGACAGTGCATCCGGATCTTCTCCTGCTAACAGCGAAGAGGGATTCACCCTGCATTTGCAACGCCCTAAATTCATGGAGGCAAGCAAGGTGACACCTGCGGAACGGGGAACCATGTATCATTTGCTCATGCAACATATGCCTCTTCATTCGGATGTAACAGTAGATACGGTTAGAGCTACGCTGCTGCACTTGGTTCAGCATCAATATATGTCGGATAAGCAGGCGGAAGCAATCGATCAGGCTGCGGTTGCTGGCTTTTTCCAAAGCGAGGTGGGCCGTCAATTGGTTCAGGCATCATGGGTGAAGCGGGAGCTTCCATTCAGCTATGGGCTGACGGCAGCTGAAGCGTACACAATTGAGCTGACGAGACAGCTGCATTTCGGTTCTGGAAAATTGACGCTTGAGCAAGACAACATTGAGCCGGATTCTGTTGAGCAAGGGACACAGTCTGGAGAGGTTGATTCGGTAGAGATAGTGAAGGAAAACAGCCGCCAACAGGAGAAACAGTCAATTGAGCGCTTTGTCGCAACCTCCACCTTCGCGGCACGAGATGCTTCTGGCTTGCTTGACGAGGAGACGGTGCTCGTCCAAGGGGTCATTGATTGCATGTTCGAGTGGGAGGGACAGCTCGTGCTGCTTGACTATAAGACCGATAAGGTGCTTGAGGATCGGGGCGGTCTGAAGGCCTTGACGGAGCACTATCGCTTCCAGTTGAATTTATACGCGCGCGCAATTGAGCAGATCTTCCATCGCCCAGTCGACCGCAAGGTGCTGTACTTTTTCGATGCAGGGCAGGCATGTGAACTGTAATCAATTGTTATCGCAGATAGGGAAGGAGAGACAACCATGCGTATCTTGCATACGGCGGATTGGCACTTTGGGCGAACGCTGGAAGGGAGAAGCCGTCTGAATGAGCAGGCAGCTTTTGTTGATGAATTCGTGCAGCTCGCGGATGAGGAGCAGGCAGACCTAATCTTGATCGCAGGAGACATATATGATTCAGTCAACCCGCCGGCAGCGGCAGAGCAACTGTTCTATGAGGCGGCTGCTAGATTGTCGCGCAGCGGCCAGCGGCCGGTAGTGATTATATCAGGTAACCATGATCATCCAGATCGGCTGTCTGCGTCTGCACCGCTCGTTCATGAGCTTGGCGTAACGCTGATTGGGCAGCCAACTTTAGAAGCAGTTACAATCCATTGTGCCAGAACGGGGGAAGATGCAGTTATTGCAGGGCTGCCTTATCCGTCTGAGGCGCGATTGGGAGAACTGCTTACCTCTTCAAATGAAGAGCATGAGCTGCGCAGCGCATACAGTGCGAAAGTGGGTCAGCTGCTGCAGCGTCAGGCTATGCATTTCCGTCCATCCGCAGTGAATCTGATTATGAGTCATCTATATGTCCTTGGCGGATTGGAGACGGATTCTGAACGTCCTATTCAGGTAGGGGGAGCATATACGGTCGATCCAAGTGTATTCGCCTGTTTGGGGGCTCCTGCAGCGCCGCAGTATAGTGCGCTCGGCCATTTGCATCGGCCGCAGGCAGTCAAGGGGCCTGGTGTAATTCGGTACAGCGGATCACCGCTCGGCTACAGCTTCTCTGAGGCTGGTCAGGCGAAGTCGGTAACTTTGCTCGATCTGGCTCCGGGCATGGAGGCTGTGCCGCAGGAGCGATTCCTGTCTTCGGGCAAGCCGCTCATAGAATGGAATGTGCGCGGCGGATATGAAGAAGTGCTCCGTTGGATTGAGGAAGGTAGAGATGCTGGGGCATGGCTGGACGTTCGTATTCATCTTACGGAAGCATTGACTATGGAACAAATTCAAAAGCTGCGCCGGATACATGAAGGGATCGTCAATATTCGTCCCATTTATCCGGAAATCGAACGAATAGCAGCAGAGGAAGGAAGGCGCAGTGAACTCCCTGTGCATGAACTGTTTCGGCGATTCTATGAACGTCAAACTGGGGGAGCCAAGCCCGACGATGCACTGGTTGACTGTTTCCTGGAATTGATTGGAGAAGACGGATTGGAGAAGGAAGGTGAAGGCGCGTGAAGCCAATCGAGCTGAAGCTTGCAGGATTGCAAAGCTATCGAGAAGAGCAGTGCCTCGACTTCCGGACACTGTGCGAAACCGGACTATTCGGCATATTTGGCCCGACAGGAAGCGGCAAATCCACAATATTAGATGCGATGACGCTTGCGCTGTACGGGAAGGTGGAGCGAGCAACCAATGGTACACAGGGCATTTTGAATCAGGCGGAAAATCAATTGTCTGTGGCTTTTACGTTTGAGTTGAACGGTGCCGGTGAACATAGAATGTTCCGCGTTGAGCGGAGATTCAAGCGTACAGGCGATATAACGGTCAGCAATACGGTCAGTCGATTTGTCGAGATAACATCGGAAGGTGATGTTGTCTTGGCTGATAAGCTGGCTGAGGTGACACGCTGTGTAGAGCAGCACATTGGGTTGAAAATGGATGATTTTACTAGGGCGGTCGTCCTTCCGCAAGGGAAGTTCGCAGAATTTTTGTCGCTCAAGGGAAGCGATAGAAGGCAAATGCTTCAGCGCCTCTTCTCGCTCGAAAAATATGGAGACGAGCTTTCCGCACGTATTTCCCGCCGAGCGAAGGCAGCCGAAGCTGAGCTAATGGCTTATTCGGCTGAGCAGCAGGGCTTGGGGGATGCGTCGAAGGAGGCTTTGGCTCTGGCAGAGCAGGTGCTGACTGAAGCGTCCCTGCATGCTGAGCAAGCGAAGGAGGCGAAGTTAGCTGCTGATCGCCAATACCATGAGATGGCTGAACAGCGTGATCTCCAGCAGGAGCATGCGCGCATCTCCCTAAGAATGGCTGAACTACATGCTGAGGAGCCGATGCGTGCGGATGAAGAGTTAAAGCTGAAGCGAGCGAAGGAGGCAGAGCGGATTGCTCCCATGGCATTAGAAGCGGAGCAGTTGAATGTGAAGCAGAACATGGCTGAGGAGGAGCGTAAAGCGCATGAGGAACAAGCTCGTCTAGCAGTGTTTGCAGCAGAGAAAGCGATGTCCGATGCAGAGGAAGCCAAGAGGATTCAGGAACGCGAGGAACCGGAACTGCTGCGACGAAGCGAGCAGCTTCAGGAGGCCGTTCGCCTCCAGCATGAATGCGATCGTCTGCGCAAGGAGGAAGGCGAGTGGAAGCTCCGTATGGAGAACGCGCATGCGCGGTATACCGCTGCTGCCTTAGAAATAGAGCGATCAGAGCAGTTGGTGAAAAAGGCGGGGGTACGCCAAGAGGAGCTGCGGACAATACTTGCGGCTCATCTTAAATCGTCAGAGGAGCAGGAGCAGTTCCATCAAGCCGTATCTCACTATGATAAGATTTCGTTCATGGGGGAGCGTTGTAAGGAGCTCGAGCATACTCGGGTCAAGCATGAATCGCAGACGAATGCAGTCCTCCACAAACTCCAAGACAAGCTGGGAGAGCTGCTGACAGCTGCCGGGGCGATTCGGAACAATATGGAAGATGGGCTGCCAGCAAGGACAGATTGGAGACGAATTCGGGAGCAATTGTCACGGCTCTTGGAGAAAATTGATTCAGCAATGGAGCAAGAGCGTCAAAGCCAGTGGAAGGAAGCGGCGGAGCGGATGGCGGTTCAGCTCGCATCTTCATTGGCGCCTTCCAAACCTTGTCCGGTGTGTGGATCGAAGGATCATCCAGCTCCTGCCCATAAGGAAGGAAGCGCGGAGCTCGCTGTTGATGGAAATGAGCGCTGGCAGCAATGGGAGCAACTGAAGAACTTGTCCAGCCGATTATTGCTGGAGGCAGATACTGAAGCAGCACGCAGCCGTGAACAGTTCGCATCCTGGATGAACCGGCTTCAGGAAGTGTCTGAACGAGCGTCGCAGCTGATGCAAGCACATTTGTCGAGGGCTGCTGAAGAAGGCGGAGCGGATACGGTTCAATTTCCGTGGAGAGACTCGATAATCGAGCTTGCTGCTGCACAGTCATTCACGAAAGACGGAGAGATATGGTTCGATGGCAAATCAGAGGGTTCAACGGTTGTAGAACATGCGCAGTTCCATTCAGCAACAGGATTGTCTTCGCCCGAGGAAGTAGTGATAAACGACTTGTCTGTAGTGAGAGCGGAATTGAAGTCTCTGCAGCATGACATGCAATCCTATATTCAGCATACTCGAGAAATGGAAGGGCATATGGATCAGTTGCTGAAGGATGCTGAAGGCAAGCAGTGGGAGCTTCAGCAGTTGTCGTTAAGCTATCAATCGGCCGAGGCATCCTTGCGAGAGGCGGATGGCGCGTGGAAGGAAGCCAAGGATGCACTTTTGAAACAGCGCGAGGCATGGAATGCTCGCTATGTGGCATTTCAATGGGAATTCGAACAGATGGAGACCCTGCAGCAAGAATGGAATGCGAGAGAGGCCGTTGTCAGCGACTGTCGAGAACGTCTGGAGAAGAGCGCAGTATATTTGGAAGAAATGAAGGAACGCATCCTACAGTACACCCAGCAGCGACAAGCTGCGGAAGTGGAGCGCGTTAACGCACAAGCAGAGTGCAACGGTGTTACACGCATGCTGGCTGATTATGAGACACGCTTGAAGCCATGGCTGCAAGAGCAATCGCTTGAAGAGCTTGCAGCAGCAACGTCAGCACGTCTTGCTGAATTGCGCGAGATAGCAAAGCGCACAGCAGATGTGGCAGGTCATGCTCGTGCAGCCAGCGAGGCTGCAGGACGCCAAGCGGCGATTGCTGCGCAGGCTTGGGCGAGTCTGTCTGAACAGGCATCAGTGAGCAGCCAGCGACTTCAAGAACAGTTGGAGAAATCTTCATTCGTAGATGTTGCGGAGGTACATGCTGCTAGAATGGCAGAAGAGCTTGTTGAGAAAGTGGAGAAAGACTTGATAAGCTACAAGGAAGAAGTTCGAGACGTCACTTCCCAGTTGAATCGATTGCAGCAGCGAATAGGAGCTTCGTTCGTTACCGATGAACAATGGATCGCTTGCAGCGAACAGAAAGAAGCAGCCGAAGCAGCCGCTGAAACCGCACTTGCCGGCAAGGCTAAGGCAGAGCGGGATGCTGAGCAATTAAGAAGCAAGCATGCGCGTTGGACGGAGCTTGAAGAAGCGCGTTCACGCACGGAGGAATATGCTGGCCGGTTACATCAGCTGCAGTCGGTATTCAGAGGCAATGCCTTTGTTGAATTTATTGCGGAAGAACAGCTCATGCAAGTTAGCCGTGCCGCGTCAGAACGGTTGAAGTCGCTCACGAAGCAGCGCTATGCATTGGAAGTGGATTCTGGCGGAGGGTTCGTCATTCGCGACGATGGTAATGGAGGCATTCGCAGGCCGGTATCTACGTTGTCCGGAGGCGAAACCTTCTTGACATCGCTAGCGCTGGCACTTGCACTTTCCTCGCAAATTCAATTGCGCGGCAAATATCCTTTGGAGTTCTTCTTCCTTGACGAAGGGTTCGGTACGCTTGATCCCGAACTGCTTGATACCGTCGTAACAGCACTGGAGAAACTGCATTCGGACCGCTTGTCTGTTGGGGTAATCAGCCATGTTCCAGAGCTGAGAGCGCGCTTGGCGAGAAAGCTGGCTGTACTACCGGCAGAGCAAGCAGGACAAGGATCGCGGATTGTGATGGAAATGAATTGAAACGATGTGAAATAGCTCACAGTAACAGTTTCAACAGGCTGTTATAATACAGATAGCCGACATCTAATATTATTTGACTGCACCTCGGTGATCGTATTGTGTCTGCAAACAATCGTGCTCTATGAAGGATAGGCGCAATGCTTGCAGAAACAGTACGCTCACAGCGCTGACGCGCTGCCCGCAAAGCGGGGTACGAGGTGCTCTTTTTTTTAGTAATGTCACAATCCTAGTACCACAGCGTGTTGGCTATCAGTAGTTGAAATCGTAAGTACTTACAGGGCGGTAGCCATTAAGATGAATCGGTGCTGCTTCACCTCGAAAAATCCTTCGGTCTGTATCCGATTGTATATTTCATATAGCGGTTCTCGGTTAGGAATAGATATCGAAATTAGGAACCTGCCAAGGAATGGCTTTCAAGTAATATACGAGTGCCCCGATGTCGTAGAAGCGTTGTGCGGGATAGGCTTCATTGCTGTACTCAATTTTAAATCCGTTGTTTTCTAAGTCATCAACCGCCGATTGCAGGCACCAATCGTTATATTCCTCGTTTAGCGGAACGCCTAGCATCTCATTAATTTCCGTGCAATCCTGCCCGCCAACTTGTTGTGTCACGAATATACCAGAGTCTACAATTATTCTCCTAACTTCACGAGGGGAGTAGGAATCATGCTTGTTTATGATTAAGTCAAAACTTGCGCTATCAAGCGGCAGTTTATGATCGTCGTCGAATTCCACGACCTTGACTCCGAGCGGCTCGAGTCTCTGCTTCGCTATCGGAACATTGGGCGGGTAACCTTCTGTTGCTGCGATAAGCGGAGGGAAGGGAAGCAGCTTTGACAAAAATTCACCGCCGCCTGTCCCCATATCAAGCGCAGAAGAGGATTTTCTTATGAGAGGAATAATTATGCTCCCATATGACCAAGGAAGCAGTTCTTCTTGCATACGCCCCGTCGCTGAGATAAAGGAAAAATCCCATCCAGAAAAATGCTTATGCGTATCATTCAATAATTGTAAAAACGCAGTATTCTGTTGCAAAATTTGCATCCCCTAACAAAATGGAAAAATTATGAACTTAATAAATATATCATAGTGACTCTTTTTCTGTGTTACCGATTTTGAACGAACATTTCACTGTCAGGAAAATGAAATGTAATTTTTTTGAACAAAGTTGCCTTTACATGCACATTTAAGCCCATAGGCGAATACGATGTCGTAGCATGATCTTCCGTATAAGGAGGCACTTATGAAGAAAAGGTCATCTGTTGCAAAGAAATCGGGTACTGTTCAACCGCAAGCGACTATCAGTGCCGATGACAATGATGCTCCTGAAGTTACTGCGACAGGGAAAGGGAAAGAAAAAGAGTCTATATTCGATCACTGTCAGAAACATATGCATCGTTTTGTGCGTGTGCAAACACATGATGGAGTTGTCTATCAGGCTATTGTAGAGTCGGTAGATCAAAATTATATTAGCTTGGCGGTTCCAACATGCACACATGCAGAGCCAGTGCAGGCCAGTGAAACCAATATGCCAATTGGCAATCTTGTCCCGTATATGGAAATGGAGCGTTCCGCTTACGGCTATTATCCGCAACCCCGTACGCAACCTTATCCATATCCAGGCACACCATATGTAAAAACGCCATTTATAGATCCCCATTTTCCAGGGTATTGCCCAGACTATTACTATCCCTATGGTTATGGCAAACGATTCGGAAAAGTTGTGCTCCCGCTCGCTGGGCTGGCTGATCTATCGCTTCTTCCCTTTTATTAAGAAATCTTTCAATTCACGGTCATTCACGAAAAATGAAAGCTCCGCTATGTATAGATGGAACCAGAGCTATCGATTTTTAGTTCGACTTGGACGAGCTTCTATTTTTTGATATGATAGCGGTATACAATTACGATCCGACAGCGAGAAAGCTAGGGCGTGACGAACTCATACGAGGAGGAATGAAAGAGATGGATTGTATTTTTTGTAAAATTATCGAAGGCTCCATTCCTTCGAAAAAAGTATTTGAGAATGATACTGTAGTTGCTTTCCATGATATTACCCCACAAGCTCCAGTACATATTCTCGTAATTCCGAAGAAGCATATTGCAACTATGAATGATGCTGAAGGAGAGGACTTTGCTCTTATTGGAGAAATTCATCGTGCAGCACAGCAAATTGCCCGTGAGCTTGGCATTGCAGAATCAGGCTACCGCCTGATTAACAATTGCGGGAAGGATAGCGGACAAGTCGTATTCCATATCCACTATCATTTGCTTGGCGGCAAGCAATTGGGTGCATTGGTTGGGCCAACGGCTTAACAAAATACTGCAATGATGATGAGGGGGTTGTGGCTTGATTGCACTTGGGCAAACATTTCCAATGGTGAAATCTCGTCATAATCTTTCCTCATGGTTGACACCTACTTTTAGAATCACATATAATGTAGTTTGATGAACCGTGTTTTTGTTCTTGGACGGTCTGTTCGGAGGGAGGGATAACTGGTGTCTGAAACGAAAGTTCGCAAAAACGAGACAATCGATGCCGCACTTCGTCGCTTTAAGCGCTCCATCGCAAAGGATGGTGTATTGGCTGAAGTTAAAAAGCGCAAGCACTATGAGAAGCCAAGCGTTAAGCGCAAGAAGAAGTCCGAGGCTGCCCGCAAGAGAAAGTTTTAGGAGGATAACGCACCAATGGATCTTAGCCAAAGATTGAACGAAGATATGAAGCAAGCGATGAAAAGTCAAGACAAGTTCAAACTCTCCACCATCCGAATGGTTCGTTCGGCGATCAAGAATGTTGAGATAGATGAAAGAAGAACTTTGAATGACGATGAAGTGCTTGAAATTCTAGGTCGTGAGATCAAACAGCGGAAAGATGCCCTCCACGAGTTCGAAAAAGCAGGTCGAGGCGATTTGGCAGATGGTGTACGGGCGGAGATTGAAATCTTGACGCCTTATCTTCCAGCTCAGCTTTCCGAAGAAGAGATAAAAGTGATTGTACAAGAGACCATCCAAGAGACCGGTGCTTCTTCGAAAGCCGACATGGGGAAAGTAATGGGTGCCCTCATGCCTAAGGTGAAGGGGCGCGCAGACGGCAAGTTAGTCAATTCTGTCGTGCAACAATGTCTGCAATAAACGATCTCTTTGCGTCTATTGACGAAACGATAAAAAACACTCCTTATTTTGAGGAGTGTTTTTTTCTGTATATGTAAAGGTGAAACGCAATGTATAATGTTGACGTATTATTATATGTATTCAAAAGGTAGGTTGTCGCACGGTGGTTCTGCAACATATCCGAATGATCAAGGACTTTTTGAATAGTATGTATCGCATATACTTTACAACAGAATAAGAAAGGGGGTAGTCATCCAGTATGCGGTTTTTGCGAGAAAGAACATTTGGGCTAGCCATCTTGGCTTTGGTCACCATCATGTTGTTGTTCTCCAGCATTCCATTTGTAAGCGCTCAAGCGAAGGCAGACGGAAGATCTGTTCACAATGTAGTTGTCCTTCCGTTGAAGGGAACGGTCAATCCTGTAATGGAATCTTTTCTGTACCGTGCACTTGAGGAAGCAGAGCAGTTGAGTCCTGAAGCGATTATTATCGAAATGGATACACCTGGCGGGGAATTGGAGTCGGCAGGAAAGATCAGTCAAAGAATAATTACTAGTCCTGTGCGTACCATTATGTTCGTAGAAGGAAATGCAGCTTCTGCAGGAAGCTATCTTGCGCTGAGCGCAAATGAGATCGCCATGACGCCAGGCAGTGCAATCGGATCGGCTGCACTAGTTGACAGAGCTCACAATTATGTGGACGACCCAAAGCTAGTAGCGATGTGGGTTAGCAAAATGAAAGCAGTTGCTCAGAAAAATGGACGTGACCCGATTATCGCACAAGCTATGGCTGACTTGCAGGGTTCTTATGAGATTAAGGAGCTTGGACGCACAGTGCCATCTGGAGAAGTGTTGTCATTGAGTTCAGAGGATGCACGTAAAGCCGGATACACTGAATATGTAGCTTCCAATACAACAGATTTGCTAAAGCAGTTGAAGTTGGATCAAGCGAATCTTGTTCAGATTGAACCATCTATCTCAGAACAGATTGCTGCTTTTGTCGTTCATCCTGGCATTGCGACCCTGCTTCTGTTCCTTGGGATTGCAGGCGTTGCGATTGAGCTGTTCGTTCCGGGCTTCGGCGTTCCAGGGATTCTGGGGATTGCTGGATTTGGATTATATTTCTTCGGTCATTATATTGCAGGACTAGCGGGGGTGGAGACCATCGTATTGTTCATTATAGGACTGATACTGCTAGCACTGGAGTTGTTTATCCCAAGCTTCGGTATATTGGGTATACTAGGATCATTGAGCTTGATAACGGGAGTTGTGCTAGCTGCGAATGATACTGGTCATGCACTGCTGTCGCTAGGTATTGCCTTTGTAGCTGCGTTGGTTGTTGTGATTATCGTCGTTCGGATATTCAAGCATCGAGGCATTTGGAATAAATTCATTCTGCGGGACTCCTTGTCGACAGATGAGGGGTATGTATCAAATGTGAATCATACGGAGCTGATTGGGAAGACAGGTCGTGCATTGACGACGTTGCGCCCATCAGGAACGGCACTAATTGACGATATTAAATATGATGTCGTCACAGACGGAGCCTTTGTAAGCCGTGACGAGGCAATTAAGGTTGTGCAAGTAGAAGGGGTACGGATTGTTGTCCGTTCCTTGAACCAAGATTGAGGTTGAAAAGTAACAAATTCTGCGTGTTAGCTTACAGCTTTACACATATAACAAAATAATGGAGGATGATGAGTATGGATCCGTCTATCGTAACAACGCTATTAATTGGGGTTGTCATTGTTATCGCGCTAAGTGTATTCTTTAGCTTTTTCCCAGTCATGCTCTGGATCTCGGCAATCGCGTCCGGAGTCAAGATTGGTATTATTACGCTTGTTGCAATGCGCTTGCGTCGTGTCACGCCTAGCCGTATTGTCAATCCGATGATCAAGGCTACTAAGGCTGGTCTTGGCTTGAACATTAACCAATTGGAAAGCCATTACCTTGCAGGAGGTAATGTTGACCGCGTTGTTAACGCATTGATCGCAGCACAGCGTGCTAACATTCATCTTGAATTCGAACGCGCGGCAGCGATCGATCTTGCTGGACGTGATGTATTGCAAGCTGTACAAATGAGCGTTAACCCTCGCGTTATCGAAACGCCTATCGTCGCAGCTATGGCGAAAGACGGTATTGAAGTAAAGGTTCGTGCGCGCGTTACCGTACGTGCTAACATCGAACGACTCGTCGGTGGTGCAGGGGAAGAAACCATTATTGCGCGCGTTGGCGAAGGTATTGTAACAACAGTAGGTTCCAGTGCATCTCATAAAGACGTTCTAGAAAATCCTGATTTGATCTCTCGTACTGTACTGGGCAAAGGTCTGGATGCAGGAACAGCCTTCGAAATCTTGTCCATTGATATTGCGGACGTAGATGTAGGCAAGAACATCGGTGCTCATTTGCAAACCGAGCAAGCAGAGGCGGATAAGCGCATTGCCCAAGCAAAAGCGGAAGAGCGTCGTGCAATGGCGGTAGCGCAAGAGCAAGAGATGAAAGCGCGCGTTGTTGAAATGCGTGCACGTGTTGTAGAATCGGAATCCCAAGTTCCGCTTGCTATGGCTGAGGCACTTCGTGGAGGCAAGCTGGGTGTTATGGATTATATGAATTTGAAGAATATTGAGGCCGATACACAAATGCGCGGCACGATTGGTAAAGCGTCTGATAACAATCATGACAATAAATCGGAAAGCTAGGCGATGAGCCATGGTAATCATTGAGAAGATTATTCATTTCATCACGAGCAATCCGTTAATCGCCATTTTTATTTTAGGTGCGATCTTGTCATCCTTGGGTGGTTCGAAGAAAAAGGACGGCAAAAACCGGATGCCTGATTTTAGCGGAGGCACACGGGGGAGCGAGGATAAAAAGTACAATGAGGATCTCGAAGAGGAGTATAAGGAAGTAGAGCATCAGCCTGCCTATGCGAGCACAGACAAATCCTCGCCAATTGTACTGACTTCCTCTTCCGACATCTCTCGCGATACGATTGACTCCGATGAAGCACGACTTGCGGAGATGGAGCAGCGTCTCGCTGCAATTGACCGAATGGCTAGCTCCATTTCATCTGGTGCAGGGGTTAAAAAAGGCTCTGCTTCAGCGGCTGTTTCGTCTGTATCGAAGCAGGGCATACCGAGCCGGGAAATCACTTCTGATGAGGTAATGCAAGGGATCATTTGGTCAGAAGTCCTCGGTCCACCGCGTGCCAAGCGTCCATACAATCAGCGGCAGCGCTAAGTGCTTGATTAACTAAATACGCAAGCTTGTTTGCTATATCATTTATGGATGATGTAAGAACCGAAAGAGCTCCATTTTACAGTATTGGCATATCTGTGCTTATCCTGTAGAGTGGGGCTCTTTTTCTTATTTTATTTCACTATGCTGGGCTCAATCTCTTGGAATATTCCTAGAGGATATCGCACCAAGGCCTGTTCCCATCGTTATAATCACGCCATCCGGCGCATAAATTGTAACGAATAGGAAGGGGGCCCGTCGCAATATGAGTCGCTTTGGCCGCAAATTGAGCAACTGGACAGCAAATTGGCTGGATTTGCCGCAGGATACCTTATCGGATACGCCCCGGTTGGCCATGATTGGGAATCGGCATCTCATCGTTGAAAATCATCGCGGCATTGTTCACTTTTCGAACGAGCTGGTTCGTCTGGCGCTAACCAATGGAGAACTGGAGATAACCGGATCTGAACTTGTGATTCGAGCAATATGGACGGAAGAAATACGTATTGAAGGGACAATAGGCCATATCACATATAAAGGAACGGGGGAATTGAAGTGAAGGCACCTGTATTAGCACATGCGCGAGGCTATGTAAGAGTTCGTATTCGAGGAGGGAGTGCGGAGTCTTTTATCAATTCGGCTGTCTCCAGTCAAATTCAGGTGTGGGATGTGCAACGGACTTCATTCCACGACTTCCAATGTTATGTACTAGTGTCTGATTATTTTAAGCTGAAACCAATATTGAAGCAGACAGGCTGTCGGGTTCATGTTGAACAACGAATGGGCCTGCCTTTTACGATGAGACGAGTTCTGCGACGAAAGTTTTTTCTCATTGGCTTCGCTTTTTTTATGCTCGGATTGTACATGCTCTCTTCACTCGTATGGTCAATTGAAGTAAAGGGGAATGTTCGTATCCCGACAGAACAGGTTCTTGCAGCTGCCAAGGAGCAGGGAATATATCCTTTCCAGTGGACATTCCGACTTCGCGATCCGGATGTAATTGCCAAGGCGATGCATACGAAGCTGAAGGAGGCTTCTTGGATCGGTGTGAATTGGGAAGGGACAAGGGTGGCTATACAGGTCATAGAGGCAACCAAACCTGATGCATTAAAGCTGGTCAACCCAAGACATATTGTGGCTTCAGCAGATGCAGTAGTTACAGATATTATTGCGGAGAATGGACGAGCTGTCGTTGCACGCAATGCCCGAGTGAAAAAAGGCGATGTGCTGATCTCAGGTGCAATTGGCAATGAGACGGAGCCAAAAGATGTGGTGGCAAAAGGAGAAGTGAGAGGATTAGTCTGGCATCAGTATGAGATTTCGTCACCGCTGGTGATGAGACATAAAGTATATACAGGTGAAGAAAAGGAACGGAAATATATTGTTACCGGCAGTCGTAGGCTCATGATAGCTGGCTTCGGAGATATTCCATATGCTCATTATGAACTGCTGCAGGAGGACAACACCCTCCGGTGGAGGCAACTGTCATTGCCGATTGGCTGGATGATTGAAAAAATTAAGGAAGTTCAATTTGCTTCTGAAGAACGGACGGCAGAACAGGCGTCAGAAGCGGGACTTAAGCAGGCAAGAGCAGATGTGCTTGGAAAGAATGGGCCGAATGCCCGCATCCACTCGGAAAAAATTTTGCATCAGAAGACGGACAATGGTAAAGTGGTCATGAAGGTGCTTTTTGAAGTGGAGCAATCAATTGCGGAAGAACTTCCGCTTGTTCGCCAGTTTGAACAGAAATCACAACCGGAATCAGAACCACAAGAACAAGGACACTGAATACAAGGAGACTGAGGTTTTTGTCGCAACAACAGACTGTTAAAATTTCACTGCAAAACGCTGCTGAAGGACTTGCGCTGTTCGGGCCGCAAGATAAGCATCTGCGCCTTATCCAAAGCCGTACGGATGCACTTGTGTCATCGCGCGAAGCAGAGGTTGTCATTACGGGGGAAGCGGAAGAAACTGAAAAATTAGAGCAGTTATTTCTTGTTCTACTCGAGTTGATCCGCAACAATATTATCCTGTCTGAGCGGGATATTATGTATGCAATCGATTTGGCACAGGAATGGAAGGTTGATGAGCTGCTTGATTTATTCAGGGGTGAAATCGCACATACATACCGCGGCAAGCCAATCCGCGTTAAGACAATAGGCCAGCGGCATTATGTATCCACGATTAAGAAGAGAGACATCGTATTTGGAGTAGGTCCTGCCGGTACAGGCAAAACCTATCTGGCGGTCGTGCTGGCCGTCGTTGCACTAAAAGAAGGAGCTGTCAAGCGAATCGTACTGACTCGGCCTGCCGTAGAAGCGGGGGAGAATCTTGGCTTTTTGCCTGGGGATCTGCAGGAAAAGGTAGATCCATATTTGCGTCCTCTGTACGATGCGCTGTATGATGTCATGGGCACCGAACAGGTGGCAAAGGCTCTTGAGCGCGGACTGATTGAAATCGCACCTCTTGCCTATATGCGGGGGCGGACGCTGGATGATGCGTTCATCATTTTGGATGAGGCGCAAAATACGACGCCTGAGCAGATGAAGATGTTCCTGACGCGGCTCGGGTTCGGCTCGAAAATGGTCATTACCGGGGATATTACCCAAATCGACTTGCCTCGCGGGAAGAACTCAGGCTTAGTAGAGGCAGGGCGGATCTTGAAGGAAATTGATGAGATCGGATTCGTGCATTTTGCCGAGCAGGATGTCGTTCGTCATTCCTTAGTGCAGAAAATTATTACAGCTTACCAGAAGGAAAGCGAAAACCAAGGATAGAGAGGACTGTTCTCTATGCTACAGACAAATCGTTCCGGCAACGGAAATAACAAACGTCAGGTCAATATGACGGGATGGAAGTATAGCGTAGGCGTACGTTTTCTTCTGTTTTTCTTATTAACATTATTATTTTATTTCAGCTTGGCACCGAGTATTTTGCCGGAGAAGCTGGATATTGAAGTCAATGCGAAGAGTGAAAAGGATATCATCGCACCGATTCAAATACCGGACAAGAAGGCAACGCTGAAAGCTCAGGAACAGGCCGCTGAACGTGTACAGCCTATTTACGAGATTATTTCGCTGAAAAATGAGCGATTAATTGACTCACTGTTCGAGAGAATCGATCAACTTAATGATGATGAGCTGATCTCTTACTCACAAAAGATTAGCCTGTATCGTACAGTCATCCCTGATGAGGTTAATAAGTATCTTCGAGAGTTCATGACGACAAGTCGAAATAAAGATACGTATTCGGAAACACTGCTTGACGAAGTGAAAAAACGTATTGACGAGCAGAAGTACGATATTCCCGAGGAGACGTATCTGAAGATTGCACGCTTGTCCAAAGAAGACGTAGCGCAAATGAAGCCGGTGGCCCGTGAGCTCGTGTCCAAGTTGATGGCAGATGCAGTTCCAGATGCCTCTGTGCCTCGAGCCAAGGTGCCGGAATACGTCAATGCGAGCTCGCTTGACAAGCGTTCCGCTCGCGAGGCAGTGCAGGAGCTCGTTCGCCTGTGCATTACGCCAAACAAGTTCTATAATGATGACGCAACGAAGGAAGCGAAGGTTCAGGCGCGGGAAAATACGCCGCCTATCTTCATTAAGCAGGGCGATATCTTTATTAAAAAAGGTCAGCTTATCTCCCAAGAGACTTATGATTTGCTGAAAGAGAACGATCTCTTGAAATCTGAGGTTAACTATTGGCCGCAGCTCGGCCTGCTGATTCTGTCGGTCATGCTCTCGCTTTTTTTGTTTATGTTCATGCGTCAAACGAGTCACACCCATTTCAAATTTAACAACACTCAGCTATTAATGCTTGTATTGATTTTTACCATCAATATTATTGCGATTCATATTATCGGCTACGCGCAGACGAAGGAAATTCCTTTTATAGGCTATGTGGCCCCTACGGCTATGGGGGTTATGCTGATTACCCTGCTTATTGATCTGCCGCTGGCATATCTATGTGCAATCGTATTGAGCTTGATAGCGGGTATTATATTGAACACAGATAAAAGTACGCTGTTTGATTTCCATTTTGGATTTTTCGCACTCGTTTCGTGCTACGCAGCCATATTCGCTATTCATCGCGCCAGCCAGCGTTCAACGATATTGAAGGCAGGCATCATGGTATGCATCTTCGGCAGTGTGACTGCTTTAATGCTGTCCATGTTGTACGGTGAACCGATGAATCAGGGCAATACGATGCTAGCGGCGGCGTTTGCCTTTGCAAGCGGTCTGCTGACCTCTGTGCTTGTGCTTGGGCTTATGCCATTCTTTGAAGTTACATTTGGCATATTGTCTGCACTGAAGCTAGTTGAACTGTCCAATCCAAACCATCCACTGCTGCGCAAGCTGTTGACGGAAACGCCCGGAACGTATCATCACAGTGTAATGGTTGGGAACTTGTCGGAACAGGCTGCTGAGGCGATTGGTGCGAACGGATTGCTGTGCCGTGTTGGGGCCTACTATCATGATATCGGCAAAACAAAGCGTCCAAGTTACTTTATTGAAAATCAAACAAATATGGACAATCCACATGATCAAATTGATCCTAAGCTTAGTACATCTATTATCGTTGCGCATGCACGCGACGGTGCCGAGATGCTGAAGGATTATAAGCTGCCGAAGCCGATACGCGATATTGCGGAGCAGCATCATGGTACAACCTTCTTGAAGTATTTCTACTTCAAAGCGAAGAAGCAAGCAGAAGAGCAAGGGATAGAACCTGATTTTACAGAAGACGATTTCCGTTATCCTGGGCCAAAAGCGCAGTCGAAGGAAGCGGCCGTCGTAGGTATCGCGGACTGTGTCGAGGCTGCTGTTCGCTCGTTACGCCACCCGACTGTTGAGCAGATTGAGTCCATGATTCATAAAATTGTGAAGGATCGTATGGATGACAATCAATTCAATGAATGTGATTTGACACTTCGAGAACTAGATATTGTTGCACAGTCGCTGAAAGAGACGGTGATGGGAATATTCCATTCCCGCATCGAATATCCAGACGATTCGAAGCTGAAAAATAAAGGAACGGACGCAAACGAGGAACCAGCAAAATCTTAATCTGCGATATATGATTAAAAAGGAACGGGCCTATCACCTATAAACTGTGAGTAAGGAGCAACGAACATGTCGAGTATGAAGCTGGAATGGAATGACGATCAAGACATATACCCGATCGATCCTTCATTGATCGAATTGCTGAAGCGCATTTTGCAGGAAGCTGCGGCGATGGAAGGCATTCAAGAGGGGGAAGTCGCGCTAACGTTCGTTGATAATGAGCAAATCCACGAGTTGAACCGTGAATATCGAGGAATCGATCGTCCAACGGATGTATTGTCCTTTGCCTTGAACGAATCCGTTGAAGAGGAATTGGATATTCTATACGAAATTGAAGATGAGCAAGAATTGGATGAGATGAATGATTTGCTTGGCGACATCATTATCTCTACAGAGCGCGCCAAGGAACAAGCGGAAGAGTATGGCCATTCCTTGGAGCGTGAGATTGGATTTTTATTTGTGCATGGATTTCTGCATTTACTTGGCTATGATCATCAGGATGAGCCAAGCGAACGAGTAATGATGGACAAGCAGGAAGCTGTTTTGGAGAAGGTAGGTCTGAGCCGCTAATGAAGCGTCCTTGGAGCGATACATTTCGCGTTGCAATCGCAGGGATCGTCTATGCGATACGTACACAGCGCAATATGCGGGTACACGTGGCCATGAGTGGAATTGCACTTATTTTAGGCGGTATCATGCAAATATCGACCTCGGACTGGCTGTGGCTGGGACTAGCAATTACCATCGTCATTTCAGCTGAACTAATGAATACCGCAGTAGAATCTGTCGTCGATCTCGTGATGCCGAAGCTGCATCCATTGGCGAAGGTAGCCAAAGATACCGCCGCAGGAGCCGTGCTCGTGACGGCGGTATTCGCCGTTATTGTCGGCTGCGTGATTTTCTACGAACCAGGGATAAAGCTGCTTTATAGGCTCCTGTACTAAAGTAATGAAATTAGACTTCATAAGCGGCGCTATTGTCGTTACTTGGACGGCGTGGCGCCGTTTATGCACATACAGAGACATTTTGGAGGAAAATACATGTTTTATAATCAAGATCAATCAAATCGAAATACGTATAAATCAGGCTTTGTTGCGATAGTTGGCCGCCCGAATGTAGGGAAGTCCACTTTGATGAATCATGTGATTGGGCAAAAAATTGCGATCATGTCGGATAAGCCGCAAACGACTCGCAATAAAATCCATGGCGTCTACACAACCGATCATTCCCAAATTGTGTTTTTAGACACACCAGGCATCCACAAAAGAAAATCGAAGCTCGGCGATTATATGAATAATGTGGCGCTGAATACCTTGAACGAGGTCGAAGCAGTGTTGTTCCTCGTTGACGTCTCGGCAGGGCTTGGAGGCGGCGATAAATATGTGATTGAACAATTGAAAAAAGTCCGTACTCCTGTCATACTCGTCATGAACAAAATTGATCAGGTGCATCCAGAAGCATTGCCACCGTTAATTGCAGAGTACAATGAACTGCATGAATTTGCGGAGATTGTGCCGATTTCGGCATTAAACGGCAGCAATGTGAACCGACTGCTTGATGTGCTTGGCGGTTACTTGCCTGAAGGGCCGCAGTATTATCCAGATGACCAAATTACAGACCACCCTGAGCAATTCGTTGTGGCCGAGTTGATCCGTGAGAAAATATTGCACCTGACACGTGAGGAGATTCCTCATTCTATTGCCGTAACCATCGAAGATATGCGAGTACAAGAGAATGGTGTCGTATATATTTCTGCAGTCATATTTGTAGAGCGTGATTCCCAGAAGGGAATCGTCATCGGCAAGCAAGGCGCATTGTTGAAGGAAATTGGAAAGCTGGCGAGACAAGATATCGAAAATTTACTTGGCTCTAAGACATTTATGGAGCTGTGGGTGAAAGTGAAGAAAGATTGGCGAAATCAGGATCGGATTTTACGGGATCTCGGGTTCCGACACGAGTAAGCAACCTATTTACGTTTCATACACTCCAATTTTTGCAATGGATATTCCCCTATAAGCAGTACAACCTAGAAGATGACGCATAGTCTTACTGGTCTGTATCCGACGTTCATGCTCGAAATGTTTGTTATAGGCACAGCATTTAATATCTGCCTCTGTTGGTGCTTGCGGGCACCATAGAAGCATGTCATTGATCAAGGTTCTCTTATACGAAAGGGGATTATAACAATGCGTGATTTTTCATGGAATGTTTTTGCGAAGACGGGGGATGTCGACGCTTACTTGCTATATAAGCAGGCAGGAATGACAGATGAGTTGGAGGAACTTACAGCTGATACGGCGCCAATCGCAGAGCAATCAGCAGATTAATAATGATTATGCAGTGTCATACATGGGAGGAAGAGAGTGTTATATCGGGTAGAGGGGATTGTCATCCGCAGCATGGATTATGGGGAAGGAAATAAGATCATTACACTTTGTACGAAATCACATGGCAAGGTGGGTGTTCTTGTTCGCGGCGCGAAGAAGGTTCGCAGCCGTCATGCTGCGGCAACTCAGCTGTTCACTTATGGAGAATATGTATTCTTTCGCGGTATGGGGCATATCGGAACGCTTAATTCTTGCGAAATAATAGAAGCGAACCATTTGCTGCGCGAACAGCTTCATCTGGCAGCCTACGCCTCCTATGCAGCCGAGCTGATGGATAAGGCACTGCATGATGAAGAGGCTGGAGGGCCGATGTTTGACCAATTCCATGCCTATTTGCGGGCAATTGCAGAAGGCAAGGATGTGCAGGTGACAACTCATTTGTTCGAAATGAAGCTATGGCAGCGAACGGGAGTTGCTCCTCAACTCCATGCATGTGTCGCTTGTGGTACAGGAGATAGG
This sequence comes from Paenibacillus sp. B1-35, assembly GCF_050474385.1. Classification (NCBI taxonomy): domain Bacteria; kingdom Bacillati; phylum Bacillota; class Bacilli; order Caryophanales; family Paenibacillaceae; genus Paenibacillus; species Paenibacillus sp. B1-35. Next base: position 319,977 of record NZ_JBCHVJ010000002.1, read on the forward strand.
CTTGCTGCTTTCAGTTGGCGTCTCGGGGGCGCCCTATGTGAGAGTTGTAAGTCAAGAGAGCATGCGAATTATGTAGCTAATTTGCACATGCTTGCATTGCTTCAGCGCTTCGAAATGACAGACTTGCGTCGTCTTGGCAATATAACATTGAAGCCTGAAACGAAATTGCAGCTTCGCGCATGTATGCGAGGCTATATGGACACCCATGTCGGGGTGCGCTTGAAATCACTTCAGTTCCTTGAGCAGATGGAGAAATATGATTTGGCGCAGCTTGACGAGTAAAATCCAATTCGCTATAATAAATCAAGCTAATTGAATTAAGATTATACCTTGCGTTGAAGAAGAAAGTAGTTCGCAATGTTTGAACGCAGCGATTCAGGGATAGTGGAAGCCTGGACGGACAAACGAATGAAATGGCGCTTTGGAGCAGGGGCTCATGTGAAAGTGGATCGGAATCTATTCCGATCAAGTAGGGTGGAACCGCGGGAATTTAACTCTCGTCCCTACGTCTGGCATCAGACGTAGAGGCGGGAGTTTTTTGCATTCTCCCATACGTCAATGCCGTCAATATGAGGCAAAGGAGTGCTGACTGTGAATTTTCAACAAATGATTTTGACGCTGCAGCAATTTTGGGCCGAACAAAACTGCATCATCGTACAGCCGTATGATGTGGAGAAGGGCGCGGGAACTATGAACCCGATGACTTTCCTTCGTTCGATCGGACCAGAACCATGGAATGTAGCTTATGTAGAGCCATCTCGTCGTCCGGCTGACGGCCGTTACGGGGAGAACCCGAACCGTTTGTACCAGCATCACCAGTTCCAAGTGATTTTGAAGCCCTCTCCAGACAACATTCAAGAGTTGTATTTGGAAAGCTTGAACCGTCTTGGTATCGATCCGTCAATCCACGATATTCGCTTCGTAGAGGATAACTGGGAGTCGCCAACATTGGGTGCATGGGGCCTTGGATGGGAAGTCTGGCTTGATGGTATGGAAATTACGCAATTCACTTATTTCCAACAAGTGGGCGGCATCGACGCACATCCAGTAGCTGTCGAGATTACGTATGGCTTGGAGCGGCTTGCTTCCTATATTCAAGAAAAAGAAAATGTGTTCGACTTGGAGTGGGTAGAAGGAGTAGCTTATGGCGACGTATTCCATCAGCCTGAATTCGAGCATTCGAAATATACATTCGAAGTAAGCGATACGGCGATGCTATTTACGCTGTTCAATATGTACGAGAAAGAAGCAAATCGAGCGATGGATGCCCATTTGGTATTCCCAGCATATGATTATGTGCTGAAATGCTCCCATACATTCAACTTGCTGGATGCACGCGGCGCGATTAGTGTAACGGAGCGCACCGGGTACATTACCCGTGTTCGTAATCTTGCACGTCATGTGGCCGCAACATACTTGGAAGAACGTGAGAAGCTCGGCTTCCCGCTCTTGAAGAAAGGAGAGGAACAAGATGCCTAGACATTTGTTGTTGGAGCTCGGCTTGGAGGAAGTGCCTGCACGTTTCATTCGCAGCGCGATGGAACAGCTGAAGGATCGCACAGAACGCTGGCTGACAGAATCCCGAATCACATTCGGAACTGTGTCTGCATATGCAACGCCAAGACGTCTCGCTGTACTCATACAGGATGTAGCTGACAAGCAGACGGATGTACACGAGGAAGTAAAGGGGCCGGCGAAGAAAATTGCCCTTGACGCCAATGGTGAATGGACGAAGGCAGCTCTCGGATTCGCACGGAGTCAAGGTGTAGAGCCTGAAGCGTTCTTCTTTAAGGAATTGAACGGAGTCGAGTATATTTACGCAAATAAGAGCAGTCTCGGTACCAATACAGAGGATGTGCTTGTTGAAGGTTTGACTTCCATTATTCATGCGATGACCTTCCCGAAAAACATGCGTTGGGGTGCAAAGGAAATGCGCTTCGTACGCCCGATTCGCTGGATGGTTGCTCTGCATGGGGAAGAGATTATTCCGCTTGAAATTGCAGGCGTCAAAGCAGGCCGTACGTCGCGTGGACATCGTTTCCTCGGAGAAGAGACAGTTATTAACGAGCCGCTTCAATACGTGGAACGTCTTCGAGAGCAATCTGTCATCGTGGATGTGGCAGAGCGTGAGGCGAACATTACGGCTCAAATCGAGGAGCTCGCTAAAAGTAAAAATTGGAATATCGCAATCAAGGATGACTTGCTTGAAGAAGTTCTCTTCCTCGTTGAGTATCCAACTGTATTGTTCGGCGGATTTGACGAGGCATTTCTGAACATTCCTCAAGAAGTGCTGATTACATCCATGCGCGAGCATCAGCGCTACTTCCCGGTATTGGATACGGAGGGACAGCTTCTTCCCTATTTCGTAACGGTACGCAACGGTGATTCCAAGGGCTTGGATATCGTTGCAAAAGGGAACGAGAAAGTTCTTCGTGCGCGTCTCTCTGACGCCAAGTTCTTCTATGAAGAAGATCAAAAACTGAATATTATTGATTGCGTGCATAAGCTCGATTCGATCGTGTTCCACGAGGAGCTTGGCTCGATCGGTGATAAGGTTCGCCGCATACATGCTATTGCTGATGCATTGGCACTGGCTGTCCAGACAGATCGTGAGACAGCACTGTGGGTCAGCCGGGCTGCGGACATTTGCAAGTTCGACCTTGTTACGCAAATGGTATATGAGTTCCCAGAACTGCAAGGGGTTATGGGTGAAGATTACGCCCGAAAGGCAGGCGAACCGGAAGCAGTAGCGCAGGCGATTAATGAGCACTATAAGCCTAGATTCGCAGGCGACCCAGCTCCTGTTTCACTTGTTGGCTCTATTATAAGTATGGCTGACAAAATGGATACGTTGGCAGGCTGCTTCGGAATCGGCATTATTCCGACTGGCTCGCAGGATCCATATGGCTTGCGCAGACAGGCGACAGGTATTGTGCAAATTTTGTTAGAACGCAATCTGCCGCTGACACTGCATACCATCTTCAACATTACGCTTGATGTATATGCGCAAGCAGGATTGTTGAAACGCGAACGTGAGGAAGTTCGTAAAGAATTGTATGAGTTCTTCGGCTTGCGCGTCAAAAATGTACTGTCTGAGTCTGTTCGCTACGACGTGGTTGATGCAGTGATGGCATCTGGATATGACGATGTCAAACTGACAGTCGCTCGCGGGGAAGCTCTTATGCGCGCTGTACAGGCAGATGAATTCAAGCTGACAGTTGAATCCTTTAACCGGGTAAGCAATTTGGCTGCTAAGGCGGTCAGCAATGATATCCATCCTGAATTGTTCGAGCAGGATGCGGAGCGCAAGCTCTATGAGCGTTGGATGTACGTACATGAAGCTTATGCAGCTGCAAGCGGAAATCCGGCTGAGGCAATCGAAGTTTTGTCTCAACTGAAAGATGAAGTTCACTCGTTCTTCGAACAGGTCATGGTTATGGCTGAGAACGAAGCAGTACGGGCAAATCGTTTGGCGCTGCTTGCGAATATAGCAAATGACATTCAACGTTTTGCTGATTTCTCAAAGTTAGTTTGGGCTTAAGTAGAAGGTTGACTGTGATTGTAGGAAGACAGTAAAGGGTAGTAAAGGTGGAACATGAAGAAGGGATTCTTCGGATTCTCTTCGACATGTTCCTTCGTTATTTTCATCGATTCGACAAAAACTGAGTTAAAGTAGAGGAAATCCGGATTTCGAAGCAGGAATTTTAAACGTTACAGCGTATATAATATAAACGGTGAAACGATTAAAGTAAGTTCCGACGCTTTACGAAAATGGTGAGATTATTGTCTTCTAAACTTCGAATCGTAGTAGACGCCGATGCTTGTCCTGTAAAAAATGAAATAGTTGCCGCAGCTATCGAAATGGATGCCGGAGTTCTGTTTGTAGCTTCCTATGCTGCATTTGCTCCAGACTGGCAGCTTATGAATTATGATATTCGTACCGTTTTTGTGGATCAAGCGTTTCAAGCGGCGGACATTTATATTGCCAACACAGCGCGGTCAGGCGACGTAGTGGTAACAGGCGACTACGGTTTGGCCGCGCTCTGTTTGCCAAGAGGCGCTTATGTGCTTACGCCGCGAGGCAGCGAGCTGACAAGCGACAATGTAGATGAGTACCTGACAAGGCGACACATCTCGAGCAAAGCAAGAAGAGCAGGTTTACGGACGAAAGGCCCGCGAGCAATGAGTGAAGAGGATCGCGAAATTTTCCAACATAAACTGACAAAACTTTTGCTTCGTGAGCAGGAGAAAATGCGCCCATAGCGAATTAGTAATACGTGTTCAGATGAAGGTGATTGAGCGATGAACGGATATGGACTGATTCCTGATGAAGTTCGCGATGAAGTATTAAAGCGCAACGATATCGTCGATATAGTTGGACAATATGTCCATTTATCGAAGCACGGTAAATATTTGAAGGGGCTTTGTCCCTTTCATTCGGAGAAGACACCATCGTTCACGGTCACGCCGGAGAAGCAAATTTTCCATTGTTACGGTTGCGGAAAGAGCGGGACGGCTATTCAATTTGTAATGGGGCTGGAAGGATACTCGTATCCGGAAGCCATTACGCATCTCGCCGAGTTAGCGGGCATTCCTGTTACATGGGGAAGCGGCGACTCGTATGCTGAACGCAATCCACGGAATGAAGCGAAGGATCGGCTGATTGAAGCACATGAGCTGACTGCGAAAATGTATCATTATATATTAATGAACACAACGGAAGGTCAGGAAGCGCTTCGCTATTTGCGTGAACGCGGCTTTAACGACAAGCTTATCGAACAGTTTCAGATTGGATACGCACCGCCAAATTGGGATATGATCGTGAAGTTTCTTACGAAACGGCAGTTCGACCTTGCTCTGGTGGAGAAGGGCGGTATCGTATCGGCTAGAACGAATGGAGAAGGGTATGTCGATCGTTTCCGTAACCGGGTCATGTTCCCGATATGGGATCGCCGGGGACGCATAGTAGGATTTGCAGGAAGGGTGCTTGACGGAAGTCAGCCGAAGTATTTGAACTCGCCGGAAACGATGCTATTCAACAAATCCAAGCTGCTGTACAATGTGCATCAGGCAAGACCGCATATTAAGCGCACTGGTGAAATTGTTCTGTTTGAAGGTTTTGCAGATGTCATACAGGCTTGGGAAGCTCAAGTGATGAATGGCGTTGCTACCATGGGTACTGCGTTGACCTCCGATCATGTTCAATTGCTGAAGCAACTCGGAGACAGCGTTACGTTATGCTATGACGGCGATGATGCTGGACAAGCAGCTGCAATGAAATCCATAGCATTGTTAGAGGGAAGCGGCTTGCATGTAGCCGTTGCCATGCTGCCTGATCGAATGGATCCTGATGAATTCATCAAAGCGCATGGCGCAGAGCGGTTTAGGCATGCGATCATTGCATCGGCCGTTACTCCAACCAAATTCAAGCTTATATCTTTACGTCGAAATCATATACTGCTAGAAGATGATGGCAAACGACGATTCAAAGATGCTGCGCTGCGTGTTGTGGCGAAGGTTGAATCGCCTGTTGAACGGGAGATGCACTTGAAGGAGATTGCTTCACTGCTTGAATTATCAGGGGATTCTGCGATCGCTTCTTTGAAGCAAGAATGTGCGAATATCCGCCAAAAGCTGCAAAAAAAGAACGAAAACGGGGATAATCAAGACAATTGGTGGAATAATGTTAGGAATGATAAGCAAGTTATCTCCCCGCCCGTGTTGCGTCCAGCATACGTATATGCAGAACGCAGCTTGCTGGCGCTGATGTTCCAGGATGTCGAAGTTTCCAACTATGTGGAGCGGAATCTTGGCGAGCAATTCAATGTAGATGATCATGCGGCTCTTGCCGCTTATCTATATGCTTATTACGCGCAAGGCAAGGAGCCTGATTTCAGTTGTTATTTGGCAACTCTGCAGGATGACCGACTAGAGAAGACGGCTGCATCCATATCAATGGCCGAAGTGCCGCTGCGATATGACACCGCCCTATTAGACGATTATATTGGTCAAATCTTGAAAGTGCCTCGGCATCGTGAAATTGAGCGTAAAAAGGAAGAAATGGTGCAGGCGGAGCGTACAGGAGACATATTGCGTGCCGCGCAAATTGCACAAGAAATTATAGCCCTAGAGCAACAACTGAAGCGGTAGTAAGCAGAAGTTTCTAGGGAGGAGGGAGTCGGAAAATGGCGAATGATCAACATACTGGACTAGATGCCGAAGCAGCGTTAGAACATGTGAAGGATCAATTGATTGAGCTCGGTAAAAAGCGCGGTTCGCTTAGCTATAAAGATATTACTGAAAAGTTATCGACGTTCGATCAAGACCCGGAGCAGATGGATGAGTTCTACGAGCAGCTATCTGATTTGGGTATTGAAGTGGTAAATGAAACGGAAGATGGAATGGGCAATCGCAATAGTGGTGATCGGGAGAGTGGGGATCACGACGATTTCCATTTCGATGATGACTTATCGCTGCCACCGGGGATTAAAATTAATGACCCGGTTCGGATGTACTTAAAAGAGATCGGCCGTGTTCCGCTCTTGTCGGCAGAAGAAGAGATCGAACTTGCGAAGCGAATCGAGCAGGGGGACGAAGAAGCGAAGAAGCGCTTGACAGAAGCGAATTTGCGACTCGTGGTCAGCATTGCGAAGCGTTATGTAGGACGTGGGATGCTCTTCCTTGATTTGATTCAAGAAGGCAATATGGGTTTGATCAAGGCTGTTGAGAAATTCGATCACAGCAAAGGATACAAATTTAGTACGTATGCTACTTGGTGGATCCGTCAAGCGATTACGAGAGCGATTGCCGATCAGGCACGCACAATTCGTATACCGGTTCACATGGTAGAGACAATTAATAAATTGGTTCGTGTATCCCGTCAACTGCTTCAAGAGCTTGGGCGCGAACCAACGCCGGAAGAAATTGCGGCTGAGATGGAACTCAGTGTTGAGAAAGTACGCGAAATTATGAAGATTGCCCAGGAACCGGTATCGTTGGAAACGCCAATTGGGGAAGAAGACGATTCTCACTTGGGAGATTTCATTGAGGATCAAGAAGCACTGGCACCTGCTGATGCAGCAGCGTATGAGCTGTTGAAGGAGCAACTGGAGGATGTGCTTGACACATTGACAGAACGTGAAGAGAATGTGCTTCGTTTGCGCTTTGGTCTCGATGACGGCCGTACACGTACCTTGGAAGAGGTAGGTAAAGTATTCGGAGTCACACGCGAACGGATTCGCCAAATTGAAGCGAAAGCACTTCGTAAATTGCGTCATCCAAGCCGCAGCAAGCGACTGAAAGATTTTCTTGAATAGTGGCTAACGACGAGACCTTCTTGTGCGCGTATGCGTGGGGAAGGTCTTTTGTTGCCATGAAGGCATCAATTACGGGAGGCGTGACAAGCCGCATGGATCAGAAGCAGCGACAATGGATGTCACACGAGATTGCCCGCTGGCGGGAAAATCGACTATTGCCGGAACGTTATTGCGAGTTCCTTGCTCGATTGTACCAGCTGCCAGAAGCAACGATAGCACCCGAAAAATCCGGAAATACCGCTTCCGAAGTAGGCGTTTCAGCTTGGCTGAACAGCCTTTCTGCCGTAAAATGGATGGCGTTATTTTTCATTTCTGGCTTGTTCTGTACTGTTGGATTTTATTTTACCGCTTTTGACTTTCCAATGCAAATTGGGGCAGTAGCCGCTTTTATCGTTCTTGGTTATGGGCTTGCTGTTTACAAATCAAAGTATGCGGAAAAGAAAAGCAAACTTCAAGCAGCGATATGTGCATGCCTTGGCAATGCTGCCGGTATACTCGGCTCATTAGCAATACTCATCCTACATGAATAGATGCTATGGTGGAGCTTAGCATTGTGGTTGATCGGAGCCGGACTTTTGTGGCTGATCACAGGCTTGCTTCTGCGCCGAAGCGGGATACAGGGATTTGGCTGGCTTACGCTGGCGATTGCCTATGCGATAATCCTTGATTCCATTGGCGGCGAACTCACGCTGATTAATATGCAATGGTTGTGGCTGCCTGAGAGTTTATTATTCATATGGCTGGCTTGGGTACTGCATCATCGATCTCATTCAGCTTCAGCGGCTCTGCTTCTTGCCTCTGTTATCACTTGGCATATGCCAGAGGTGGCTTGGTTAGGCAGACATATTGCGCTCAAGCTAAATCCAGGCGATGAAGTCTTATTATTTATGCTAACGAAGCTTTTTATTATGTTCTACATGGGATATTACTTTAGAAAAAAGTGGGTGAAGTGGATACGTGAACATCAAACTGTCCAAACGATTACAATGGATCGCGGATTGGGTGCCTGAGGGCAGCAAGCTTGCAGATATTGGTTCTGACCATGCGCTGCTTCCATCGTATTTAGCAAAGGAAGGCAAGATTTCGTATGGGGTTGCTGGTGAAGTGAATCAAGGGCCTTATGAAGCGGCAAGACGTCAAGTGTTGGGGTCACGCTTGGAGCATATTGTTCAAGTTCGGCTAGGAGATGGCCTTGCCGTTTTGGAGCCTAACGAGGTAGACTGTATTTCCATTGCTGGAATGGGCGGCAGTCTTATTGTCAGTATTTTATCAGCGCAGCCTGATAAGTTGGAGGGGGTTAAGCGGCTCATCCTTCAACCGAATGTAGGAGAAGATACAGTTCGCCGTTGGCTTCGCAAGGAAGGCTGGAATCTGCTTAAGGAGCATATTTTAGAGGAAGACGGCAAGATTTATGAAGTGCTGCTCGCGGAGCGGCAGCCAGACGCAGAAGCAGTGGAGGCTTATAATGCTCGACTGTACGAAGCTCGTACTCTTTCGTGCGGGCTGCCGTTGACTGAGGAATGGCTGCTTCAATTCGGCCCGCTGTTGTCACAAGCTCCTACAGAAGTATTCTTTGAGAAGTGGAAGCGCGAAGTAGGAAAACGAGAGCGTGTGTTGCGTACAATGGAACAGGCTGAGAGTGAAGAGGCAATGCAGCGCCGTGAAGTTTTCATGCAGAATAAGGCGGAATTGGAGGCGATTATCGAATGTTTGCGAAAGGTTCAACGATAATTCAATGGATGGAGCAGCTTGCGCCTAAGTCATTGGCAGTCCCAGACGACCGGATTGGGCTTCAATTAGGGTCACTGAATAAGGAAGTGGCCAAGGTGCTCGTCGCTCTTGATGTGAACGAAGAGGTCGTCGAAGAGGCGATTGCCCAGGAGGCAAATCTTATTATCGCACACCATGCGATTATTTTCCGACCACTGAAGCATTTGCAGACAGATACTCCTGCAGGTCGACTGTATGAAAAACTGATTAAGCATGATATCGCGGTATATATCTCCCATACGAATTATGATGTTGCTGTAGGCGGAATGAACGATTTGATGGCAGAACGTCTTCAACTGACCAATGTGCGCGTGCTTGAAACATTACACCAGGAGCAGCTTCATAAGCTGGTTGTATTTGTGCCGCAGACACATGCCGAGGACGTGCGTGCAGCGGTATTGAATGCAGGTGCAGGACATATCGGCAATTACAGTCATTGCAGCTTCAACAGTGAAGGCTTCGGTACTTTCAAGCCAGGCGACAACACAAATCCGCATGTCGGACAAGCCGGCAAGTTGGAAACAGTGCCAGAGGTGCGCGTGGAAACAATAGTACCGAAGTCGATTCGCAGCCGTGTGCTTCAAGCGATGTTCAAGGCGCATCCTTATGAGGAAGTCGCGTATGATCTATATCCTGTAGATATTCAAGGGACGGAATACGGTCTGGGAAGAGTGGGCAAGCTTGCAGAGGGAGTAACGCTTCGTGAATTGTCCGAGCAAGTGAAGACCAGCTTCGAAGTATCCAATGTACGTGTGGTTGGCGAGCTGGATCGACCTGTGCGCAAGGTTGCCGTTCTAGGTGGTTCCGGGGCTAGATATATTCACCATGCACTGTTCCATGGGGCAGATGTACTTGTAACGGGAGATGTTGATTATCATACGGCTCACGATGCACTTGCAGCAGGACTTGCTATTATCGATCCAGGGCATAATGCAGAAAAGATGATGAAGCAGGACGTCGCAGCACGGTTGCAGAAGGCGGCATCAGATAAGGGTGCATCAACACAGTTCATAGCTTCTTCCTTAAATACCGAGCCATTTCAGTTTTTGTAAAAGTTGACGGTTGAGTTTCTTGTGTGAAACTAGTATACTAACGAATGTTGACGGAAAGTTTGACAGACAATCGCTGGTGACTTGGTCACGAGAGGAAAGTCCGGGCTCCATAGGGCAGGGTGCTGGATAATGTCCAGTCAGCGCGAGCTGAAGGATAGTGCCACAGAAATGGACCGCCGATGGCTGCTTCGGCAGCACAGGCAAGGGTGGAACCGTGGTGTAAGAGACCACGAGGAGCGTTGGTGACTTCGTTCCTGGTAAACCCCATCTGGAGCAAGACCTAATGAGATGCATGCCCGCAAGGGCAGCCTTAGCCCGAGGTGCGTCTGGGTTGGTCGCTTGAACCGTGCAGCAATGTACGGTCTAGATAGATGATTGTCACTTCGTAGTGGAAGGGTAGCTCCCGTAATACCACGATCAGTACAGAACCCGGCTTACGGCAAACTTTCCGGAGCTGCAACATTTTTTCTTGTTCGATAACTTGATCTGGATAGGATGAAGTTTCGAGTATCAAACTATAGCTTGCGTATTTATGTTAACGCACAGCTTCTATACAAGGATAAAGTAACCCCCGCAGGAATACCCTGCGGGGGTTTTTGATTGTCTCTTGTCGCCATGCATACAATTTTGTTGGCTTCAAGCATTGGCAGCCTGCATATCATCAATAGATTACCGCTGAGAAGCAGGCAGCATGGAGGATGGTGGAGAAGGATGCTGTACATATTGAGCAATTGTACGCTTGATCTCGCGAGCAATATTTTGCGGGAGCAGCGACAAAGATGTAGTACCTTGTTCTGCAAGGGTAAGTGCCTGAGCGACATCAATCTCGCCATAGCCATAATAGATATCTTTGCCAGGTGTTCCTAAATCAATGACGCTTTGCCGCATAATATCATACACTTCCGTATTTTTGAGCGAAGGGTTGACAGAGCGAATAAGTGCAGCAAGTGCAGATACATGTGGACAAGCCATTGAAGTACCAGACAATGCCGCATACTGATTGTTCGGATAAGTGCTCGCTATGGACTCCCCTGGTGCTACAACATCGACATAATTGCCGTAGTTGGAGAAGGAGGCACGCTTCTGATTTGCATCTGTCGCTGACACAGCAAATACTTCTGGATAAGCGGCAGGGTATCCAGGGCGTCGCGTATTATCATTGCCGGTAGCAGCAATAAGCACGACATCGCGGTCAAAGGCATATTTGACAGCATCATGCAAAAATGCGCCGTCGACATAGTTGCCCAAACTTAAATTGATAACCTTAGCCCCGTTATCGGTTGCCCAAATAATGCCCTCAGCAACGGAATAGGATGTACCCGATCCATTATTATCCAGCGCTTTGACCGGCAAGATCGGATTGTACCAAGTCATGCCGGCAATGCCCTCGCCATTATTGACCTGAGCGCCGATTATGCCAGCAACATGTGTGCCATGACCTACCTCATCTTTTGGAGGCTGATTTTTATCAAAGACGTTGTAGCCATTCAGCAGTTTGCCTTGTAAATCACGATGACCGGCATCAACGCCAGTATCGACAACTGCGACAATAACATCTTTTGCCCCCTTGCTCGTCATCCATCCCCGGTTCGTATGGATATTCGGCAAGTTCCATTGATAGGCCTTATACAGGGCGTCATTCGGCTCCTCGCCAGCATCCCCTTGTGTTGTGTCGTTTAAAGCTTTAGGTCGAGCCTGAGTAGAAGGCACTGCTGGAACGGGTACTGGTTTTTCGTTTGTCATATAAAGGAAATGCGGTTCGCTGTATATCGGGTTAAATTGCTTGAAATAGGAGCTTAACTGTTCCACGCTCATCTTGTGAGAACGGAAAACATACGTATATCCAAGCTTGCGCGGATGCGCGCAGCCCGTATCCCGCATCATTCGCTGTAGTTGAATGGGATCCGGGTCGGAACGAAAGCGTACGACGATCTCGTTTTCATAATAATGGCTTGTGCCGGCATTATCTTCTCCGTCTTTGACCTTAACGTCTGACATCGAATTTGAATCCACAGACTTTACGCGATATTTGGATTCTGGCGGGTAAGGGACAAGCCGAAGATTTTTTTGCTGATGCTTGCGCACTGTCTGAATGACATCTTGGTTCACAATCGCTACAATCCCGTGCTGTGACTGTGGAGAGGCGATGCCGATGACCATATGGCTTTTTCCTTTGACAAGCACTTCAGGAGAAGTATAGGATTGTTGCTTCATCACGTTCATTGTGGCGGTTCGAACATAGCTGGACAACTGCTTATTCGCTTCCCAACGCTCATCCTTTGGAAGGCTTCCCTTTTCCCAGGCAGTCGTACCTCCCTCTACCCACTTCATATACACAAAATGGGGATGGGATTTCATAAATTGCTGAACGGTTTCTTGTTTTTGAGCTGAAGTCCCATTTCTCCAATTAGCAAGGGCATCTTCCAGATCGCGTCTGGAATCAATGGCGAACATGCGGCTTGTGCGGGTAACATCCTGATGCAGAATTTGTTTTTTTATGCTCTCCTCGTGCGCGGCAGTTGTCATTCCTTTCGGCTCGGGATGACGATCAGGCGCCCACAATAATGGAATTACAAGTACGGCTGCACAAAGAGCAACTATTCCAACTACATATCGTCGCTGCATTCCAACTTTCCTCCTCTAAGCGTTCCTATCTCCGCGTCCTTCCTCGTGATATCGTGACCCAGCAAGCTGGAGATATCGTGACGTGAACAGACTTGGTTATAGGTTGAGAATCAGGGTACGAATTTATTCGGAGCGAGGCGGAAAATGATACCCATCATGATCGGATTGTGGTAGGATGGAGGGGAAATGAAAATGATTCCAAATCGGATGCAAGATATTTTGAAATGTCGAATGGACAAATGGGGTAAGGGGGAGCTTTCATGCCAGCATCCAATGTAAAGCATCTATGTGAGGTTTCTAAGGACAATTTGAAGGAAGCTATCGATAAGCTTGAAGCATTTTTAAATGAGTATTCGCTAACTGCGCTTGTTCAAGGGAATGAAGATGAGGAGACGGTTAGCTTCTATAAAGGATTCCTGACGGATATGAGACATTTGCTTGTATTTGCGGAGGAGAGCTATGAAAGACTAGGCGTTGCATTAAGAAGAGCAACCTTCGATACTGCATTTTCGGAGCGCTGCTTGTACGAAGTGTACCATCACTGCGTGAATGCCTTCTTTTACCCGAAGAATGAGTGCTATTCCGAGGATGGACGCTATGCGTACACTGGTCAGGATGCGATCCGCTTCCGGAAAAAGCCAGTTAGAGCAGCACGAGATATCGTCCTGTCCATCGTTAAGATCTTTGAAGAGCTTCGCGATGAGCTAACTTATTATGAAAGCGATTATTTAACCCAGCGCCGCATGCAAGGAACGAAGTAATTCCGCTGATCTCGCTTGTTGCATTTTATCCCAAATAAGAAAAAAGAGGACGTTCCGTAAATGCCACGGAGCGTCCTTTTTCGTTAGAACATGGCAGGAGTAGGGCCGGATATGACATCATCAACAGGGCATCCTGTTAAACGGAGGTGATGGAAATGAGTGAAAAGCCGGTAGTTCGCTGCAGTGTATCCAACTGTAAATTTTGGGGGGATTTCCGCTGTCAAGCTTCGGAGATTATGATTGACATTGATGCTCATGCCAATGTGAAGGCGAATTCAGAATTTGCTGACGAAACGTTCATTGAAGATCATAAGGATAAAGCAGCTAAGTCTTCTTCCACATGCTGCCAGACGTTCGAGCCGAAATGATCTCGTACAGGGAGCTAGGAGTGTGGTGTGATGTCAACTAACAAAGCGCGTCAATCACGCCGTTTGAAGCGGCATCGGGTTAGGAAACATGCCGTGAGCAATGCAGAAAAGCAGCAGCAACAGCAGCAAGATGTTGAGTTTGGGGAGGAAGCGGCTACCTTCTCGGATACCCTTCGCTTCGCGACCCAGCATTCTAAGATCGACCATTGGTCGGGAATTGGCATGCTGGCCGTAATCTTCTCCATTTGCGCCTTCTTTTTGTTTCCGATCCCTATGGGGGTTGGAGGTGCTGCTCTAGGCGTGCTAGCCTATTTGCAGGGAAGCCGTTCATCCGGAATATTTGCGGCAGTTGCTGGATTATTGGCTATCTTAGTCCAATTTATAGCGATGTCATCATAGTGTTATCATCAAGCTTGAACCGGTCATTCGTCCCGGATCAGGCTTTTTCTATATGAAGCACGAACCAAATCCTTGCTGGTCAGATGTGATCAAGGGAAAAGGGATGGTGCTTTTATGACGAAACGTGTAAAATAAGTAACATCTTATTTCGTAATTGAGATCAACAGCGGAAGGGAAGCGGGGTTGGTTGCGTCCTGTTCCAATTTTGATCTTTTTTGTTGTCACGAGGAGGGAATGTGATGAGCACAACTCAGTTGTATTTCGATCACTGTGCATCTACTCCTCCCCATCCGGATGTGATCCGGACGGTTGCGGAGGTTATGGAGCAAGTGTATGCCAACCCTTCATCCATTCATGGTGCTGGGGGACAGGCTGAACAGCTGTTGCGTCGTGCGCGAGAGGTTGTAGCACGTGCCTTGCAGGTAGAGCCCGAAGAGATTCTGTTCACTTCAGGAGCAACAGAAAGCAACAATCTCGCCATATTCGGGATTGCGAAGACTCACCAAGCTGCGGGCAAGCCTGTCCATATAATCGTATCTGAAATTGAGCATGCTTCGGTATATAAATGTGTTCAACAATTGGAACAGGAGGGGGTTGAGGTAACATATCTTCCTGTGGATACAAATGGCCGAGTCCGTCCTGAAGATGTCGAAGCAGCCATCCGGCCTCATACGGTATTGGTTAGCATTATGCACGTCAACAATGAAATGGGGGCAATTCAGCCTGTCGGTGAAATTGGGCAAATTCTTCGCCGCTATCCCAAGGTAACCTTTCATGTAGACGGGGTGCAGGGCTTAGGAAAGGTTCCGGTCCGACTTGCTGAATGGGGTGTAGACTTGTATAGTCTGTCTGGTCACAAAATTCAAGGGCCGCGGGGAGCTGGCGTGCTTGTTAAACGTAAGCATATTATGTTGCAGCCCCTTATGTATGGTGGCGCTCAAGAGGGAGAGCTTCGTCCGGGAACAGAAAATGTACCTGCTATTGTTGGTCTTGCCAAGGCGGTTAGGCTTGCGGTTGAGGGGCAAGCCGAGCGATATAATAAGCTGACGCGCCTGCGCCAATCTGTACTTGAGCATTTGTCTCAGTTGAAGCCGCTGGTTGTAAACAGTCCTGCTGACCCATACAGCGCGCCTCATATCATTAATATATCTTTCCCAGGTATGAAATCAGAAGTCGTGGTGCATGCACTCGAACAAAGAGGAATTATTGTATCTACCCAATCGGCATGCTCATCGAAGCTGCACAAACCGAGCCGTGTTCTTCTCGCGATGACGCATGACTCAAAGAGGGCCTCAAGCGGTATTCGCATCAGTCTTGATGCGAGCAATACAGAGATGGAAATTGATCGCTTGGTGAAAAGCTTTAAGGAAATGACGGAACAATTGCAGCCTCTTGTGCAGCGATAATAGATAAATGGATTACAAGCAAGCGAAAGGCAGGATCGAAACTATTATGGATTACGATATGATTCTTCTCCGCTACGGAGAAATCACAATTAAAGGCAAGAACCGCAGTAAATTCGAAAAGGCAGCCTACCAGCACGTGAATGCGGTGCTTAGTCCTTTTCCAAAGGCAAAAGTAATTAAAGAATATGGCAGATTATACGTAGAGCTGAATGGAGAGCCCTTGAATGAAGTTATTCAGGTTCTCAAGCACGTATTCGGAGTCGTATCTATTAGTCCGGTTAAGCGTACTCTTTCTGAGCTGGAGCCTATCATTGAAACGGCGGTTCAATTAATGCGGGAAATGGATCCGGCTGAGGGGACGACATTTAAGGTGTCTGCGAAGCGAGCATGGAAAGGGTTCCCGCACGGCAGCCAGGAAATGAATCACCTGGTAAGTGCTCCTGTGCTGCGAGAATTTGAACAGCTGAAGGTAGATGTGCGCAAGCCGGCCATTGACCTGCGCGTTGAAGTGAGAGAAGAGTGGACCTATGTATATAGTGAGGTCGTTCAAGGTGCTGGAGGATTCCCGCTTGCTTCGAATGGCCGCGGGGTTCTGCTTCTATCTGGAGGCATTGACAGCCCGGTTGCTGGTTATGAAGCTTTGCGCAAAGGTCTGCAACTGGATGCAATACATTTCCACAGCTATCCGTTCACGAGTGAGCGCGCACAGCGGAAGGTGCTTGATCTTGCGCAGGTGTTGGCCAATTATGCAGGACGGATGCGGGTGCACATGGTTCCATTTACAGATATCCAAACCCGGCTGCATCAGAGCGGACACGATAATCTGCTCATTACGCTAATGCGCCGTGCGATGCTGCGAATTGCCACACAAATTGCAGAGCAGCGCAATGCATTGGCGATTGTAACCGGGGATAGCTTGGGTCAAGTAGCAAGCCAGACGCTCGGAAGCATGAATGTCATTGGACGCGCAACTGATTTGCCATTGCTTCGCCCATTGGTTACGGTTGATAAAGATAAAATTATCCGCGAAGCGGAATATATCGGGACTTATGAGTTGTCCATTCTTCCCTATGAAGATTGCTGCACGCTATTCGTGCCGAAATCTCCGGCTACCAATCCGAATTTGAATATTGTTGAGCATGCGGAACGCTCTATTCCAGAGCTGGATGATCTGATTAAAGCCGCTGTAGAAGGCACAGAAGCGATCTTGCTGAAGGCAGGGGGAACCCCGGACGATGCAATCGTATTGTCAGGCAAGGACAAAGACAAGGCAGTAAGCTCGAATGAGCCTGCTTCGGTTGTGAAGAAGGCAAATGAATCTGGTGAGCAGGCAGCACCTGCTACAGGCGATTGGTTCTAATCGTTGATTTGAATTGTCCAGCACCAGGCTTTCAATTAACGGAATAGCTTGGCCTCCTCTGTCATAGACCTAACTACAGAGGAGGGACGGGCTGTGGAATCGTTCTGGTTGTTAGCCGAGATTATGTTGATTAACTTGGTGCTGAGTGGAGACAATGCGGTTGTCATTGCGATGACAAGCAGACGCTTGCCTAAGCATGAACAGCAGCAAGCCATATGGTGGGGCGCAGCAGGAGCGGTCATTCTTCGGGTATTGCTGACAGTGGCGGCATTATGGTTAATGAATATTCCGTTATTGAAGGCAGCAGGGGGAGTCATGCTCTTCGTCATTGCTGTCCAGCTTCTTGCTGAGCAAGAGCATATAGATCCAAGGCAGAGCGAAGCACATTCCTTATGGGCTGCAGTGCGAATTATTCTGTTAGCTGATGTAGTCATGAGTCTCGATAATGTGCTTGCAATTGCAGCGGTAGCTAAGGGCAATATGGCATTTGTCGCAATCGGCATTGCACTGAGCATCCCGATTATTGTATGGGGCAGCGGTTTCATTAGTTCGTGGCTTCAGAAATTGCCTCTGCTTTTGTATGCGGGCGCTGGCATTCTTGGATATACAGCAGGTGAAATGATCGCCTCGGATGAACGCTTGGCGCTATGGCTGCCTGCAATGTGGAATAAGCTTCATTTTGGGTTGCCATGGATTGTGCTTGCACTTGTGATGGTGCTCGGATTTGCATTTCGACGTCAAATCCGTTATTAATTTCAGTCTTTTCCATGTATCGTAGGATTAGATACGACACCTGCCGATGAATCTTATGCCGGCAGGTTTTTTCTATAATTAGTCAAGAAGATGGAAGTCTCAGGAGTCTTTGGTAAGGGAATTTATCGCTATTGTGTTTTTTTCAAGGAGCAGGTAGTAATTTTACGAACTTTCATATACACTAGAAAAAGTAAAAAACGACGCGAATTGCGTCATATCGTGTCCGAATCAGAAATCTGGACATGGAGGTTGACCTATGCCTAGAAACCAACAAGTGATTGGCATTGCTATATTGGCCGCAGGCTTATTCATTTTGCTGGGGAAAATGGGAGTGTTTGCTTTCATCGGCGGTACGATGTGGCCGCTCCTCATGTTCCTTGTCGGTATTGCCTTTTATGTGTTTGCACGAATGGCAATCCTGCCGCCTGTAATGATGGTTCCAGCAGGTATGCTGACAACTTACGGCATCCTGTTCATGCTGAGCTCCTGGATCCATTGGAGACTGTTCGGGTATTTGTGGCCGATGCTGCTGATTGGCATCGGTGTGGGGCTGTACGGCTACTATAAATACGATCCCTATCATCCGAGAGGAGCATGGCAAGGCGCACTGCTGTTCAGTGGAGTTGGTGCAGCCATGTTAATCCTGATGCTCGTATTCGCAATCGGTACGTATATGATCGCCGTTGCACTTATACTTGTCGGAGCAGGACTCGCTTTTGGCGGAATACGGAATCGATTCCGTTAATTGCAGCACAACAGGCGAACATGTAAGCGTAAAGTTCTGAGCAAGCGCAAATGCTTAGAATGACCTATCGTAGGAATAAATGCCGCCCTTTATGGCGGCTTTATTCGTGGTTAGCTTGATTTGGATTTTTGGTATTATTCCACACCCAGAAAGGAAAGATTTAACGATGCAAGACAGAAGCTTACTTCGCAATATCGCAATTATCGCACACGTTGACCACGGGAAAACAACTTTGGTTGACAAACTGCTTCAACAATCCGGTACATTCCGTGAGCATGAAGTTGTTCAAGAACGCGCAATGGACTCCAATGACTTGGAGCGTGAACGCGGAATTACGATCCTGGCTAAAAATACAGCCATTACGTACAAAGATAATTTGATTAACATTGTAGATACACCAGGCCACGCTGACTTCGGCGGTGAGGTAGAACGCATCATGAAAATGGTTGACGGCGTATTGCTCGTCGTGGATGCTTTTGAAGGCTGCATGCCGCAAACGAAGTTCGTGCTTCGCAAAGCGCTTGAGAGTCAATTGACGCCAATTGTTGTTGTAAACAAAATCGACCGTCCGAATGCTCGTCCGGAAGAAGTTATCGACGAAGTGCTTGAGCTGTTCATTGAGTTGGATGCGAACGACGATCAATTGGATTTCCCAGTTGTATATGCTTCAGCATTGAACGGTACTTCGAGCTTGGAATCCGATCCTGCGAAGCAGGAAGAGAACATGCAGGCGTTGTATGAGACGATCATCTCTCACATCCCTGCACCAACTGAAAATCCAGAAGAGCCATTGCAATTCCTCGTTACTTTGCTCGATTACAACGAGTACATGGGACGTATTGCGATTGGCCGTGTGAACCGTGGTACGATCCGTCAAGGTCAATCTGTAGCGGTTATTAACCGTGAAGGGAAGACGAAGCAGGCTCGCATCGAGAAACTATTCGGTTTCCAAGGCTTGAAGCGTGTTGAGCAAGAAGAAGCTGGAGCGGGCGATATCATTGCCATTGCCGGCATTAAAGATATTAACATTGGTGAGACGATTGCAGATCCGGCGAATCCAGAAGCACTTCCGGTTCTTCATATTGACGAGCCTACTCTGCAAATGACATTCCTCGTGAACAACAGCCCATTTGCAGGACGTGAAGGTAAATGGGTTACATCACGTAAGCTGCGCGAGCGCTTGATGAAGGAGCTGGAGACAGACGTCAGTCTTCGTGTTGAAGAAACAGACAGCCCGGATGCATTTATCGTATCGGGTCGTGGTGAATTGCACCTTAGTATCCTGATCGAGAACATGCGTCGGGAAGGATACGAGCTGCAAGTATCGAAGCCTGAGGTTATCATCAAAGTCATAGACGGCAAGAAAATGGAGCCGATTGAGCGTCTCTTGATCGACATTCCAGAAGAAGCTACAGGTCCGGTAATGGAAAGCTTGGGAACGAGAAAAGCAGAAATGGTCAACATGATTAACCATGGCAATGGCCAAGTGCGTTTGGAGTTCTTAATCCCTGCCCGTGGACTTATCGGATACAGCACGTACTTCTTGACTCTTACACGCGGATACGGCATCATGAACCACGCGTTTGACAGCTATGGCCCATATGTTGGCGGCCAAGTTGGCGGACGCCACCAAGGCGTTCTCGTATCGACAGAAACAGGATCCTCTACACTGTACGGCATTATGTCCGTTGAAGATCGCGGTACGTTGTTCGTAAACCCAGGTACGGAAATTTACGAAGGTATGATCGTCGGTGAGCATAACCGCGACAACGATATCGTCGTAAATATTTGTAAAGAGAAGGCGTTGACGAACGTTCGCTCCGCAACGAAGGACGATACTGTCAAGATGAAAACGCCGGTTCTATTCTCTTTGGAACAAGCTTTAGAGTATTTGAATGATGATGAGTATTGCGAAATTACACCGTCTTCAGTACGGCTGCGCAAAAAAATACTGAACAAAAGCGAACGTGAACGCGCAGAAAAGACGCGCAAAGTATCCGAATCCCATGTATAATGGGATTTGGACAACTTTGGCAAAGGAGTGAGCGTTTACGATGCAGGAATGGTTGGCTACCCATCCCTTTGTAAGTTATGCGCTTATTTATCTGTTAATCGTGTATGTGTTCAATAAAGTATTTCGTGTTCAAAAGCTTCCGATCTTGAAGGAGGTTCTTATCTATTTGCTGATGGGACTGGGTGCATTCATTCTTCTCATTTTCCAAATAGACAAGCTGCCTATCATTCAATGCTTGTTTGTTGCGGTTGCATTGATGTTCATGGTGCGAATTCGCTACTTTATGGAAGCTCGCCGCAAAAAGGCGACAGATTCAAAGAATTAATGTATTGTGCGTCATCGTAAGACCATCACCGACACGCAAAGGGGAGAGAAGGCCGGATGATGAAGCTGCAAGTTGCATTATTCAATTGGCTGCAAATTCACATTGTGTCTGAGCAGCGCCCGGATGATGGGGCAGCGAAGGAGACGGTACAATTTTTTGAAACAATCTTGAAGGAAGATCATCAGTTGACTTCCTTCAAGGCTTGCTTGGATGGATCGGATGAGCGATATGTCATTACGTATTGGCGGGAAGAAGAAATGAGTACGGAATTATTCGACCGCGAAGAAGCAGAACGATTGTGGCAGGACATCGAAGCGAATCCGAAATATAATGAGTAAGTGAGGTAAGATATGAATTCATCGACACCATTGCCACCTAGAACGAAGCAGAAACGGCGGAAGTCGCCTGAGAGGAAGTCGCCCGAAAGGAAGACGTCCTCGAACAAGCGAGGAATGCCAAAATGGTTGAAGGTGACCCTTATCACCGCGCTTATCGCAGCTGTTGTCGTTATATTCATTGTCGGATATTTTGCTTGGTATGCGAACAACAAGTTGAACGATATTTCTACTGCTGGTAATCAGGGCGGCGGCAGCACTACGGTGCAAGATACTCTTTCGCCGAACAAGGAGCCCTTTTCCTTCATCTTGCTCGGCATCGACTATCGACCAGAGCTTCCTGGACGCCGTACTGATGTTGTCATGGTTGGTGCAATGCATCCGGATACACAGGAAGCGGTGCTTGTTTCTTTGCCGCGAGATACGTATTTTGAACTCCCAGGGTATCATCCGGACAAATTGAATCACTATTATCCGAAGTTCTTCACATTGAAGGAACAAGGCAAGCTGGATAGCCCAACGCCAGAAGATGAAATGAAGCTCATGCTTGGCAAGTATATGGGCGTTCCGATTGACTATGCCGCGGTAATCAACTTCCAAGGCTTCTCGGATGTCGTCGATGCAGTCGGCGGCGTCAACGTGAATGTAGATCAGAACATGTGCTATAACGATAATGCGGATGGAACGCATATCAACCTGAAGACAGGCCAACAAACGCTTAACGGCAAAAATGCGCTGGATTTTGTTCGCTACCGCAAATCGAATTGTCGTCCGATGACGAAGGGTACTACAGATGCGGACCGCAACGTGCGACAAAATGCAGTACTGAAGGAAATCGTCGGCAATTTGCAGTCGCTTGGCGGCTTGACGAAGGTAACGGGCGTTATTGATGCGATGGCCGATAACTTTAAAATTGATATGACACCTAGCCAAATTCGCAGCTCGATTTCTACGTATTTGGGAATAGACCGGGATAACATCCATTATATTTCTGTAGATGGAAATTGGATTAGCCCGTACATCTATCCGGACACGGTGAAGTTGGAAGAGGGCAAACAAGCAATTAAGGATGTGCTTGCCGGCAAACCATTGAAGTCAACCTTGTCTGGAGAAGCCGGAGCGGATTCACAGCTTACGAATACAACCAAACCCGGCTCCTAAGTGGATAAGGGTATGCAATTTTTGAAGCGTCTTTTAATATAATAGAGTGTAGCTGCAATTATGGTGTGGAGGAGGTCTGTACGATGTCCGAAGCGTTGATGAAGGGTATCCCTCATTGCAACATAATTTGGTTCAAGGGTTTTATCCAATCAAGCAGGCATCGGCACGGCCAAATGCCCATTCGCAGCTATTACGCTGGATCATGTATACGACGATGTCTTCATACGAAAAGCCTAGTGGAATCCCACTAGGCTTTTCGTGCGTCAATATGCTTGTCCGGTATCGATCCGGCAGTACCCGGTGAACGCACTTCATTGATTACATGTGCTTTTTCATTTTTGGCTGATCCGTATTGCGGGACGGTTCGATGTGCCGAACATCGCTTGGCGTTTGCGGCACAATGCGGCCCATAATGTCAGCAAGCTCTTCAGTAAAGCCTGAAATAGGGTGGCCTTGCTGAATATCAGCCGCCATTTCATGAAGGCGTTGATTCAGGTCGACATCTGCGGTCACGAGTGCATGAGCGCCATATTTATCTTTGCTAAGAACTTCTGCAACGGAATACTTGACGGTTCCGACCCGAGAACGCTCCAAGTTCGCATCTACATCAATACCTACAATTGCAGTATTGCCGAATACAACGCAGTTAACACCGCGAACGCCTGGTACCTTCTTTGCAAGTGAAGTCAAGTGTTCACGAACGGCTGCTCGATCATGAATGGCCGGCTTTCCGTTAGGAGTCGATTTCGCTTTCACCTGATTGGAAGGGTTATTAGCTGCAGCGTGCTTATTCGCGTTGCCGCATCCGGAGATGAGACCGATGACAAGCATGGCAATTAGCAACAAACGCATGAATTCATCGTTCCTTTCTTTGTTCGTTGGTCAAATAAGTAGTGCGGCATGTGTACTGACTATAGTGTGAGCGGTGCCTGCATTTTTTATGTAACGCCGAGCGCTGCTGCTCGCCGGTGTTGCTGGTACAGGCATGCGAACGAAAGGGAGATCCTATGGGTAAAATTTTCGTACTGGATACAAATGTGCTGCTGCATGATCCGAACGCATTATTTGCATTTGGCGACAATGAAGTGATTATCCCGGCAGTTGTATTGGAAGAGATTGACTCGAAGAAGCGCAATGCAGATGAAATCGGGCGCAATGCCCGCACCGTTTCTCGACTGTTAGACGGGCTTCGTGATGTTGGACATCTTCATTCGGGGGTCAAACTGCACAACGGTGGAACTTTGAAGGTAGAGTTGAATCATCGCAGCTTTGTGAAAGTACAGGAGATGTTTGGGGAAGTATCCAATGACAATCGGATTTTGGCAGTAGCGTTGAATTATCATTTAGAGCAGGAGCAGCACACTAACCCATCAATAGTTATTTTGGTAAGCAAGGACGTGCTTGTTCGGATCAAGGCAGATGTGTTGGGACTTCATACCGAAGACTATATGTCAGACCGCACCGTACAATCAGGAGATGAACTCTACAACGGTTGTGTAACTTTATTTGTTCATCCCGGTGTCATCGATGAATTTTATTCTTTCCGCCATCTCCCGCTCCGCAGCTTGAATGTCAACATGTCCTTCCATCCGCATGAATTCGTCATCTTAAAAGATAATATGGGTACGAGCAAATCGGCTTTGCTCAAGGTAAGCGCAGATGCTAAGAAGCTTGAACCGCTCTTTCTCAGTAATGACCCTGTATGGGGGATAACGGCTCGTAATGCGCAGCAGCGCATGGCCCTGGAGCTGTTGCTGAATGATGACATTCCCCTTGTGACCATGGCCGGGAAGGCGGGTACAGGCAAGACGCTGCTTGCTCTTGCTGCCGGTCTCATGAAGGTGGAGGATGAACGCAAATACAAAAAGCTTCTTATTGCAAGACCAGTAGTGCCAATGGGGAAAGACATTGGTTACTTGCCCGGGGAGAAGGAAGAGAAGCTTCGTCCTTGGATGCAGCCGATTTATGATAACTTGGAATTTTTGTTCGACACAAAGAAGGCGGGAGATATTGAGAAAATATTGCTCGGCATGGGCAATATTCAGGTTGAAGCACTCACCTATATTCGTGGACGCTCTATCCCTGGGCAGTTCATTATTATTGATGAAGCCCAAAATTTGTCCAAACATGAGGTGAAAACGATTGTATCCCGGGTTGGTGAGGGAAGTAAAATTGTACTGATGGGGGATCCGGCACAGATCGACCATCCGTACTTAGATTCGGCAAGCAATGGCTTAACCTATTTGGTAGAACGATTTAAAACGGAAAGTGTTAGCGGCCATGTCACATTGGAAAAGGGAGAACGATCCCGCCTTGCACAGCTTGCCGCAGATCTTCTGTAAGCAGTAAAGCCTCTGGGTAGTATCCGGAGGCTTATTTTTTCGCCTAATCATGCATTCTGTTACGGACAGCTCGTATGTTCGGTGCTACAATAGGGGTGTTGGAAAAGAAAAATTATGTTAGTGGGGAGGAGAATGAGTGCCGAATTTGAAAAAACTGCTAGTTGCAGTAATTATGATTTTCGTTTCGTTACTCTTGTTGTCCCAATTTCATATAAGTGATCAAATATTTGAACCGTCGCAGCCTTCGACGAATGAAGTGGCCAATCGCCCTCCTAAGGCGAAGAAGAACCCGTCAACTTGGAAGCAGTTAAAGGTATTGGTGAACCTTCCTTCGATATCATTTATTCAGCTCCGGCAGCTCAACCAGTCCTTCATTGACAATAACGGCATTTATGTGGAGCTTGTTAATGCAGAAAATCCATTAACGGGTGCTGAATGGTTTAGCCAGCTGAAACAGGAAGACAGTGCGGACATTATGCTGACAGATAGTGCTTCCGTATTGAGCTTTGCCAAGAAGGGCTGGCTGCAGCCAATTGATCAATCATCAAATGCCGGTTTCACGTCTCTAGCTTGGCTGATGAATCAGTTAAAATGGAATGGGTATACGTGGGGAGTACCTGCCCAAATTGAACCTTATGTGCTGGTATGGAACAAAGCGTTAATGGCTGGGAGGATGAATGGCTCCTTGCCTGAAAGTTGGGAGGGGTGGAAAAAGATGCTCGATCCAACCTCTCTTCAAGATTCTATTCCGAGCCAGCGGCAAGAGGTTTCTGAGACGGATAGGGCGGCAGCTAGGTTAGAAATGCCTCAAGCTTGGTTCGCGTGGCATAGTGGGGATAGGGAGGCATTCTTATCGCTAATCCGACGACTGGGCTTAATATGGCCCGAAGTGAATCAGACTCCATTAATGCGCTCCGATTGGTATGCTAAGGGAGTTGATGGCGATAATGGGGCATCTACTGGACTGAAGTGGAATCAACAGTTGATAGAGCTGGAATCGTATCGCTCTCATTTTGTTCCGTGGGAAGCGAAAGCCAACAAGTCAGAAACGTGGAACTTATTGCGCTCAGGGAAAGTAGCCTTTGCAATCGTACCTTATTCTGAAGCGGTGGCAGAGGTCAGTGAGCCGTTAGCAATTGAAGCGCCAGGAGACGTTCACCTACCCGTTGGTCAATGGGTGGCGAGCAGAAGCTATATCATTGCATCTAGTTCGCAGCATGAAGCGGAGGCAAGGCAGTGGATAGCATATATGACAAGTCTTGCTGTTCAGCGGGAATGGTATGACACCTTGTCTGTATTGCCAGTTCATGAACAAGCATACATAGATCGCTGGGGAGATATTCGGCGCTGGCTCCCTGACATGTTCTTACCTCAAGCCAATTATGCGGCAGCGCTGTTCAATGCTATAGATCCGATTCGAGGCTGGATTGGAACGGCGGAGCTTTGGCTGATGGGAGCAGCCACTAATGAGCAGCTGCAGCAGGGATGGAATAATCCTGCTTCGATCAGCAGATAGACTTAAGCAAATGAGCGTACTGTAGATGTGATCTCTGCTGATCGACAAGTAGTGCAGGAGAATTAGCCTTACCAGCTGAGCGACAGCTTGACGGTAAGGCTTTTGTCATCGATTGTTACTTCCTTTGCTTCAATGAAGGATACGAGTTGCTTTGGATAGAAGCCTAGATCGAATTTTTGTTCTAGTTCTTTGCGAGTGGTGTCAGGCAGCTCAAGTCCATTGAACTGCATGTGATCTACATGGAACAATATACGATTTTCCGGTTCTGATTCAATTGTATAATGGCCTTCAATACGAACGGTCATGCCAGAACGTGTGCCTTCAGCGGCGATAATGCCCTTCTTGAAATGGAATGCAAAGGTTTCGAACATCGGATCTTGCTCTCTGAGGAACTGATTGAGTTGTTCTTCCTTGATCGTGATCGTATAATTAGTACCTTCAATGGTTAGGCCCCCGCTGTTTTTGACAAAATCGGGCAGCTTATTCATCGCGCTTGCCAGTGCCTGAAAATAATGGCGAACCTCATAAAGGCCGACGTTCTGCCAATAGGCTGTAAATTCTTGAATAAGTGCATTCATTGCTTTCGGGTTACTGCTGGCTGCAATGTCAGAATCCAGCTTTTGCTGCAGCTTTTTGAGCCGATCGCGCTGCTCGATGAGCTGTGCGCGAACGGTTGAGAGCTCACGCTCCAGCCGTAGATGCTTGTCACGTGTCTGGCGTAAGCCTTGTATTTGTTCTTTGTAAGCATTTATGATGTCCTGATCAGATTGGAAGAGCAGCTGAAAGTATTCGAATAACCGAAACATATCTTGAAGCCGGTTAGCTGAGAGAACGGCTTGCAGCATCATGTCGCGTTCGCCAATATAGTAAGCGCGAAGTACACGTCCAGCTTGTTCGCGCTTCTGTTCCAAGGTGGTTTCGCGGGCTTGAAGCTCGTCCTCTGTGCGCGTGCGCTCTTTGGCTGTTGCTGCTTCCTGGATGGTTATGCGATCGATGTCCTTGTCCAGTTCGGTGACGGATAGGCTCTGTTGAAGCAGTTGCAGTTCTTCTGCTGTTGGCTGAATGCTCCATTGTACTGGTGAAGCTGGCTCTGCATCTGTCGCACACGGAACGATCGCGATGAGCTGCATCGATATCATAACCCCAATGAGCGAGCGCCATGCGCGTTTCGTTATAGTCATGAGGCGACCTCCTTCATTGAGTTGCACAACATTATCGTATGTTCGGATCGGGTTGGACATGACCTGAACGAGTGTTGTGTAGTTGAAGGATAACTATAAAAGCTTATCCAAAATGTTTTAATGTTCCTATTGAACCTGCATAAATAGAAAGGAAGGACTGTATGTCTCATTATCAGCCGAATCCCATCCTCATTCAATACTTAATTAACCAAATTGAACAATCCGATAGCAACTGCATTCCATTCTCGCAGTTTATGGGTACCTGTCTATACCATTCAACGGAAGGTTATTATATGTCCGAACGAACGAAGATTGGACGCGAGGGTGATTTCTATACAAGCTCGAATATCGGCTCGATCATGGCGGAAATGCTTGCTGTGTATGTTAAGCGGCGTTCGAAGGAGCGTGGTTGGAGATCTGATTCCATAACGCTGGTGGAATGGGGGGCAGGTACGGGGCGTCTTGCACTGCAAATGAGTCAGCGCTTTAAGCATGATCGCTTTGAAGGTTATGAGCATGTTATCGTAGAGAGGAGTCCGCATCATCAACGCCTGGCGGCGGAAATGCTCGGAGGAGAGCGAATTCCGATTACATGGTGGGATGAGCAGGGATTCGAACAAGAGTCACCTCAGCGGCGTCTATTCGTCATCGCAAATGAATTGCTCGATGCGTTTCCGGTCGAGCGTATTCGGCATCATGATGGTATATATGAGCAGTGCTATGTAGTGTGGGATGCGGAGAAGCAGCAATTCATGCCGCTTTGGCTGCCTGCGACGGAAGAGACCCTTTTATGGCTTGAGCAGCATCATATTCAACTTGTGGATCGGCAAATATTCGATGCGGGGATTGCAATGTCTGCTTGGATGACCTCTATTCTGAGTCAGGTGGAGGAAGCGGAATTCGTATTTATTGACTATGGGGATGGAACGAATGAGTTGACTGCAGCACATCGGATGGAGGGAACGCTGATGTGCTACCACCGTCACCAGGCTCATGACAATCCTTGGATTCACATCGGAGAGCAGGATATTACATCGATGGTTGATTTTGATATTTGCCAGCGTGTTGCCAAGCAAGTCAATGCATCGATACTCGGCTATATGACACAGAAGTCATTTTTGTTGGAACAAGGCTTGTTGAATGAACTGCAGCAGCACACCAACCCGGATCCATTCAGTGCGGAAGCACGCCGCAATCGCGCTATTCGACAATTGCTGCTCAGCGATCAGATGAGCGAACGATTCCATGTGCTCTTGTTGTCCTGTGGATCCGAATCAAAATAATAATCCATTAAGGAATCACAAGGAGTCAAAACATGAAGAAGCGTCAGGAGATCTGGGATCTCCTGACGCTTCTTGCTGTATCGTTCTATTCTGTCATCTCATTAGCCGTCCGCAACGATGTCAATGGTGCTGTTAGTATGGGTTTTTCATAATGAAGACGCTCCAATACGAAAAGCCGCTGAAGCATACGACCATGTATGCCCAAAACAGCATTGTATATGTACGTTCGGACAATTTCAAGTAACCCAGCAACACAAAGAAAGCGGTCTGCATGAAGAACAGCAATGCCATTTCAATCATGTCTCCTGCGAACGCCATCAGACCGATTACCAATGTCCAGAAGCCGAGTACGCGATACATCCGTGCCACGATTCATCCCCCTCTCGTTACGATCGGCCCAACATTTACTATTGACATTATAGCGTTCTACTCTTCTGGTGTAAACTGCCAATCTTGATGGATTAGCGAACTTTTTCAGAATCTTAGCCTAATTGTGATCTAGTGCATGGACAGGTAAACGTATGATTCATAGAAAAAATGGATATACATTTTAGTATCCGATAGATTCTATGAACTCTACCATGGGCATAGAGATGGAATAAGCGGTTGATTACCGACTGATCATCCTTCGTCGCCTGCTTACATGCGGATGGCGTGGGTGCTGTATACAACCGAATTGAATGAGTGTCGTTAGGAGGGTATCGCATGACTGCAATTAGACAAGATGCGTGGACAGCGGATGATGATTTGATTTTGGCAGAAGTAACGTTAAGACATATCCGCGAAGGTAGCACCCAGCTAGCTGCCTTTGAGGAAGTAGGGGAAAAGATTGGCCGCACGTCTGCTGCCTGCGGGTTCCGCTGGAATAGCTGTGTCCGCAAAAAATATGAAGCTGCTATCCAACTTGCAAAAGCACAACGCCAAAAACGCAACTATATGAAAAAGCAGCCAATTGGCGCACAAGTGGCTTCTATTGCTTTAGCTGATGGTGAAGAAATTGGCCTTAAGCCAGAGCTCATTACCGAAGAATCGCTTTCCATGGATATGGTTATCCGCTTCTTGCGGCAATGGCGCAACAATTATCAAGAGCTGTCACGTCAATTGAAGCATACGGAGAAAGAGTTGCAAGATAAGGAAGAGCAGTATCGTCGTCTGCGGGAAGAAAACGAGTATCTCTCCAAGCAGGTGAATGCGGTGCAGACGGATTACCGCACGGTTAATGACGATTATAAGGCGCTTATTCAAATTATGGATCGTGCTCGCAGATTAGCGATTTTAAGCGAAGATGAGGACGACTCGAAGACTCGCTTTCGGATGGATGCCAACGGCAATCTGGAGCGAATTGAATAATACAGGCCGAATGGAAAAAGCGTGAAGAGAGAGCATGGCTCACTCTTTGCGCTTTTTGTCTTTTTGATTTCAGTTTGATATAACAGATAGATACTTGTTCACAAGGAAGGTGCTATATATGGTTATCGATATTATTGGCGGAGGTTCACTGGGACTGCTTCATGCGGCAATGCTGTTATCAAATTCCCCTTCAATAGATGGAAACAATGTAGAGGTGCGATTGTGGACACGCACGGAGGAACAAGCATTGCTTATTCGCAATCAAGGTATTTATTTTGAGGGGCAGGATGGCAGAGTGGCTCATATTCACCCTGTACGGGCTTATCCATTGGAGGAAGCTGGTGAAGTACTTGAACAAGCAGGTATGAAATCAAGCTGCATATGGCTGTTTGTGAAGCAGACGCATATTGATTCTGATTTCCTCGGCTATTTGGATCGTATCCCAAGAGAAAAGACGGCTTCCCTGGTCTGTTATCAAAATGGGGTTGGTCACATGGAGGTGTTGAGCAGCATTTGGCCACGGGAGCAATTGTTATGGGCTGTTACGACAGAAGCAGCCAAGCGCGTAAGCAGCAATAAGGTTATTCATACCGGTAGCGGTCAGACTTCGATTGGAATATGGAATGCCTCTTCAATTTGTCCAAATAAGACGGATTTAGCAACTTCTTTATGTTTGTCAACAAAGAAATTGCTAGAAAATGCAGGATTTCAGGCGTTTTTGTCGAACAACATCGAAGGTATGGTTTATCAAAAATTGCTTGTCAATGTCATTATCAATCCATTAACGGCATTGCTGCGCATCAAGAACGGACAGCTTCTGGCTCAAGAGGATAGGCTGTCATTCATGAAAGATCTGTTCCTTGAGGCCGTCGCCGTATACCGAGCTGCTCATATTGATGTCGATGAGGAGAAAGATTGGAATCGTGTCGTCCAAGTATGCCGCATGACATCGTCTAATTCGTCATCCATGCTTCAGGATGTAGAAGCGGGACGAGAAACAGAAATAGAAGCCATTACGGGCGCCCTCATCCGTATGGCTGAGCAATATGAGGTCGCTGTGCCGCTGCATCGTATGATGTATCGTCTTATTTTGGCAAGTTGTGACTAACATTTCCTGCGCGGATCTCTTAGTGAGAGGAGTGAGTCTACCCGAATATGTTTCAGCTGATGTATGACGGATTTGTTGTGCTTTCTATACTCCCCTTTTTCCCGTTCATCATTACTTGGCTTATTGGTAGAAGGATATTGAGGCCGAAGAAGAGAGCTTTCAAACTGGCGATGGATGTAACTACGGTGTTCCTTATTGCTTCGGTGGGTGGTCTATATAATACATTGTTCGTATCGAAAGCAGGCTTTTACTGGATACTGTTCTTTTTCCTAATCGCTGCAGGATTGATTGGCGGATTGCAGCAGCAGAAATATGGCAAATTGGAACCGAAAAAGATGTTTCGCATCATATGGCGGATTTCATTTTTTTTGTTAGGCGTCCTGTATGTATTCCTGCTGCTCCTTGGCATCATTATTTATTCCGCAAGCATGTAGGATAAGCTATACATAAAGCTAGATCATTGATAGGACTCGTGTGCGAAACATAAGGTGTGCTGCTATGATAAAATGAAAGGTGTGCACGAGGGTACGAATACATAATCTTTGTTTTGACGTTCAGAAGCCGCATTGTGTACAATCGAGACGAAGCAAAAAGGGAGGCGGCTATCTTTGAATTGGCCAATATTATCAATTCCGGTTCAGCAACCGCTGGCCGTACAGTACATGGAGCGGGATCCATCCATCGTTGAGACGTTCTATGAGTACCATCCAGATTTAGATTGGGAAAAGAGAGCAGAGTGGGTGGAGCGCTCAGAGCAATTAAGAGCTGATCGTACACGCTTGACAGAAGTACTTGCTCTGTATAATGAGCGATTCAATAACAGTCAAGCAGTACGCAATTCCATAGAGAAGCTGAAGGATGAGCGGGCGCTGGTCGTCGTAGGCGGACAGCAGGGAGGTCTATTCACTGGACCGCTTCTCGTTCTGTACAAGGCAATCTCCATAATTCGAATGGCTCAGGAAGCAGAGTTGAAATTGTCGAGACCAGTTGTTCCTGTCTTTTGGATTGCTGGGGAGGATCACGATTTTGATGAGGTCGATCATACCTATGTGGTAACCGCGGAGCCATCCGTTCAGCGCATACGGATCGAGAAGCCAGATGAACAACGTGCACCAGTCAGCCATATAAGACTGGATTCAACGGCATGGGAGGCGGTGCTTGCTGAGCTCGAGCACGTTTTGCCGAAGACGGAATTTACACCAGGAATGCTTGAACATCTGCGTGAATCGATTTCTTCCTGCGCCACGCTATCTGATTCCTTCGCAGCAACAATCGGCCGCCTGTTCGGTAAATACGGGCTTGTGCTCGTTGACTCAGCGGATGAGGGCTTGCGTTCAATTGAGGCACCGATGTTTGAGACAATCATACAGCAGAATGACCGATTGGAAGAAGCATACGACACGAGTGAGCGGCTGCTCGCTTCTTACGGCTATACGCCACAAGCAGTACGTTCTGCACATAGCGCAAATGTATTTGTCATTCGAGATGGAGAACGCCATTTACTGCAAAAGGAGAACGGGCAGTTCGTCAATCATCGCCAAGGCATATCGCTCACGCAAGAGCAACTGCTGGACATTGCACAACATTCTCCTCAGTCGCTAAGCAATAATGTATTGACTAGACCGCTTATGCAGGATTATCTATTCCCAGTTCTTGCAACTGTGCTTGGACCAGGAGAAATTGCTTACTGGGCACAGATCAAACAGGCATTTAGGGAGCTGGGTATGCGTATGCCTATCATATGGCCTCGAATGGGCTTTACATGTATTGAGGGCACACTTAATAAGCTGTTGGATAAGTATGAGCTGACAGTCGAAGACGTTGTATATCGTTATGAAGAGAAAAGATCTGCATGGCTGCAGTCCCAAGATGCGCTTCATCTGGATGAACGGTTTGAGACGCTGCGTTCGGAGGTGGACAGCAAGTATACGGAACTGCTGCAGGAGCTTGTCGCTTCGCTTCCTGCGCTTGGAAAACTTGGGGCTACAAATCATAACAAGGTTCTTGAACAGATTGATTTCCTGCATCACAGAGCGAAGGACGCAATGGCGAAGCAGCATGAATCTGGATTGCGTCAGTGGGAACGGCTGCATGTCTCCCTTCATCCGCTTGAAAAGCCTCAGGAGCGTGTGCTGAACATGCTAGGATATGCCTGCCGATACGGGGAGGACTGGTTTACGATGCTGATGGAGGCTCCTGTCGTGTGGAGAGGGGAACATCGCATTGCACTATTGTCATAAGTTGTAAGAAGTGTATAGTTAGGTAGTGACCGGTATCCTGTTTTTGAAACTGGATCATAAATGCTTCTTAATCCAAATGAGAGAGGATGAAATGTCCATGAGTAATACGCAAACAAGTAGTACAAATGCGGCAAACAACAGTATCATCCGAGATATTGCATTAGCACCCGAAGGCCATTTGAAAATTGAATGGGTTCAAGCCCATATGCCTGTGCTTAATCGCATTAGGGAGCAATTTGAAACAGAACAGCCATTTAAGGGGCTGAAAGTAGCGATATCGCTTCATTTGGAGGCTAAGACAGCCTATTTGGCGAAAGTTGTTCAAGCTGGTGGGGCTGAAGTGACGATTACCGGAAGCAACCCGTTATCAACGCAAGATGACGTGTGCGCTGCGCTTGTAGAAGACGGCATCACGGTGTATGCCAAGTACAATCCAGAGCCTGAGGAATACAAGCAGCTGCTCATACGTACGTTAGAAACGAAGCCGGACTTAATTATCGACGATGGCGGCGATTTGATATCCATTCTGCACGCTGAACGCCCTGATTTGCGCGATCAGGTGAGAGGTGGAGCTGAGGAAACGACAACAGGCATTCTTCGCTTAAAGGCGATGGAAAAGGACGGTACACTGCAATTCCCTATGGTTGCTGTTAATGATGCATATTGCAAATATTTGTTCGACAACCGATACGGAACAGGACAATCAGTGTGGGATGGCATTAATCGTACGACGAACCTCGTCGTTGCTGGCAAGACGGTAATTGTTGTCGGTTACGGATGGTGCGGCAAAGGGGTTGCCATGCGTGCCAAAGGGCTCGGTGCGAATGTCGTGGTGACAGAAGTAGATGCGATCAAAGGCGTGGAGGCATACATGGATGGATTTACCGTGCTGCCGATGAGCGAGGCTGCTCGTGTGGGCGATATCTTCGTAACGGTAACGGGCAATCGTGATTGCATTCGTGGCGAGCACTATGATGTTATGAAGGATGGAGCCATCCTTTCAAATGCAGGACACTTTGATGTTGAAGTAAATAAGCCTGAGCTCGAAGCCCGTTCTGTATCTGTCCGTACAGTTCGCAAGAACATTGAAGAGTATAAACTTAAGGATGGCCGCAGTATTTACCTGCTTGCTGAGGGACGGCTCGTGAACTTGGCAGCAGGGGATGGACATCCGGCTGAAATTATGGATATGACATTTGCACTTCAGGCAATGTCCTTGAAATATATAAACGAGCAGTACCAATCCATCGGGAAAAAAGTCGTCAATGTGCCTTACGAGCTTGATGAGCAAGTAGCCCGCTTCAAGCTGGAGTCGCTTGGAATTTCAGTAGACACACTCACAAGTGAGCAGAGATCTTACTTGGAAAGCTGGCAAGAGCATTAATGAGATGATAGTTCTATCCCATAGAACCGTAAGCCGCCATTAGCAATATGCTAGTGGCGGCTTTTGTTATATTCGTATATTTATTTGCAACATTTCCAATGGAAATACGTCTTCTGTTATAGTATGGAAGGTGAAGAAATTACATCCAGAATATCCATGCCGAGATAAATAGAGGGGGACATATGGATGGTCAAAAAAAGTTGGGAATGGCAATTTGCAATGTGGGTTTTGATTCTGACGCTGCTTCTAGGGGGTTGCAGTTCGGCATCAAACAGTCAAAGGATCGAATCCAAGGGGGATAGTTCCGCAGATGCATTGACGCATCAGGAAAGCAAAGATGCGGCAGCTGTGGTTGAGCAGCCTATGAAGGGAGGCGGAGGGCCACAGGTAAAGTTTCAGCCTGAGCGTAAGCTTATTTATGAGGCACAGCTTCATATGGAGGTAGCGGATTATGGAGCAGTGAAGGATAAGCTAAATAGATTTATCAAGCAATCTCATGGCTATGTGCTGCAATTTTCCGATCAGGAAACAGACAGTATGCGAGGCGGCAACTATGTGATTAAGGTTCCTGCTCTTGGATTCCAATCGTTCATTGATGAACTGGGCAAGTGGGAGTCCATTGCCTATACTCGCCAATATTCGGCCAATGATGTTACGGAGGAATACGTTGACTTGCAGGCGCGGCTCAAGGCACGGCGTACGGTGGAGGCACGGCTGATCTCCTTCATGGAGAAGGCAACGAAATCGGATGATTTGCTCCGTTTTTCCACCGAGCTGGGGAATGTTCAAACCGAAATCGAGCAAATCGTAGGGAAAATGAGATATTATGATAATAATGTTGCGATGTCCACAATTTCATTAGATATGTTCCAGCGTCTGAAGGCCAAGCCAAGCCAAGCGCTGGAGGATGCATTTGGAACACAGGTGGTGAATACGATTGTAGCCAGCTGGGAAGCACTTATAAAATTCACTAAGTACATTGTGCTCATTCTTATTGCATTCCTTCCGTTTGCATGTGCATTCTTAATTATTGGTATCCCGATTTGGTTCATTGTGAAAAGAAAAAAGGGAAAACGCGGGATTTCTCCTGTATTAACTATAGTGACAACTCGTACACCGACAGATCCGGCTGACAAGGATACAGAGAAGCATTAATCAACTGCGAGCCCGTATTTCCTAATCATTCATTATGGAAGCATATCCAAAATTTATATGGGTATGATTCAGATAAAATCCTGCTTTTTAGCAGGAGTTTTTTCTTTTATGGCGAAGTATACAATCGTTGTGGTGGAAAGTGGGGCGCTGTGGTGGATTTAGGGGGAGGAGTGGTGGCTGATGTTTATGGGCGAGTATCAACATAGCATCGATGACAAAGGCCGTCTTATCATTCCTGCCAAGCTGCGTGACTCCTTAGGAACCACATTTATATTGACTCGAGGGTTGGACCAATGTCTCTTCGTCTACCCTATGAATGAATGGGAAGCTCTTGAACAGAAGTTAAAGGCGCTCCCCATGATGAAAGCTGATGCTAGAGCCTTTACCCGTTTCTTTTTTTCAGGGGCGAGCGAATGTGAGTGGGATAAGCAAGGCCGCATCACGATTCCGTCTCATTTGCGAGGATACGCTCATTTGGAAAAAGAATGCATGGTTATTGGTGTTCAGAATCGGGTAGAGATTTGGAGCAAGGATGCTTGGGAACAATATGTAGAGAAGTCGGAATCCGCGTTTAATGAAATTGCGGAAACACTAGTTGATTTTAATTTTTAGGTGAACATCAGGACTATCATAACGCATCGCAGCTAGATGGGAACCGAAAGTAGGAGGTATTGCGTTGTTTCATCATATTACCGTATTGAAAGAAGAATCGGTACAAGGCTTGCGAGTACGTCCTGACGGCATTTATGTCGACTGTACGCTAGGAGGAGCGGGACACAGTGAACGAATTGCTTCACAGCTGTCAACTGCCGGAAGACTGATTGCGCTGGATCAGGATGATTGGGCGCTGGATAATGCTAAAGTTAGGCTCGCACCTTATATGGATCGAGTAACACTAGTCAAAACAAACTTCCGCCACTTGGAAGAAGCCTTGATTCAAGCTGGTGTGCCGCTGGTTGACGGGAATCCGCAAGTTGATGGAATCTTATTCGACTTGGGTGTATCATCACCTCAGCTTGATGAGGGGGAGCGGGGATTCAGCTATAACCACGATGCGCCACTAGACATGCGGATGGATCAGAATGGAGAATTGACAGCTTACGATATTGTCAACAGTTGGTCGGAGGCGGAGATTGCGAAAATACTTTTCCAATACGGGGAAGAAAAGTTTTCGAGGCGTATCGCAAAAGAGATTGGAGCAGCTCGTGCTAAGCAGCCCATCCAAACAACAGGAGAACTCGCTGAACTGGTGAAGGCAGGAATTCCTGCTGCTGCAAGACGGACCGGGGGGCATCCAGCCAAACGGAGTTTTCAAGCGCTGCGAATTGCCGTTAATGATGAGCTTGGCGCTTTTGAGGATGCGCTGCATCAAGCGGTTCGCTGTCTGAAGCCAGAAGGAAGAGTGGCAGTGATTACATTCCATTCACTAGAGGATCGTATTTGCAAGCAAATCATGAATGAGTACGTTGGCAGATGCACTTGTCCGCCTGACTTGCCAATGTGCGCATGTGGCCACAAGAGCGTATTGTCATTAGTAAATCGCAAACCGATTGCTCCGAGTGATAACGAGTTAGTAGACAACCCACGGTCGCGTTCGGCTAAGTTGCGTGTTGCTCAAAAATTGGGATGAGGGGGAGCAGATAAATGGCCTATGTGCGCGGCAACCTGGCAATGCGTCCAGAGAGACAGACACAACAGAAGCCTCGATATCGACAAACGAAGAAAAAGGTAACCCGTAAGTCTACTCTACCTACTCGAGAGAAACTGCTTTATTTGGGCACAATTATTTTTTGCGCAGCGATTGCGTTGTTCTTAATTAGCGGATATGCCAATATTTACAATCTGAATCTCAAGGTTCAAGAAACGAAGCGGGCTACAGTTGCACTGACGAATGAAGTGTCAGAGCTAACGGTGGAGAAAGAGAAGCTGTCCGATTGGAAGCGGATCGAGGGGGAAGCAAGAAAGAATGGTTTGCGATTCCCTGAAACTCGGGCTGAAATTGAAGTTTACAAACAACAAGTAGGAAACGACTAAACGAGGGATGAAGATGGTCAAACGAATTAAGTTGCGCACGTTGACGATCGGGGGCTTATTCACCCTCTTTTTTATTGTCATAATTGGGAGACTGTTTTGGTATCAGGTAATTAATCAGCCTTTCTGGATGGCGGAGGCCAAGCAGTCATGGTCTGTAAAGCAAGAGATTAATCCAGTCCGAGGCACGATCTATGACATGAATGGTGAAGTGCTTGCTATGGATGCGCCCGCATATACAGTAGCGGTCGGCCCTAAGGTCATTCAAGAACTGCGCACCTCTACGAAGTTAGTTGAGAAGAATATTGACATTGAGCGGCTTATCGTAGAGAAGCTGAGCACGGTGCTGAAAAAGCCCGAGAGTGAACTATATGAGCTAGTTCGCAGAAAGAAGAAAGACAAAGACGAATTCTATACCCAAGTCGAAGTTCGCAGTGAGGGCTGGAAGGTTAGTGATGAGACAGCACAGAAGCTGCGAGAATTTACGGACGAACTAAAGAAGGAGACCGAGCTAAGGGATGTCGGACTCTATCTCTTGCCTGAGGTGAAGCGCTTCTACGCGAAAGAGTCATTGGCTTCACATGTGCTTGGCTATACGGACAAGCAAGGCAATCCCGTTGGTGGGATTGAGAAGCTGTATGATGAGCAACTGCGTGGGGTGGCAGGGATGCTCCAATACGAGAAGGATAGGATGGGCAATAAACTCCCAAAAGCTTCAGAAGTATACAAGCCATCCAAGGATGGTGAGAACATCTACCTCACAATCGATCGGACAATACAGCAATATATTCAAGATGCGATGCGAGAGGTATACAATAAATATTCTCCTCATAGTATGACGGTCATTGCGGCAGATCCGAAGACTGGCGATATATTGGGGCTTGCGAATATGCCGGATTTCAATCCAAATCAGTATTGGAATGCCAAGGATATTGCGGCATTTTACAATCACGCAGTACAGTCACGTTACGAGCCGGGATCAACGTTCAAGATCGTGACACTTGCTGCGGCTGTTCAAGAAGGCATCTTTGATCCGAATGCGACATTTGCCTCTGGCCGGATCTATGCGGGAGGACGCCTCATCCATGACGTTAATCGGGATGGATGGGGAAGAATTACGTACTTGGAAGGCTTGAAGCGCTCCAGTAACGTTGCCTTTGTTAAACTGGGATTTGAGCAGCTAAAGGAAGAGCGCCTAAAGGCGTACATCGAGAAGTTTGGCTTTGGTAAACCGACAGGCATCGAGCTTCCGGGAGAGAACAATGGTCTTATCCGATTTGAATATCCGGCTGACGTTGCTGCAGCATCTTATGGACATGGTAAGGTTCAAGTAACGCCGATCCAGCAAATTATGGCGGTTGCGGCTGTAGCGAATGGCGGGAAGCTTATGAAGCCGCACATTGTTCGGAAAATTCATGATCCCGTTACGGGTGAAGTGACTGAGCGCAAGCCGGAGGTAGTGCGTGAGGTAATCGAACCAGGCATTGCCAAAAAGGTAAGTGAATACTTAGAACAGGTTGTGGCGGATCAACAGATTGGTACAGGTAAAAATGCTTATATCGAAGGATATCGCGTTGCCGGCAAGACAGGTACGGCCTTAAAGGTCATCAATGGTGAATATGCCAATACGCGTGCTGTTGTATCCTTTGTCGGCTTCGCACCTGTCGAGGATCCGCGTATTGCACTGCTGGTGGTAGTGGACGATCCGCAGGACTATTGGGAGGGTGGCGGCTTTGTAGCGCCGCTCATGTTTAAGAAGATCGTTACACAGTCGCTTCGTTATATGGGGGTTCCTTCCTCGATCGATGGGCAAGAAAAAGGCAACGAGAAGAAGACGGGGGCTCCAATAACGGTTAAGGCGCCAGACGTGCAGGGCTTGAAGCCATATGATGCCAAGCAGCGGCTGGCTGAGCAAGGGATCGTGTTCGAGACAGTAGGCGCAGGAGACAAGGTGAAACGTCAATATCCGGCTCCGGGCGAACCTTTGGCGATTGGTCAACGGATATATTTGCTTACCGACGAGCCTAACAAGCTGCCGCTGCCGAACTTTAAGGGCAAATCACTGCGCGATGTTATGGAAATCACCTCCATGCTTGGCTGGGAAGTGCGTGTAGATGGTGAAGGGTATGTAACGGAACAAAAAGAAGCAAATGAGAACGGAACACGTATCGTTCATATTAAATTAGAGCCAAAACATCCGTAGGGTGTGAGGTGAAAAAAAGAGAAAAGAAGTCTTATGGATTATCCTCATGGAGAGCTTGTTCTATCCTCTGGTTGTCCCGAATAGGTTGGTTATGAACCGATGTCGGACGAGGGAGGGTATGTATGAAGGTTACAGGGGTGACGATCCGTAAAAGGTTAATTGTTGGAATGGTGCTCATATCGATTGGATTTATCGCGCTCGTTGTCCGCTTGGCATATGTACAGCTGTGGGAGGGCAAGGATTTGGCGGATCTTGCAGAAGATTCGTGGAGAAGAGAGATTCCTATCTTCCAAAAGCGCGGTGAGATACTGGATCGCAAAGGCGAGAGGATCGCCTACAATATCAGTTCTCCAACGATATGGGCTATTCCTGTGCAAATTGAAGATCAAAAGGGTACTGCTGCACAGATTGCCCCTCTTCTGGGGATGAAAACGGAAGATGTAGAGCGCATGATTGCGAAAGGGCAGTCTGTTAAGCAGATTAAGGGCGGCGGTCGTAAAATATCGCTTGAAACAGCGGAAAAAGTGCGCGATCTAAACTTGCCGGGGATTGTAGTGGCAGAGGATAATAAAAGATATTATCCTTATGGCGATTTGGCAGCTCACATTCTTGGATTTACGGGTATTGACAATCAAGGATTAACAGGTATTGAGCAGAGGTATGATTCTGCTTTAACAGGCTTGCGCGGCAACATTGCCTATTTGTCTGATGCAAGCGGCAAGCAGATGCCGAATTCGTCAGAAAAGTACGTTGTGCCCCGAGATGGATTAAATTTGCAATTGACGATCGACAAGCAGATACAGACAATTATGGAGCGGGAACTTGATCGTGCGATGGATGAATTAAAGCCGAATCAGGCACTCGCAATTGCTATGGATCCGAATAATGGTGAAATATTGGCAATGGCGAGCCGCCCGAGCTACGATCCGGCCCAATACAAAGACTTCCCGCCTGATGTATATAATCGTAACCTGCCAATTTGGATGACGTACGAGCCGGGTTCTACGTTCAAGATTATTACGCTTGCGGCTGCCTTGGAGGAGGGGAAGGTCGATTTATACAACGAGCATTTTTTCGACCCAGGACGTGTTGAAGTCGGCGGAGCCAAGCTGCGCTGCTGGAAACGCGGGGGACATGGCAGTCAGACCTTTTTGGAGGTTGTGCAAAACTCTTGTAACCCAGGATTCGTTGCTCTTGGAAATCGGCTTGGCAAGGAGACGCTGTTCGATTACATACGCAACTTTGGTTTCGGGCAGAAGACAGGCATTGATTTGAGTGGCGAAGCAAGCGGCATTTTGTTCAAACTGAGCCGGGTAGGTCCAGTAGAGCTTGCGACTACTGCGTTCGGACAAGGGGTATCCGTTACGCCAATCCAGCAAATTACTGCTGTATCGGCAGCTATTAACGGAGGGAAGCTGTTCAAGCCTCATGTGGCTAAGTCTTTTATCCAGCCGGAAACTGGGATGGTTGTGGATGAGATTAAGCCAGAGCTGGTCAAAAAAGTCATTAGCCCCGAAACGTCCAGCAAAGTGCGTGACGCCCTCGAACATGTGGTTGCACAGGGTACAGGGAGAAATGCATTCATTGACGGATATCGTGTTGGCGGAAAAACGGGTACTGCTCAAAAAGTTATCAATGGCAGATATTCACCGAATGAACATATTGTATCCTTTGTCGGCTTTGCCCCTGCTGATGATCCGAAGATTGTGGTCTATACGGCTGTCGATAACCCGCAAGGTATTCAATTCGGTGGTCTGGTTGCCGCGCCAATTGTAAAGAGAATTATGGAGGACTCGCTTCATTACATGGGAGTTGAGCCGCGTAAGGATCAAGTTGCGCGCAAATACCGATTCGATGAAACGCCGATTGTTGTCGTCCCGAACTTAGTTGGGAAGACGCTGACTGATATCTACGAAGATATGAATATGAATTTTCAATTAGCGAAATCCGGTACGGGTAACACTGTTATTCATCAGGCGCCCAAACCGGGAACCCGTGTAGATCGAGGTTCTACGATCCGAATTTACATGGGAGAAGAGACGGAGGAATAATTAATGCAACAGATGCAATTGGCTGAAGCCTGCTCGCGAATGCTGACAGCGAAGTGCAAGGGAAATGAACACACTGTAGTAACAGGACTTGCTATGGATTCTCGCGATGTGAAGCAAGGCGATCTGTTTTTCTGTATTTCAGGGACGGCTGAAGACGGCCATCGTTACGCAGAGCAAGCGGTTCAAGCTGGCGCAGCTGCACTTGTCGTGGAACGTGAATTAGATCTGCAGGTTCCTCAGCTGATCGTCAAGAGTGCTAGACATGCACTTGCTGTATTATCCGACGCGTTCTATGGCTCGCCTAGCCGTGCTTTGAACCTGATCGGGATTACAGGAACGAACGGCAAAACGACGACGACGTATTTGATTGAAAAAATCTTGAATGATGCCAAGCGCAAAGCAGGTGTCATTGGGACGATTCAAATGCGCTATGCAGGCAAGGTATTTCCGATGTCTCGTACAACTCCAAATGCTTTCGAGCTGCAGAAGTCGCTTCATGATATGGTGAACGAGGGTGTGGATTCTGTAGCAATGGAGGTATCTTCACATGCGCTCGTACAAGGACGTGTGCAAGGCTGCCGCTTCCGTACAGCTGTATTTACGAATTTGACGCAAGATCATTTGGACTATCATGAGACGATGGAAGCTTATCGCGAAGCAAAAGGACTGCTATTCTCACGACTTGGCAATACCTTTTCTGATGTAGAGGCAGAACGCTCTTACGCGGTGCTCAATGGAGATGATCCGTCGTCTGAATATTTTGCCAGCATTACAACTGCTGAGACGATTAAATACGGTATGTTTGAACAAGCGGATGTTCGTGCAGAGAATATTCGGATTACGGCAAAAGGAACGAGCTTCACCGTGCATACATTTAAGGGATCGTTGGACATCCAGTTGCGTATGGTTGGTAAATTCAATGTGTATAATGCATTGGCTGCAATTGCTGTAGGCCTCATTGAAGGTATCGAGCTCGAAGCCATTCGCGACAGCCTGCAA
Source organism: Paenibacillus sp. B1-35 (assembly GCF_050474385.1). Lineage (NCBI taxonomy): Bacteria > Bacillati > Bacillota > Bacilli > Caryophanales > Paenibacillaceae > Paenibacillus > Paenibacillus sp. B1-35. The sequence continues at coordinate 363,210 of NZ_JBCHVJ010000002.1, forward strand.
AGCGTACCAGGTGTTGATGGACGTGTAGAAGCAGTTGAAGCTGGGCAATCTTTCGCAGTAATTGTGGATTATGCGCATACGCCTGATGGACTAGAAAATGTGCTGCAGACAGTTAAAGAGTTTGCCGAAGGCCGTGTTATCAGTGTATTTGGCTGCGGTGGTGACCGCGATCGTACGAAACGCCCGCTAATGGGCAAAATTTCTGCGCGATATGCTGATTACTCTATTGTTACTTCCGATAACCCGCGCACAGAAGACCCGGATCTCATCATTAAGGACATTGTAGAAGGGCTTCATGAAGTGAAATTGGATCCGAGCCGTTACGAATGCATCGTTGATCGCCGCGCTGCCATTACGAAAGCTATTGAAATGGCAAGCCCGCACGATGTAGTATTGATTGCGGGGAAAGGCCATGAAACGTATCAAATCATCGGCAAGGAAACATTTGACTTCGATGACCGCTTGGTGGCCAAAGAAGCGATAAGGGGTATAGTTCAGTGATTGAAACGACGTTACGAGAAGTAGCGGACTTATGTGGAGGGACGCTTTCCGACCCCTCCTATGGAGACCGCACGGTGAAAGGAATTAGCACGAACTCACGCAAGATCGAGTCAAGTGTATTGTTCGTGCCGCTTCAAGGAGAACGGTTCGATGGACATCTGTATACGGATCAAGCCTTGAAGGATGGGGCAGCAGCTGCGATGTGGGAATCCAATCATGATGATGCACCGCAGGGATATCCGCTCATCATGGTGGACAACACATTAGAGGCGCTTCAGCGGCTGGCACAAGCTTATTTGGCCCAGCAGCAGGTAAAGGTAGTAGCTATTACAGGTAGCAATGGCAAGACGACTACGAAGGATATGATTGCTTCTGTTCTTGCGGAACGTTATCGTGTTCACAAGACGGATGGCAATTTCAATAATCATATTGGCCTTCCGTTAACGATATTGTCCATGCCGAAAGATACGGAAATTGCAGTTCTCGAAATGGGAATGAGCGGAAGAGGCGAAATTGAACTTCTATCTTCCATCGCTCAGCCTGATGCGGCAGTTATTACGAACATTGGGGAAGCGCATTTGCTTCAGCTTGGTTCCCGTGAAGAGATTGCACGTGCTAAGCTAGAAATTATTAGCGGATTACGAGAAAATGGAGTGCTCATCTGTCATGGAGACGAACCACTTGTTGACATGGCACTTTCGGAAGAAGCAACGAAGCGGCCTAAGAATATGTCAGTGATTCGCTTCGGTGCAGGTATGCAGTGTGATGTTCGGCCAGAGCATATCGATCTTCATGAGGCGGGGACGACATTCACGGTTGCGGCATCTGACAGTCAGAAGGCGATGGCTGTCGAGCTTCCGCTCTTAGGCAAGCACAATGTCATTAACGCGTTGGCTGCTGTTGCAATAGGCCGCTTGTTCGGTCTGACTGACGAGCAGATTGCGCAAGGTCTTGGTAACGCACAAATAAGCGGTATGCGATTTGAACGGACGATTACGCCCGGCGGATGGGTATTATTAAATGATGCCTATAATGCTAGTCCGACTGCAACGAAGGCGGCACTGGATGTGCTTGCTGAACTGCATGGGGGCAAACGGATTGCTATTCTTGGCGATATGCTAGAGCTGGGGCCTGATGAAGCGGAGCTCCATTATGAAGTCGGAACGTCGATTCAACCGGGAAGCCTTGACCTTCTGCTCACATACGGCAGACTGGGTCGTGAAATTGCGGCGGGCGCCCTGCAACATTTGGCGAAGGAATCCGTTTATTCATTTGATGAAAAGGCTAAATTGAAGGCTTGCCTGCTGCAGCATGTTCGCTCAGGGGATACCGTACTAGTGAAGGCATCTAGAGGAATGAAACTAGAAGAAGTTGTTAATGAATGGACTAGTGTCCAACATTAACTGGTTGTGTAACGGGAGGTGTAAGGATTGGACTTCAAGTTGATGTTAATGACAATCGGTGTATCTTTTCTCCTAGCCGTCATATTGGGCCCGTTAACGATACCGCTTCTTCGTAGGCTGAAGTTTGGTCAGCAGGTTCGTGATGATGGTCCGAAGGCTCATTTGAAAAAAGCAGGAACTCCAACAATGGGTGGCGCAATTATTTTACTTGCGTTTGCCCTTTCTTTCCTTAAATTTTCGGTGATGGATACCGATTTCTATGTGCTGCTTATCGCAACACTTGGATTTGGCTTAATTGGATTTTTAGATGATTACATCAAAATTATTTTTAAACGTTCTCTTGGCTTGACTGCGAAGCAGAAGCTGCTTGGACAGCTAGTCTGTTCGGGTTTAATCTGTGTTCTGCTGTGGCAGTCCGGTCATAGTACGGTAATCTCGATACCAGGGACATCTTTTGGTCTTGATTTTGGATGGTTTTACTATCCGTTCATCGTATTGATGATGCTTGCCGTGAGTAATGCGGTGAACTTTACGGATGGCCTGGATGGCTTGCTTGCCGGTACAAGTGCGATTGCATTCTCGGCATTTGCGGTTATCGCAATGCAAGCATCGGAAATCTCGGCAGCTGTTAGTGCAGCAGCTATGGTCGGTGCAGTGCTCGGTTTTCTCGTCTTCAATGCGCATCCAGCTAAGGTGTTCATGGGCGATACAGGTTCACTCGGTATTGGGGGAGCGATTGCTGCAGTTGCAATTCTGACAAAAACAGAGCTGCTCATCATTATTATCGGCGGTGTATTCGTCATTGAAATGCTGTCGGTTATTATTCAGGTCGTATCCTTCAAAACACGCGGCAAGCGTGTGTTCAAGATGAGTCCGATTCATCATCACTTTGAATTGTGCGGATGGTCGGAATGGCGGGTTGTTATCACGTTCTGGCTTGCGGGTATCGTATTAGCTGGACTTGGATTATGGATCAACAAGGGGATGTAACGAATGAATCACCCAGCAACATATCAAGGAAAGCGCGTCGTCGTACTTGGCTTAGCCAAGAGCGGCGTCAGCGCAGCACAATTGTTCCACAAGTTCGGTGCTATCGTCACCGTCAATGATAAGAAGGATCGCGACAAGTGCCCCGAAGCTTCGGTATTAGAAGCTTTGGGCATTTGTGTTGTATGCGGACATCATCCAGATGATTTAATCGATAAGCAGGTAGCTCTTGTAGTCAAGAATCCGGGGATTCCGTATACAGCGCCTCCCGTTGCTCGAGCTATTGAACTGGGCATCGAGGTAGTGACTGAAGTAGAGGTTGCGTATCAGCTCAGCCCGGCACCGATTATCGGAATTACGGGAAGTAATGGAAAGACGACAACGACAACGTGGGTTGGAAATATGCTGGAGTCCGCTGGGATGAAGCCAATCGTAGCAGGAAATATAGGTACCCCGCTTTGTCAGGCGGCCCAGGAAGCTAGTGAGGATAATACGCTGGTTGTTGAGCTAAGCAGCTTCCAGTTGAAGGGGACAAGCGCTTTCCGCCCTCGTGTCGCCTGCCTGCTTAATATTGCGGAAACGCACCTCGATTACCATGGCACAATGGAGGACTACGTTGCTTCGAAAGCTCGCCTGTTCGCGAATATGGGAAGCGGAGATATTGCAGTGCTGAATGCAGATGACGAGACTTGCCGTACCCTATCGTCTCATATTCAAGCAGATAAGTGGTGGGTATCATCGATGAAGCGTGTAGAGCGTGGTGTGTTCGTAGAGCCTTCTTACGAGGTTGAGGCGGAGGAAGAAGAACGGAAGATCGTGTATGCAGACGGCACGGGCCGTGTATTCCCGATAATATCTGTTATGGAATTGGGGATCCCGGGAAGATTCAACGTGGATAACGCCCTGGCTGCGTGTGCAATTTCGATTGCCGTGGGTGCTGAACCATCTGCCTTGGTCGAGTCTCTCCGTTCGTTCCAAGGGGTTGAACATCGTTTGGAGTTCGTATCCGAGCAGCATGGCGTGAAATATTACAACAATTCCAAAGCGACGAATACAAAAGCAACGCTGATGGCGCTTGAGGCCTTCGAACGCAATATTATCCTTATTGCTGGCGGTCTTGACCGCGGTCTTGATTTCCATGAGCTGGTTCCGATCATGGGAGAACGAGTGAAGGCTGTTGTTGCGATGGGACAAACACGCCACATTATGAAAAATGTTGCTGAGAAGGCAGGTTTAACGGATATAGCAGTCGTCGACAATGTAGATCATGCAGCCGACGCTGTAAAAGAAGCTGTCGAAATGGCGAGCTCTTATGCGAAGCCAGGTGATATCGTTCTGTTGTCGCCAGCTTGTGCGAGCTGGGACATGTTCCCGTCATATGAAGATCGGGGACGAATGTTTAAAGCGGCGGTGCATAGTCTGTAGTAGGGGGGTGTTCAAGCCCCTACATTGTCCTAATAGAGGTGTACCGCATGGTCAAAGCACGCACTGCGCCCGATTTGTGGCTAATCGTCTCGGTACTGTCCCTGCTATCGATCGGCATGATTATGGTATACAGCGCCGGTGCTGTTCTCGCCTTCCGGGAATACGGAGACTCGTTCTATTTCGTTAAGCGTCAATTGCTGTTTGCTCTGCTGGGGATTGCTGCCATGTTCATTACGATGAATACGGACTACCGCGTATGGAAGCGTTATGCCAAGGTAGGTCTTCTCATTTGCTTCGCCTTGCTTATCATTGTTCTTATTCCTGGTATCGGCAATGTGCGGGGGGGAGCGCGAAGCTGGCTTGGTATCGGCTCATTTGGTATACAGCCCTCCGAATTCATGAAGCTTGGCATGATTTTGTTTATGGCTAAAATGCTCTCTGAGGATCAAGTGCGCATTACGGACTTTACGAAGGGGCTGCTGCCGCCGCTCGCGATTATGGGCACAGCGTTTGGGCTCATCATGATGCAGCCGGATCTTGGTACAGGGACGGTCATGGTCGGTGCAGTGCTGCTCGTTATTTTTGTGGCAGGGGCACAGATTAAGCACTTGATGTCACTTGCTATGGTTGGCATTGCTGGCTTTGTTGGACTCGTCCTAGCGGCACCTTATCGGCTGCTGCGGATTACCGCCTTTCTCGATCCTTGGCAGGATCCGAGGGGGGCAGGCTATCAATCCATTCAGTCCTTGTTCGCTATAGGCCCTGGAGGGTTAATGGGACTTGGACTGGGGGCAAGCCGCCAAAAATACAGCTATGTACCCGAACCGCAAACCGACTTTATCTTTTCCATATTGGCAGAAGAGCTTGGTTTTTTAGGAGCGGTTACGGTATTGATTCTATTTTTAATCTTAGTGTGGCGTGGGATGCGAACTGCCTTGACAGCACCAGATAAATTCGGCAGTCTGCTGGCGGCAGGAATTGTTGGCATTGTAGCTGTTCAAGTCATTATCAATATCGGTGTCGTAATCGGACTCATGCCTGTTACGGGCATCACACTGCCGTTAATCAGTTATGGAGGCTCATCTCTGACCTTAATGCTGACCGCACTGGGAATTCTACTTAATATATCACGTTATGCGAGGTGAAGGTCATGCGCGTCGTGCTAAGCGGTGGCGGTACAGGTGGACATATTTACCCGGCAATCGCCATTGCAAGGGAATGCGAGAAGCAGTTTCCCGGCAGCGCTTTTTTATATATTGGAACTGAGAAGGGGTTGGAAAGCCGTCTCGTTCCAGAAGAGGGCTTGGATTTTCGGGCGATTGAGATTACAGGTTTCCGCCGCAAGCTGTCTCTTGAAAACTTCAAAACCATTATGCGTTTTATCCGAGGTGTAAGCAAGGCCAAGGAAATGCTGAAGGAATTCAAGCCGGATGTGGTCGTCGGAACGGGTGGTTATGTATGCGGTCCAGTGGTATACGCTGCGGCCAAGCTTGGGATCCCGACTGTCATTCATGAGCAGAATGTCATACCCGGCTTGACGAATACATTTTTGAGTCGTTATACAAGTACTGTCGCGGTTAGCTTTGAGCAATCGGCTCCGTATTTCAAAAAAGCGAAAAACGTTGTCTACTGTGGCAACCCTCGTGCGACGGCAGTGATGGAAGCGGAGAAAGCTCGCGGATTCGCCACACTTGGCTTGCCAAGTGATAGTCGGATTGTGCTGATCGTAGGCGGAAGCCGCGGGGCAAAGGCATTAAATGATGCGATGATCGGAATGGCTCCCTTGTTGAAGCAATTGCCGGATGTGCATTTTGTATATGTAACAGGGCAGAACTACTATGAAAATACACGGAAGGCTGTGCTGCAAACAAGTGATTCAGTTCGCAATCATTTGCATGTACTTCCGTACATTAGCAACATGCCAGAGGTACTTGCAGCGACGACACTCGCTGTCAGTCGGGCAGGAGCTTCTTCACTTGCGGAAATGACCGCTCTCGGCATTCCTTCCATATTAATACCATCGCCAAATGTGACGAACAATCATCAGGAAGCAAATGCTCGTTCCTTGCAGGATGCAGGCGCCGCCATTATGATTACGGAGAAGGAACTATCAACAGAAGCCTTGTTCCGTCATATTAAGACAATGATGACAGATGAGAAAAAGCGCAGAAGCATGTCTGACGCTGCCAAGTTATTCGGCCAGCCAGACGCTGCTGCAAGAGTAGTAGCTGAATTACAACGATTATCGGGCAAGTGACTTTGCCCGATTTTTTTTATACCTGTAGATAAAATGGTGTGTAATTTGGGTATTCGTCCATATAGTAAGAAGAATCGGGAATGGGCTCCTGTCACACAACGTTTCAACCTGACATAATATACTCTATACATCGTGACAGTTTCCCCCAGACCGCTGCCTCGTCGTACACTCATTAAGATTGAGCGGCTTGTGAAATCAGCTAATGCATAAGCCATTGGTGGCTCATGGCAGTCGAGATATACATGTTTTCAACATGTTCACGTGTAAAGCAATTGCACTGCTGGTACGGTTATCAACTGTCAAAAACGGAGATAACCACAAGCAACTTGGGGCTGTCGGGGCTAGAATATGCTGATGCATTCCTGGACGGACAAAATGCCGATCCAAGAGTGCAGGCACGCACGGGTCGGATGTGTCACGAATAAATGATTCTGCTGAGATTGTACTGGGGACAGGGAAATTGGTAAGTTTTATGGCGTATATGGCGGAACCTATGCAGTTAGCCTATCGGCACTCTGTGCTGCATAAAATGAGAACATTGTCTAGGAGACAACGTTCTGTGCGTAAGCATAGAGAATGGGGGAAATCAAGGCCTTGCTGGCTCCGAATAAAAAATGCTGGCTGCCTACCCTGCTGCTTATATCTCCGCTTGCAGGCAGCATGTTCCGCAATCAGCCTAATATTTAATATGTTTATGAAAGAAGAGGCTGAATGAAAGGGAATGGAGTAGGTATTACAAGAATGTCCACACAACATGCCAATTTCATTGTTAACACCGGTCAAGCAACAGCGTCAGACGTGCTTGCCCTTATAGCGTGCATTCAACAGGTGACTCAGGGGATATACCAGGTAGGGTTGGTGCCGAAAATCGAGTAGTGGGTAAGCGGTAATCTCGGAGGTGACACATTGGACAAATTGGTGATTGAGGGTGGAAGGCCTCTATCTGGTACGATTCGTATCCAAGGAGCTAAAAATGCCGCTTTACCAATTATGGCAGCCTCGATTCTAACCGATAGCGTCGTTAGGCTAGAGAATGTTCCACAATTGTTAGACATCGAAGTAATGCAGCGCATTATGCGAAGTTTAGGCTGCAGGACAATTCAAGATGGAGGTACAGTTACAATTGATGCGTCAGGCTCCCATTCCTCGCATATACCGGAGGATTTGATGCGTCAGATGCGTTCCTCTATTTTTTTGATGGGGCCGCTGCTTGCAAGGTTCAAGGAGGTTCACATTTACCAGCCTGGTGGATGTGCGATTGGGGAAAGAAAGATCGATTTGCATCTTCGTGGATTGCAGTCACTAGGAGCAGAGCTGGAGCATTGCGGCAATCGAATCACTTGCCGCGCAGATCGGTTGGTAGGGACGGACATCCACTTAGACTTTCCAAGTGTAGGAGCTACGGAAAATGTAATGATGGCTGCTGTGCTGGCAGAAGGAACCACCATTATTACGAATGCAGCAAGGGAGCCGGAAATCGTTGACTTGCAGCATTTCCTCAACAGTATGGGGGCGCAGGTATCGGGAGCAGGTACAGACACGATTGTGGTAGAAGGCGTTACTGAACTGAACAGCAGCCAATATGAGGTGATGCCTGATCGGATTGTGGCAGGCACGCTGATGATTGCTGCCGCAGCTACTCGAGGGGCTGTGACGCTTACAAATGCGCATGCGAGTCATCTAACCTCCCTCATCCATATCCTGCGGCGTGCTGGTGTTCAGATAGCAACGAGTGATGGTATAATCAATGTTACCAGCTTTGGAAGAGCTAAGGCTGTAGAGAGAATAGTGACTTCGCCATATCCTGCGTTTCCAACAGATTTGCAATCTCAGCTTATGGTATTGCTGTCACTGGCTGATGGAGTAAGCGTGATGAAAGAAACGGTGTTCGAAGGGCGTTTCCGTCATGTAGAAGAACTCGCTAGGATGGGAGCAGATATACGGGTCGATCTAAGTAATGCCTTTATTAAAGGTGTGCCTGAACTGTACGGCTCGACTGTTGAAGCAACCGATTTACGTGCCGGTGCAGCACTTGTTATTGCGGGGCTTGCTGCTAGCGGTCGTACCGTCGTAGAGAATGTTCATCACATTGATCGCGGATATGATTGTATCGAGCATATGTTTACCAAGCTCGGTGCGAAGATTGATCGCATCCTGTCCGTGCCTAAGCTTGATATTGCTAACGGATAATGCAATAATTTATACGCAGTCCCCTTCATCATACGGTAGGGGACTGTAATAATTCTTGTTTTAATGTTTCTAGTTACTATGAAATGTGTATTGATAGAAGGGGATGAATCCAGTGTCATTGAGAACGATACCTTCGCTGCCCGATAAGCCGGTGAGGAAGAAACGGATGGGCGGCAGAGTGAAATGGCTTCTTCTCTTCCTTCTCATCGTGCTGCTCGTTGTCCTGTTCTTCAGATCATCCATTAGTAAAATAAAGGAAGTTCGCTGGATTGGGAATCATCTTGTAAATCAAGAACAATTAAGCAGCAGCAGTGGTGTCAAACCAGGAGAACCGTATTTTGGAACTAGTGCAAGCGCTGTAGAAGATCGAATTAAGACACAGTTCCCATTTGTAAAATCGGTTCAAGTAGACAAGCAGTTCCCGGGCGTGATTGAGGTATACATTCAAGAATATGCTCCGGTTGCGTATGAACTCACAGAAGATGGGAGTATTCAAGCCTGTCTGGAGAACGGTTCTGTAATTTCACTGAAGGATAAGCAGAAACTCGTGCTAGAGAAGCCGGTACTTACGCAGTGGCAAGGACAAGCGGTTCTCAAAGCAGAGCTGAGCAAGGCGCTAGCGGCTACTCCTAGAGGGTTGCTGGCGGATATTTCGGAAATCCGCTATTATCCATCGCCTTCTTATCCTGACCGGATTAAGATGTACACGCGTTCAGGATTCGAAGTGGTGACAACAGTCCCTCTATTGCCAGATAAGATTGCATACTTAAGTGGTGTTGTGGAATCCCAATCTCCCGGGCGGATTACGATGCTGAAGGCTGACTCTTATATCCCTTATTCAAGCTTGCCGAATGATATAGAAGCACTCGAAGGAACTCAAGAAGGCAAGGATAAAGTTGACGGTTCAGAGCAAAATCAGGGAAGCGCCGATTCACAAGATGCAAATCAGAAAGAAAATGGATCTGAGCAGGAAAAAGGAGCGGGCGCAGAGAATGATATAAAGGAACCTGAAAAAGGGCTGGACACGGACTCGGAAACCGAGTAAGACAGCGGTTCCTCCATGAATGAGCAAAATATGGAGAGAGAAAAAAACTCTACTCAATAAACGGAAAAAATGCTAGAATAAAACTTATGGGTATTTCCGTTCTCTCCTTCTTTTTTCTTCACGTTTTTAAGAAAGAAGGCGATATCCGCTTATATGGAAGGAATTTGTCTTCAAAAAATTTGTAGAAAAAAGAGGGAATGACTAAACTTTGTTGAATACATACAAAGTGTCCGGGGATACAAACATACCAATTGATTGGGAAGTAGGAGGTGCCACGGGTTGAGCAGCAATGACATCATTGTGAGTTTGGACATCGGTACATCCAAAGTGCGCGCTATCATCGGGGAAATTAACAACGGAACGCTGCAAATCATCGGCGTTGGATCTGCTGACTCAGAAGGTATTCGCAAAGGTGCGATTGTAGATATTGATCAGACTGTCCAGTCAATTCGTAATGCGGTAGAGCATGCGGAGCGAATGGTCGGCATTGAAATTACGGAAGTGTACGTAGGCATATCAGGCAATCATATCGGCTTGCAATCCAGCCATGGAGTTGTCGCGGTATCGAATGAAGACCGTGAGATTGGCGAAGAGGATATTGAGCGTGTGCTCAAGGCAGCAGAAGTTATTGCTTTGCCACCAGAACGTGAAATCATCGACGTGGTTGCAAAGCAATATGTTGTTGATGGACTGGAGGATATTCATGATCCTCGAGGCATGATAGGCGTTCGCTTGGAAGTCGATGCCACGATTATAACCGGCGCAAAGACGGCCGTACATAACTTATTGCGTTGTGTAGAGAAGGCTGGTCTGCACGTCAAGGATTTAATATTAATGTCGCTTGCCGGTGGGCAGCTGGCATTGTCTAAAGATGAGAAGATGATGGGCTCCGTGCTCGTAGATGTCGGCGCAGGCGCGACGACAATTGCAGTGTTCCAAGATGGAACGCTTGCAGCTACATCTACACTGCCTATCGGTGGGGACTTTGTCACGAACGATATCGCATACGGTCTTCGTACAATGTCCGACCATGCAGAGAAGGTTAAGCTGAAATTCGGCTGTGCATGGATTGAGGATGCATTAGAGGATCATGTGTTTAAAGTGACGCGTATTGGCAGCAATGTGGAGAAGGAATTCAATCAAGTATTCCTTGCCAACATCATTGAACCGCGTATGGAAGAAATATTCCATCTTGTCAAGAATGAAGTGAAGCGACTTGGCTTCACGGAATTGCCAGGTGGGTATATTTTGTCTGGAGGGACTGTCTCTATGCCTGGAGTCCTCAATTCAGCTCAAGCTGCATTGCAGACTTCGGTACGCATAGCGGTACCTGATTTTATTGGTGTTCGCGATCCAGGGTTCGTAAGCGGTGTTGGGGTATTGCATCATGTGTTGCGCTCCGTTCGTCCACGCAGTGCAGGTGGCGCTAAGAAAGCGGCAACCCGGAAGCCAACTCCAATGGAATCATCAAACAAACCTAGTTTCATTGAACGGTTAAAAAATATGTTTAGTGAATTCATTTAATAATAGTTGACTTCAGGCCATCGGTGCACAATGAAGGGGAGATGGAGGACTCATGTTGGAATTTGAATTTGAGATGGAACAGTTGGCCCAAATTAAAGTTATTGGTGTCGGTGGTGGCGGTAGCAACGCAGTCAACCGAATGATTGATAATGGCGTTAAGGGCGTTGAATTTATTACGGTAAATACGGATGCACAAGCACTTCACTTTGCAAAGTCCGAGCATAAGTTGCAAATTGGCGATAAGCTGACACGTGGTCTTGGCGCAGGTGCAAATCCGGAAGTAGGAAAGAAAGCTGCAGAAGAATCTCGCGAATTGATCAGCAATACGCTGAAAGGCGCAGATATGGTATTCGTTACAGCCGGTATGGGCGGCGGTACGGGTACTGGTGCGGCACCAGTTATTGCTGAAATTGCAAAGGAATGCGGCGCATTGACGGTAGGTGTCGTTACTCGTCCATTTACATTCGAAGGCCGCAAACGTTTTGCACAAGCAGAAATCGGTATCGAAGCATTGAAGGAAAAGGTAGATACGCTTATCGTTATACCAAATGACCGCTTGCTAGAAATCGTAGACAAGAAAACACCGATGCTGGAAGCATTCCGCGAGGTCGATAATGTACTTCGTCAAGCCGTTCAAGGTATCTCTGACTTGATTGCTGTACCAGGTCTGATCAACTTGGACTTCGCTGATGTGAAGACGATTATGACAGAGCGTGGCTCTGCGTTGATGGGTATTGGTGTAGCTAACGGTGAAAACCGTGCTGCTGAGGCTGCTCGCAAGGCGATTATGAGCCCATTGCTCGAAACGTCCATTGATGGCGCGCGTGGTGTCATTATGAATATTACAGGCGGAGCTAACCTGTCCTTGTATGAAGTCAATGAGGCGGCTGAGATCGTAACAGAGGCTTCCGATATGGAAGTCAACATGATCTTCGGTGCAATCATTGATGAAAATATGAAGGATGATATCAAGGTTACGGTTATCGCAACAGGATTCGAGAATAAGCCGGCTCAGGCATTGCCAGGACGTCGCCCAACTGCTAATCCAACTGGTTCTGGCGAATCTCAGGAATCTCGCTCTTCGTCAACGGTTCGTCCGTTCGGCAACCAGCCATCTTCCGATCAGCTGGATATTCCGACGTTTTTGCGTAACCGCCCTCGTAATTCAAACAACGAATAATAAGAATTTTTGCTATAAAGCGTTTGCCGATTTACATAGGCAGACGCTTTTTTGCATTTCCCACAGCATTCTATCAGGATAGCTTGCCTCCACAGAAATAGAATCTCGAACGTAGATCGGAATGATCGACAAAAAAAGTGTCATTCCACACCCATCATTAGACAGACTTCGAATACAGCACTCTTTATACTAATTAATAACTTCCCAATAGTTGGCGGCTGAAGAAGGAGGGAAGCGCATTGACCGTCATCTATGCCGATCTTCTATTCGGCCTTAATCTGGTATTGGATTGGACGCTGCTCCGCATGACAGCGAGAATTCGCGGCATACAATTTTTGCGTTGGCGCCTCGCTGCTGCTGCAGGGTTAGGTACCGTGTATGCAGCGGTTCTTTTCATTCCCGCCTATCCGATACTGTATACGTACGTTGGTAAATTACTTTTATCTATACTTATGATCATCTTGGCGTTTGGATTTCATAATGCCGGATATTTTCTTAAAAATGTTGGTGTCTTTTATTTTTCGGCCTTTGTCATTGCGGGAGGAGCGTTCGGCCTGCAGTATTTGCTGCAGGATGCACGTGCTTGGTCTTTGTCCCATCAGGCATCACAATGGATTGCAGCTCACCGTACTTCCTTTCAGGCAGGGATAGGCTTTCTCATTGTTGCACTACCAGCTTCTTATGCGTTGTTCCGTCTCGTATGGCGTCACAGCGCTCGGCAGCAGCAGGTAGTGAAGCAACTGGTGCAATTGGATATTTATATCGGCGATACAATTCGCCAATGTACAGGGCTTGTAGATACGGGGAATCATCTGCGAGATCCATTAGGAGGGGCGCCTGTTGTTGTGACGGAAGCGAGATTGTGGGAAGGCATTTTCCCAGCAGAGTGGTTGAACAGGCTTCGATCTGAACAGCCATTTGATATGCTGCAGTCTTGGACAGGAACAGGAGAAGCTGGTGCGATTTTGGATGAATCCCGCCTGCGGCTCATCCCTTATCGCGGTGTGAATCGTGATATGCAGTGGATGATCGGCTTGCGTCCAGATTCGATTCGAATCCGGACGGAGAGCGAGACTTATGTAAGCAAAAAAGTGATTATTGGGCTGGACATGGGGACATTGTCTCATGATGGAGCCTTCCAAGCTATCGTACATCCAGATTTGATGCAAGATTCAGGTAGAGAAGAAGCGAGCTATCATTCTATGCCGGACTCTTCTCATCGTGCTTCGTAAGGCGGCCGCTGGAGAATGAACTGCTATACTACTACCGATTGTACCGAAGTACCTGATACGAACGACCCTGTCATCACTATGTTTTAGGAGGATTGGCGATGCGTTTGCAATGGAAACTGATGATGCAGCTTCAATATTATCGGCTGTTGTTCTGGCTCGGACTGAAGCGGGATGAGATTTATTATATTGGAGGCAGCGAGGCACTTCCTCCCCCGTTAACACGTGAGGAAGAGGAGTATCTGCTGTCACGGCTGTCGACTGGGGAAGCGGCAGTACGTGCGATGCTAATTGAACGTAATTTGCGCCTCGTCGTTTACATAGCGCGCAAATTTGAAAATACAGGCATTCATATTGAAGATCTGGTGTCGATCGGAGCAATTGGTCTAATTAAGGCTGTGAATACATTTGATCCGGAAAAAAAGATTAAGCTCGCGACTTACGCCTCTCGCTGTATTGAGAACGAAATTTTGATGTATTTGCGGCGTAACAGCAAAACAAGAACAGAAGTATCCTTTGACGAGCCGCTGAATATCGACTGGGACGGCAATGAACTGCTGCTGTCAGATGTACTCGGTACAGAGAATGATACGATCTATAAAAATATTGAAGAGCAGGTTGACCGTAAACTGCTGCATAAAGCATTGGATAAGCTTAGCGAGCGTGAACGAATGATTATGGAATTGCGCTTTGGCCTGACGGATGGAGAGGAAAAAACGCAGAAGGATGTTGCGGATATGCTTGGCATCTCGCAGTCATATATATCACGTCTTGAGAAGCGGATTATTAAGCGTTTGCGCAAAGAATTTAATAAGATGGTGTAAACGTTTCAAAGCTTGGACGGATGCGGAATACGGCTTGATCGGAACGAATCGGGTGCTGGGAGTGCAGGAATAAAAAAGAACCCCGGGGAGATAATGTACATTAATGTTTCATCCCTGGGAGGTAATCACGAATGACCCGAAACAAAGTCGAAATTTGCGGTGTCGATACATCGAAGTTGCCCGTCCTCACGAACGCCGAAATGAGGGAGTTGTTCGTGTCATTACAGGAACGAAACGAGCTATCGGCTCGGGAGAAGCTGGTAAATGGTAATTTGCGGCTCGTATTGAGTGTGATCCAGCGATTTAACAACCGAGGCGAATTCGTTGATGACTTGTTCCAAGTTGGCTGTATTGGACTGATGAAGGCGATCGATAACTTCGATCTTGGTCAGAATGTTAAATTCTCTACATATGCGGTGCCTATGATTATCGGAGAAATTCGCAGATACCTGCGTGACAATAACCCGATCCGAGTGTCTAGAAGCTTGCGGGACATCGCCTATAAGGCATTGCAAGTTCGCGATTCGTTGACGAATCAGAACTCACGGGAACCGACGATACATGAAATTTCGGAAGCACTGAATGTTCCGAAGGAGGATGTTGTGTTCGCACTGGACGCGATACAGGATCCGGTATCTTTGTTCGAGCCGATTTACCATGATGGAGGTGACCCGATCTATGTCATGGATCAAATTAGCGATGAGAAAAATAAGGACGTATCCTGGATCGAGGAAATTGTGCTGCGGGAAGCGATGCGAAAGTTGAACGAACGTGAGAAGATGATTTTATCGATGCGTTTTTTCGAAGGCAAAACCCAAATGGAAGTTGCAGACGAGATTGGCATCTCTCAGGCACAAGTATCAAGACTGGAGAAGTCAGCGATCAATCAGATGCAGAAGCACGTACGCACGTAATATTTGATTGGTAAAATAAGCCGTCCGCGGTTAAGCGGCGGCTTTTTTTGCATCTGACAGGGCATTTTGGCAAGTGGACTCATATACTAAGGTATGTACGCTGGCTACGGTCAAATTCCTTGTAGAATGGTGATTGCGATGAAAATTTCTGATTTTCAAACGAAGGATGTAATCAACATAATAGACGGTAAGAAACTAGGTCAAGTAAGTGATGTAGAGCTTGATATGAAGCAGGGAAGAATTGAATCCATCGTTGTGCCAAATTACAGTAAATTTATGGGGCTGTTTGGTGGTGGGAGTGAATTGATTATCCCGTGGCGGAATATCGTCAAGATTGGTGCTGATGTTGTTCTGGTGAAAATGGAGGAAATGAAGCCAGCACGAACTGAAGAATATGACAGTGCTTCCTTTGTGCAGAAACAATAGGCTTCGCCATATGGTTTGTGGTAAACTGTACGGTGAGGTGATTATCGTCATGGAACCATTTCAATTGCAGAAGTCAAAGACTTCAGAGGGGCCTGTTCTGCTGGAATTGAAGAAATGGACAGATTCCTATCCGGAGTTGACAGCTGGATTTACAACAAGAAATGGCGGCGTGAGCAGCGAGCATTTCGACTCTTTGAACTGTGCGCTGCATGTGCTCGATAATGAAGCAGATGTCATCCACAATCGCAAGCTTGTCGCAGAAGCATGCGGCATGCCGTTTGAAGCATGGACATGTGGTGAGCAGGTGCATGGGAGTCATGTTCATGTCGTTACGCAAAATGAACGAGGAAAAGGAAGAATGAATCGTACTGATGCGATTCAAAATACGGATTCTTTGGTTACTGATGTTACGGGAGTTCTATTAGCTTCTTTTTATGCCGATTGTGTTCCATTGATGTTCCTGGATCCCGTTCAGCGTGTCATCGGTCTTGCGCATGCAGGTTGGAAAGGAACTGTCAGCAATATTGGTGCTGCAACGGTACATAAGATGCAGGAGCAGTATGGCTGCCGTCTTGAGCATATTCAAGCAGCAATTGGGCCATCGATTGGTTCCTGTTGCTATGAGGTGGACGAGCGCGTAATTGCCGAGGTACGGCGTGTATTCGAAGGCTGCCAACAAGCAGAGCGCGTGCAGGATGTCGTTATTCGTCCGACATCAGTTGGGCATGCTATGCTTGATTTACGTGAATTGAATCGACATTTGTTGATTGAAGCAGGAATTTTGGCAGCAAATATCGAATGTACTACACTGTGCACTGGGTGTAATATCGATATGTTTTATTCCCACCGTATGGAGGGAGGAACTACAGGTCGTATGATGAGTTGGATAGGCTGGAAGTAGGGATAATTGAATGACGACCCGGCATCGAGAAAGAAGCTGTAGTGCATCCTAGTCGCTGCTTCATTCAGATGAATATCTCGGGTGAAGAATCCAAGTATGGATTGGAACCGGAACAAGCCGCAGCATTTGTAGAGTAATTGCGCGCGTTTCCTCATATTGGGCCAATTGGACTTATGACGATGGCTCCATACGAAGCTGAACCGGAACAAACGAGACCCGAGTCCGCAAATTGTAAGTTGCGAGACGAATTGGAATCATCGTTGTCCATATCATTGCCGCACTTATCGATGGGGATGTCCAATGATTTTGAGGTCGCTATGGAAGAGAGGGCGACACGGCTGAGACTTGGATTCGTCCTAGTTGGGAAGGAAGGGGAAACGTAATGGGTGTAATGAACCGATTTATGAATTTTCTAGGGCTTCAGGAAGAAGAAGAAATCATTGAGCGCGAGAAGGTAGTAACGGATATGCATGATCAAGAAGTGGAAGCACCGTCATTCGATCAGCGCAGATCCTCTAAATCCACTAATGTAGTAAGCATACACTCACAGAAGTCTTCCAAGATGGTGCTGTATGAGCCGCGTTCCTATGACGAGGCACAAGAAATTGCTGATCACTTGCGTTCACGGCGCTCGGTTATCGTGAATCTGCAAAGAGTTCGAAAGGATCAAGCCTTTCGAATTATCGATTTCTTGAGCGGTACTGTCTATGCGTTAAGTGGGAATATATCCAAAGTTGGTGGAAATATATTTGTGTGTACCCCCGAGCAGGTTGAAATTCAAGGTTCCATTACAGAAATTCTTCAAGACGATTACGATTACATGCAAACGAGGTGACCTTGTTGGAGTATCAGATTGCTGAATATGTGTATTACCTGTTCAACATATACAGATGGCTAATTATTGTTTATATTTTGATGTCTTGGGTGCCTAATGTGCGAGAGAGCTCAATCGGGGAGATTCTGGGCAAGATTGTTGAGCCGTACTTGGCCCCATTCCGCCGCATTATCCCTCCAATTGGTGGGATGCTGGACATCTCTCCGATCGTGGCTTTATTTACGCTTGAATTCGTGTACAGAGGCGTTCTTGCTGTACTACAGTATTTCATTTAGTAATAGGTGAGTGCCGAAGATGACAGCAAATGAACATATCTATTCGCATTTTCACCCTGATGAGCGTGTGTTTGTTGATCGTGCTTCTGAATGGGTGGAACGTGCAGCACAGCTTCACGAGATCCGTCGTACTGACTTTTTGGATCCGAGACAAGCCTTTATTTTGACAACACTTGTCAATCGGAATGCCGATGTTCAGCTGCGCTTGGATGGCGGGCACGAGCATGCAGAGCGCAAGCGTGCGCTTATCGCTCCCGACTACGTATATGCAGAAGGAGAAGAAATGGGGATGCATATCCTTCAAATCACCTCTCTTGACCGCAATTGGGAGCAGCTTGAGCATGGTGATTTTTTGGGAGCTGTGCTTGGTCTTGGCATAAAGAGGGACAAAATTGGCGATATTCACGTTAGTGATGATCGCTGTCACATTGTCATAACAGAAGAAATTGGGGCTTTTTTGGATACACATCTGCGGCAGGTACATCGCGTCAATGTTCTAACAGACATTGTTCCTTTGTCGGAACTTCAAGCCACCCATGCAGAGTTGAAGATGATGACTCTAAGTGTGGCGTCCCTTCGGCTGGACGGCATCGCTAGTGATGTATTCAGACTCAGCAGAACGAAGATCGTAACGCCCATCAAGGCAGGGCGCTGCAAGGTGAATTGGAAGGTGGAAGAGAATCCATCTACTCAGCTTCATGCTGGAGATGTTGTTTCCCTGCAAGGGTTTGGACGGTTCAAGGTAATAGACATTGAGGGCGTATCGAAAAAAGGCCGCATGCGCATTTCGGTAGGTACTTATACTCGTTGAGCATACTCCGGGCTGTACGATTCAGCTGCGTATGTTCAACATAACAATTTTCCGCATGCTTTGTAATTTTGAGGAGGTGCACACGATGCCATTGACACCATTAGACATACATAACAAGGAATTTAGCCGCAAGCTGCGCGGTTATGATGAGGACGATGTAAATGAGTTCCTCGATCAAGTAATTAAAGATTATGAAGCGCTTATTCGCGAGAACAAGGAATTGCAAAACCATGCCAATGCCTTGCAGGACAAGCTTGACCACTTCGCGAATCTTGAGGAAACCTTAAGCAAAACGATCATCGTTGCACAAGAAGCTGCGGATGAAGTGAAGAATAATGCGAAGAAGGAAGCACAGCTGATAGTCAAGGAAGCGGAGAAAAATGCAGATCGTATCGTCAACGATGCCCTTGCAAAGTCTCGTAAGATCGCGTTGGAAGTTGAGGAACTCAAAAAACAATCCTCTATATATCGTGCGCGCTTCCGTACACTGGTTGAAGCTCAGATGGAACTGCTCAATCAGGATGGCTGGGATGCGCTTGAGCGTGAAGAAGTGAAGGAAGTTAAGGAATTGTATTAGTCAAGTATGCTCCTGATTGACAATTATCGCAAAACACGATATAAATATGTATTATTAATAACGTGATATTCAATGACGGGAACGCGCTGACACGCCCATCCGTTCTTCAGAGAGTCGGAGCAGGTGAGAACCGACGAACGAATCGTGTCGAGACATCATCCCAGAGAAGATATGCTGAATGCAGCCGATGGATGTAATAACGAAGCTTATACATCTCATTTTTGCTTAAACTGTAAGCATGTCCGGATCCCCTCCGTTATCTGGGGCTTGCGTGCATAGGCATGCAAGAACGAAGGTGCCGTGCTAATATCATGCTAATGATTGGTACGGAACAAGGGTGGTAACGCGAGCAGAACCTCGTCCCTTTTTGGGAGGAGGTTTTTTTGTTTTCTCAATACGTATCGAAGAAAGGAAGTATCACTGTGAGAAAAGTTGATGTCAAAGAACGCGCCCGGGAACGGGAGCTGCGTGTACTGGCGAAGTGGAACGCGGAAGATACATTTGCAAAATCCATTGAGCAGCGCGCAGGCAAACCTAATTTCGTATTTTATGAAGGACCGCCTACAGCGAACGGAAAGCCGCATATTGGACACGTTCTCGGGCGTGTTATTAAAGACTTTATTTGCCGCTACAAAACGATGTCCGGCTATCGTGTTGTCCGCAAAGCGGGTTGGGATACACACGGCCTGCCGGTAGAGCTTGGCGTAGAAAAGCAGCTTGGTATTTCTGGCAAGCAGGAAATTGAGAACTATGGAGTTGAAGCGTTCGTTAAAAAATGTAAAGCGAGCGTATTTGAGTATGAAAAGCAATGGCGTGAATTAACCGAAGCAATCGGCTATTGGACCAATCTTGACGATCCGTATATCACGCTCGATAACAACTATATTGAAAGTGTATGGCACATCCTTTCCACGATTCATAAAAAAGGATTGCTGTACCGTGGTCATCGCGTAAGTCCATACTGCCCCTGCTGCCAAACTACACTCAGTTCGCATGAAGTAGCACAAGGCTATGAAACGGTTAAGGATCTGTCTGCAACTGTTAAATTCAAACTGCATGATAATGGCGAATATGTGCTTGCTTGGACAACAACACCTTGGACATTGCCGGCACATGCCGCGCTTGCCATGAATCCAAATATGGAATATGTTCGCGTTCAGCAAGAAGACGGTGTATATATCGTCGCGAAGAATCTAGTTGAAGATGTGATGCAGGGCGAGTACACAATCTTGTCTGAGCATAAGGGCTCTGAGTTTATTGACAAGACGTATGCTGCTCCATTTCCATATGTTGTGCCTGAGAAGGGACATGTCATTGTCGCTGCTGATTTCGTAACAGATTCCAGCGGTACGGGTATCGTTCATATGGCTCCGGCTCATGGTGAGGACGACTATAAGAGCTGCCGTGAGAACGGAATCAGCTTCATCAACGTCGTAAATACACAAGGCCGCTATAACGATGAGGTTATTGATTTTGCAGGGCGCTTCGTCAAGGATTGCGATATCGACATCGTGAAGAAGCTTTCTGAGAATGGAACATTGTACTCCAAGGAAAAATACGAGCACAGCTATCCATTCTGCTGGCGCTGTAAAACACCGCTTCTTTACTATGCGACAGAATCGTGGTTCATTCAGACAACAGCGGTTAAAGATCAATTAATAGCAAATAACAGCAAGGTCGAATGGTACCCTGGTCATATTCGAGAAGGCCGCTTCGGCAACTTCTTGGAAGACTTGGTTGATTGGAACATCAGTCGTAACCGTTACTGGGGCACGCCGCTCAACGTGTGGGTGTGCGGAACATGTAAGAGTGAGTATGCGCCTGAGAGCCATCAGGACTTGCGCAACCGTGCAACGTCTCCAGTTGATGAGAACCTAGAGCTGCATAAGCCATATGTGGATGAGATTAAGCTGCATTGTCCGCATTGTGAACACGGTGTAATGGAACGTACATCTGAAGTAATTGACGTATGGTTCGATAGCGGCTCGATGCCATTTGCACAGCATCATCATCCATTCGGAGATGAGAAGAAGTTCGAAGAGCAGTTCCCGGCAGATATTATCTGTGAAGGGATTGACCAAACTCGCGGCTGGTTCTTCAGCTTGCTCGCCGTATCAACGTTGTACAAGGGGGTAGCGCCATACAAGGCTGTTATTTCAACGGGTCACGTACTCGATGAAAACGGACAGAAGATGTCCAAATCCAAGGGCAATGTTATCGACCCATGGGATATTATCAATGAGTACGGTACGGACGCATTCCGCTGGGCATTACTGTCTGATAGTGCGCCGTGGAACTCGAAGCGCTTCTCGAAGCAAATCGTAGCAGAAGCAAAATCTAAAGTGATTGATACGCTTGTAAACACACACGCCTTCTATGCTCTTTATGCTTCGATCGATCAATACGATCCAAGTGCCTATGAAGAACGTCAATCGAACAATAAGCTCGATCGTTGGATTTTGTCACGCCTGCACACGCTGATCGCTAGTGTAAGCAAAGGACTGCAAGCGAATGACTTCTTGAATCCTGCAAAAGCGATTGAGTCCTACATCGATGAATTAAGCAACTGGTATATCCGTCGTTCACGTGACCGTTTCTGGGGCAGTGAAATGACAGAGGACAAATTGTCCGCATACCAAACGCTTCGTCGTGTTCTGCTCACACTGTCTAAGCTCATCGCGCCTTATGCACCGATGATTGCAGAAGACATCTACATGAACCTCGGCGGCACAAGCGAGAGCGTACATTTGGCGAGCTACCCTGTCGCTGATCAAGGATTGATCGATGCAGAATTGGAACGCGATATGGAAACAGCTCGTGAAATCGTAGAGCTGGCTCGCAATGTTCGCAATGAAACAGGAATCAAGACTCGTCAGCCGTTGTCTGAGCTGATCGTATCCATGGATCGCGAATTCCATCTTGCGAGCTATGATGAGGTCATTAAAGAAGAAATCAATGTGAAGGATATTCGTTTGGAAACAAGCGACTCTGGATTCGTTGATTTTACATTGAAGCTGAATCTTAAAGTAGCGGGCAAGAAATACGGCAAAAATGTCGGAGTTCTGCAAGGTGCACTGAAAGCGATGACTCCAGAAGAAACACGCCGCATCGTGGAATCGGGTATGTGGAACTTCACGAATCAAGAAGGCGAGAGCTTCGAGGTAACACGCGAAGAGCTTCTGATCGAGAAGCAAGCAAAATCCGGCTTTGCGTCAGCGTCTGGTTACCAAATTACAGTCGCATTGAATACGGAAATTACACCGGAACTGGAGCAAGAGGGTTGGGTTCGTGAAGTGGTTCGCGGTATCCAAGACTTGCGCAAAAAGCTTGATTTGCCAATTGAGAAGCGGGTAAATATCGTATTGGATGTGGATGCGGAATTGCAGGCTGCGATTCAAGCGTTCGAATCAACATTGCGCGACAACGTGCTCGTTGCGAACTTGTCATTCGGCTCTCAAGACGGTATGGAATCAGTTGATTTGGGACAAAAGACGATCCGCGTGGCAATTGCTTAATTGTACAGCGTATAGATCCCTCCAGTTCGGGAGAATCTATAATGGTCTGAATCGCGAACGAGAATGAAGAGGGGAGAGCGTTGACCGCAGATGGGTATTCCATCTGTTCGGTCACGCTCTTTTTGTGATATAAGGGGATGCAGCATATCGGCTTTAGAAGAGGAGGAAACTGTCAATGAAAGCACATGATTCGAAACATTCGAAGGATTATCGTACCGAGCATAGACATGATCCGATTCAAGTCAAGAACGATAATACCAGCGTTAGCGAGCGAGAAGTGGCGGATTCAGAGACCCCAGCAGAGCCGCGTTTATCTGCCGCTGCCGCTTCGCAAGATACAGAAGATGCAAAAAAAATGATGAAGAGCATTCATGATTATACGCTGCAAATTGCACAATCGATGGAGAAGTCAAGAATTGCTGAATATAATGAATTATTGTTTAACCCGCGCAAGCTGATCTGGATCAATCTGATGGGCGGCGCAGCACGCGGTGTTGGAATTGCTATCGGATTTACGATATTTACAGCTATCATTGTTTACATCTTGCAATATCTAGGAGCACTCAACTTGCCTATTATCGGTGATTTTATTGCTGACATTGTGCGTATCGTTCAACATCAGCTCGACACCAAATTTTATTGATTTTCATCGAGATCTGAATCGTAATCGCGATCAGGCTCGAACAGGCCAGCACCCTCATGGTTATTCATATACTGACGATATTGTCGATTGCGAACAATGGAAACATGGCGGCCAGTCAAGTCTGTAGCAACGAAGCTTTCATATGCTTCTACACACCCGTCGAGCTCTTCAGATGCTTCAATATATAAGTTGCCATAATCATCGACTTCGCGCTCTTCGTGCATGGCAGGCGTATTAGAAGTTCCCCATGACTCAACGATTTGCCAGGCGTCCTCGCCGTCAAATCCGTTTTGTGTATCTTCGTCAAGGCTTGTTCGTCCGAATGGAGGAGTTAAGAATTCTTCTTCAATCGGGCGGTTCTGGGATATCATTTGTTCAGGACAATGTTCAACGCAATACATCGTGGAAGGGACGGCCTCCAAACGTTCGTATGGGATGTCCTTGCCACACACAACGCATTTGCCATATTGCCCTTTCTTCATGCGCGATAAGGCTGTGTCGATGCGATCCAGCAGGATCTCATCATGCTCGTTCAACGCAATGTCCTTGCCGCGTTCGAACATTTCAGTGCCAACGTCGCCTGGGTGATTATCCAATGTGGACAACTCCCCTGTATTTTCACGGAGTGAGTTGGACAAGCCATAATGATCTCCTCGATGCAGACGCCGCTCGATTTGAGCCTTGGATTGCAGCAATTGCTGCTGTAAGCTGTTTATTTGCTCAGTTGAAAGTTGAGACATCAGTGCGGGACGCTCCTTTCGCATTGGCGTAACTTACAACTAGCATGTGCAAATTGGAGAGGGTTCCTGCGTGGTAAATGGCGTAGGCAATGGATTGGTTTGGGTTAGGTTCCTGTGATACAATGAGCAAAGCTTCAATTGAATAACATAATTAAAATTAAAATGAGGTGACTGTGGCACGTGTGGTACTATATTATCGCCTTTATCGTATTGCTGATTGATCAAGTAAGCAAATGGATGATTGCTACGAACTTGCAGTTGGGTGAGAAAATTCCAGTAATAGGCAATTTCTTCTTGATCACGTCCCATCGCAATACAGGAGCGGCCTTCAGTATTTTGGAAAATCAGCGCTGGTTCTTCATTGTCATTACGATAGTGGTTGTAATCGGACTTGTATGGTATATGCAAAAAATTAGACATCAGAGCGGGATCATACTACCGCTTGGATTAAGCCTTATTTTGGGTGGTGCAATTGGCAACTTTATCGATCGTTTGCTTACGGGTGAAGTTGTTGATTTTCTTCAATTTAACTTTGGTTCCTATACATTCCCGATCTTCAATGTTGCAGACATGGGGATTTGTATTGGTGTCGGGTTGGTTCTACTAGACGCTCTCGTTACGGTGAAGCGCGAGAATCATTCCGGTTCATCTGCGGAGCATAATGACAACACAACGAATCAAGCATAGGGATAGGAAGAGAAAGGAACATAAGCACAATGACAGATGAAAAAAACGTACAACCACAAACGGGGGATGAAGGGCGTGAGCCATACATATGGAGGGTAGAACCTGCTCATGCGAAGGATCGGATTGATAAATTCATTACCGAATCCATTGAAGAGGATGTCTCTCGATCACAAGTACAGCTCTGGATTCGTGATGAGCATGTACTCGTCAATGGTCAGCCTGTAAAATCGAATTACAAGGTGGCTGTGGCTGATGTCATTACATTAACGATGCCGGAGCCAGCCTCAGCTGACATTATTGCTGAGGATATCCCTCTTGATGTGTATTATGAAGACAAGGACGTTATTGTCATTAATAAGCCGCGCGGAATGGTTGTCCACCCAGCGCCAGGGCATACTTCAGGTACCGTCGTCAATGCATTGATGCATCATTGCCGTGATTTGTCCGGTATTAACGGTGAGCTTCGACCAGGAATTGTCCATCGAATTGATAAGGATACCTCGGGCTTATTAATGGCAGCCAAGCATGATCGCGCACATGTTCATTTGGCAGAGCAGCTAAAAGAACACTCAGTTATGCGTAAATATGTTGCACTTGTGCACGGAAATGTGCCCCATGATCAAGGAACGGTTGATGCGCCAATTGGACGGGATACCCATGACCGCAAGATGTATACCGTAACAGAGAATAATAGCAAGCATGCAGTGACCCATTTTAAAGTATTGGAACGGTTTGGAGATGCAACGCTTGTTGAATTGCAATTGGAAACCGGGCGTACGCATCAAATACGTGTGCATATGAAGTTTATTGGTCACCCATTAGTAGGCGATCCGATGTATAGCCGGGGGACTCGTGGATTGACAATGAATGGGCAGGCCTTGCATGCGATGACGCTTGGCTTCGTACATCCAACGAGTGGGGAAACCTTGGAATTCCATGCTCCGATCCCTGAGGATATGGAGAGTCTGCTGCACTCGATTCGTAATAGATAATCATATTATGCAAATTAAACCATGGTTTTTGGTTAAAATACGGTTCCTTTATTGATATATTTGTGAAAAAAGTGCAAATAGTATTGAAGATCATTCATTCCTTTTGTCGTCAAAATCGAACATAGTTATTACAGTGGCATCATAACCGATATAAGATTGATGCAAAAGAAGGAGCTGTATGGGATGACGACAAAATACTATCAAAACACATATATTCAGCATACATTTGCAGACCGGATTGGCGGATCCAATTATGGAAAGGATACAAATATTTATAAGTTTGAGAAAATCAAACGGGCCAAGATTGCTGCCAAATTGCAATACCCTGACGTTGAACTAATTGATATGGGTGTTGGCGAGCCGGATGAGATGGCAGATGCGGGAATCGTAGCTACATTGGCTGAAGAAGCAGCCAAGCCCGAAAATCGCGGCTACGCAGATAATGGTATCTCGGAATTCAAGCACGCTGCTGCAAAATATTTGCAGGAAGTGTTCCATGTTGAGGGAATTGATCCAGATACAGAGATACTTCACTCTATCGGAACGAAGCCTGCATTAGCCATGCTTCCTTCTTGTTTTATTAATCCAGGAGATATTACGATCATGACGGTTCCTGGCTATCCAGTAATGGGAACACATACGAAATATCTGGGTGGAGAGGTTTACAACATTCCGTTAACCGCGGACAATCATTTCCTGCCTAATTTGGATGCGATTCCGGAAGAGATATGCAAGCGAGCGAAGCTCTTATATTTGAATTATCCAAACAACCCAACTGGCGCTGTAGCGACAGTTGAGTTTTTCACGAAAGCCATTGCTTGGGCGAAGCAGCATCAGGTTATTATCGTTCATGACGCTCCTTATGCGGCATTGACATATGACGGCAATAAGCCGCTTAGTTTCTTGAGCGTACCGGGTGCCAAAGATGTAGGCGTAGAGCTCCATTCCCTGTCCAAGTCGTACAATATGACAGGATGGCGCATTGGATTCATTGCTGGTAATCCGCTGATTGTGAAGGCATTCGGAGATGTTAAAGATAATAATGATTCCGGTCAATTCATCGCGATCCAAAAGGCTGCTGCGTACGGGCTTGCTCATCCAGAGATTACAGAAGCAATTGGGGCCAAGTATTCCCGCCGTCATGATTTGCTTGTTGCCGCGCTGAATGAGGCAGGCTTCCATGCTGTTAAACCACAAGGCTCCTTCTTCTTGTATGTTGAGGCTCCTAAAGCGGTGCAAGGCGGGCCGGAATTCCATACAGCAGAGGATTTCTCCCAATATTTGATCCGAGAGAAATTGATCTCTACCGTCCCATGGGATGATGCAGGCCGTTTTATTCGTTTTTCTGTAACGTTCCAAGCACAAGGCGAAGCGGAAGAAAAGCGGGTTATGAATGAACTGAAGCGTCGACTGATGGATGTAGAATATATTTTCTAGTATTTGTTTGCAAGTAATAACTTGACATGTAACGTGAGAAGTGGGATAATCCAGTTAATCAAATAAGACCTTTAAATCAGTCCCGAGAGGCTGGCAAGGTAACGCTCGTTTACGAGAAAGAACACGTGAAGAGCGGAAGGAAGAAGTGTATCCGTCAGAGGCCGAGAGCTATGATGGAACGCGAACAGCTTCTTCGTTCTGCGCTCTATCTTCATGCGGATTCTTTCCGCGCATATCGTGAATGCACACAACTCCTTGCCTCCGGGCAAGGAGTTTTTTTGTATCTGCGCACACTATCGATATACAGTCTTGCCCTAACTTATATAAGGGCTGGAATACGGAAGGAGACAATGAAGAAATGAGCAATACCGAGTTCAACGTTATTATGGATGAAGCTGCAATACGGCGGGCACTGACAAGGATCGCACACGAGATTCTGGAGCGAAATAAAGGCATTGACAACTGTGTACTTGTCGGAATACGGACAAGAGGGATATTCTTCGCAAGGCGAATCGCGGAGCGAATCCAACTGATCGAAAATGAGACAATTCCTGTTGGAGAGCTTGATATCACGAGATACCGAGATGACAACAAGCGCGATGAACGGGAGACGGCTGACATTAGCGATCCATTTCCAATACAGGATAAGAAAATTATCCTGTGCGACGATGTGCTCTACACTGGCCGGACGATTCGTGCGGCAATGGATGCGCTCATGGATCAGGGAAGACCGCAAATGATTCAACTGGCGGTACTGGCAGACCGGGGACATCGTGAGCTGCCGATACGACCTGATTATGTTGGCAAAAATGTACCGACTTCGCGCACGGAAGAAATTGAAGTCGCCTTGAAGGAATTAGACGGCGTCGATGAAGTGAAAATCGTACACCACAGGGGGTAACAACAATGTCAATTCAGATGGAACGATCGGTAAAAGACCGCAGTCTGCTCGGCTTAAAGTCGTTAAGCAGATTCGAAATCGAATCGATTCTGAATCGTGCCGCACATTGGGATGAACAGCATGTCAAAGTTCAGAATGTGTTGAAGGATAAATTTGTAGCCAACATGTTTTTTGAGAACAGCACCCGCACCCGCTGTTCGTTCGAAGTAGCCGAGAAGCGCCTTGGCGCTGAGGTTATCAACTTCTCAACATCAGCATCGAGTGTCGAAAAGGGAGAATCCATCTACGATACGGTTCGAACGCTAGAATCGATGGGTATGGATGCAGGTGTTATCCGCTTGAAGCCGATTGGGCTCTTGGAACAAATTGCGGAGCGTGTCAAGATGCCGCTTATAAACGCAGGGGACGGCAATAACGAGCATCCAACGCAAGCGCTGCTCGACCTGTACACGATGCGCAAACATTTCGGACAGCTGGATGGTTTACATGTCGCGATTGTCGGAGACATAGAGCACAGCCGGGTAGCACGTTCAAATCTATACGCGCTGCGCAAGTTCGGAGCGAACGTAAGCTTCTGTGCACCAGATAACATGCGCGCACATGATTTGGATGCACCGTATGTCACGATGGGTGAGGCTCTTCAAGCCGACGTTGTGATGATGCTCCGCGTACAACTTGAGCGCCACGAATCGGAAGTTATGCACTCAACAGAGGCGTACCGGGCAGAGTACGGCTTAACACTTGAACGCGTCGCACAGATGAAGAAACATTCGATTATTATGCACCCGGCGCCAGTCAACCGCAATGTAGAAATTGACGACGAGGTTGTCGAGGCTGAATCGGCACGAATTTTCGAGCAGATGGCTAACGGCGTTCCGGTGCGAATGGCCGTATTGGAAAGAGCATTAGTATAAAGTGTAAACCAATCATAAACAATTTCTTTCAATCGATAGAACAAGCATACTAAGCGGAGTAACGCTTCAAAATGGCATCGTAAGGAGAGAGAAACCGATGATCGTGTTGAAAAATGCAAAGATATTAAATACCGAAGGCGAATTGGTGGACGTTAACATCTGGATGGAAGACGGAATCATCCGTAAAATCACGAATCTCGAGGAAGCTGTTCCTACGGACGCAGATGTGCAAGATGTTGAAGGCAAATTCGTATCGGCAGGCTTCATCGATATGCACGTCCATTTGAGAGAGCCTGGCTTTGAACATAAAGAAACGATTGCAACAGGTACTCGCTCCGCAGCGAAGGGCGGATTTACAACAATCGCATGCATGCCGAATACGCGGCCAGTAACCGATACGCCGGAAACGGTGCAGCTTATTCTCGATAAAGCAGAGCAGGAAGGTTCGGTTAAGGTGTTGCCTTACGGCTCGATTACGAAAAATGAGCTTGGAAGAGAACTCACAGACTTTGTAGCCTTGAAAAACGCTGGAGTCATTGGCTTCACTGATGATGGGGTCGGCGTACAAAATGCACAAATGATGAAGGATGCGATGAACTGGGCCAAAGAGCTGGATATGCCGGTGATCGCACATTGTGAAGACGACTCCCTTGTTAAAGGCGCAGCAGTAACGGATGGGGTTTTCGCCCGCAAGCATGGATTGAAAGGAATTCCGAATGAATCTGAAGCGATTCATGTAGGTCGAGATGTGCTTCTGGCAGAAGCAACAGGAGTTCATTACCACATATGCCATGTCAGTACGGAGCAGTCGATACGGCTTATCCGCCAAGCGAAGCAAATTGGTGTAAAGGTAACTGCCGAGGTATGTCCACACCACCTGCTGCTTTCGGATGAAGATATTCCGGGTATGGATGCGAATTGGAAGATGAACCCTCCGCTGCGCTCGCCTCGAGATGTTGAGGCCTGCATTGAAGCGCTGGTGGATGGCACAATCGATATCATCGTCACAGACCATGCGCCGCACACCGAAGAAGAGAAGGCAAAAGGAATGGAGCTTGCTCCATTCGGAATTGTCGGATTGGAAACAGCATTCCCGCTTCTCTATACGAAATTCGTAGCGACTGGAAAGTGGCCGCTGTCCTTGCTTGTCAATCGAATGACGAGTGACCCGGCAAGAACGTTTGGTTTGAATACCGGGCGTATTGAGGAAGGCGCGCCAGCTGACCTTACCGTTATTGATTTGGATACTGAACGTCAGGTTAACCCGGATGAGTTCTTAACAAAGGGACGCAATACACCATTTACCGGCTGGAGCCTAAAGGGATGGCCGATGAAGACATTCGTCGATGGTCGTCTCGTATGGAGCAACTAACGAGATTACGAGTAACAAAATATAGATAGATGAAGACAAGCAACGGGAAGTGCATAAGATGGAGAGCGAGGAGTGACGAACATGCAAGCAAGATTGTTGTTGGAAGATGGTACCCTCTTTACAGGAACAGGGTTCGGAGCAGATGGTGAGTCTGTAGGCGAGGTTGTATTTAATACAGGGATTACAGGATACCAAGAGGTATTGTCCGACCCATCTTACTGTGGACAGATTGTAACGATGACTTATCCGCTAATTGGTAACTACGGCATTACGCGCGATGATTTCGAATCGATTCGCCCTTATGTGAACGGGTTCGTCGTGCGCAGACATGAAGAAGTGCCTAGTAACTGGCGCGCTGAATATTCAGTAGACCGACTGCTGAAAGAGTACAGCATCGTAGGAATCAGCGGCATTGATACACGCATGTTGACTCGCAAGCTTCGTCACTTCGGTACGATGAAGGGGTTGCTGACAACAGGCAGCCAATCTATTGAAGAGTTGAAGGAAATGCTCGGAGTCAGTGAGTTGATGCGGGATCAGGTAGCACGTACTTCGACAAAGCAGCTCTTCTCCAGCCCTGGTGATAAAGAACGAATCGTTCTCGTCGATTTTGGTGCGAAAAGCGGTATTGTGCGCGAATTGACGAAGCGCGGATGCGATGTAGTTGTCGTTCCTCATGATACAACAGCAGAGGAAATTCGTCGCCTGCGTCCAGACGGGATTCAATTGTCCAACGGCCCTGGGGATCCGAAGGATGTCCCTCATGCTGTAAAGATGCTACAAGAGCTTCTTGGAGAGTACCCAATCTTCGGCATCTGCTTAGGACACCAATTGTTCGCGCTCGCTTGCGGAGCAGACACAGGCAAGCTGAAATTTGGCCATCGCGGCGGCAACCATCCGGTTAAGGAGCTTGCAACGAATCGCTGCTATATTACTTCTCAAAACCATGGATATACGGTTCTGGAAGACTCGGTGCAAGGCACGGAGTTGAAGGTCACGCATATCAACAATAACGATAAAACGATTGAAGGACTTGCGCATGTGAAATACCCGGCCTTCTCGGTGCAATATCATCCAGAAGCAGCTCCTGGTCCGCATGATAGCAGCTACTTGTTCGACCAATTCATCGATATGATTCGTGAGCATAAACGCAATCAACCTAAGGTTCCGAGACAAGCGGAACTCGTAGCACAGCTGAAAGGGGAACTATAAAATGCCGAAAAATAAAGACCTCAAGAAAATCCTTGTTATCGGATCAGGCCCGATTGTTATCGGTCAGGCAGCTGAGTTCGACTATGCAGGAACACAAGCATGTGAAGCCTTGAAAGAAGAAGGCATGGAAGTCGTTCTCATTAACAGCAACCCTGCTACGATTATGACAGACACGAATATGGCAGATAAGGTATACATCGAGCCAATTACACTAGAATTCGTTACTCAAATCATTCGGCAAGAGCGCCCAGATGGGTTGCTTCCAACCTTGGGCGGGCAAACAGGCTTGAACATGGCAATGGAGCTTGCTCGTGCCGGCGTGCTTGAGCAAGAGAACGTCAAGCTTCTTGGTACACAGCTTGATTCCATTGAGCGTGCAGAAGACCGCGACTTGTTCCGCGACCTGATGCGCGAATTGGAGCAGCCGGTGCCAGAGAGTGTTATCGTCAATTCGGTACAGGAAGCGGTTGACTTCGCGAACACGATTGGATACCCAATTATTGTCCGTCCTGCTTATACGCTCGGCGGAACGGGTGGCGGTATTTGCGCGAACGAAGAGGAACTGCGCGATACAGTAGCATCAGGCATCCGCTACAGTCCAATTGGACAATGCTTGATTGAAAAGAGCATCGCTGGCATGAAGGAAGTCGAGTACGAGGTTATGCGTGACGCGAATGACAACTGCATCGTGGTCTGCAACATGGAAAACTTCGACCCAGTAGGCGTCCATACAGGTGACAGTATCGTAGTTGCACCAAGCCAAACGCTGTCGGATCGCGAGTATCAAATGCTGCGCTCCGCATCACTTAAAATCATCCGTGCGCTCAACATTGAGGGTGGATGTAACGTTCAGTTCGCGCTGGATCCACACAGTTATCAATACTATGTCATTGAGGTAAACCCTCGTGTCAGCCGTTCTTCTGCGCTCGCTTCGAAAGCAACAGGTTATCCGATTGCGAAGATGGCGGCGAAAATCGCAGTTGGCTACACACTCGACGAAATCGTGAACCCAGTTACGGGTCAAACATACGCATGCTTTGAACCTACGCTCGATTACATCGTATCGAAGATTCCGCGCTGGCCGTTCGATAAATTCACACAAGCGAACCGCAAGCTCGGTACGCAAATGAAAGCAACTGGCGAAGTCATGGCAATTGGGCGTACCTTTGAAGAATCCATACACAAGGCAATCCGTTCCCTAGAAATCGGCGTGCATCGCTTGAAGTTGAAAGGTACAGAAGAGCTGGATAAGGAAACGCTGGAATATCGTCTAAAAACACCAGATGATGAGCGTATGTTCTTGTTGGCAGAAGCGTTCCGCCGCGGCTACACACTGCAGCAGCTCCAGGATTTGACGAAAATCGACTGGTGGTTCCTTGACAAGCTGGAGGGCATGGTCAAGTTCGAAGGTCGTATTCGCGGAGAAGAAACTTTGTCTGAGCAAACATTGAACGAAGCGAAGCGCATGGGTTTCACAGACCGCGCGATTGCTGAGCTGCGCAGCGAAGGCCAGCCAGGCGGAGCTTGCACGAAGGAAGCAGAGGTTCGTGAATATCGGGAACAGCAAGGCTTGAAGCCTGTATATAAAATGGTAGATACATGTGCCGCTGAATTCGAAGCGACTACACCGTACTACTACTCCACATATGAAGTAGAAAATGAAGTAATAGAGTCCAATAAAGAAAAAATCGTCGTGCTCGGCTCCGGTCCAATCCGTATCGGTCAAGGTATCGAGTTCGATTACTCGACTGTACATGCAGTATGGGCAATTCAAGATGCAGGATATGAAGCAGTAATCATCAATAACAACCCTGAAACCGTATCGACAGACTTCAATACATCGGATCGCTTGTACTTCGAGCCGCTCTTCTTCGAAGACGTTATGAATGTTATCGAGCAAGAGAAGCCGGTAGGGGTTATCGTCCAGTTCGGTGGACAAACAGCGATTAACCTTGCAGCGCCACTTGCTGCTGCGGGTGTGAAAATTCTCGGTTCGAGTCTGGAAAGCATTGATGAAGCAGAAGACCGTAAGAAATTCGAAGCCTTGCTATCGCGCCTGCATATTGCACAGCCGCAAGGCAGCACGGTTACATCTGTCGATGAGGCAGTAGGAACGGCACAAACTCTTGGCTACCCGGTGCTCGTTCGTCCATCATATGTCCTTGGCGGACGCGCGATGGAAATCGTGTACTCCGATCAAGAGCTGCTCACATATATGGAGCAAGCAGTGAAAATCAATCCGGAGCATCCGGTTCTGATTGACCGCTACATGCTCGGCAAGGAAGTAGAAGTCGATGCAATTTGCGACGGCGAGACAGTGCTTATCCCGGGTATTATGGAGCATGTTGAGCGCGCAGGGGTACACTCCGGCGACTCGATTGCGGTATACCCGCCGCAGCATCTGTCGGAAGAGCTGAAGCGGCAAATCGTCGATGTTACGATTCGCATCGCGAAGGAACTGAAGACGGTCGGTTTGATTAACATCCAGTTCGTTATCTTCAACGACCAAGTATATGTTATCGAAGTGAATCCTCGCTCCTCGCGTACGGTTCCATTCCTAAGTAAAGTTACAAACGTTCCAATGGCGAATGTTGCAACAAAGCTTATCTTGGGTGCGAAGCTGAATGACCTTGGTTATCAAGAGGGCTTGTGGCCAGAAGATGATCATGTATCGGTTAAGGTTCCGGTGTTCTCGTTCGCGAAGCTGCGCCGAGTTGAACCGACACTTGGCCCTGAGATGAAATCAACAGGAGAAGTAATGGGTCGCGACAAGCAATATGCGAAGGCATTGTACAAAGGCCTCATCGGCTCCGGAATGAAAATTCCTTCGACTGGTGCCATCATCTGCACGGTAGCAGACAAGGACAAGGAAGAAGCGGTAGAGTTAATGCGCGGATTCGCAAGCCTTGGCTACAAAATTATCGCAACAGGCGGAACAGCGGTTGCACTTGAAAATGCAGGCTTGAGCGTTACCCATGTGAAGAAGCTGACAGAAGGCTCGCCTAACATCCTGGATCTCATCCGCGGAGGAGAAGCGCACTTTGTTGTCAATACCTTGACGAAGGGTAAAACACCAGAACGCGATGGCTTCCGCATTCGCCGCGAAGCAGTAGAGAACGGCGTAGTCTGCATGACATCGCTAGATACTGTACGCGCACTGCTGGGCATGCTGGAGCAAATCAACTTCTCATCCCGCGCAATGCCGGTTGTTCAGAAGTAATCATCGAAGAAATCATCGAAGAAATAGACGAGTATCGTCTCACAATAGAAGCAAATTCGAGGAGGCCGCAAGGCCTCCTCGGAGTATGAATAGGCAGTGGACGAAACATGGAGCCAAAGTACGAAATAAATGCGAAGAGGTGTCAAGATGAACAAGCGATGGAGCGAGGCAGAAGCGGCGGGCAAAATTATGGTCGCACTGGATTATCCGAATGCAGACGCAGCAAAAGAACTGCTGCAGCAGCTGCAAGGAATCCCTTGTTATATGAAGGTAGGTATGCAGCTGTTCTATGCGGCTGGCCCAGCGTTTGTTCGCGAACTGAAGGATAATGGATATAAAGTGTTTCTCGATGTGAAAATGCATGATATCCCGAACACGGTCAAGGGTGGAGCGAACAGTATTACGAAGCTAGGCGTCGATATGTTCAATGTCCATGCCGGCGGCGGAGCCACTATGATGTCGGCTGCTGTTGAAGGTGTTGAGGCAGCGCTGGCTGAGTATCCGGAGCTGAAGCGTCCGGTTGTCATCGCTGTTACACAATTGACGAGCACCAACGAAAAGGTCATGAATGAGGAGATTGGTATTGCTGGAAATGTAGCCGACACGGTTGTACGCTATGCGAAGTTGACAAAGCAAGCAGGGCTTGATGGGGTTGTAGCATCCCCTCAGGAGGTAGCGGCGATTAAGTCAGCCTGCGGCGAAGATTTCCAAACGATTACGCCGGGGATTCGCCCGGCTGGCAGTGCACTGGGAGATCAATCCCGTGTCATGACGCCTGGACAAGCATTTGAACAAGGAACGGATTATATTGTGGTCGGTCGCCCAATTACGGCCGCGCCGAATCCGCGCGAAGCAATTCTATCTATTATAAAGGAGCTATTAAACTAATGACTACAACGAACCTGGAACGCACAATTGCACAGCATCTGTTAACTATCCAAGCGGTAGCACTTCGTCCGAATGAGCCTTTTACGTGGACATCCGGCATTAAATCCCCGATTTACTGCGACAATCGCTTAACGATGTCCTATCCGGAGATTCGAAACGCCATTGCAGAAGGCTTTGCTTCCTTGGTGAAACAATATGCTCCTGATGCAGAAGTCATCGCAGGTACAGCTACAGCAGGCATTCCCCATGCTGCATGGGTGGCAGACAAGCTTGGCTTGCCAATGGCTTACATCCGCGACAAAGCAAAAGGTCATGGAAAGCAAAATCAAATTGAAGGGATCATCCGACCTGGTCAAAAGGTTGTTGTCATTGAGGACTTGATTTCCACTGGCGGCAGTTCTTTGAAGGCGGCCCTTGCAGTAAAGGAAGCGGGAGCTGAACCTTTGGCGGTATTGGCTATCTTCAGCTATCAACTGGAAAAAGCAACATCGGCCTTCGCAAAAGCGGGAATTCCGCTGCAGACGCTGTCAAATTATTCGGCGCTTATTCAAACAGCGCTTGAGCAAGGTGTTATTGAGCCCGCGGATATGGATGTGCTGCAAGCATGGCGCCATGATCCAACAACATGGGGAAACTAGAAAGATAACGAGTTTGATATCATTGTTAGCATATAAGACCGCATTTCTTAGAGACCTTTCCATCCCAAGTGAGAAGGTTTCTTTTTTTTAGAGCAGCATCCATAAATCGTCAAAATGCGCTTATAAAAGGAATCAAAAATTTTATCTTTTTTGCAGAAAAACGGTTAAGAACATTGTAACTTTTCACGCAAAACTTTCGTTTATACTTGAGGAGAGTTTGACGTCATGTCCGAGAAAGGGGCAGATATAAGGATGAAATGGCTTCGCAAACGGAAGCAGACAGACCAGGTCGAGGCTAATGAGGCAACCCCAGATCTCGAAGTGCATAAGCAGGACGAGAATGTTGCGAATAATGAGGCGAAATACATAGACGACAAAAAAACATCTTCTGAATGGCCTGCGCGCGCGGTTCCTGTCGCTCCAGATGAACCTATCCTCGAAGTTCGCGATGTGGAACGATCCTTCCAAGTGGGCAGTCAAAAGCTGCATGTCCTGAAAGGCATAAATATGGAAGTACATCCAGGGCAATTGGTTATGCTGAAGGGTCGATCCGGTTCAGGAAAAACGACCCTGCTTAATATGCTCGGAGGTCTGGATTTGCCTACAAAAGGCGAGATTTACTTCCGAGGAGAGGAGCTCTCTTCTTGGAGCGACAACAAGCGTACCTATACGCGGCGCAATGATATCGGCTTCATATTTCAGGCTTTTGCTTTAATGCCATTGTTATCTGCGTATGAGAATGTGGAACTGTCTCTTCGTATGGCGAACATTCCTCGTCATTTATGGAAGGAACGCGTTCAGCATTGCTTGGAATTGGTTGGTCTTGGAAAACGAATGAAGCACCGCCCGTTCGAAATGTCCGGCGGTGAGCAGCAGCGCGTTGCGATTGCAAAATCGATTGCACATAAGCCGCTGCTGCTGCTCGCGGATGAGCCTACAGCAGAGCTTGATTCACAGATGGGTGCGCAGGTCATGGGAGTATTCCGGCAAATTATACGCTCTGAACAGATCGCAATCTGCATGACAACCCACGATCCTACAATTTTGGAGGTAGCTGATCATGTTTATGAAATGGTCGACGGAAAATTCATCTCGTAATGGTGCAGATAAAAGGAAGAAATGGCGTCGATCGGCGCTAATCCTTATGTGCGGGGTTATGATGCTTACATCCGCATGTTCTTTGCTTCCTGATGAAGAACAGGAAGAGACGCTGCCGACAATTACGCCGCCAGCAATATCGAAAAAGCCAGAATATGAAGTTATGAAGGGTGAATGGATTTCTGATGTCAAGACTACAGGCAAAGTAATGTCGGAACAGGAAGAGACGTTCTTCTTCACCTTGGACAATAAGCCAATTAAGGATGTACTGGTCAAGAACGGAGACAACGTTAAGGCTGGTCAGGTACTGGCAGTGCTTGATGTTGAGGAAATGCAAAGGGATCTGCGTGCAAAGCGGAGAGAACTTCGCAAGCTGGAAGTGAAGATGAAGGAAACGCTACGCCAGAAGGATGAGATGGATCCAATTCAGTACGAAGATGAGCAAAATGCATACGAAGAGGCCCTTGAAAAGATTGCCGAAGTTGAAAACGATATTGCCAAAGGGTCGGTTACAGCTCCATTTGCTGGAAC
This sequence comes from Paenibacillus sp. B1-35, assembly GCF_050474385.1. Lineage (NCBI taxonomy): Bacteria > Bacillati > Bacillota > Bacilli > Caryophanales > Paenibacillaceae > Paenibacillus > Paenibacillus sp. B1-35. Next base: position 401,302 of record NZ_JBCHVJ010000002.1, read on the forward strand.
GGTCGTTAATGTCGCTGCGAAGAAAGGGAAAATGACAAAAAAATATGATCCTGTCGCAACCATCGCCAATACATCTCGACTCGTTGTGACGGTGGATGTACCAAAGGATGATTTGAAGAAAATTTCCCCTGGCATGGAGGTTGAATTAAGCATTAATTCGACAGGCAAAATCATAAAAGGAAAGGTTAAGGCGCTGCCTGCTCCTACATCGGACAAGGACAACGGGAATAACAACATTCCTGGCGAAGGCAACATGCCTGAACAGGATCGCATTGATAAATATGTAACCGTGTCGCTATCAGATAAGCTGCCTTCAACAGTGAACCGCGGCTCTATGCTTGGCGCTACTATAATTACGAAAAAACGCAGTAATGTTGTCTATATTCCGCCATCTGCGCTGCGAACACTTGGTGCTAGAACCTATGTACAGGTCGTTGATGAGAATGGTAAGCGCGAGGTTGACGTTGAGATAGGCGAGCAGGATGCTACAAGAGTTGAGATTAAAAAAGGACTTGAGCCTGGACAGAAAGTAGTGGGTCGCTAATGGGCATTCCTTTGTTGCGGTTTCTATACCGGAAAATGTGGAATACTCGCTGGCTGACACTCAGCACATTGCTAGGACTCATTGTGGCTGTATCTTTTACAGTCAGTATTCCCATGTATGCTGATGGCGCGCTGAAGCGGGTCGTATCTAAGACACTTCAGGACAATAGTGAATCCATGCCTGCCGGCTCATTGTCAATCAAATACCAAGCAACAGGCGGAACCAAAACGGATCCAAAGGACTTAAAGGAAGTTGATCGATACATACGTGAGGATGTGAAGGCGCAGGTTGGGTTTCCAGCCCAAATCTTTGTGAACGCGCGTTCACTCCGAGGAACAGAGGTCTATCCCGTTGATCCGAGCAAGGTAGATGCCAGCCGTGTTCGGACGATGACATTAGGCTCTTTGACAGATTTGAACGATCGAGTAGAATGGACACTCGGCAAGGAATATGGAGATGGCGAGCAGAATGGGGCTTTGCAGGTAGTTATGATGGAAGAAGCCATGTATCGCAATGATCTCCATATCGGCGACGAGCTTGAATATCCGGTCAGTGGCACGGATACCGTGTTGAAGGTAAAGCTGGTAGGCACATTCAAGCCGAAGGATGAAGCGAGTGCTTATTGGTTCCAAGGCTTGGAAGGAATGATGAACTCGTTGCTCGTCACACCGGCAACCTTCGATCAATTGATGGAGCAGAAGAAGCTGCCGATTTCCGTATCCAGCTGGTATTATGCGTTCGATTTGCGAGAGGTGAAGACAAGTCAGCTATCTTCACTGAGCTCTATGCTGGATCGCCTTAATATTGATTTGTACCAGAAGTTGAAGGGGACGCAAGTAGAGATTTCCTTCGCAAAAGTATTGAATGAGTTCCGCAGTCAAAGTGTGCAGCTGCAAATGATGCTGTTTACGTTAGCTGCGCCCATGATCGCGATGGTATTCTATTATATTGCGATGAATGCGAGTCAATCCTTGGAGAAGCAGCAGAGCGATATTGCGGTGCTGCGAAGCCGCGGAGCAAGTACGAGGCAAATTATTTGGCTTTATTTATTGGAAGGAATCATTCTGGGATTACTGGCCTTGGCACTGGCCCCGATATTCGGCTGGTTCATGGCGAAGTCAATTGGCTCGGCGAACGGCTTCCTGGAGTTCGTAAATCGGAAGTCCATTCCAGTAGGATTTACTACAGATGCTGTGATTTTCGGTGCAGTAGCAGTAATCATTGCCTTGTTCGCTAGTATTATTCCAGCAGTTGTCTTCGCTCGTTCTTCTATTGTGAATTTGAAGCAGAAGATGGCCCGATCAGACCGCAAGCCTGTGTGGCAGCGCTGGTTCCTCGATGTACTGCTGCTGGCCTTGGTTGGGTATGGTTATTACATGCTGAATGAAAGGCAGCTGCTGACATTCCAATCTGGAATAAGTTCTGATCAATTGCAGGTACAGCCGTTCCTCTTCTTTGTACCAGCACTTGCTATTTTTGCATGCGGTCTGTTCTTTTTGCGTCTGTTCCCGCTTATTCTTAAAATCGTACAGTGGGTTGGCGGGAAGCTGCTGCCAGTTCCGCTGTATTTGACGCTGACACAGCTGTCTCGTTCTGCCAAGACGTATTATCCGCTGATGATTCTGCTTATTCTTACACTCGGCTTAGGGGTATATAATGCCTCTGCTGCACGTACCATCGACATTAACTCGACAGAGCGCACCTTGTATAAGTATGGTACGGATGTCGTTATGCAAACTGTATGGGACTCTGAGCAGGAAATCATTCGGGATAAGAATAATGGCAAAGGGAATAACGGCGGCGGTGGAGGCGGCAACCCAGGACAAGGCGGTGGCAACCAGCCACCTAAAGCAGGAAAGACCATATATACAGAGCCACCGTTTGAGTTATTCAGAAAAATGCCGGGTGTTGAGGCGGCAGCACGCGTATTGAAAACGAAGGGGAATGTCATTATTTCCGGACGCTCCATCGGTCAAGGTGAAATTATGGGGATCGACAATGTCGACTTCTCCAAAGTTGCTTGGTTCCGCAAGGATTTGTTCCCAACCCATCCGTTCCGTTATTTGGATGCACTCGGAAAATATACGGAATCTGCTGTTATTATACCGAGCAATGTAGCGAAGCAATATCAATTGAAGGAAGGCGACACCATCTCTATCGGATTTGGCGAGCAGATGGTTGAATTCGTAATTGTTGGGGTATTGCCTTATTGGCCAAGTATGTATCCCGATGAGAAGCCGTTCTTTATTGCGAACTTAGATTATATTTATGATCAAGTGCCAATAACACCATACGAAGTTTGGTTGAAAATGAAGGACAAAGCACCGTTAGGGCCAGTTATAACGGAATTGCAGAAGAAGGGCATTGAAATCTTCAGTGTGACGGATGTACGAAGCGAGCTTGCGACTCAGAGCAAGCACCCGACGAGAGGCGGAGTATTTGGCATTCTGAGTATGGGCTTCTTGATTTCCGTCATCATCTCCTTAATTGGATATTTGTTGTTCTGGTTCTTTAACTTGACGAGACGTGTGCTCCAGTTCGGTATTTTACGGGCAATGGGCTTGTCGCGCAGACAGCTGACCGGTATGCTTCTGTTGGAACAGCTATTTACGGCGGGGCTGTCCATCGTGTTCGGTATTTTGCTTGGCAAGCTGGCGAGCCGCTTATTCCTGCCATTCCTGCAAACAGCAGAAAGTTCGAAGATGCAGGTTCCGCCATTCCGGATTGTATTTGAATCACGAGATACGATTCAGCTGTACATCGTCGTTGGCGTGATGATCTTTACTGGCGCGACGCTGTTATTTATGCATATTCGTCGTCTACGCGTCCATCAAGCCGTGAAGATGGGAGAGGAGCGTTAATCGATGATACATTGTGAAGGGCTAGTCAAAATCTTCAAAACAGATGACATTGAAGTAGTTGCACTACAGGGATTGAACTTATCAGTAAAGCAAGGCGAGCTGATGGCGATTATCGGCAACAGCGGCAGTGGTAAATCAACGCTTCTGAACATTCTCGGCGGACTGGATCGTCCATCTGCCGGATCCGTTCAGGTTGGCAAGTGGGATTTGCTCAAAATAACAGATAAAGAGCTTGTCGAGTATAAGCGGGATACAGTTGGATTTATTTGGCAGAACAATGCTCGCAACCTGCTGCCTTACCTTACTGCACTGGAAAATGTAGAAGTGCCAATGATGCTGGCTGGCAAAATGGATCGCAAATATGCGAAGGAACTGCTGGAATGGGTTGGCCTCAGTCATCGAATGAATAATAAGCTTCATCAGTTGTCCGGCGGCGAGCAGCAGCGTGTTGCAATTGCGATATCGCTTGCGAACCGTCCGCAGATGCTGCTTGCTGACGAACCAACCGGATCTGTGGATACGCAGACGTCGGATATGATCATGAATATTTTCCGGCGGATGAGTACGGAATTAGGAGTCACAGTCGTAATCGTTACCCATGACCTATCGCTTGCGGGGAAGGTGGATCGTGTTGTTGCGATACGTGATGGCTTAACCAGCACAGAATTCATCAAGCGTAATCCGAATTTGGCCGCTGGAGGTGAGGAAGGATTCGGGCTTCAGGATCACCATGAGGCCTATGTGGTAGTCGATCGTGTCGGCCGATTGCAAGTGCCGAAGGAGTATTTGGAAGCTCTCGATATTCATGACAAAGCATCGATGGAATTAGACGGAGATAAAATTATTATCCGCACACCTAAGGAATTGGAGGAGTAACCAGATGAAAAAAAACTGGGTACGTAAATTATTAACGGTTACATTGGCAATGACGATGATTATTCCAATGTTGGCTGCATGTACGAATAAGGATGAGGTTGTACCAGGACAAGAGCGAGTATTGCGTATTGGCATGCAGTACGGCGGATATGATGATACCTATTTCCGTCAGCAATGGACCGATACATTTGAGATTACACATAAAGGAATCCGCATTGAGCTTGTTCCAGCCATTGACGGATCGGATATGCGGTATGATAACTCAGGCGATCCGAAGAAACAGCCTGACCGCTATGAAGCCATGAAGAAGCTGTTAAATTCCGCTAACCCGGTTGATATTGTTGTGACGGATTCATTCCAGTTCCGCAAGCTTGTTGAAGAAGGAATGCTGAAGCAGCTCGATCCTCTCGTACAGAAAGATAAAATTGATTTGTCCGATTTTGTTCCGACGGTAATCGACGGACTGAAGACGATGGGAGACAACAATTTATATGGTCTTTCACCTACTTTCTCATCCAGCGCGCTGTTCTTCAACAAAAAAATGTTCAGTGATGCAGGCATTGCTCCTCCAACTGATAATATGACATGGGATCAAGTGTTTACACTTGCTGCTAACCTTTCGAAGGGCGATGGAGCAGATCGGAAATACGGCTTCAGCTTCAACCGTTACAACGGATCTGACGTGTTCGACGACATGTTGAACTACTATGTATCCCCACTTAATCTCCGTATGTTCGATGACAAGGGAGAGAAGATGACGGTAAATACACCGCAGTGGGAGAAAGTATGGACAACGGTGAGTGATCTGGCCATCAAAAAAACCATTCCAACGGGCAACAGCAATAATGAAATGACAGGTCAAGCACCAGAGAATGAAAATCCATTCAGCCACGATAACTTCTTGTCAGGCAAGGTTGCAATGGCTATTAGCGATTACAATTACATTAATACCGAATTGGCTGATGCCATGAAGAATGCAGATAAAATCAAAGGCTTCAAGAAGTTTGATTGGGATGTCGTGACGCTGCCTTCACATCCCGAAGCTCCAGGCGTATCTGGCGGCTCGCAGTTATATAATATTTTTTCTATCAACCAAAAAGCAGCCAACCCAGATGATGCATGGGAATTTATCAAATTCATTAATAGTGAAGACTGGGCGAAGCTTCGTTCCCGCAGCAGTTGGGAAATGGTGTCCCGTCAGCAATACATCAAGCCAAAGGACGGTACGAATATAAATATTAGCGCATTCTATAAAACGAAGCCGGTACCTCCAACAAAGACAGATATGGATAAGCTCATGGGAGACGGAAACTTGTGGCAGATTAATCAAATTGCCTCTGAACTGATGAAGCAAGTGATTGATAAGAAGAAATCTGTATCTGAAGCCTTGAAGGAATGGGAGACGAAAGGAAATCAGCTTCTCCTCCAGGCGAAGAACGGTGGAGGAACCCCTCCTGGCAACGTATATCACGATTAAGAGAGCAGGATAAAGGAAGAATCGGCATATTCCAGTCAATGGGAGATCGCCGATTCTTTTTTGTATAAATGGGAATAGTAGAAGAGACAAAAGTGTGTTGAAAGTTGGAACAAAGGGGTGTTCATGTGCATTGGGTATATTGGGGCAAGTTGTTTGATTCTAAGTTTCAAGCGCGCTGCATGCAGCAGCGTCTCGAACATGATGCATGGATTTATGGCTATGATGTATTGAAAGAGATTGAAGTATTTCGATCGAGAAGAGGGAAGTATGGGGTAAGGTTTCTTCGCTGACCATCATGTATAATAATTTTAATCTTTTTTTATTTTCCTCTTGACTGAACATGTGCACCTATTGTATAGTAATACTTGTCGCTGCTGAAGAAGTTCAGTTGTCGCAACATATCGCGGGGTGGAGCAGTCTGGTAGCTCGTCGGGCTCATAACCCGAAGGTCGTAGGTTCAAATCCTGCCCCCGCAACCAAACTTCATGAAATTGCAATGGTGAGGGCCCTTAGCTCAGTTGGTTAGAGCGGTCGGCTCATAACCGATTGGTCGGGGGTTCGAGTCCCTCAGGGCCCACCAATTATAATTTCATACATAGTAGTACTAAGACGCATCTTTCATCATAATGATTAAGCAATTGCTTAACAGAAATGAGATAGGTGTTTTTTTATTTGCAGAGAGATAAGCATAAGAAATGAAGATGCCTGTCAGCAGGGGATCTGCGGGCAGACTTCTGCTTGATTACGCTGTTCATCTTTAGTCAGTGCGTCGTAGGCGTCCAGAACTTTTTAGAGCAAAGCTTTTTCCTTTTTTTTTTGGTTATTGTATGGTCATCATAATAATATTGCTTGCTCTCATGCCGGATAATTGATGCAATGATGGAACTAATCATTTGGATGTCACATCTGAAGGTTAGGCATCTGCTCATTCCCAGATCCGAGTATGATTATTATCTTGGATAATCTCATCGCTGACAGGTATAATCGTCGTTTCACAGCCCATAATTCCCCTGGATGCTAAATGTTCCGTTGTACTATACAAGCGAAAGATTCCTATGAAATTAATGGGCAGCGTAAGATATGAACACGATTGCTGTTGAAAAAATAATGAAGTTGCTATTGCTCATTTGCGAACATTTACATCGTTAAATTTATTGTTGACATCATAACAAGGCGTATGATATATTATATCTTGTCGGTTGCGATATATAACAATCTGAATCGGAAGTAGAAGAGCAGCTTGTGAAGCGCAATGACCGCATATTTGAACCACATTGCGATGTGGAAAATGTGCCGGGGTGGCGGAATTGGCAGACGCACAGGACTTAAAATCCTGCGATGGGTGACCATCGTACGGGTTCGACCCCCGTCCTCGGCACCACGTATTGATGATTAGAACTCCTTTCCTGTTCAGACCTTGAACAAGTAAGGAGTTTTTTGCTTTATATTCTTATGTTTTCACATATGCCGCATGCTAAGAGTTTCAAATGCTAAACTATCATAAACAACTTGGTACAAACTTGGGAGGGAATACATTGGGGATGCATGTACAGAATGATTGGGCAGCGTTGCTGCATGATGAAGTAAGAAAGCCCTATTTTAAGCAGCTATGGGGCTGGCTTCGCCAAGAATACGAGCGTGCCGTCATTTATCCGCCATATGATCTCATATTTTCAGCGTTGAATGCCACTTCCTATGAAAATACGAAGATCGTTATCGTGGGCCAAGATCCTTATCATGGGCCAGGACAGGCACATGGATTAAGCTTCTCTGTTCAACCAGGGGTTAAGCTGCCGCCATCTCTACAAAATATGTTCAAAGAAGGAGCTGACGATGTAGGCCTGACAATTCCGAACAACGGAAGCTTGCTTCATTGGGCGAATCAGGGCATACTGATGCTGAACACAGTGCTGACTGTAGCGCAAGGACAAGCAGCCTCGCACCGCGGCAAGGGGTGGGAGAAATTCACGGATCGTATTATTGAGCTGTTGAATGAAAGAGAGCGCCCAATCATATTCGTGCTGTGGGGAAGTCATGCTCAAGCGAAAACGAGTATGATTGATCAGTCGAAGCATTATATTGTACAAGCTCCGCATCCAAGTCCACTCTCAGCGCACCGAGGCTTCTTTGGAAGCAAGCCATATTCGAAGATTAATAATAAGCTGCGTGAATGGGGCGAACAGGAAATCGACTGGCAAATACCTAATATATAAATGAAGATAGGCAGATATGTGAACTGCTGTCATGCCAGCACAAGAGGCATATGAATGAGGGGGGTTCACATGTCCGCCGTTGAAGTGAAAAATGATCTAGCTCAATTGACATGGTAATATATTGATGTTATATTAAGATTGTTGTTGACATGATCTGTTAGCTCAGCTGGGAGAGCACCATCTTGACAGGGTGGGGGTCAGTGGTTCGAGCCCACTACAGATCACCATACAATTTTAATCCACCCCCTTGGAAGCAAGGGGGTTTATTTTGTTTGCGAAGTGAAACAATACGCTTTTCTCTCAAACATAATCCTGTAATAAGATTTGCTAAAATAGAGCGAATTGGTAAAAATCGCTGCGGCATTGTTATTTCAGGATTGCCTCAGTGGTTATCAGTTTGTGTCAGTATGTAGACTTCTCTCGAAGTTATCAAGCAACCATCATTCGTAAGTAATGATAGTTGCTTTTTTTATTGTCTGTTCGTGTTATCGAGAACTAAAGTAACAGAGAAGTTCATATAGTGAAGGTATAACTGATATTCCAAGTTAATAATGAGGACAAGCGGAGGGTTGAAAATGGGAGCTGAACTATTTGTATGGCTGATAGCGATATTTGGTTTGGTTGCTGTTGTTTGCTGGTTTTTGTCTCGTCTGCTCATATTTGATAGTACGAGGCATGATGAGCAATTCGTATGGCTGCGCTCAGTTGAAGAAGACGGCAGCAATGGAAATGAAATCATAAACCGATGAATTGAAATGTTTAAGGAGATAACTTTACGGTGAAAATAGGGGCTATACGTAAAGTTATGAGATGTAAGCGGGGGATTCATCATGCGAAGACCATGGGCCTTATTGGGCGTGGTAATGTTGACAGGGGTCATCATTGGCGTCTTGCTTATTGGGGTAAGGTTGAGCGTGGTCGATGCAAGTCGCTCCAACCCTCTGCTAGAGCCTACAGAGAGGACGATTCCTATCTATGAGGATGTGTATGGCAAGCCGATTATTGAGGAAGTGTATGATCCTTAAAGTGTAGCCATACATAAGGTTGTAACTGACAGCCCCGGTTTCCGAATCTATAAGATTCGACCGGGGCTGCTTCTGTTCATAGCATATAGTATAATTCTTTATGAGTCAGAGCTTGTTGTGGAATGATTGGATTGCTTTTGTGCGTCGTCCATAGGATCGTATGCATCCCATTTGCGTGCATAGGCCTTCTTCGTCACGTAGAGCAGTAAGAGAACCATGCCGATAACCATGATGACAACAGCGATGACAGTAGCAATAATCGGATCCATCTTGTACCTCCTTACCAATGTAAGCGTATCCGTTACTGCAACTATACATGAAAATGATTTTTTTGTATAATATAAATTCGTTTGCAGTAGCTCAGAGACTATACATTTGCTGCTGCACATTTCATTCGGAGGTGAGCGGGAGTGGCTGCAGAAATCATTGAAGTTAGGACGCAGGAGCAATTGGATGAATGTATTGCTATACGTAAAGAGGTATTCGTGGCTGAGCAACATGTACCTGAAGAAGAAGAATGTGACGAATACGACATCTTGGGAGCTCCAGCCTTTCACGTTCTGCTGATGTCGGATGGGCAGTATGCTGCGACAGGACGTGTGAAGCTTTTGGATGAATTCACTGCTAAAATGCAACGCATTGCAGTAAGAAAGCCGTTTCGCGGAAAAGGAATTGGACGAGTCTTAATGGTGGGCTTGGAACAAATCGCACGAAAACACGGTGTTGAGAAATGTGTATTGGACGGTCAATGCCAAGCGGAAGGGTTTTATTACTCTTTGGGCTATGAAACGGTATCAGAGGAGCCATTCTTAGATGCAGGCATTCCTCATGTCCGGATGGAGAAAAAGCTGTTATAGATGGTGTAGGTTGAATTCGGCTCATCATTTTGAGTTTTTTGGATATCCTACCTATAATCGCATCTGAAGGTAGTTTGATGCCCGTAGATAGGAGGATGTTCAATGTCACAACGCGAATCATTTGTAGCTGTTCAAAAAAATGGAGATGGCGATTTGACGGCGTTCCAAACGAGCGCAGGTCGGATATTGAATTATGAGCAAGCTCTCCAAGCCGTTCAAAATGGAGAAATTGCAGGTGTGAATGCATTTAAAGGAAGGGACGGCGGCACTTATATTCGTGGAGATGCCGACGGCGACCCTAGTAACAATTTGGATAATTTGCCGTCCTTCGAATAACAAGCACGTTATGTAAAAGAGCACTTTCAGCACCTAAATAGGTCGCTATAAAGTGCTCTTTTGGCATTTTACTCGATTGTATACAGTAGGTGCTGATTCACAAATGACATAGCACCAGTTTTCCCCTCGTATTCGGGTCGATCATCCCCATAATGCATTAGGGAAATGCGGCTTTGCATTGATTCAGGCAGCGTCAAGAGCTCGGCCAGCGTCGTATGTACTTCCCCCTTGCCTGTTAATTGGCAATCGTGATAGATAGTGGTTACTCCGCGTGATTCAACCAATTTATATAGCAGCTCAGGCTGGAACTGCATATCAGCACTATAGAAGAAGGTATGATTGAACAGCAGGGAATAACTACGTTTGCCTTCGATATGTGGAGTTTCAATCAATTCAACAATGAGACCATCAGCAATCTTATATGGCTGCTGAGGCTCAATTGCATATACGTCGAATACGTCCTCCAAGCATGTTATTCCTTCTTGGGTTAGTCCTCCCCGTAATGTATGTTCCCACAATACAGTCACGAGCGGTGCAGCAATAAACAAGCTAGGCTTGCGACCATATTTGAATTTCATTTGGAATGCGAATTCCTCTAATCCTCCAACATGATCAGCATGAATGTGAGAAATGAGAATACCATCGATGTCGGAGAACGATTTGTTCAGTTGGTGAAGCGCCATTGGTGCAGTAAATCCACAGTCGATGAGCAGTGTGAATTCATCTGCGTAGAGTAATCCGTTGTTATTAAAGTATGATTTGGCAAATGCACTGCCTGTCCCTAACATTTGAATGCGAAGGTTCATATTTATCCTCCTATTGGCTGACAAGGCTTAAATTACGCCTATACTGTACCATGACTGGGATAAATGCACAAGCAAGGGTGTGAAATCCTGCATAACATGCAATAATCAGCGTTCAGTTGGTAAGTAGCAAGTCACGTGAATTGCACATGAAGCGGGTGATCGGCATGACGAAGGGTAAAGGCAAAAAGAAGACGACAGTGCAGTTGGGCCAAGAAGAGTACACGATGAAATTAGTAACCTCAGATCGGTGTGAAGTATGCAAAACCCCGTGTGCACGTGGTATGGAATACATTGAGCGAATGTCTCAGCCAGGTGCAGTTGGCAGTGGTGTTCCTTGTGTGTTAACTCGCTCCCAAATAAGCGGTTAGTTGTTCGTTTACAGGAAGTCATGTGCCGGGAGTTGTGCTGTGTAGGTTCGGAAAAATCATTTCCCGGGTCATAATGGCTCTAAAGTTATGCGGCTGGCCTATATTCGTACCTGTTGAACAAATAGGAGGTATTGCGATGCAGCTGAATATTGTATGGAGAGGGAATGAGCATACCAATTCAAGTGATCGCAAGGGTGAAATTCCCCAGATTATTGTGAATCATATTTCTGCCCAGAGCATATCTCGTCTGGATGCTTGGTATACATGTCCGGATAACAAAATATCTTCCGCTCATTTTATCGTCTCCAAAAACGGTTTGATTTACCAATATGTAGGTTTAGAACGCATGGCATTCTCCCAAGGACTAGAAGGAGAGCGAATAGCGCTTGCTCCTGCCTATATTGTACGTGATAAAGGAATCAATCCCAATTTATATGCAGTATCAATTGAACATGAGGGGATGGACGGGCTTCTTACCGAGGAGCAATATTTGGCAAGCCTTAATCTGCATCGATATATTCAGCAATATGTCATGGAGCAATGGGGACATTGGATTCCATTAGATTATGAACATGTATTGGGACATTTTCAGATAGACGGAAGAAGAAAAGCCAACTGTCCAGGCCCAAACTTTCCTTGGAGGCGGTTATATGAGGATATGCGGCATGACGGGCAGGCTTGAGGATTTCGGCTGAAATCACCAATAATGAGCTTAGGAGAATGCGTATCATTTATTGTTCGACAAGAAAGGGCATGTAAAGCAAAGATCAAGGTTAGGGACAATACAACTGGTTCTATAAGGCATTCATACATTGCTGCTGCAAAGAAGGAAAGGTTATTTACGAAGCCAGCGCAACTCTGCTGTATGATTGGAGTATAACTTTACAACAAAGCAATTTGGGGGTAACGAGATGAAAGGCAAGAGACTTGCAGCTTTCGTACTGCTTGGTTCCATTGTAGGCGGAGCTTATGCATCGGCACAAACAGATATTACGCAAGCCGCTTCAGCGGCTGAGAAAATTGATGTTGTTCTAAATGGAAATTCCGTGAGTGAAGGCGGGTATATGATAGATGGACGTGCTTATTTGTCTGTCCGTCAACTATCAGAAGCGCTTCAGGCATTCATATTCTGGGATGATGCAAATAAGAAGGTAGTCATAGATAAGCCTAATGTGGATTTGATGCTGTTTAAAGACAATAAGACATTTGGCAAAATTGAAACCGGAAAAAATTCCTTTAAGGTATTTGTCCAAATTGATAGTCTGCAATCGGCAGTCGATAAGATTAAAATTACGATAACGGATCCCAAAGGGAAAACAACGATGATTCAGGAAGCGGACGTTCCAAACAAAGAAGATAACTTTTGGTTCACTACCGATGAACATAAGTATGACTTTAAGGCGAAGGGCGATTACATGATCTCCTGCTATTTAAGACAAAAGAATGGTGATTTTACACTTATATCTCAGAAAAAGCTGCCAGCAGTTTTGCCAAACTAAGGCTGAAAGCTTCTGGTTAGATATACATACTGAGGCGATTAGGCCTTCGTTGACCTCATTCGCAGAAAGTGGTACGATACGTGAGTATGACCACTACCTGAACATAAAGGAGATTTACTCATGAGCGAACATAACCATGACTGCGGATGTGGACACGATCATGATCACGACCACGATCATGAATTGATTATTACAATGGTAGACGAAGACGGCAACGAAATCGACATGGCGATGGTCGAAACGTTCAACGTCGACGAGCAGCTATATGCACTTCTTCTCCAACGAAACGATCCAGAAGCGGACGGAATCATCGTACGTCTGGAAGAGCAAGGCGAAGAAATGGCAATGCTTCCTATCGAAGATGATGCTGAATGGGAACGCGTACAGCAAGCATACAATGAATTGGTTGCTGAGCAAGGAGAGTAATTATTCTCGCTCCACCAATATATACGTCACAGAACAAGCTCCGGAGATCTCTGGAGCTTGTTCTGTATATGCTGCGTATTGCGTACGTAAATAAATACATTGCATGTTCTTATTTGCGCGGATTATAATGCATAATCCTTCCATTGAATAGTGTAAGCTCAGCTTTCCACTTTTTGGCCAAGTATTTACATAACTCATTTCCCTTGGCTTTGTCTCCGTGAGTGGCACCATCAGGCAGCACCATTTGTACATAGTGCCTGGAATCCTCATTTTCTCCTACACCGAACACGATGTGCCGATATAATGGATCCGAACCTTTTAAATAAAACCATTCCTGCTCTTGGCCGGGCTTTGTCTCAATTGTATATGGAAAGGCAGCCTCGGCATAATCCCAGTTTAATTGTTCTCCAGTTAATTGGGTTTGCTCCCGATAATGAAGAAGCTGGCTCTTTAATTCATCTAATGTTACGGATGCAACCTCCGAACCATCAACAAATGTAATGAATGCGCTTTGACTCATCGAATCTATCCTCCCCTTCGGACATCTTCTGCTTGTAGCACGAATCGTTTTCATCATACCATCTGATTGATCCGTATGGCAATATTTACATGGAAAGTGGAGTTTGATTCTTGTTCGTGTCTAAATGGGTATGTTATACTTGAACGTAAAACCATTAATTGGTTGGTGTTCTTGGAATAGGATATCCCGAGGAGGTGTGCGATGTTTGACGATTTGTATGAAGTAACGGAGCAAGCAAATGTAACCTTTGTCGGTTGGGCCACAGAACAGATTCGCTTTGATTTCGCACTCATTTATTCCGATCATTTTTATGGTAAGACATTAGTCGTATGCATGCAAACAGGACGTTCAACCTTATTATGCGCTGACGATTTGCGTTCAGAAATTCTGCAAGCGAAGTTTGATTTGCCGCATAAGGAGGCAGCGTGTGAGGCGGCTCAGCTGCTGCGTACGCGAATACCTTCACTTGAGGTTCAGGATCAATACTAACTGGTAGAGGGAATAATAATACAGGGTGCCCCAACATCATGGGGCACCCTGTATTATGCTTAAAATATTGCGCGTTCCTCGCGTATAACCTTGACGAATTCAATATTGCGGTCCTCAGGCCCTTTGACAGGGAGCCCGATGTCGACGTGATCGCGGATATAATCGATGTTCTCTTGCGATATGACTTCGCCTGGCAGCAAGATCGGAATGCCTGGCGGGTATACGTATATAAATTCAGCAATGATTCGACCTGCAGATTGCTTGAATGGAATAACCTCTGTATCCGCATAGAAGGCATCTCGTGGAATGAGAGACAACTGCGGGATCTCCGGTATTTTCACAACAAGCTCCTGAACTTCATTCCGCTCATGATGAAGCTCAGATAATTCACGCAAAGCTCGAAGCAGCGTGTCAATCGTCTCTCTGGAGTCACCCGGAGTTACGAGACACAAAATATTGTACATATCGCTAAGCTCGACCTCAATATTGTAATGATCGCGGAGCCAGTTCTCTGTTTCATAACCAGTAATTCCTAGATGACGGACATGTATCGTTAGTTTAGTTGGATCGTAGCTATAAGTAGCCTCTCCACCTAAAATCTCTTCGCCAAAGCAATAGAGGCTAGGAATTTCGTTAATTTGCTGACGAGCAAACTGGGCCAGTTCAATCGCAGTTTCAGCCATATCATGACCATTCAGGGCCAAGTTGCGGCGTGATGTATCGAGAGAAGCCAGCAATATATATGAAGTGGATGTCGTAGTCAGCATGCTGAATATCGTTTGTACACGCTGAGGATTAACGAGTCCATTTTTGGTATTCACATTAAGCACAGAGCTCTGCGTAATGGAACCGCCAAGCTTATGCACACTTGTTGCAGCCATATCAGCACCGGCTTGCATCGCAGACATCGGCAGCTTTTCATGGAAATGAATAAGAACGCCGTGTGCCTCGTCAACAAGTACAGGAATATCGTAGGAATGTGCCAAATCGACGATTTCTTTCAAATCTGCGCAAATACCGAAGTATGTTGGATTGATGACAAGCACCGCTTTTGTATCCGGATGCTTCTCCAAAGCTCTGCGCACTGAGCTGGTTGTGATGCCATGATCGATTCCGAGATTCGCATCCCGTGCTGGTGAGACGAATACAGGCTTCGCTCCGGCAAAAATAATGGCGGACATGACGGATTTATGGATATTTCGCGGAACAAGAATCTTGTCTCCCGGAGAACATATCGACATAATCATCGTCATGATTGCACTGCTTGTGCCTTGTACGCTGAAAAACGTATAATCGGCACCAAATGCGTCAGCAGCGAGCTGCTGCGCCTCGGCGATGACGCTCGTAGGTTGGTGCAAGTCATCAAGCGGAGCAATATTAATCAGATCTATAGAGAGCGCGTTATCTCCGATAAAACTTCGGAATTCTGCGTCTGTTCCTACGCCTTTCTTATGACCTGGAATGTGGAACTGCACCGGATTATGGGAGGCATGCTCCGTAAGTGCGGTAAATAAGGGCGTCCGATGATGGTTCATCGCCGTATCACAACCTTTCATGTTGGCAATCTACTGAGCTGCGCATGGTGTGTCCTGCGCAAACAAAGTTAAGTTTAACAAAAACGCCCCGGAATGCAAGATGTTTTTCCTGCTGTTCGAAGTGATATAGAGAACGAGGATTTGCAGTTTATTCATTTTCGTTTCAGGGTATGGTGTGATAGGATGTACATATCGGAGGGAAGTGTCATGAAAAAGAAAATGTCCGTCGTCATGTTCATGCTGATGATGGTGTTCATTGGATTTGGAATTGTAATACCGGTTCTGCCGCGAATGATAACGAATGCGGGCGCCAATGAATTTCATTTGGGGCTAATGCTCGCGATTTATTCACTGATTGCGTTCGTGGTATCACCAATATGGGGGGCGCTGTCGGAAAAAGTAGGCCGGCGTCCGATCATTCTTATCGGGACTCTTGGTTTCAGCATTAGCTACTTGCTGTTCGGATTAGCAGATGGTGAGCTTTGGATGATGTATGTATCCCGTGCTCTGGGAGGGGTCTTCTCCGGTGCAGTGGCTTCAGTAATCGTTGCTTATGTCGCTGACATCACGACGCCCGAACAACGAACGAAGGGCATGGCATTCGTCGGAATGTCGATTGGCTTGGGCTTTACTTTTGGACCAGCCTTTGGCGGTATTTTAAGCAGATATGGTTATAATACGCCTTTCTTTGCAGCTTCAGCATTGACATTTATCACATGTGTATTGGGCTTTCTATTGCTCAAGGAGTCGCTCACTCCTGAGAAGCGCAAGGCGAGCCATGAATCAGCTCCTTCACGCTGGATCGCCTTTACAGGCCGCATGAAGTATTTGTATGTATTATCTTTCTTTGTAACCTTCACGTTGGCAGGTCTAGAATCAACGCTGCTCTACTTTGAAGCGGTACGAATTCCCGGAATTACAGAGGAGCAGATTGGATATATGTTTTTCTTCTGCGGACTTTCGGGAGCTCTTATTCAGGGCGGCGTTGTAAGACGCTACATTAAGAGTGGAGGAGAGAAGAAGGCAATTGCCGTAGGCTTGATCATATCAGCTGCGGGATTCTTGCTGCTGTTGCTGTCCTCAAGTGTTGTCGACGCGACGATTTATTTATGTGTATTCGGGATCGGCAATGCCCTGATTCGCCCGTGTGTTACCTCGTTGATTACACAGAAGACGACGGTAAGCCAAGGGGTTGCTTCAGGTTTGAATTCATCTATGGACAGCTTTGGACGCATTACGGGGCCGCTGCTGGCTACGGCTCTGTTCGGGTGGAATATTAATCTGCCATACATAATTGGAGCAGTATTGTGTATTGCTGCAATTTGGCTGCTTGTTCGTTTTGCACTGCTGGATCGGAAGCAAACAGCGGCGAGCACAACTGCATAGGAATACATTTGCAAAAAATCTGTGTTCAACCTCTGCTCAGGCAAGGGGAGAACGCAGATTTTTTTGTTCCGCTTGTTCCGCTCGTTAAGCTTCGACAGCCATCCGATATAGCGGCATTAGTGTTGTGATCGTCTGCCGGGCAAGCTCCATAAATGCCTCACCATTTTGCAGCAGCGGATCATTCATCGCAATGTGGCGTCCAACCAGCCATTCTGCTGATTTCACATCCCGGAAGCGGGTAAGCTTGTCCGTCATATCCGCGTCATTTAACTCACCGATACGTAAGGCATCTTTCTTCATATGATCCATAGACAATACATAATCATCCGGAATGATGCTTCTCAGCTTTTTTTGGTGATCGAGCATCGTTTGTGCAATATTGCGCTTGTTCGCCACTTCATAGATGAAAGCCAGCCAAATGAAAAGGTGATCGTCGAACAGGCCAACTTGGAAATGGGGCAGGGACTTGTATCCACGCTTGCTTGGCCCAATGGCAAGCCACGTATCCTTTGGGGGATTGACTGTACGGCGTGCATGCTTCGCGATATGGAGGAACATTTCAGTTCCGCTATGCATAGCTACATCGCTAATGAGTTGTTCGCCTATAGCACGGAATTTGGGTTGAATACGTTCGCGGATCGCCTCCATCCGAGCATCCAGCCCCTCGATCGTAAAAGTTTCAAAGTCTGAAGGATAAAATCCAGTAAAAGACATGCATCTCTTCCTTTCTACCAAGTTGTGATCTATGCATTATTGATGTAAGTCCAACTGAAATAGTTAAACTTACTACATCTACACTCAGGACTCGTTCAAAATAACATACTTGCATTTTTCATTTTCATAGTAAATAGTCGCTATTTCAGTATATCACATCTCATTGAGAATATTTATCAAATTATAATTATTATATTTTGATGGAACAAGCCTCTTGTTCGGAAATCGAGTCAATAATCCAAGTTGATGAATCATATGATGGAGTATACGACAAGGTAAGGAGGGATTGCCGTGAATCGCAGCGACGAGGTGGAGTATTGCAACTTGGAGCTACGCTTTGACCGTCGGCAAATCCAGAACCTCATCCGTGATCTCATACAAGAAGGTTATTCCTTGTATTGGAGTGAAAATGAATCGCTATTCATCGTATCTATCCGAACAGGCAGGAAGTTGGTCAAACTTCGGTTCCAACGTGTGGAGCAGCGCTACAAAATTGTCGGCGACTATACGATTCGGGATGAGAAGCTGGCTGACTTCATGGAAAAACTGATCGGCGATTCACGCGGGCATGCGGTCGTCAAACGGTTCAAAGATAGACAGATCTTTATCGAAAATATTTTGTTCGGGGAGCGAATACGGCTGGTTGAGGTTATTGGACCTAAGCAGCGTGTGCTCTATCAGAAGCGCCCTATAGTGACAACGGAGGAGATGATGCAGGCGTTTTTATCCAATCGGGCAGAGCAGCGCATGCGGGTAATTCGGCTTGAAATGGATTATGCGCTCGCCGAGTTGTTCGAAGCGATGAATGAGCAAAAAATAGCTGTAATTGAGAGCTGTAAAGAAAAGCTGAACGAGTTGCGCTCAGAAATGATTCAGCTTGAATGGTAAGTGATTTTCATGCTTTGATCACCCTCCCATCCGCCAAAATGTATGGATGAACTGCTAGGGGCGAGATGGTTGCAGGGTGTTTTGCTGTGCTGTACAATAAGCGTAATGCAAAATATATAAATTTATGGATAAAGGGTGGAACAACCAAATGGCTAACAATCAAATTGGTGTCATTGGCCTTGCCGTAATGGGTAAGAACTTGGCGCTCAACATCGAGAGCCGCGGCTTCAAAGTATCGGTATACAACCGTTCCCGCGAGAAAACAGATGCACTCATTGCCGAGGCGGAAGGCAAGAATCTGACAGGTACATATTCAATTGAGGAGTTCGTGCAGTCGCTTGAGACACCTCGTAAAATATTGATTATGGTACAAGCCGGACAAGCTACAGATGCAACAATCGAGCAGTTGATCCCGCATTTGGATCAAGGCGATATCATTATCGATGGCGGTAACGCTCACTTCCCTGATACGCAGCGTCGCAGCAAGTACTTGGAAGAGAAGGGCTTCCGCTTCATCGGGACTGGCGTATCCGGCGGTGAAGAGGGCGCATTGAAGGGGCCTGCGATTATGCCTGGCGGCCAAGAGAGTGCATATCGCATAGTAGAGCCGATTTTGACAAGCATTTCCGCGAAGGTAAATGGAGATCCTTGCTGCACATATATCGGGCCAGATGGTGCAGGCCATTATGTGAAAATGGTTCATAACGGTATTGAGTACGGCGACATGCAATTGATCTGTGAAGCTTATCATTTGCTTACGAATGTGCTTGGTGTAAGTGCTGAAGAGCTTCACTCCATCTTCGGTGAGTGGAACAAGGGCGAGCTTGACAGCTATCTGATTGAAATTACAACGGACATCTTCTCCAAATACGATGAGGAAACAGGCAAGCCGATGGTTGATGTTATCCTCGACTCTGCTGGTCAAAAAGGTACTGGCAAATGGACAAGCCAAAGCGCGCTTGACCTGGGCGTTCCATTATCCATGATTACAGAATCTGTATTCTCCCGTTTCTTATCCGCATTGAAGGACGAGCGCGTCGTTGCAAGCAAAGTGTTGAAAGGGCCGAAGACTGCTGCATTCACTGGAGACAAGGCAGCTTTCATCGAGAGCATCCGCAAGGCTTTGTACGCGTCCAAGATCGTATCCTACGCACAGGGCTTCGCACAAATGCGTGCGGCATCCGAAGAATTCGGCTGGAACCTTCGTTACGGCGAGATCGCAATGATCTTCCGCGGCGGCTGCATTATCCGTTCTCGCTTCTTGCAAAACATTAAAGAAGCTTATGACCGCGATCCAGAGCTGAAGAACCTGCTGCTTGATCCTTACTTCCAAAATATTGTGGAGACGTATCAAGATGCATGGCGCGAAGTCATTAGCACAGCGGTTGCGTATGGTGTTCCTGTTCCAGGATTCGCAAGTGCACTTGCATATTTTGACAGTTATCGCACGGAGCGCTTGCCAGCGAACTTGCTGCAAGCACAGCGTGATTACTTCGGAGCGCATACATTCAAACGCGTAGACAAAGAAGGAACATTCCACTACAACTGGATGTCTTAATAGAAATCAAAATAACGCCGAGCCCGCGGAGGACTCGGCGTTATTTTTGCATAAGGATATTCATCGGTTGCTACTCATATAATCCGGATACGAGAATGGTCAAGTATTTGCGTATGCGATCAGATTCCTGTCCGTAGCTGCTGCTGTGCACGAGCAGGGAGGAGATTTCGGCATAACTATGAAAGCGACGCACGAGCTGATCTGATGCAAGCATAGCCCATTTGTCCGGATGATCTGTGAGCTGCTGCTTCATCACATCCAGCGCCCAGACGATGTCTTCCCTGCACAGTGGGTGATTCGGATCCAAAATCCGAGACAAACGAACGGATATGGGGCGCTGAATAGCTGATTTGGATGGGTGCGGTTCTGGGATAGGCAAATTTGGCATGCCTTATTCACTCCTACATAAAAAGTGGCATTATCCGGTTTCCTAATAAAATAGACAATGCAGCAGGGCTATTATTCATCTTTACGTTGAACTTCTTCATTTTATACCTATCGGCATTGTCGAATAAAAGAAACGTGTGATATCATATGGGAAGTTTACCGTCAAGCCAACAGCTGAAATGCTTCATGCAGAGCGGCTTGACTTATTAAGAAATGAGGCTTGAAATCATGCAGCATATTATTTTAATCGGATTCATGGGCACCGGGAAATCGACAGTCGGTCAAGAAGTGGCTAGACAGCTAGGATGCAGTTTTGCAGATTTAGATGCTGCTGTGGTCGCACGTGAGGGCCGCTCGATCCCAGAAATCTTCGCTACGGATGGAGAAGCTTATTTTCGAGAACGAGAAAGTCAGGCCTTAGCTGATATGCTGAACCATTCAACACGGCATGTAATTGCTACTGGCGGCGGGATCGTCCTTCGTGAGTACAATCGCGAGTTAATGCGAGACGGAGGCTATATCGTTCATTTGGCTGCAAGCAAGGAGACCATTTTGGCGCGTGTGAAGCGAGACCGCAATCGCCCGCTGCTTCAGGGAGACATGGAAGAACGTGTATCCAAGCTGATACAGCAGCGCGAGGGGCTGTATGACTTTGCACATACAACCATAGCTACCGATAATGAGACCGTTGTGCAATTGGCTGCTCGCATTTGTAAGCTGGCGGATGGAAGCTGCAAGTAAGAGCCCCTAGCATGAGGGGCCGACCATCGTTCCAGATTATACAGACTTGTGTTCTAACTGACTCCAGGCGAGCATGCCGCCTTCCATGTTGACACACCCTTCAATGCCGATATGCTGCAAATATTCGCAAACTCGTTCACTGCGATATCCGCTGCGGCAAATGAAAATAATTTCATCCGTCCGCTCAACTTCATCAAGGCGATCGGGAATTTCGTTCATGGGGATATGTTTAGCGCCGGGAATCATCCCGTAAGCTACTTCCTCTTCTTCCCGCACATCTATTAAATTTAGCGCTTCGCCGCGTTCTAGGCGTTGTTTTAAGACAGCCACATCAATTTGAGTAATTGGTTTCATGTCAAATAGGCATCCTTTCTTATCTAGAATTCATTCGAGATAAGAGTTATTATACGTTGAAAGATAAAGGAGTGGAAGCGCATGGACGTAATCGTTCGATCAACACCGAAACTGCAAGGGGATATTCAAGCACTCTCTTCGAAAAACTACACAACTCGCTACCTTCTTGCAGCTGCATTAGCGGAGGGCACGAGCACGATTTATTATCCTGCTCACAGTGAAGACAGCGATGCGATGCGGCGCTGCCTCCATGATTTAGGTGCACAGCTGGTAGAGGATGAAGAGAAGATTGTCATTACTGGCTTCGGAAAAAAACCGACATTGAGCAATCCCTCACACGAATTGAATGTGGGAAATGCGGGTGCTGTACTACGCTTCTTGATGGGGACAGCCTCTCTGCTGGAAGAAGTCAATTTTGTAAATACGTATCCAGATTCGTTAGGCAAGCGTCCTCATAATGATCTAATAACTGCGCTTGAACAAATGGGCGTGGGCATTGATCACCGGGAAGGCAAGCTACCCATTACGATTCGAGGCGGGAAGCCTCGTGGAGGAAAGATTAAGGTATCGGGCAATGTAAGCTCGCAATTTTTAAGCTCGCTGCTGTTCCTGGCACCATTACTTGAGGAAGACAGTGAGATTGAAGTAATGGATGATTTGAAATCGAAGGTAGTTGTTGGGCAAACGCTTGAGGTGCTTGCGGAAGCAGGAATTCGAATCGAAGCAAGAAAAGATCTAATGTATTTCAAGATAGCCGGCAATCAACAATATGAAGCAAAGACATATACCGTTCAAGGCGACTATCCGGGCTCTGCAGCGGTTCTCGCTGCAGCGGCAGTCGTTGATTCTGACGTTATCATTCGCGGATTAACAGAGGACAGCAAGCAAGGAGAGCGAGCGATTGTCGACGTGCTGCGCATGATGGAGGTTCCACTTGAGCATGAGCATTCCGTTGTGCGAGTTCAAGGAAATCGCAGGCTGAAGGCCGTTGAAGTTGACGGTGACGTTGCAACAGATGCAGTTCTAGCTATGGTAGCTGCTGCTGTGTTCGCGGAAGGCACTTCACGTTTCTACAATGTGGAGAATTTGCGCTACAAGGAATGTGATCGAATTACTGATTATGTAACAGAGCTCCGCAAAGCAGGTGCGGATGTCGAGGAGCGTCAAGCAGAAATTATCGTTCATGGACGCCCAGAAGGCGTGACAGGCGGTGTAGAAATTAACGCTCATTATGATCATCGTGTTATTATGGCATTAACGGTAGTCGGCTTGCGTGCAGAGCAGCAAATCCGCATTAAAGATGCTCACCATGTTGCCAAGTCGTATCCGCAATACTTCGATCATCTGCGTGCACTTGGCGCACAAGTGGAATGGGTAGAATAGAACGCGTAATGTACGATAATCCGGCAGCTTACTGCCAAATTTAAGGGGGTTATGTAATAATGAGCTATCAGCATCCATCGCAAGAGGCAATTAAGGAGCTGCTCCTTAGCAGCACGAACATTGCAGTTGTCGGACTATCTGACGATCCGACTCGCGTATCCTATATGGTGGCAGAGGCGATGCAGCGCAAGGGATATCGCATCATACCTGTTAATCCGAAAGCGGATCGCATACTTGGCGAGCCTTGCTATGCTTCGCTTCGCGATGTACCGGATCATATTGATATCGTCAATGTGTTTCGACGCAGTGAATTCTGCGCAGACATTGCACGTGAAGCTGCGGCTGTGAATGCTGGGGCAATTTGGATGCAGCAGGGTGTTGTCAGTGAAGAGGCAGCTGCAATTGCAGAGGAGCATGGAATGACTGTTGTCATGGATTTGTGCATTAAGGTGCTAGACTCGATTTTGCTTCCGCAGGGCAAGGGAGAGTCTGCGTCCTCATAACGTGAAAAGACGAAGACCGGGCATTCCGAGTTGCTGCTGCGATGAAGGGGCCCGGTTTTTCGCGCCATATTATTTACGAGTGCTGCGAGATAGGAATACGGCTGTAAAATGCTTTGACAACAAAGCGTGATGCCCTTACCATTCATGGTAGAAGGGAGGATGTGCATTGAATCAATTAGGGCGATTGCAGCAATTATCGCGTGCGCTCATGCAGCCGCTAATCGCACTGCCCGCTGCCGCGCTTGCTATTGCCATTGGCAATTTGCTTCACAGCGCAGGTCTGTCGGATATTGCGATATTATTTGAATTAACGGGGAAGACCGTATTTTCCGTACTTCCTTACATTTTTGCAGTTGGGGTTGCACTTGGACTATCTAATAATGCTGGTGTAGCTGCACTATCGTCCCTGCTTGGTATGTTTATCTTCAAACAACTGCTTGTTCAATGGCAAGCTTCATTCGAACCGACGATTCTGAATGGCATTTTATTTGGGGTC
This sequence comes from Paenibacillus sp. B1-35, assembly GCF_050474385.1. Lineage (NCBI taxonomy): Bacteria > Bacillati > Bacillota > Bacilli > Caryophanales > Paenibacillaceae > Paenibacillus > Paenibacillus sp. B1-35. The sequence continues at coordinate 425,544 of NZ_JBCHVJ010000002.1, forward strand.
ATGGCAGGCTTTTTGCATGAACGGTTCAAAAATATAAAGATGCCAGAATATTTGCAGTTCTTTGGTGGTCCGAGATTTGTGATTGCCATTACGATATTTGCTTCGATTTTGCTTTCTTGGTTTATGAAGCTGTGCTCGCCGTTTTTGCAGCAGGGCGTCATGTTTCTTGGCCAAGAACTGCTTGCCATGGGCGGATTCGGGGTGTTTTTGTATGGAGTCATGCATCGTGTGTTAGTCGCATTTGGACTGCATCATCTTCTCAATAATGTGTACTGGTTCCAAATTGGCACCTTTACGAATAGCGAAGGGATGTCCTTTACAGGGGATTTACCGCGGTTTTTTGCAGGGGACCCGAGTGCAGGTATTTATATGGCAGGCATGTATCCGATTATGATGTTCGCACTACCGGCCGTTGCATTGGCTATTGTACATGAATCACGGGAAGATTTACGCCCGAAGGTGCGCAAAACCTATTTTACGGCTGCCTGTGTGTCCCTGTTGACGGGGATTACCGAGCCGATTGAATTCGCCTTTTTGTTCGCAGCGCCTTATCTATTTGTTGTCCATGCCTTGTTGACCGGAGCTGCAATGTGGCTGACTGCTGAGATTGGTGTTAGACATGGGTTTTCTTTCTCCGCCGGGGCAATTGACTATGTGGTCAATTTCCATCAATCGACGAAGGGGCTGTGGATTATCCCGATTGGCATCGCATTTGGATTCATCTATTATGTGGTGTTCCGCTATGCGATTCAGCGGTTTCAAATCCCGACGCCAGGCAGGGTCGATGGCTCCTTGCTTGATGATATGGCGGGAGATTTGCTCCCTAGGGTGCCGCTAATTATTCGCGCGCTTGGAGGTAAAGATAACATCATTGATTTGCAAGCCTGCATTACGAGACTGCGGTTAAGAGTCAAGAATGATAAGCTGGTAGACCGTCACGCGCTTCGCGTACTTGGAGCAGCAGGGGTCATTCGTCTTGGAGGCGGTCATATTCAAGTTGTATTTGGCACGTACTCGGAGTTAATCAAGGACGAAATGGCAAAGCGTCTGCAGCGGGATCCGAACCAGATCTGGCTTGTTGCTCCTGTGCATGGACGGATGATTCCGATCGAAGAAGTGCCGGATAAGATATTTGCTCAGAAGCTTGTAGGTCAGGGCGTAGCTTTTTATCCGGATAAAGGAGAGCTCGTATCGCCTGTACGCGGACATATTCGTCATATTTACCCGACGATGCATGCGATCGGCATTGAAACGCCTGAGGGGTTAGAAGTATTGTTACATATTGGAATAGAGACGTCATCATTGAATGGCGCCGGTTTTCAAGCAGTAGTACAGGAAGGTGATGAAGTGAAACCGGGACAGCTGCTCATTAAATTTGATTTGCCTGAAGTGAAAAAACGCTGTAAATCACTTGCAACACCGATGGTAATTACGAACTCAGACGCAGTAGCATCATGGAGCATAGCGCCATTTGCGCCTGTACGGAAGGGGCAGACTTCAGTCATGTCAGTCATCATGCATGAACACGCGGTTGGAGGTGCAAGCCGATGACGCAGAAAGTCCAAGGTATCGGTGCATCCGCAGGCATTGCCATAGGCAAAGCATTTGTATTGCCGACTTGGGAGTGGGATGTTCCTGAGGAGAAAATGGATCCAGCCGACTTAGCGCGTGAATTCGAACGATTGTATGACGGAATCCGTTCCTCGAAGCACGAAATCGAATTTATTAAGAGTGAAATTAAAGAAATGGTCGGCAGTGAAGAGTCATGTATTTTTGACGCTCATCTGGCTATTTTGGATGATCCGATCTTCATGAATGAAATTCAAGGACTCATTCAGCGTCAGTATAAGGCAGCTGAAGTTGCGGTAAAGGAAGCGATCGACCATTTTGTAACGATGTTCGACCTACTCGATGATGAGTATATGAAGGAGCGGGCATTGGATATCAAGGATGTAGGTAACCGACTGCTCAAGCATTTGCTAGGAGCTCCGGAAATAACGCTTCCGACGGACGCACAGCCGTATATCCTTGTTGCGAAGGAGCTGTCTCCGTCACAGTTGGTGCATTTGAATCCCAAAAATGTATTGGGGATTGTCATGCTACAGGGAGGGAAAACATCACATTCGGCCATTATGGCTCGAGCGCTGGGCATTCCACTTGTACTCGGACTGGAAGGAAAAATATCGAAGCCGATCCAGACAGGGGATACGGTTATTGTTGATGGTGAGTATGGCATTGTGCATATTGCTCCACCGCAGGATGTGATTTCCTGCTATGAAGTTCGGCGAGATGCATATGTACAGGAAGCTGACGAGCTTCAGAAGATCGTATCCTTACCAGCCGTTACACTCGATGATTTCAATGTTCAGTTGGGAGCGAACATCAGCTCTACGCGCGAACTGAATATTGCCGATCAAAATGGGGCGGAAGGTGTTGGGCTATTCCGGACGGAGTTCATGTATATGGATCGCTCCTATCCCCCTTCAGAAGCTGAACAGTTCACGGTGTATCTGGAAGCGGCGGAACATTGCAAGGAAAAATCGGTTATTATTCGCACCTTAGATGTCGGCGGCGACAAGCCGATGGACTATTTGAACTTGCCTGAGGAGGATAATCCGTTCCTCGGTTATCGGGCAATTCGGATTTGTCTCGATCGGCAGGATCTATTCAAGACACAACTGCGAGCCATCTTGCGTGCAAGCGCTCATGGCCCGATTATGGTGATGTTCCCGATGATTACATCCGTGAATGAGGTGCAGGCAGCTAAGTCCATTCTGGAGGATGCCAAGGCCGAGCTGCGTGAAGAAGGCCTTCCCTTCAATGAAGAGCTTCCAGTAGGCATTATGATAGAAGTTCCAGCCGCAGCTATGATCGCCGATCAGCTTGCGAAGGAAGTCGATTTCTTTAGTATCGGAACGAATGATTTGGTTCAGTATACGCTTGCAGTAGATCGGATGAATGAGCAAATTGCACATATGTATGATCCATTCCATCCTGCGGTCCTTCGCTTGATACGTTATACCGTTCAGGCGGCGAAGCAAGCAGGGATCATGGTTGGCGTATGCGGCGAGATGGCTGGAGATCCACGGGCGGTGCCCATTTGGCTTGCGCTTGGTGTGAATAAATTAAGCATGTCTTCTCGTTCCATTCCGCGTGTGAAGGCGGCAGTTCGACGCTCAACAGTGGAGCAGTGCAAACGTATCGCGCAAAGTGTGTTCGAATCGGGAACAAAGGAAGAAATTGAGATCTTGCTCGAGCAGCAGCGTTCATAAGGATATTAAGGAGAAACAGAGAAACACCGTACAAAAAGGCATGCCCTGGTATTCAAACGAGGGCATGCCTTTTTCCTATGGAGCAGGTAATTATACTTCGGCTAATTTATCGCAAAAAGCTTTGCCGTATGCAGGCAGATCAGGCGGTCTGCGCGCAGATACGAGATTGCCGTCTACAACAACCTCCTCATCTAGCCATTTAGCACCTGCATTTTCCATGTCGTCACGAATTCCCGGAGTAGAAGTCACCGTACGGCCATTCAAAATCTTAGCGGAAATGAGTACCCAGCCAGCATGACAGATTTGTCCAACAGGTTTGCCATCAGCATTCATTTCCTTCACGATGCGGAGCGCATCAGCGTAGCGGCGGATCTTATCCGGCGCCCATCCGCCAGGAACGAGCACGCCATCGTACTGAGATGTATCAATGTCAGCATAAGCATAGTCTGAGGTTGCAGGAACACCATATTTACCGATATAGGTTTTGCCGCGTTCCAGACCTACCAGATGTACTTCGGCGCCTTCTTCACGGACGCGGTGAACCGGATACCACAGTTCCAAATCTTCAAATTCTTCATCTACAAATGCAACAATTCGCTTGCCACTTAAACGCATGAATGTTGTCCCTCCTTCGTATGGATATAGCAGAGCATTTCTTTGAATTCCGCCTATTTTTTGCAGAACTCTCAGAGAATTGGGGGTTTTCCCATACAATGTCCATTGTCTCTTATTCCAATATGACCTACGATCATAGACAACAGGGAATCGTGTACGATACACCACATTTATTTAACCACATTGTCCGTGAAAAAGTACACAGCGCCCGCACAAATTGCATGCGTAAGGTGAGAAATCTCATTGCAAATCGCTCAGCAGCGCTAGGTAAATTGCTAAAAGTGTAAAAAAATACATATATGTGCACGGAAGGAGATTGTAAGGCTTAGTCGAATATTCGAATATTAGGATAACCCAAAATTGAAATGTAGTCGTCTGCAGCAATTGGCCGCAAGAAATCATCAGTATCATCTTCAGTATCATCTATAGAAATGGTAGGAATACCAACGTTGTATGTTCAGGGGTGAATGATATGTATACAAGATGCATTTGTGATCAATACATGGATATAACCGTCCGCACAGTTGTACATGCACGAACGATTCACATCCATCGTGTACCGGTTGCCACTTGTATGAATTGCGGGCGCTCGGAACTGCTTTCCTTTATTAAAAAGGATGTCATAGCTCTCATACACAATCGCATGGATATGATCGCTGAGAACCCGCAGGCATTGGAAAATGCTCCTTTGCATGTATCTTTTGATGAGCAGAATGAGCTGGCCAGCGTTATCGTCTCCTTGCTGGATGAGGAGCAATGCGATGATATGCTGTCACGGTTGGAATGCCGCATTGCAGAACGGGTCAATCAATTGCTCGACTTGTATCTATTTGCACGGACGTGCAATGACACACTATGGATGAAAGAGCTGCAATGCAGATTAAAACAGATTTCCGGTTTTAGTTTTGAGTCATATCGGGTTAAAATAAGCTAAAGAGCATTTTCATAGATCATCATAAGAATTATGATCGATATTCTTATACATGTAAGCAAAACGAATCGAAGTATAGGAGGCAGTAAGAATGGAAGCAGTGACTACGATGGAAGAACTTGAAGCGTTTATAGAACGGTCGAAGCAGCAAACCGTAGTTCTTTTCAAGCACAGTACGCGTTGTCCGATTAGCTCACATGCGGATGAGGAAATGAGCAAGGTGGCAGAGGAGTTCGAATCGCAAGGAATTGCAATTGGCCGAATTCTGGTCGTCGAAAATCGTGACGTCTCACTTGCATGTGCGGATAAGCTGGGCATTAAGCATGAATCCCCGCAGGTCATCGTATTGCGTGATGGGGAGCCTGCATGGAACGAATCGCATCATGCTATACGATATGACAACTTAGAAAGCATCCTTACGCAATGAACGGTAAATAATGACAAATGGTGGCGGATTTGCTCGTGACATTGCGAATTTTCTGAAAATAGCGTATCATTAACATAATATCAATGGTCGCAACAAATTTATCGTTAATTGGAGAGAAGGATCGTGACGGTAACTATTTATGATGTAGCAAGAGAAGCGGGCGTCTCGATGGCCACCGTTTCCCGGGTTGTCAATAACAACCCGAACGTGAAGCCGCAAACGCGTAAGAAAGTATACGAAGCGATTGAACGTTTAGGTTATCGCCCGAATGCGGTTGCACGCGGACTTGCGAGTAAGAAGACGACAACCGTTGGGGTTGTCATTCCTGATATTTCGAATTCTATCTTTGCCGAAGTAGCGCGCGGTATTGAGGATATTGCCAATATGTATCATTACAATATCATTTTGTGCAATGCGGACAAGAAGAAGGAGAAAGAAATTCGGGTTATTAATACGCTGCTGGAGAAGCAGGTGGACGGACTGTTGTTTATGGGCGGAGTTGTTACGGAGGATCATGTTCAAGCATTCCGTACTGCTTCGGTGCCGATTGTGCTGTGTGCAACAACAGACGAGCATGGGATTATCCCGTCGGTCGATATCGATCACGAGGCAGCAGCCTTTGATGCTGTGAATACACTTATCCGACATGGGCATCGTGACATTGCGATGATCAGCGGCACGCTTCAAGATCCAGCAAACGGCTTTGCCCGTTTTCAAGGATATAAGCGTGCATTGGAAGGCGCGGGCGTCGAATACAAGGAAGACTTGGTTAGAATTGGCAACTACCGCTATGAGTCCGGCGTAGAAGCGATGAAGTACTTCCTCGGCTTGAAGAAGCGTCCGACGGCAATCTTTGCTGCAACGGATGAGATGGCTATCGGCGCAATACACTGCATTCAAGATGCTGGCTTGAAGGTGCCAGATGACTTCTCTGTCATCAGTGTTGATAATATCCGCATGGCATCGATGGTTCGTCCGCAATTGACGACGGTAGCTCAGCCAATGTATGACATTGGTGCGGTAGCGATGCGCTTGCTGACGAAGCTGATGAAGAAGGAAAATGTAGAACATTCACGTGTAATTTTGCCGCACGAAACGATTCTTCGCTTGTCTGTAAGTGAAGTGTAAGGTTCGGTTGCTGCGTGTGAATCCATAAGAATACGGTTAGATATATACGTAAGGCCCCATGTATGTGGGGTCTTTTGTATGGTTATGAAGTAGATATACGTACAGGAGGCTGGTTTCGATGACGAATGCGCATGGATCGGTTATTGGTGTAATTGGGGCAATGGATGAGGAAATCGAATTGTTGCTTCAGGCAGCTCAACCGGTAGAACAAGTGGATGTCGCGGGACTCCGTTATTACAAGGGCTCACTCCACGGTATAAACATCGTTATTTGCAAGTCTGGAGTAGGGAAAGTAAATGCTGCAGTAACTACGCAGGTGCTGATCGACCGTTTTCATGTAACGAAGGTGATTTTCACAGGCGTAGCAGGTGCAGTGCACCCAGAACTGAACATCGGGGACATCGTCATCTCGACGTCCTGCATGCATCATGATATGGATGTAACCGCACTTGGGTTTGCTCCAGGCGTAATCCCGTTCCAAGAGATCTCACAGTTTATGGCTGATGCAGGTCTTATCGAATTGGCAGAACGGGCGTGTGAACGACTCGTACCAGGCCGATATCGCAAAGGAGTCGTGCTGTCAGGCGATCAATTTGTCGCAGATCGAGACAAAGTTCGAAAGCTGTATGAAACATTCACTGGATCAGTTTGCACAGAGATGGAAGGTGCCGCAGTGGCACAAGCATGCTTCATCAATGAGATTCCGTATGTCGTTATTCGCTCCATGTCGGATAAGGCGGATGGGTCAGCTCATGTTAACTTTTCTGAATTCACGGTGGAAGCCTCACATCGCTCCCACCAAATTGTGGACAGCATGCTGCAAGGATTACAGAACTAATTACGTTAGTTAATAAGTAATGAATATGATAGGCAGCACAGCGGCGCAAGCGACCTACACTTAGGATCTGCTTGCGCCGCTGTTCATTCTAACGAATATATTCCATTGCAAGCTCCTTAGCCCTTGCATTGCGGTCTTGAATAATACTTCGTCTTGGCATCGGCGCCCAAGTAGATGTATCATCATGCCAAGTGTGGGGGAGGGGTACGGGGGACTTCTGCGACCACTTCGTCAACCATTGTTCCGGCAATAGCTGCTGTGGGTGGTTCGTTAATGTACGTGCAAGCGGATGCTCGCTCATTTCCAGCCATAGCATGCTCCAAGCGCGCGGCACGACCCGCCATATATCATAGCCACCTCCGCCAATGGCGACCCATTTGCCATTGGCGTATTGATGTGCAAGACGGTGGATAATGCGCGGGATCTCACTATAGATACGCGTGCTGCAATGCAAGTGAGACAACGGATCCATTGCATGAGCATCACAGCCATGCTGGCTAATTATAATGTCCGGCTTGAATGCTGCTGCTGCACATTGTACGGTCTCTGTGAAGCATTCCAGCCACGAGTCATCCTCCGTATACGGTTCCAGCGGTACATTGACGCAAGCGCCAAAACCCTCTCCACCGCCGCGTTCATGCACGAATCCTGTACCCGGGAACAGAAACTTCCCAGTCTCGTGAATGGAGTAAGTAAATACATCTGGATCCGTATAAAAGCACCACTGTACACCATCTCCATGGTGGACATCTGTGTCGATATACAGCACTCTTGCACAGTACGTATGCCGAAGCCAGGCGATTGCGACCGCAGCATCATTATATACGCAGAAGCCTGCACCTTTATCGCCAAAGGCATGATGAAGTCCACCGCCCAAATGCAGAGCGTGTTCAGATCTTCCAGACATGACCGCCTCACAAGCAGCAATGGAACCGGCAACTATCGCGCAAGCCGCTGTATGCATCCCTGGAAAGTAAGGAGTGTCTTCCGTATGCAAGCCGTATTGTGCTGCTTTAACGGCCCACTCGGCAGTTGGATTCGGTTCGCTAAGCTTCTTTACAGCTTCGATATAGTCGGCGCGATGAATGAGAGGCAGCAAACGTTCGATATCTGCGGCTTCCGTCTGAAGACGTGTGATAGCGCCTTCATCTATGGCTTTAGCGTATTCTAGCAGATCATGCGTCATAGCAAGCCGCTGCTGATCGAATGGGTGATCGGCATTAAAGCGATAGCGGAGGGCTTCCTCATGCATGAAGTATAGTGCCTTACCTGACATGTCCAACATCCCTCTCCTAACAATACTAATACATGAACCGCTGACGGAATCGGACGCGGTCGAACTGCTCCTCTGACGATAATGGAACGTTCTTGCCGATACGAACCATAAGGCAGTTGGCAGGGTGGGAACAAATTTCAGGATCGTCTGTCGCATACCAGATCATGCCTACGGATTCCATCAACTTCTCCATCATCTTCCGATAGTCCCATACGTTCATTCGGGTGCCATCCAAATCCCAATGCCAATAATATTCAGTCGTAAATACAATATAGCGCTCCATCTGTTCATCTTCAAACGCTGTCGAAATCATGCTTCTGCCCAAACCAAGTGAGCGGTAATCCTTGGCGACCTCAATGGCGCCAAGCTCAATTAAATCATCCATTTGTCCATCTGACCAGCGCTCAAGCTCATCGGGATAATGGAAGGTGACGTAACCGACGATAGTAGAGCCTTCTCTCGCAATAATAATGCGTCCTTCGGGTAAATCTGCGATCTCCACAAGCGCTTGGTGTTGATCAGTTGGCCGGCGAAACGCCTTCAAATCGGTGTGCATAGTCAAGGTGCGAAGAATATCGGAACGTACGGGGCCTTCGACAACAACAACTCGTTCCGTATGAGGAATAATATGAGCGTAGTATCTCTTCGGATGTTCCACACCAAGCAGCTCCTTTCATCTCTTCCATTCCGTTATAGCAAAAATAGAATGATTTGAAAAGGAAAAGAATAGGCGAAAAACAAATCGTATGCTATAATGATTTTGCCTTAAAGTTCATGATTTTTTCCCTTGACACCACGAACTGCATCATCGTCCTTTAGTGCATTTCTTCATGAAAGCGATTTATTACACGAATTTGTGATTCGTGGAGCATGAATAATGATGTAAAAGACATAGGAGGATGGAACAATATGGGTAACGTGCAGGGAGAAATTATTGCTGCGATTGCAAGCAATCCAAACATGAGTGACTATGGAAAATGGTCGGCCGATTTCAGGTGGGAAGAGGTAGAGAAGCAATTTTCTTGGTATGAGACTGGAAAAGTAAATATGGCTTACGAGGCGATTGATCGGCATGTTGCGAACGGTCGCGGAGATAAGGTGGCGCTCTATTACAGTGATGCTGTTCGTGATGAAGCGTATACCTATACTGAGTTGAGCCGCAAGACGAATCAGTTCGCGAACGTGCTGCGCAACCTCGGAATTCAAAAGGGAGAACGCATCTTCATTTTCATGCCGCGCACACCTGAACTGTATATCAGCTTACTTGGCTCGCTGAAGATTGGGGCTGTTGTCGGTCCACTATTCGAAGCGTTTATGGAGACTGCGGTTAAGGATCGGTTAGAGGACAGCGCGGCAGTAGCGATTGTGACAACTCCAGCGCTCGTTCATCGTGTGCCCCGTTCTGAGCTGCCTGCCTTGAAGCATGTGATTCTTGTAGGTGACGAAATAGAGGTTGAGGATGGAATTGTTGATTTCCACGCGGAAATGTCTACCGCCTCCGAAGAAGCCGAAGTGGAATGGCTGCAGCGGGAAGACGGGCTCATTATTCACTATACATCCGGCTCGACAGGCAAGCCTAAGGGCGTATATCACGTACAAAACGCAATGATTCAGCATTATCATACCGGAAATGTTGTATTGGATTTAAAGGAAGACGACATTTATTGGTGTACAGCAGATCCAGGTTGGGTTACTGGAACGTCATACGGGATATTCGCACCGTGGCTGAACGGAGCGACGAACGTGGTTCGTGGCGGACGGTTCAGTCCGCAGGACTGGTACTCAACCATTGAGAAATATAAAGTATCCGTATGGTACAGTGCTCCGACCGCATTCCGTATGCTGATGGGTGCCGGGGATGATGTAATTTCGAGCTTTAACTTATCAAGCTTACGTCACATCCTGTCTGTAGGCGAACCGCTTAATCCTGAGGTTGTTCGTTGGGGAATGAAAGTTTACAATCATCGGATTCATGATACATGGTGGATGACGGAAACGGGTGGACAGTTGATTTGCAACTATCCGGCAATGGCCATCAAGCCTGGCTCCATGGGACGTCCTGTCCCAGGAATTGAAGCCGCGATTATTGATGATCAAGGCAATGAGCTTCCTCCATTTCGAATGGGGAACCTGGCCATTCGTACACCATGGCCGTCGATGATGCGAAAGGTATGGAACAATCCGGCTAAGTATGAAGAATACTTCCGCCTTACAGGATGGTATGTATCGGGTGATTCTGCCTACATGGATGATGAGGGCTACTTCTGGTTCCAAGGCCGAATTGACGATGTTATTAATACATCGGGCGAACGAGTTGGCCCCTTCGAGGTAGAGAGCAAGCTTGTCGAGCATCCGGCAGTCGCGGAAGCAGGCGTAATCGGGAAGCCTGATCCAATGCGTGGCGAAATTATTAAGGCATTTATTTCTTTGCGCGAAGGCTATACGCCGTCCGAAGAGTTAAAAGCGGATATTGCGAAGTTCGTCAAGGAAGGGCTGTCCGCACATGCATCGCCTAGGGAGATTGAGTTCAAGGACAAATTGCCGAAAACTCGCTCAGGCAAAATTATGCGCCGTGTGCTCAAGGCATGGGAATTGAGCCTGCCGACAGGCGATTTATCAACGATTGAGGATTAACTGCTGAAGTCATTATTGACAAATCCATAATAGTGGGATATTATCCCAATAGCGAAGCGAATATGCAACGCGAAACGACAAGTACAATAGAATGGACATAACATGTTACCGCAAGGGCATTCGTTATGGAAGTTCAGTCGCTATGTGACTGCCTTCTTAACGTGTGCCTTTTTTGTCGTTGCACCGTTTTCGCGAAATCAATCCATTGTGATGGAGAGGGGTATATCCATGAACGGAATACATTACAAGTGGGGCAGATCCTTATTGCTGCTTATCATTACCGCACTTGTCTTAATGACGGCAACAGGTTGCAGCTCAAGCAGTCAGACGAATGGAGCGTCGAATAACGGAGGCAGCGGAAAGACATCAGAACAAGCACAAAACAATAGCGATTCAGGCAAGACAGAGTCGACAGGCGGCGACGTGTCGGGTGATTTTGAAATCCAGTATTTTGTCGGCGGATATGGCGATCAGGGCTGGAAGAAGATTATCGCGGAGTTTCAGAAAAAGTACCCGAATGTAAAAGTCAAAGAGTCAGCAGGCCCGAAAATCAATGATCAGATGAAGCCGCGCTGGATTCAAGGAAACCCTCCTGACTTTGTCTACATTGACGGTGCTGGCTCGAATGCAACCCAAATGGTACAAGATGATCAATTGATGGACTTGACAGATTACTTTAAAGAGGCCAAGAATGCGGATGGCAACAAGATTTCTGACGAACTGCTGCTGAAGCCGATCGACTACAGTGGCAAAATTTATACGATTCCATTCGTATTCGGCTCCTGGGGAGTTTTCTACGACAAGAAATTTTTTGCAGACAATGGCTGGACTGAACCGAAAGATTTTGAAAGCTTTATAAGCGAAGCGAAGAAAATCAAGGAATCCGGCAAGGTCAATGCGCCATTTATTTTTACAGGAAAGTACCCGTACTACTTCCAAAATGGTGTAATGGATTCTGCATTTGTCGTGAACAACAACAACGATACTTCTATTTTGCTTGATATGTTCGCCTTGAAGGAAGGCGTGTTCAAGAGCGAGCCAGTGAAGAAGACATTGGAGCAAATGGTGCAAATGCGGGATGCAGGCCTTATTGACCCAGCCTCAGCTCCAATTAACCATATTGACTCGCAAATGCTGTTCCTGCAGCATAAGGATGCCTTTATTCCGAATGGACTCTGGCTCGAAAATGAAATGAAGAAAGATGTTCCGCAAGGTTTTGAATTCGGTTTCATTCCATCAATCACACAAAAGCCGGGCGGCGAATATGTAGCGATACCATTTACTGCTACGGTAGGAATTGCGAAGAAAGCGAAAAATCCAGCTGCCGCAAAAGCATTCCTCGAGTTCTTATTCACGAAGCAATCTGCCATTACATGGGCGGAGGAGACAGGTGCACTTGGCAACTTGAAAGCGGATTTGGAGAAATCAAATGCGAGTGAGCTGTCCAAGACAGCTATGAAATTTTACAGCTCAGACAACACCATTGTTGCTCCTTACATTGAATTGAATGCGGATGTAGACAAGGTGAGATCAGACTCAACCCTTGCACTTATGATGGGCAACATTACTCCAGATGAATGGATGGATCGGATGGAGAAGGCGGCTGCGAAGGCAAGAAAATAAAGGAGAACAGTGATTATTTGGGGATGCATGTGTGAAGTCGTAGCGCATGCATCCTGATCTATAACACGACGGCTTTGAACAAATGAGAGTTAAGGAGGGGACTACTTGAAAAAGATGGTGCCCGCACAGGGAACTCCCGCAAAGGGGAATGCAAGCGGAAGAGTCGGCCTCTCATGGAAGAGAAAGCGTCAGCTCTTTGTGTTCGTATTTACGGTACCAACATTGCTGTTTTTCTGCTTGTTTATGATCTACCCCATTTTTCACGGATTGTATTACAGTTTTACAGACTGGTCGGGTGGATCGGAGACGAAGAACTTGATCGGCATCCAGAACTATCGCGACTTGGCAAATGACCCTATAATCATCAAGGCGATCATGAATGATTATTTCTTTGTGTTTTGGAAGGTAGTTGGCATTGTCGGATTAGGGGTATTGTTCGCCGTACTGATGACCCGTTTTCGGGTACGTGGAAGCGGATTTTTCCGTTCAGTATTTTTTATCCCCAACATCCTGTCGGTCGTAGTCATTGGCGTGCTTTGGAATTATATTTACAATCCTAGTATTGGATTTTTAAATTCGTTTCTATCTTTGTTCACGTCAGAAAAGGTTCAGACACCATGGTTAGGAGATCCGAAACTGGCGATGTGGATGCTGCTGCCTCCGGCAATATGGGCAGGTGTAGGCTTTGTCATGATCCTCGTTATTGCGGGCATTTTGAATATCCCGAAGGACTTATATGAGGCAGCGAGTATTGATGGTGCTAAGGAGTGGCAGCAATTTTGGCGTGTCACGATGCCGCTTACGTGGGAGCAAATCAAAGTATCCATTCTATGGGTGGTTATGACAACCTTGAATGGCTCGTTCGTCATCGTGTGGATGATGACAGAAGGCGGACCGGATAATGCAACACAGGTCATGGGCTCATATTTGTATCAAATGGGATTTCGACAATTCCATTTCGGCTATGCTTCCGCGATTGGTGTACTGATCCTTGTCCTGTCGCTCATAACAACCCTGGCGCTTCAGCGGCTAATGCATAGAGATGCAATTGAGATGGCTTGATTATTTGGACTGGAAAAGGAGAGGACAGTCTATGAATTCCATAGAGCAATATCCTCGTAAGCGTTCTCAAAAGGTTGTTAGAGCCTTATTGTATGCGTTGCTCGGGATTTGGACGATATTCGTCATTTATCCGCTGCTGTGGACGATCCTTGGTTCGTTCAAGACGAATCAGCAGTTCCTGTTACATGCACCGTGGAGCTTGCCGGAGTGGCCGCTTGAATGGGCTAATTTCACAGCAGTTTGGAGCAACTACCATTTAGGGATGTACTTTACCAACTCATTGCTTGTTACAGTGGCAAGCACCGTGCTGGCATTGCTTCTATCTTCAACTACATCCTATGTTATCGCTAGATTTCCGTTTCGCGGAAGCATGGCGCTCTATAATTTATATTTGTCCAGCATGATGATTCCCCTTATCCTTGGCTTAATCCCGTTATTTTTCCTTCTTTCCAACCTGCATCTGGATAATTCGCTTCTGGGACTGATTCTGGTGTATACGGCAATTAATTTGCCATTTGGCGTATTTGTGCTTGTTGGATTTTTTAGGTCGATGCCGAAGGAACTGGATGAGGCGGCTTCCATCGACGGCAGCTCGCATTATGGTGTTTTTTTTCGTATTATGCTTCCGCTTGTTAAGCCTGGACTTATATCTGTTGGCATGATGAACGTATTGAATATTTGGAATGAATATATTATTGGTACGGTGCTGGTAAATGATCCCGATAAGTATACGATCCCTGTCGGCATCGCGATTATGCAGGCCGAGATGCAGTATCGTACAGAGTGGGGGCCACTTTTTGCGGGATTACTGCTTTCGATCATCCCTGTACTAATTTTATATATAATCTTCCAGAAGCAAATTACAAGCGGCATGATGGCTGGTGCGATTAAATAACACATATCCGAGTAGGGTAAGGGGATAGTGTTGCGAATGAAAATGATGACTTATATGCAGCAAGTCGGCCGATCACTGATGATCCCCATTGCAGTGCTCCCCGCAGCTTCGATATTAGTGCGTATCGGAGATATTCATTCCAATATCCCATGGATGGCAGCAGCAGCAAGTGTATGCAAGTTAGGTGGAAACGCCATTTTCGATCATATGCCGCTCTTTTTTGCTGTGGGGGTAGCGATTGGATTGACATCAGGCCAAGGGGTTGCAGCTTTGGCCGCTGCTGTTGGTTACTTTGTATTTACGAATGTCATGAAGCATTTTGAGCATGGAATTGTCTTGGATACGGGTGTTCTGGGAGGAATGCTATGCGGAGGGATCGTAGCTGCCTTGTATAACCGTTACCATAGAATAAGGCTCCCGGCAGCAATCGGATTTTTCGGAGGCAAGCGTTTTATCCCGATCATATCTTCCGTTGCGATGGTTGGTGTAGGGGTAGTAGCTGGCCTGATTTGGCCGACAATCCAGGAGGCCATTCGTGATACAGGTTCCAGTATACTGACGGCAAAAGGCTGGGGGGCTGGCATATTTGGCTTGTTGAATCGATTGCTCATACCTACTGGACTGCATCATATACTGAACAATATTGCATGGTTTCAAATTGGGGAATACGTAACAGATTCCGGGGCGATTGTGCGAGGCGATTTGTGGCGGTTCCATGCAGGCGATCCGACAGCTGGAACCTTTATGGCAGGATTTTTCCCTGTTATGATGTTTGGACTGCCGGCTTATGCACTTGCCATAGTCCGTTCCTCCCAATTGTATGAACGCAAGCGTGTTGCGTCGATTATGTTGACAGCCTCATTGACAAGCTTCCTGACAGGGATAACAGAGCCGCTTGAATTTACACTTATGCTGACTGCCCCAGTTCTTTATGGTCTGCATGCCATTTATACGGGATTAGCACTCATGCTAGCAGATCTCATGAGCATTCGAGCAGGATTTGGATTCTCAGCAGGCTTCATCGATATGTTCATATCGTGGACGAGCGTTAGAAATGCTCTGCTCTTGCTATTACTCGGAATTCTTTATTTTGGACTGTATTATGCGACCGCAACAATTGCAATCCGTGTATTTCATGTTCACGCACCAGGACGTGAGGAGCAGGCAACGATGGAGGCCATAATCCCATCAATTGGAACGCGAGATGATACAGATGCCCTATTGGAACGATTGCTAGGCTATATAGGAGGAATGGGAAATATTCGAGCTGTCGATGCGTGTATTACTAGACTTCGGCTGCGGCTTGAGGATGACTCCAAGGTAGATGAGGGAGGGATTATGTCTCTTGGCGCGTATGGTTTGATGCGTGTCGGCAAAGGTCACATCCATATTGTGATGGGAACGGATTCGGAGCTTCTGCGGGAGAAGATTGAGCGAAGATTAAGCGTGTCAGCATTTATTAACGGTTAGCACGCATATCTCGGTTATCCATTAGCAGGGCAGTTCGATTCTTGGAAGGGGAGAGCGGATGATTGAACGGAAAATTGTGCATGTCCTGTCGCATAATGTGGTGATGACCAAACTATCCAATGGGAAAAACTCTATCGCCTTTGGCAAAGGGATTGGCTTTCAAAAAAAGCCGGGTATGGAGGTGAATGAAAATGATATAAAACAGGAATTTTTACTGCATACGACGGAAGTGCTGGAGCATTACGAGCAAATTTTGTATGCGGTGGATTTCAAAATTATTGGTGTAGTCGAGGAAGTGATTGCATTTGCACAGAGTCATTTGGAAGGGGATTTCTCAGAAACGATTCATTCTGCACTCGTTGATCATATTAATTTAGCCATTGAGCGCTGCAAGCGCGGCTTAGTGATCAGCAATCCCTTCATGTTCGAAATTCAGCATTTGTATCGAGATGAATATCGCGTAGCAGAGCGGGCGATAGATTACCTAAATGATCAGTTGGATGTGAACTTGCCTCAAGATGAGGTTGCGTTCTTGGCAATGCATTTTCACGGAGCAAGAAGTGGCGGCAAGGGCAATAAGTCTGTTGCTGAATTGAAAATGATATCGAGAGTGCTGGAGAATGGCAAGCATGTTGGCATTGACTTTGATGAGTCGCTCTCCACAGTACTCTTTATTGGTCACTTAAAGGGACTCATTGATCGAGTAAGAGCAGGGAAGACACTTAACAATCCGCTGCTCGTTCAAATTCGTGAAGAATATGAAGAAGCCTATGAAAAGGCAATTATATTGGCAGGCTGGATTGCTGAAGGGCTGGAAAAAGCGGTACCCCCAGAAGAAATCGGATTTCTAACGATGCATTTGGAACGGCTTGTTCAGCGGAAAAATGTTAGCATATGAGGGAAGAAGCAATGGATGATAACATGAAAAAAAAGAGGACAGAATGTCTATCGCATTCTGTCCTCTTTTGTGTAAATTTAATTATTGACCTGAGCAGAAGAGGAGGCAGATGATTCGCCTGCACTGTTTGCAGCTGTTACATGATACCATCCGCCTGGTGTTAATGTAATCAGCTCAAAGTCAGTTGAGGCAGAAGATCCGATTCGCTCATAAGGGCCGTTGCGGCTCGCGCTGTAGTAGATGTAATATTCGCTTGGATTGTTGGCTGAAGCCTTCCAAGTAAGTTTTACACCCATATCCGTTAACGATGCCTTCAGTCCGCTAGGAGAGTCAGGAGCCTGAGCTGCTGACTGTTGCGGCTCCTGAGCATTGCCATTATCGGCTTCATGGCTACCGGCTTGGCCGCCTGAATTTCTCCTGCTCGATTCACTTGGATCATTGGTACCCGGTGGTTGAGGTACCTCTGTTTTTGTTCCTGAGCCTAGAGCTCCCCACTGGACAATTTCAGAAGGTATCGATTCATGTCCACCGACATCGACAGCTGTCACATAGAAGCTGTATTGTTGGCTGCTTGATGCATAGCTGCTGAATCTCGTATCATCACCGGTCAATACGGTTCCACTTTGCTGCTGGTATGTTCCGCCGTTCAATGATCGATATAGACGGTATCCGACTACATCGGATTCTGGATTGCGAGAGAAGGTGATGTGAACGGCATCGCTCTTCGATGCTGCAATCCGAACGTCGCGTGGTGCAGAAGGCGCTTTGCCATCGTCTTGACGTGGATCGACCTTCGCTGGTGCGTCACTATTGGCGTCCTCCGGCAAATAGGCAGATAAAGATCGGCGATTGCTGCTGGATGATAAATGACCCAGCGCCTTCTTCAATTCTTCAACAAGCTCCTGGATTGGCTTCTCACGCTTCAGTACAACCTTCTCTGCAACCATATCAGCAGGAGTGCTGTCCTGTGGTATATAGTTGACGCCGTCATAGGTAATGTACTTCATGTGAACAAGCGCATCTTCTTCGGTCTTTGGAACATACTTGCGGTTGAAAATATCTGTAACGAATTTGCCGCCAAGTCTTGTTAATTCATTTGGAAGCTTACCGCTGTACCCAGACACTGTCATGCTTACAATGCCGTCAGGACGAGTAAATTCCTTCGTTTGCAGCAGGTCAGGCTTGGCCTTGTTCACCTCGTTCATGACCTTCGACCATATCTCTGTCGAGCGTGAGCGGGCATCGCGATTCAATACATGAATCGGCTTGTCATAGCCTACCCATACGCCCATCGTGACATCAGGAGTTGAGCCGATGAACCAAGTATCCGCATAGTTCTGGGTCGAGCCAGTTTTTGCGGCAACCTCAACTTTTCCATATAGGTCAAATTCGCCTCTCACGCGGCGTCCTGTACCTCTCGAATCCGTAATGACCGATTTCATCATGTCTGTCATCAGATAGGCGCTTTGCTTGGAAACGACCGCTTGCGGTTCTTCCTTGTGCTGATAGACGATATTTCCTTTGGAATCTACAATTTTGCTAATCAAGTACGCATCATTGAATACACCCTGATTCGCAATTGCACCGAATGCATTGGTAATTTCCTCAACCGTAACGCCATAGCGCAAGCCGCCTATAACGCCAGTTTGTGCGTAGTAATCTTCAGGCTGAATGGTTGTGATACCGAGCTTCTGCACGAAATCCAGCGCTTTTTTCACACCCAGCTTCTCGATGTAGATTTTGAGAGCCGGCAGGTTAAGTGATTGGCTTAATGCGCTTCGTGCGGTAACGAGCCCTTGATAGCGACCGTTGGCGTTGCCTGGAATATGATAACCCTTAGAGCCGTCCTTGAGCACCATCGGAGCATCGTCCAATATGGAAGCTGGTTGAATCAAGCCCTGGTCAAGCGCAGGCAAATACGCAGCCAGCGGCTTCATCGTCGAGCCAGGCTGCTTCAGCATTTGCGTGGCGAAGTTCATCTGCTCGATCTTGAAGTCTCTTCCTTCGATCATGCCTAGAATAGCACCAGATTTATGATCGACCATCAACGACGCAACCTGTTCAACACCTTTTGTTTTACTGTCCGGTGAGAAATTATTGGGATTGGAAGATACTCGCTTCATCGCATCATATATCTTTTTGTCGATGGTGGTATATACGAGATACCCGCCGCGCAACAACTGTTCGCGTGCCGACTGCAGCATATCGTTGTTCTCGCGCTTGCGCAAGTCTGCCTTCGTAAGTCCTGGGTTTTTCTGAAGCACGAGCACTTCTGCGGCTGCGCGTTCCGCTTCCATCATCAGATACGGATATGTAGCGTATGCCTTCTCCCGAGGCTGGGCAATCGATTTGCGAATATCAAACGCCAGCGCTTCATTATATTGCTGCATCGAAATTTTATTTTCTTCAAGCATTCGTTTGAGAACAAGCTTCTGCCGCTCTATCGCACGTGCAATACCTTTTTCATTGATTTCACCTTTACCGTTAAAGGCCGAATAGGCAGAAGGCAACTGTGGAAGACCCGCTAAATATGCAGACTGGGCAATATTCAGCTTGCTCAAATTATCAATATTAAAAATACCTTTAGCTGCTGCTTTAATTCCGTATAAATTATAGCCTGTTGAACCGTTGCCGAAAGGAACCTTATTTAAATATGCAACAATAATTTCTTCTTTGGACAACACGCGCTCCATACGCAGAGAGAGCAATATTTCCTTTGCCTTGCGGCTGTCGGTACGATCCAAATTCAAAAATACTCGTCTTGCCAATTGTTGTGTAAGCGTACTGCCGCCCGTTTGCACAGATTGATTCAATACTTTCTGTACTACAGCCCGAGACAGTCCGCGAATATCAACGCCCATATGTTCATAGAATCGATTGTCTTCAATCGCGATAAGGGCATCTATGACGGATTGGGGGATATCTTTTAATGAGACGGGACGACGATCTTCTTCGGTTCGAAGCTGTCCGATTTGATTGCCGTCATTGAAAAAGACGAATCCCGTTATGGCATTCTCCTGAATCTTCTGCTGAATCATTTCCCGTGGGCGAACTGGTTCGTCCTTAATTAAGGACGTTACATAACCGAGACCAGCCCCACCAGCAAATAAGCCGCATAGCAGGCCGAACAGCATGAGCCATTTGATAACGGACCATATCGTGCGGCCAATCGACCTCTTGCGCGTCGGTTTTTTGCCGCTTTCCGTCACTTTCTCCTCAACCATGCATTTTTTCCTCCTTAGTAAGTGCAGCGCTTTCCATTATACCATAAAAGTGAGGGGAAAAAGAGCGTCGTAAATCGCATTTCCTGATGATAATATAGCGGGTAAACATAAAAAAATCGCCTCCCGCTAGGGGAGGCGATTGTGGTGTCGCTTCTATGCGATAGAGCGAATCTTATCGGCTGTAGAACTCGACGATTTGCTTTTCATCGATGTCTTGGGACAACTCGCCGCGCTCAGGCAAACGTACGAATTTACCTTCCATAGCAGCTTCGTTGAATTCCAAGTATCCTGCCAAGTGATGACGGCCTTCAAGAGCCTCTTTGATCACTTTCAAGCCACGGCTTCTTTCACGCAAGCCGATAACATCACCAGGAGTTACGATGTAAGACGGGATGTCTACTTTTTTACCGTTCACAGTCACGTGACCGTGTGCTACCAATTGGCGAGCACCTGCACGGGAGTTGGAAAGGCCAAGACGGAATACCAAGTTGTCCAAGCGGCTTTCGAGCAAGAACATGAAGTTCTCACCAGCGATGCCTGGCAATTTGGATGCGCGGTTGAACAATGTGCGGAATTGCTTCTCGCCCAAACCGTACATGTGGCGCAATTTTTGTTTTTCTTGCAATTGAACGCCGTAGCCGCTCAATTTTTTGCGTTGTCCTGGACCATGTTGTCCTGGAGGATACGCGCGCTTCAATTCTTTACCAGTACCGCTCAAGGAAATTCCAAGACGACGGCTCAATTTAAATTTAGGACCTGTGTAACGTGCCATGTTATATTGACTCCTTCTCAATCAAAATTATCGTTAGATTGTGGGGTGTCATTGCGTCGAAATCATCCTATGCCGTTCGATCAATTCGTTCAGCTCCGACTCAGGTTTTCAGCCGCTGCCTAGTCGGTGATGATTGTCGTGAGGGTGACACAACAGTTTCGCCCATATACATCACATAATATTATAAGATAGGACACTCTTCTGTCAAGCTATCAATTCCAATTGTGCTGGAAAACGTCTAGTCATTAGATCTTTAGGCATGGTTCTAATGGACCAAAATTTTAGAATTGGTTTTCGGGATATAGTACATTTTCATTGAAAAATCATGTATGATAGGAAATGAACAACCTTTCGAATATGAAGGAGAAGAGGATGACGGAACGTCAACTTCCACATTATACAATTGAATTAGAACCGAAAAAGATAGAGACAAAGGATTACCAAGAATCCGCTCCTGTCGATGATGAATTGGCAATAGAAGGATGGTTGTTGCAACGTGATGTGACACCTCATGACTTTCCGTATATTGCCTCACTGCTGCAATCCGCCTACCGCGCGTGGCTGAAGGATATGCCAAATGAAGCGCTGTCCATCATTGGAAGCAGCGCTATTTATGATTATTCCGGTGGATGGCTCGCAGGAGATAAGTCACTGCTGGATACGGACAGCAGAGCCAGCGAGGCGATGAATGAATGTTTGCAAGAGCGAACCAAGACGATAGCAGCTATTGGAGACGGGGTATTGGTTATGTGCCCGCTGCACACACGAGAAGGGCGTGATGTGTTCGCAGTCGCTGTGTATAAACTGCTGATGCCGAATGAGGCTATGACAGCACTCGAAGCGTGGACACACGCGCTTCGCGCTCAGTTCTATCTTGCATTTGAATATACATTTATTAAAGAACTTATGTACACACAGCGCGTTGTTGAAAGAGAATATAAGCGCAGAGATGTTCTATATAATGTTGTGCGTCACATGCATGATCGAATTGATGTAGATGCAGTATTGACGCAAATTATGGAAAGTGTCGAACGGCTTGTGCCGGAATCGAGCATTGAGGTGTATTTATCGCAAGATCATCATAGTGTGAATCCGAAGGTGAAGACGCTCGTATTCAAGTCATGGGGAGACCCAATTGTAATGCAGGCCTTTATGAAGGGCGAACTATGTTACGGACGAACGCAGGAGGGACATATTGAAGTTGCCTTTGCACTTTGCGGCAAGCAAGGCTCATACGGCGTGTTGAAGGTATGCTTCCTTGGCGAGGATCCTGATCCTTCGGATGTGCAGCTCATTCAACTCGTCGTAGAGACAGCAGGGACGGCTTTTGAGAATGCACGACTTCATGAGCAAGCCAATGAAGTCATACAAGAGCTCCGTTTTATCAATGATTTGACGAAGCGAATTAATCAGAGCCTGCGGCTGCGGGATGTATTCCGAGACGCTACGCATGAACTGCTGCGGGTGTTCGGTGCTGAATTTTGCCTATTGCTGCAGCTCCATACTGAGAAGAATCGCTTCGAGGTCGTATCCTGTAATTTAGAAGAGTTTGATGGGGCTCATATGCCGGCAGATGAAGGATTGTTCGGCTATATGATCTCACTGCGTGAACCGATAATTGTGTCTGACTGTACGGAGCAGACTCCTGCTTCGATGCAATTCTTCGAGAAGCTCGGCTTGCGTTCCGTTATTGCAGCTCCGTTATTCGGCGGAGGCGAGCTGGTTGGGATTGTCTTGCTTGCAGACAAGCGGCCGCAATTCTTTACGTATGAGAACTTGAAGCTGCTGCAAATGCTTGCTACTCATATTGGTCTTGCTATTGCAAACGCCACCTTGCATGCAAGAGTGAAACATCTTGCGAATAAAGACCAGCTTACAGGGCTTTTTGCAAGGCATTATTTGGACAAGCAAATCGATCGGCTGCAAAAGAATGATTTCTGTGGGTCATTGATTGTGGCGGATATTGATTATTTTAAGCATATTAACGACTCCTATGGTCATCAAATTGGCGACAAGATTCTGAATCAAGTCAGCCGAATCATACGCTCATCGATTCGAGAAACAGATATTGCGGCCCGTTGGGGCGGTGAGGAGCTTGCAATATACTTGCCACAGCTTACCTTGTCCCAAACACTTGGTGTGGCGGAACGGATACGGACTCGAGTGGCCAATGAAACAGATCCGCGTGTTACGGTTTCATGTGGAATTGCAGACTGGAATTGGCAGGATGAGAAGATTAGTGTGGAATCTTTGTTCTACCGGGCAGATGTCGCCTTGTATGAGGCGAAGAACGGTGGACGGAACCGGATTCAAGTGAGCAAGAAGGAGTGGTAAGCGCATTGCGATACCGTCGAATAATTCCAAAACAGACGTGAAACGCTAAAAGAGGCGGGAATAACATTTCCCACCTCTTTTTTTCGTTCATGAATATAGTGGAGGTGATTGACATGATAACCACGACAAGAGCAAAAGTACGAGTAAAGTGGAACAGGATAACGCGGACAGCAGTACTGCTGCTTGGTGCTATTTTGATCCATGGATGTTCGATTGCGGATCATACACCTCCTGAAGCATTGCTTGACAGAGCACTAAATGGCATGGCAGGTAAAGATCAGTTTCGCTTTCAGGGGATGGCTGAAATTCGAACAGGTAGAGATAAGCTGCTGGCGAAGCAGCTGCGATATGAGGGAGAAATTCAACAGCATAAGGGGATCTATATGCGGTTAAGCCCTCAGGCTGAGCAGACAACGACAGAGAACAGATGGAATCCGCTTAAACAATTGGAAGAGCTTAGAATCGATGGGGCCAAGCGTGTGAAGGCGCTGACAAGTTATGATCCCGTTGTACAAACACATGCAGGCTCAACAAGCAAGATGCATATTATGAGCATGGACGAGAAGCAGCGAGCGGATTTGATTCCATTGCAAGTTGATGTAGACGCAGAACAAGCTAAGCACATGTATACGAAACAATTGATTGATGATTATGATCGGTTGATTACACCAAATGTACAGCTGCAGCAAATGAAGGGCAGCATGTCTCAAGCTGACGAGCAAAAGCTGCAAAAGAAACTATCAGCCCTTGCTGCTCAAGGCCGTAAGGATCTCTATGCGAAGCTGAAGAATGCAGCGGTACAAGCGAAGTATGTGGTATGGGTAAATAAGCGTGATTCGCTTCCTGCCTACGTAGAAGGTTGGATCACTTCATCTTATGATGAGCAAGGAGAGCCGAAGGAAGAGCTGGTTCACATGCAGTCCCGATTTTTGTATGAGTAGAGTATCACTTGTACAGCGGTAGGAACCGCTGACGTCATGCGATCATCGTGATACAATGATAATCGTAAGATCATGCAAACCGACCGAGGAGGAACCATAGGATGAAAGACCCAAGAATAGAAGAGCTTGCGAAAAACTTGGTTGGATACTCTGTGGATGTACAGCCAGGGGAAAATATCCTTGTAGAGATGATTGGATCTGAGCGTGAACTGGTTACATGTATTGTGAACGAGATTGCTAAGCGTGGCGGCCGTCCGTTTGTGCAGCTAACCGATCGTTCTGTGCTGCGTTCGCTTCTCTTGAATGCAACCAAAGAGCAAATGGAGACATGGAAAGAGTACGATTTGCTTCGTATGCAGAATATGCAGGGGTATATCGGTATTCGTGCAGGGGAGAATGCGAATGAATTGGCAGATGTGCCAAAAGATAAGATGGCATTGTATGAGTCAATTTACTCCCATCCTGTACATATGGAAGAGCGTGTAAAACGCACGAAATGGGTTGTGCTCCGCTACCCGAACGCTTCAATGGCCCAGTTGGCGAACACATCGACAGAGGCGTTTGAAGATTTCTACTTCAATGTATGCAACCTGGACTATTCCAAAATGGATACAGCGATGGATGCTTTGAAAAACTTGATGGATCGTACTGACAAGGTACGCCTGGTCGGACCAGGAACAGATCTTAGCTTCTCCATCAAGAACATTGGTTCTGTCAAATGCTCCGGACAACGGAACATTCCAGACGGAGAAGTGTATACGGCTCCAGTGCGTGATTCGGTGAATGGCACCTTGTCCTACAATACACCGTCCATCTACAACGGGTTCACATTCGAGAACGTGAAATTCCGTTTTGAGAACGGTAAAATTGTGGAGGCAACAAGCAACGATACGGATCGCTTGAATGAAATCTTGGATTCGGATGAAGGGGCTCGCCACATCGGGGAATTTGCAATTGGCGTCAATCCGTACATCTTGCACCCGATGAAGGATATTTTGTTCGATGAAAAGATCGCGGGCAGCATTCATTTCACACCGGGCCAAGCCTATGACACAGCGGATAACGGCAATCGCTCGTCCATCCACTGGGACTTGGTTCTGATCCAACGTCCAGAGTACGGCGGCGGTGAGATGTACTTTGATGATGTGCTCGTACGCAAAGACGGCCGATTTGTCATTCCAGAGCTGGAATGCTTGAATCCTGAACATTTGAAGTAGTCTATATTTGCCTGCTTCTAATGAAGGATTTCACCTTGCGCCAAGACTCTTATTCACGGTATGATGGAAGCGTATAAATTTAGATGTGATTTACTGAGACGGAGGGATTTCAATGTCTAACAACACGGCAATTGTGGAAATCTCGCAAACAGCGAACAAATTCAGATCCTCGATTGTGTTACAAGCCGACAACAAATACATTGACGTAAAAAGTATTCTTGGCTTGTTCACAACGCTCGTTGGTAATCAAGCCTATGAACTGCATGTCCATGGTCCAGATGTGGACGAGGCAAAAGCAGCAATGGCTGAGGTATTTGCAAAGCACGGTTTGAATGTAACTGTTGTAGCCGAATAATTCGAAACGAGAAGAATAGGGGGCCGGGACGATTTGTCTCGGCTCTTCTTTCATATTGGAATGAGACTGCGACGTTCATGTTGACGGTTCATTATATTTTTTGTCGCCATGCAACATCTGTGATACAGTAAATATGCGCGCGGTGCAAGGCATTCAGTCCTTTATGAACGTTTGCCATGGCGCTGGAAATGTGCGGTTTATCACATAGAAGTTCACCGTGCATCTTGTGTTACAGGGCGTGATCGTCTAATATTAGAAATAGAACAAACGTGACTTCGGGTCATAGGGGGGAAATCAGGCATGTCTTCGTCGGATGTGGTACAAAAGATCAATGATAAGGCGCTCGCTCTGCTTGAAGATGATGCGCATCAAATAGAGAAACTCATTCAAGTTCAAATGGAGAACTTGGCGACGCGTTACTGCCCTCTCTATGAGGAAGTGCTAGATACGCAGATGTATGGTTTTTCTAGACAGGTGGACTTTGCGGTAAGAGCTGGATTGGTAGAAGAGGATGTCGGACGTATGCTGGTCAGCAGATTAGAGCGGAATCTTGCCGTATTGTATGAAGCATTGAACAAAGCAGAGAAATAAATAGAGAAGAAAATATGTAGAGCGTATAGCGTAACGGCTGAATACAAAGAAAGCTTGGGACAAGTCCCAAGCTTTTTGTGTTCATTATGTATAAAAAAGTTGATGACAAGCTGTCCCCACGCTTAATAGCTGAGCTAGATCGCATAGACCGGATCGCTTAGACGAGATAGAAGGAGACGCCAAGAATCACATACACAGCTAACAGCAGCAGGCCTTCGTACCAGTTCGTACGACCGTCTTGGGAAATGGATTTGGCTATAAATACAGAGACGCCAATTGCCACCATCTCAATGGTTGTAAATACGATATCCATCGTTTGTCCAAACAGTGTACTGACGAAGACGAGCACCGGTGCTACGAACAGTGCAATTTGCAAGCTGCTGCCAATTGCAATTTCGACGGCAGCGCCAATCTTGTTCTTCATGGCCATCATAACTGCCGCGCTATGTTCTGCAGCATTGCCCACGATCGCAATCACGAATGCCCCTACGAACAGTTCGGATAAGCCGAATTGTGCGGTGAATGAATCCAGGGTGCCAACAAGCCATTCACTGACGAATGCGACCATGACCGTAGATAGAAGCAGATAAAAGATAGATCTGGATTTGGACCAAGCAGGCTCTTCTTCGGCTTGCTCTTCACCAACCGCCGATTCGTCTACGAGCATGTCCTTATGCGTAATCATAGAGAACACGAGCCAGAGTAAATAGGCAGCGATCAATACACCTGCTACGATTAAGCTGAGTGTCTTCGTTCCTTCTGCACTGATGGAATGGGTCGTAAAAAATGCGGCGGGCACAAATAATGCAATGACAGCAAGCAGCATGAGGGAGCCATTCATTCCGGCAAGCTCAATGTTGAATCGCTGCACTTTAAACTTCAATCCGCCCACGAATAAGCTAAGGCCCAATACAAGCAGCAAGTTGCCGATAATTGCTCCTGTTAAACTGGCCTTGACCATGTCGAATAGTCCTTCCCGCACAAGGAAGATCGCGATGATAAGCTCAGCTGCATTACCGAAGGTTGCATTTAGGAATCCTCCAAGTCGCTGGCCTGCATAATGGGATACACTTTCTGTAGATCGTCCGAGGAAGCCCGCCACGAAGATAATCGCGATTGCGGAAATAACGAATTGCACTGTCATATTCCAATGGAGGTAATGACCTACCCCGCTTAGGACGAATGTGATGCACAATAGCGCGAAAAACAATCGGTTGCGCAAACCGACCACTCCTATCGTTTAAATTGTTTGGGCCAAAATATCTGATATTTAATATAGCGAACTGATTTTCGTTTGTAAACTATGGCCAATTGATCCATTTTATCGTGCAACATCTGAATTTGGGGCGAGTTGAATACTCTGTTTGCTTTCATGTTCAATAATCGTCTACAATATAGGTGAGACAGAAAGGAGGATGACGATGGCTGAGGAACAATTGAACACACAGGAAGGTAACATTCGGATATCCGACGATGTCGTCGCCACAATCGCTGGTCTTGCTGCGCTTGAAACTCCAGGTATTGCTGCTATGTCAGGCGGACTGTCCGAAGGTTGGGCGAAGCGATTGAGCGGCAAGAACGTGCAAAAGGGTGTATCTGTAGAGGTAGGTCAAGTGGAAACCGCTATAGATCTGCGAGTGATTGTCATGTATGGCATGCCAATTCAGGAAGTGTGCCGCCAGTTGCAATTAAACGTCCGCGAAGCGGTTCAGAATATGACCGGACTAGACGTCGTTGAAATTAATATTAAGGTAGAGGGCGTCGCATTTAAAGACGAGGAGCTGGAGGAGATTCAGCGAATCACCAAATAGGCACTTATGCTTGCATGCACAACACACAAAAAAAGACTACACGGACCTGAGCGGTCGGTAGTCTTTTTTTGTTGTTCGTTCGCGAGAATTCGGCAAGCTGCCAACTGGCTTTTTATCATGACTTATCCGATTGGCCTCGCGGGAGACGCTCAGTAATATGCCGATACTCGCCATCGTAATAAGCAGCGAGGAACCGCCATAACTAATGAGCGGCAGCGTAACACCGGTAATCGGTATCGTTCTCGTTACGCCTCCAATGTTGATGAAGGCTTGAACGGCAATAATACCGATAATGCCGACGCTCACAAGCGTTCCGTACGTATCCGGGCATCGGAGGGCGATTATAATACCACGCCAAATGAACATCAAATAGACGATCAGGAAAATGCTTGTTCCAATAAAGCCCCATTCCTCGGCGATGATGGCGAAGATGAAGTCATTATACGGATAAGGCAGATACAACAGCTTCTGGATGCTCTGACCGAACCCGGCTCCTGTCCATCCGCCATGAGCGACGGCCTTCAACGATTGAAGCAAATTATAACTGGTTCCTTGTGCATCTTGAAAAGGATCGAGCCAAGACTGGATGCGGGCGAATTGATATCCGTCCGCCAGCTTCCCGGGCGATAGCAAAGAATGTAATCCTAAAACGACAATCACACCTGTTAGTCCTACCAACAGGCAATTCATGATGTGCTTCAGGTTGGCTCCGCCTGCAATGACGATTACACCGGCGCAGGCGGCCAAAATCATCGCAGATCCAAAGTCGGGCTGCAGCATGATCAGGCCGACAACGAAGCCGACGATAATCATGACAGGGAAAAGCCCTTTTTTGAAATCTCGAAATTTCTCGCCCTTCTTGGTTATTAAGGCGGCCAGGTACAGAACAATTGAAATCTTAGCCAATTCCGCCGGCTGTACCCCAATGGTGCCGCCGATACCGAACCAGCTTCTTGCCCCGTTTCGCTCTTGTCCTATATAAGGAACGAGAGCCAGCATTATAATCGTAACAATAAATAAAGGGATAAATAACTTTTTATACATTTTGTACGGGATATTCATTGCAATCAGCATTGCAATCAATCCTAATCCAGCCCACATGAGCTGACGTTTGCCGAAGTAAAGTGCATCGTGGTTGTATAAAGCAGAAACGGCAGCTAGACTAGAACTCGCACTATACACCATGACGACACCGAATCCTACGAGCAATAAAGTAAGCACGAGCAAGGTGAAATCCGGCGTGCCTTTGGCTGGTGGAGACGGGGTATCTCGTTTCATGGGTTTGTATGTTCTACTCAAGTGAGAACCACTACGCGCTGAGCGCTTCCTTCAATTGATGTAGGCGTTGAGTAGCGGTATTGAGCTGTGCTTGCGGGATCGGGGTTTCATAGTCCAACCCATGCGGGAAAGACGCACGTCCCATGTAGACCGCTTCAATAGCCAAAACGGCATCGGGCTTCTCGAGCTTGCCTTCTTTCACTCGTGTATTAATACGCAAGTAATAGTCTTCGCTGCCTGCTTCCATCTTCAAGTCGTATGTAGCACGGTAATACTCCCATTGGCCTCGTACGAAACCGAGCTTTTCCATTGCTTCGTCAAGATAAGCAAGGTCGGATTCAAGCCCAATCAGGCCAGAATTTTCGATTATCATGTACCACTTTCCTCCTTCGAGTTCTCGTCTACCTTATAAGTACAACCATCTTTACTCATTTCCATGATAGTATGTTTCCTACGCTTGCGCAAGAGATCCCTAGCGTGGTTACCGCATGAACCGGCGCATCGGTCAAAATCATGCAAAGATATCTACGGTAGATTACGGGGGTATGGTACAATATTGGAAATGTGAAGGTAGGGGGAGAGAAGGATGAGTGTGTCTCAAGCATCGTCCTTATGGAAGGAAGCTTTGTCAACACAGTTTGAGCAGACGATCGCATGGCGGCGTTATTTGCATCAGAATCCGGAACTGTCCTATGAAGAGTCGAAAACAGCCACATTTGTAGCGAATCAGTTGCGTTCCTTCGGAATTGAGGTTGAAACCGGCATTGGCGGAAATGGTCTGATAGGCCGGATTCGCAACGGCGATGGTGCTGTCGTTGCTCTGCGCGCAGACATGGATGCGCTTCCGATTCAAGATGAGAAGCAGTGCGATTATCGCTCACAGGTTCCTGGCGTCATGCATGCATGCGGTCATGATGGGCACACAGCTACGCTGCTGTCGGTAGCCAAAGTGTTGTCAGAGCAGCGCAGCCTATGGACGGGAGAAATTCGATTGCTGTTCCAGCCTGCGGAAGAGGTTAGTCCTGGCGGGGCCCAGGCGATGATTCGTGATGGAGCGCTCGAAGGTGTGGATCGGATCTATGGCGTTCATCTGTGGACGCCGATTCCTACAGGCATTGTAGCTACACGCGAAGGATCGATGATGGCAGCTGTAGATGATTTCCGCTTGACGATTGCAGGGAAGGGCGGTCATGGGGGGATGCCGCATTTATGTACGGATGCCGTCCTTATTGGGGCATCGCTTGTACAGCAGCTGCAGTCGATTGTGAGCCGCAATGTATCTCCGCTTCAGCCGGCTGTTATATCTGTGGGCTCTCTTCAGGCAGGCACGACACAGAATATTATTGCTGATCGAGCTGAACTGAAGGGGACGATTCGTTCCTTCGATCCAGAAGTTCGACAGCTGCTACGGCAGCGCTTCGAACGTATTGTAGAGCTGACGTGCGCGATGCATGAAGCCGAATATGAGATGGAATTCCGTGTTGGCTATCCAGCACTTGTTAATGATGGCAGCGAGGCTGAACGCGTATTCCGCATTGCAGATGAAGTGGTCGGTCAAGATTGCGTTCGGGAAGCAGAAATGATGATGCCTGCTGAAGATTTTGCCTATTATGTAAAGCAGATACCGGGTTGCTTCGTACTTGTAGGAGCGGGAAATGAGGATCATGCTCGTTATCCACACCACCATCCGAAGTTCGATTTTGAGGAGTCTGCCATGCTGATTGCGGGGCAAATGTTAATCGGATTAGCAATGGATGCATTAGCCGAGCAAAAGTAACCATTGGCTGCATGTGATATAGTAGTATAGAATACGTAACGGGATTAATCTGTAGTAAAAACATGTAAATGGCTGATATTTAAAATGAATGAGCATTAGATCGCACTATGCCGAAGAAGTGATTGGCTCGCTTGGATATGTTTCGCCAATTGGGGCATCCTATGCCTGAATAGGAGGATGCTGATGTCAACGGTACAAGAGGTAATGACGACAACCTGTGCCACATGCACAGTATTGGACAACATTTATGAGGCAGCCGTCAAAATGAAGCAATATGATACGGGATTTATTCCGATTGTAGATGGTGAACGGCTCGTTGGGGCAGTAACGGATCGGGATTTGGTGCTGCGCGGGATTGCGAGCAAGCACCCAGGCTCGACGCGCATTTCGCATATTATGACAGAAGAACTGGTTAGTATATCGCCGGATGCGACGATTGATGAAGCAGCAGCGTTAATGGCTGAGCAGCAGGTTCGCCGACTGCCTGTAGTGAAGAACGGCAAGCTCGTAGGAATCGTATCGATCGGTGATCTAGCGAAGCGGACACCGTTCGCCGATGAAGCAGGTCAGGCGCTCAGCGAGATATCTGAATCGCCTTATACACATTAGGGCTAGTTAAGGACACAGGAACAGTTCATCTCGTCTTCTGCTATAGGGGAGAGATGAACTTTTTTGCATTCTGCGGCCTCATAAGAAGGGCGTTGGAATACAGCTTTACACTAGGTGAAATAGTTTGACTTGATTGATGAAGAAAACGAGGGGAGGTGCAACAAATGGCAAGAGAGACGTTTGCACTTGTTGTGCAGCAGGATATGACGATATTGGTTAATGCGCAGTCTACCAGTTATTCAGACATTCGCCGTGCCCTACTAGGATTTGCAGAGTTAATGAAGCATCCGCAAGGACTCCATACCTTTCGTATGACCCCAATCACGCTGTGGAATGCTGCGGCGAGCGGGAAGACTGCGGAGATGGTATGCGCGGTGCTGGATACATATGCGACATACCCTGTTCCTGTAAAGGTCAAGCAAGAGATCGCGATGTGGATGGGGCGGTATGGCTTATTCGTTCTGCATGGAGAAGAGCGAGATGCGAGCATCACCCTGCACGCCAAGGATCCTAAAGTGTTGGATCGGATGCTATCGGATCGGGAGGTAGGCAGACTTTTTACAGGGAAGCCGCAGGATGGAATTGTAGCGATATTAGCGAAGCACCGTGGCCGCTTGAAGCGAGCGCTTGCCAATGCTGGGTATCCGATCGTGGACAGGGTTGGTTACAGAGATGGAGAGCCGCTTGATTTTCAATTGAAAGAGCAGGGGGGCTTTCAAGTACGGGATTACCAGCGCGAAGCTGTGCAGGCATTTATCGGCAGCGCGAAGCGTGCAGCTGGAGATGGCGTCATTGTGCTGCCGTGTGGGGCGGGCAAAACGATCGTTGGAATAACCGCCATGACAGAATTACAAAGCGAGACCTTAATTCTAACCTCGAACACGACTTCCGTGAAGCAGTGGAAGCGGGAGATTTTAACCCGGACGACATTGTTGGATGAACAAGTTGGTGAATATACCGGTAAATCCAAGCAAGTAAGACCTGTTACAATATCTACCTATCAGATGATGACCTACCGTCAGGATAAAGAACGTGAGTGCCAGCATATGCACCTGTTCCATGAGCGGGATTGGGGGTTGATCATCTATGATGAAGTACATTTGCTTCCGGCTCCGGTATTTCGCACGACGGCTGATTTGCAGGCCACACGGCGGCTTGGCTTGACTGCTACGCTCGTCCGTGAAGATGGCTGCGAACGGGATGTATTTTCCCTAATTGGCCCAAAGCGGTACGAACTGCCCTGGAAGGAGCTGGAGCAGGACGGGTGGATCGCAGAGGTCGATTGCGTGGAAGTGCGAGTGCCTTTGTCAGAGGAAGGCAGGAAGTATTATCTTCAAGCGGGAGAGCGAGATAAGGCAAGGATCGCTGGAGAGAATGAATTGAAGATAGAAGCGGTAAAGCGGATCTTGAAGCGCCATCCGAAGCTTCCAACGTTGATTATCGGACAATACTTGCAGCAGTTGGATCGGTTGTCACAATCTTTGTCAGCACCTGTACTGACAGGAAAAACACCGCAAGAAGAACGTGAGCAGCTGTATGCTCAGTTCAAGCAAGGCTCGATAGAGGTGCTTATTGTCTCCAAGGTTGCTAATTTTGCTGTAGATTTGCCGGATGCAACGGTAGCTATTCAAGTGTCAGGAAGCTTCGGTTCGAGACAAGAAGAGGCCCAGCGGCTTGGGCGGCTGCTTCGTCCCAAGGCGGATGGCAGACAAGCCAGTTTCTATTCGGTCGTAAGCGAGGATACAAAGGAACGGGATTATGCGATGAAGCGGCAGCGGTTTCTAGTAGAGCAAGGGTATCAATATGCAATTGAGCAGCAGGAGGACTGTCATGAATACGTATCAACTATGGAAGCGAATGGAACAAAATAAGGAGCATTCATTCAGCCAGCAATGGCAAAAATTCAGCGACAATCCTGTTCAGATTGTCGAGGCTTATGCAGCGCTGCCGGAGGAGCATAGAGCCTCGTATGATGTCATGTTCAATCGAACGGCTACGCTTCCTTTCGCATTAGACGCATTGCGCAAATGGCACGGTCCTATGGCAACAGGTGCAATGCTGCGTGCCGCTTGCGGCCCATTATTGAAATCAGGTTTATTGGCGAGTGTGCGGACAACCTGGGGAGAACGGCTCTTTTTTATTCCTAAGGATGTTTATGAGCGCCTGCTTGCATTTCGATTAGATAGAATGGACTTGGAAAATGTCCCTCAGTCCAAGGGGACGAAGTCAGGAGATGAATGGCTGTACTCACTTCAACCCCTTGATGGAAGCAATGTCATATCGGTAGAATCCTCCAAGGGAATGTTGAGGGACTTGTTCCAACTCCTTGTGTATGCGCTGAATGAAGGACTGCCTCTTACGGCCAAGGGAGTACTGCATAAAAGGGCGATCTCAAGGCTCGATTCCTTGCTTTGTCTGCATGGACAGGTATTTGCTGGCTGGAACGTCAAAATACCTTTCGCTGAGTCGATGCCGATACATGTAGCCATTGTGCTTGATACGGCACTTCGACTTGGGCTGCTGCGCAAAGATGCAACAAGCTATACAGTGGAGAACGACCAATTGAAAAAGTGGCTCAACTTGCCTTCACAGGAAGCGCTGCGGGCAATTGCCGAGGTTGTCATTGAGCACTATTTACCAAATGAGGCATTGATAAGACATGTTGCATATGCGGTGCTCCATTTCGGAAGGATGGGTAAGTGGAGCTCGGATGAAATTGTCGGACATGCCTGTCGTGATCTCGGATGGCTCGATATTGGGAATGTCACATTTGACACAGTGCGGCAGCAAATAAAGGAGTGGCTGCGTACATCCCATGCATTAGGGCTGTGCGATGTCGGGGAAGCTGATGACTGCTGGATGTTCCGCACTGTGTATCAAGAAGAGGATGAACAGGAACGGGTTCTATTTGTACAACCGGATTTCGAGATTATGGTGCCTCCTCATGCTTCGTTTCTCATCCGCTTCGAATTGGAGGTATTTGCCCAGCTATGGAATTCCGACCAGATGGATACCTATCGTCTTACCCGCGAATCGTTCGAAAACGGATTGGAGCACGGTCGGTCGGTTCAATCCGTTCTCTCCTTCCTAGAGAGGTGTTCGTTGACTGGGGTGCCGGATCCAGTACGTGACGCTATCGAAATGTGGGGGCGACAATACGGAAGAATTCAGTTCTCGGAAGTGGTTCTTCTTCGTTGTGCAGACTCGGATACGGCCCAAGCTGTGCAATCAGCGATGGAAAGTTCCGAGGTGCTCAGGAACTGGCTTGTTCCAATAAGCTCTGAAGATTACATTGTAGATCGAGATCATGTGGATGAGGTTGAGAGTCAACTGATTCGTTTCGAATTGCCGCCCTTAAAGCGCTGGGGCGGTGAGGAACGAAGACGTATGCCGAAGCTGTGGCAGGATGGGAATCATGGGCAAGTGGCGGAGGAAGCGGATCTTAAAGGGCCAGTTTACAGTCCATCCTCATTGCAGTATTATGAAATGGATACCGGTTTACTCGCACAAGATGCAGAAGAGGCTAGTTATAATGATATTTCCGGCCAGTGGACGAAGGCTTTGCGATCCTATCATACCTCGACGAAGCGGGATATGGTGATGGCTGCTATCCGGCATCAGACACAGCTTGAAGTTGAGGAAGAGGGAAGATTACAGGTAATTGTTCCGTTGACCTCAACAAGTTCTGATGACCTGGGCTGGGCGATAACGGCTTACGTGCTGCCTTGCTTGTCAAGTGACAAGCCGGTTCAATTGTCTCCTGAGAAGTGGGACAGGGTACGCTTGATCGTACCCGAGGGGCTGCTGTAGGGTTGGACTGCTCTGTCCCTCATCGTACTACTCTACAAAGAATTGAGCGTGATAACGTGCCAATAGAAGAAAAACAAGATGTTGCCGATATGGCCGTTCTGCTCACCAATGCATATGAATTAGGCGACATGATCAACCAGTCGATAGAGGTTGCCGATTATGTGATGTGGAAAGAACGCATGGAAGGCAATGAGCAGGTAAAGCAGCTCGTACGCGAATTTGCCCGCAAGAAGGAACGCTTCGAAGAGGCGGAGCGGTTCGGCCACTTCCATCCCGATTATCATAAGGCAAAGGATGAAGTGCTCGCTGTACAACAAGAGCTGGAGTCTATAGAAGCAGTATATCAATTCAAGCAAGCCGAGGAAGCAGTTGATAAGCTGCTGCATCACTTGTCAGAAACAATTGCTCTTGCCGTGTCTGAAACGATCAAGGTGCCGAGCAATGATCCACAGCCGAAGGGTGGATGTGGTAGCGGCGGATGCAGCGGTGGTTGCAGCAGCTGTTCCTAGTAGAACGGCAGGGGGAGGGCAAGTGTTATGGTTCCTGAACGGACGGGGTATATCGTATGGGTAAGCGATGTGAAGGCTGCTCGTAACTTGGATAAATATGGGACGCTTCATTATGTGTCAAAGAAAATGCAATATGCCGTCTTATACGTGAACGCGGAAAAGGCGGAAGATACAGTTAAAAATATGAAGCGCCTAAATTATGTAAAGAAAATCGAGCGCTCGTATCGCAACGAGATTAAAACGGAATACAGCAAGGATGTTCCAGATAAAACTCGTTTTTACGGAATGTAATGGTAGTAACGGATATGCAGACCACTCCGTGTGTTGGAGGGGTCTGCTATTTTTTTGCAAAATCCGATTTTGATGTTAAAGTTTTCCTAAAATGAGTGAAAAAGTTCATTCCTGAACTTGAGAACAGTTGACACATCATGTAATATAATGGGTATATATACATAGATAAAAAGACCTAACATGGTGGAGAGTGGTGAAGCCAATGAGAGATAAAGTAATGAATCGATGGAGCACCTATGAACCTTTCTATGTGTTGTTAGGCGATAAGAAAGTAGCCAATGTTGTCATAACGAATCATGCGCGATCCCGCTGGATTGACCGTATCGCGAAGGAAGAGGCGGATGTTGAATCAATAGCGGCGTTTATATGGGACAGCTTGAAGCAGAATCGGATCATTTCTTACTATCGCAATGAGCAGGACGTGTTCTTAATTGATGATGATTTGGTCGTGGTAGCAGAGTTCGTGGAATCTGACACGGAGTTTGATTTGGCGGGCGATCCGTTATCCAAGATGATCATCGTTACGTTTCTCGGCAAAATGTCGGAAACGATGGAACTGCGTGATTTAAAGACTTATTATTCATGGCTGCGGCACTCGCGGCGCATGACGTTGGTGAAGAACAGCCGCAAGCATAGATGAATGCTTCGATGGATCACACATACACACTAGGCCAATCAGATCATCTGATTGGCTTTTTTGATATGTTTATGACAATAGCCCCGGACAGCTGGATCTGCAATGCCTGCAGATGGAGCATCGGATGAGATACATGTTTTATGGAATCGCGCAATTTTACGCTATAATAGAGGCTAGGAAGCAGGAAAGAGGGGAAAGGCGTATGGGGTTGAATTTTCATCAGCTGCATATATTCTACAACGTCGCAACAAGAGGAAGCTTTTCGGCTGCGGCACAAGCGCTGCATATGACGCAACCGGCAGTAACGATGCAGATTCAGGCATTGGAAGAGTATTTCGGCACAAAGCTGCTGCACCGTTCTACGAAGAAGCTGCAATTGTCTGAGGCGGGCCATAAGCTGTTCCCTTATGCACATCGTTGTATGGAGCTTGTTCGTGAAACAGAGGAAATGATGTCGAATTACACACTCGACTTGCATGGCAAACTTGTGCTTGCGGCGAGTTTGACCATTGGTGAATATA
This sequence comes from Paenibacillus sp. B1-35, assembly GCF_050474385.1. Taxonomy (NCBI): domain Bacteria; kingdom Bacillati; phylum Bacillota; class Bacilli; order Caryophanales; family Paenibacillaceae; genus Paenibacillus; species Paenibacillus sp. B1-35. The sequence goes on from NZ_JBCHVJ010000002.1 coordinate 463,290, forward strand.
TTTTGCCGCCGATCCTCGGTCAATTTGCCAAGCTGCACCCGCAATTGGATATTCAATTACGGGTGATGAACAGCTCGCAAATTGTAGATGGCATTCGCAGTCAACAATTACATCTTGGACTTGTGGAGGCCCCAGTGGCGGATCACGACATACACGTTGAACCAATCATGGAAGACGAGTTGATGCTCGTCGTACCTCGGGATCATGTTTTGGCCGCAGCAAATGAAGTAAAGCTTGAGGATGTTCTGTCCTATCCATTTGTGCTGCGGGAAATCGGATCCGGTACACGAATTGTTATGGAGGAAGCGCTTCGGCGTCTCGGAATTGAACCGGAAAGACTTCATGTAGTCATGGAACTGGGGAGTACGGGAGCTGTGAAATCGGCCGTTGAGGCAGGAATTGGGGTAACGATGCTGTCACCATCTGTTGTGCGGCATGAGGAGGCGTTAGGGTTGGTGAAGACTGTTCGTATCCGACAGGTAAGTGTGAAACGGCAATTTTATGCGGTACATGCTCAAGCTGATCTTTTGTCACTGCCTGCGACAGCGCTGCTGACAATGCTTCGCAATCGACATGATAAGGGGCTGATAAGATGAATAAGAGATCTGACGACATTCAAGTAGAGGAGACCATGTTATACGCTCCACAAGGAGCGGGAGGTTCAAGTGAGGAGCACGGTGGCGCGGATCTGCATACCCATACAATTGCATCAGACGGGATGACAACGCCTGCTTATAATGTGAAGCTTGCCTATTTGGCCGGTCTGCATGCTGTAGCGATTACCGATCATGATACCGTGCTGGGTGTGCCGGAGGCGGTTGCTGCTGGAGAGCAATATGGTGTTCAAGTCGTGCCTGGTGTTGAGATTAGTACGGTTGAAGACGGTATCGATATTCATGTGCTCGGTTATTTCCTGGATATTTCGAATACAAAGCTGCTGGAGCGGCTGGCTGAGCTTAGAGCAGTTCGGGATCGTCGCAATGAAATGCTCGTTGCGAAGCTGACGGAGCTGGGAATCCCGCTCACGATGGAAGAAGTGGTGTCGGAACTGGGACGGCCGCTGTCTCCTGGAGAGACAGTAGGGCGTCCTCATATTGCAGATGCCTTAGTTCGCCGAGGAATTGTTCAAAATATGAAGGAGGCTTTCGACGAGTATCTGGGTGCTGGAGGAAAGGCGTATGTGAACCCTCCTCGCATTCGTCCGCAGGAGGCAGTTGCATGGATTCACGATGCCGGCGGCGCTGCGGTTATGGCCCATCCTGGGATTTATCATCGGGATGATCTTGTCGTTCGCTTGTTGGATGCAGCCCCATGGGACGGCATTGAGGTATGGCACTCGGATCATTCTGCAGAAGATGCTAAGCGCTATAAAGAAATGGCATGTGCGAGGGGCTTACTGCAGACTGCAGGCTCTGACTTCCACGGAGCTCGCAAGGGAGATGTATTCCACGGAGCATTGGGCGGCCGCCGTGTGAAGACGGATGTGGTTCGCGAGCTGCAAGAGCGGGCACAGCGTGTTCGGGCGGAGCGCAGTAGCTGAATGCTCGTACTGTTGAAAATAAACGGGCTGATTGTATACCCCAAACTATTTTCGTATCGTCGTATAGAGAAGAAGACCTGCTGACTTAGCAGGTCTTTTTTTGTATTTCAAGGCCGCTATGGCGCAAAGGAGTGATTAGCCGCCTTGCTTGACTGTTAGGCTCATGCTTTCAATGCGCTTGGCGTCAGGCGTGATGAAGAGCGTCTTCTGCCGCTCATAGATGACGAATCCAGGCTTGGCTCCGTTCGGCTTGCGCACATGGCGGATAAGCGTATAGTCGACAGGCACCTGGCTGGAGTGCTTCGCTTGGCTGAAATAGGCCGCGAGTTGGGCAGCCTCTTCTAGAGTCGCATCTCCGAATTGTTCGCTGCGGATGACGACGTGTGACCCTGGTATATCTTTCGTATGCAGCCAAGTATCATTCGGTTTGCCGAGACGATTGGTTACGTACTCGTTTTGCAAATTATTTTTTCCCACATAGATTGGGATATTTTCAGATGAAGTATAGCAGTATACCGTTGGGCGACTATCCTTCTTCTTCCGCTTATCCTTGCGGCCGCGATCACGTAAATAGCCCTGCCCTACAAGTTCCTCTCGCATTTCCTGTGCATCTTGCACAGTTGCATCCTCAAGCTGCTGCATCAGTGTCTCGAAATAGCGATTTTCCTCCCGCGCGGCTGTCATTTGCTCTTGTACCACGGCAATACTGTTTTTAGCTTTATTGTATTTCTTGAAATAACGCTGCGCATTGTCTGAAGGGGCAAGCAGCGGGTCAAGCGGGATCGTGATGGATGCACCGTTCTCATCGTAATAGTTAATAAGCGTAATTTCGTTGTCGCCTCGGGAGATCATATGCAGGGAAGCAAACAGCAGCTCTCCCATGATGCGGAATCGATCAGCATCTTGCGCATCTTGCAGCGTCTCCTCCAGCTTGTCTAATTTTTTCGTGTTCTTCGCATGCTCCTGCTGCAGGAACCGGAACAAATCCCCGACGCGCTGCTTAATCATATCGCGTTCGGCCTTGTCCCCATAGAAATGCTCCATACATTCACTCATCGTATCAAAAGACTGAGTCTCGCCGTTGATATGGGTAATTTCCAGCGCAGAAAAATAAGTTTTGCCTCGCTGATCTACAAGCAAAGTAGGCTTGTACCGTTGTTGAGAGACATCGTCCATTGCCTGTAAAAATACTTCATGCAAGCGGAGAACCACCGTATGAGGCGTACGCGGTTCTTGCTCTGCTGTAGCTTCCGTCAGTTCTTGGCCATCTAGTGCAGTAAACAGGCCTGTACGCCAGACGATCTCATCAGCCAGTCGTGGACTTACACCGGAGAAGTGCTGCACAAGCCATTTGGATAAAAATTTGAAATCGATAATTTGTTCAGGTGAAGCTTCGATGTGTTCCAAAAATAAAGATTCAAAGACGGATGGCTCTACAGACAGCGGATCCAGCTTGTGCTGCTCTGGCGGTGCCGTGTAGGCGAACCCAGGCATGATAATGCGGAAGCTGCTAATAGCAGGTGTTACATGGTGAATACCATCAATAATCGTAGAAGATGCTGGATCGACGATAATGATGTTGCTGTGTCTGCCAGTCAGCTCAATAATAATCTTCTTCTGTGATTCATCTCCCAACTCGTCCCTAGAACGAACGGTAATATGCAAAATGCGTTCTCGTCCAATCTGCTCGATTTTCTCGATAACGCCTCCTTCACAATGTTTGCGCATAAGCATGCAGAACATTGGCGGCTCCGGCGGGTTCATATAAGAATGCTCCGTAAAGTGAACGCGCGGATACGTCGGGTTGGCAGAGAGCAGCAATTTACGATTTTTCCCGCCAGTTCGGATATGCAGGATCAGGTCGTGTTCGGTAGGTTGATATAGTTTATGAATGCGGGCGCCTATCGTCTGTTGCAGCTCATCGACAAGGGCACGGGTTACAATTCCATCTAATGACATCGTATTAAAGCTCCTATCTTATTTATATTCAATTTCTCAGCAAGGCCGCCGCAGCAAGATTTGCTGCATGAGGATACGGGCAAATGGCACCCTCGCTACTAAGGGAATCGATCATCCTTCGTGTTAAAACAAAAGCTCGTATGACTGAGCCAATGTGTGTTGTTTGTAACTCCTATCATGCCATATTTTCGATCAAAACTTAAGTGTCTATTGGATCGTTGGGATATTTTCGGACTCGTCCGAATACCTTTAGCGTAGAGGGTATCTGCTTGGACACTTTCGCAAGGCTTCCCTATGGAACAATAACGGTAATGGAAAGGGGTAAGAACCATGGATCAAATGAAGTGGCACCAGTCATCCTCGGAGCAACTGCTTCAAACGCTGGGAGTCCACCGGGAAGAAGGGCTCTCTGACGAAGAAGCGGCAGCGCGCCATACACGATTTGGATCGAATGAACTGGCAGAGGGAGAGCGTGTCTCGCCGATCACGTTATTTTTGAACCAGTTTAAGGATTTCATGGTGCTGGTGCTTGCTGGCGCAACGCTCGTATCTGGGATACTTGGAGAGTATCTTGATGCTATAACAATTATTGCAATCATTACGCTGAATGGCGTGCTTGGTTTCATTCAAGAATTCCGAGCAGAGCGATCGTTGCACGCGTTGAAGCAGCTGTCTGCACCTACCGCTAACATTCTTCGCAATAAGCAGTTATGCAATGTGCCTGCGAGTGAACTTGTGCCCGGAGATATCGTGTTTTTGGAGAGTGGAGATCGTATACCTGCCGATATTCGCTGGATTGAGACACATAGCTGCTATGTTGAGGAATCAGCGTTAACAGGTGAATCCGTACCGGTCGGCAAGCATTCCAGGCCGATAGACAAGGAAGAACTTCCGCTAGGGGATATGAAAAATATTGGCTTTATGGGGACGATGGTTACGCGGGGCTCTGGTAAGGGCATTGTTATTCGTACGGGTATGGACACTGAGATGGGGAAAATCGCCGATCTAATTGAGAATACGGAGTCGATGGATACCCCTCTTCAGCACCGGCTCGAGCAGCTAGGCAAAATTTTGATTGTCGTAGCCTTGCTGGTAACGGTACTGGTTGTGGTAGCTGGGATTTTGCATGGACAACCGACAATGACGATGTTCTTGGCAGGTGTCAGCTTGGCTGTTGCTGCGATTCCTGAAGGTTTGCCGGCTATAGTCACGATTGCGCTTGCACTAGGCGTACAGCGAATGATAAAGCGAAAGGCTATTGTGCGCAAGCTTCCATCTGTGGAAACGCTTGGATGCGCTTCTGTAATATGTTCAGACAAAACCGGGACACTTACTCAAAACAAGATGACCGTTACCCGCATTTGGACAGGCGGTCGTTCACTTGAGGTTAGCGGCGAAGGTTATGAGCCGATGGGACAAATTACGGAGCAGGGCAAACAGCTTGATTTGAAGCATGATCAGTCACTGCGCCGCGTGCTGCAAATTAGTGCCCTGTGCAATAATGCAACCATTATCGAATCTTATCCAACCGAGCATCAAGCTTCTGTACTGTCTGATCGCAAGAAAGGCAAGGGCGGCAAGCAAGCATCAGACAAAGAGAAAGAAGAGCTTAAGCCGATATGGGATATTAAAGGGGATCCGACCGAGGGAGCGCTGCTCGTGCTGGCAGCGAAGCTTGGAATGACACCGCAATCGCTATCAACTGCGTATGAGCGCATTGGAGAAATTTCGTTCGATTCGGATCGGAAGCGTATGTCTGTCATTGTGAAACACCAGGGCGGCCGCCTCGTGTTGGTTAAGGGCGCGCCTGACGTGTTGCTGGAGCGCTGCAGTTATGCGCTTTGGGACGGCAAGGTCGTTCCGTTTACGGCTACGCTGAAGCAAAAGGCATTAGCTGCTAACGAGGCGATGGCGAAGCAGGCACTGCGTGTGCTCGGGCTTGCCTACCGCGAAATGAAGCCAAGAGAGAATGAAGAAAACGAAAACGCAGTAGAAGCTCAACTCGTGTTCACAGGCTTAGCCGGCATGATTGATCCGCCGCGCCGAGAGGCAAGAGAAGCTATCGCTGTTTGCAGACGTGCTGGAATTAAGACGGTGATGATTACCGGAGACCATCAGATGACCGCTGAAGCGATTGCCAACCAGCTTGGAATCATTCCTCGCGGTGGGTTGACGATGAGCGGGGTACAACTGGCAATGATGGATGACGATGCGTTGGATAAGGTTGTGGACAATGCTTATGTATATGCGAGGGTATCGCCTGAGCATAAGCTGCGGATAGTTAAGGCTTTGCAGCGCAACGGGCATGTAGTTGCGATGACGGGTGATGGCGTCAATGATGCGCCGGCGATTAAGGCAGCGGATATTGGAATTGCAATGGGCAAAACAGGTACCGATGTAACGAAAGAGGCCTCGTCGCTTATTTTAAGTGATGATAACTTTGCTACGATTGTAGCTGCTATTGAAGAGGGCCGCGGCATTTATGAAAATATTCGAAAATTTATTCGTTACTTACTGGCATCGAACGTTGGGGAAATTTTGGTGATGTTCCTTGCGATGATATTAGGGCTACCTCTACCGCTGGTACCGATTCAGATTCTGTGGGTGAATCTGGTGACCGATGGTCTGCCGGCAATGGCGCTTGGCGTTGATCAGCCGGAGAAGGATTTGATGGAGCATCGGCCGCGTTCCGCAAAGGAAAGCATTTTTTCACGCAGATTGGGCTGGAAAATTATTAGCCGCGGTATTTTGATCGGGGTGTGCACACTGATTGCATTTTGGCTCACATGGAGTGTGAATCCAGACAGTGCTGCGCAGCTTACAAAGGCTCAATCGGTCGCGTTCGCGACTCTCGTGCTTGCTCAGCTCATTCACGTATTCGATTGCCGGAGTTCTCGTTCAATCTTCCATCGGAATTTTTTCCAAAATCGTTATTTGGTGCTGGCAGTGGCCTCATCGCTTCTTCTTCTGCTTGGCGTGCTTTACATTGAGCCTTTGCAGCCAATATTTAAAACGGTACCACTTAACTTTAGAGACTGGGCGATTACATTCGTCATGGCCGGCATACCAACTTTCTTGATGGGCATCGGATCTGTGCTGACCGGCACGAAACCGGGACGTCCAAGCGGTGCTAAACCTGCATATACGTCTAACCGTAGAGCAGCGTGATGTTGCTGCTACTTGTGCCATTACTTCCGTAATGTAATGTCGGTATAAATGTGAATCATGCGAATAGTACAAAAATTTTTCCACTAGGTTTATAGATTGAACAGCCTTGATACGGTAAACTTTGTATTGTTATAAATAGGATCAATGCGGTTAATAATGCAAACTGAGTTTGCCGTAAGAAAGGTTGATTATAATGAAATTTACGAAGATGCACGGATTGGGCAATGATTTTGTAATTGTCTATGGAGAGCAGGAGCTCCCAGCTAACGTATCGGAGTTGGCGATTGCAGTCTGTGATCGCCACTTCGGAATTGGTGCAGACGGTCTTGTATATATATTGCCTTCCCAATCTGCTGATGTGATGATGCGAATTATCAATTCAGATGGAACAGAAGCTGAACAGTGCGGCAATGCGATACGCTGCGTGTCGACTTATGTTGTAGCGCATGGATTCGTTAATCGGGATGAGTTGACGATTGAAACTCGGGCAGGTATCCAGCGTGTACAAATCATTCGCCAGGATGGAAGCGTCCATGCTGTGCGCGTAGATATGGGTGAGCCTGTGCTGGATGGGCTACGGGTACCGACCATATTTGATGAAGCGACAATCGTTGACAAGCCGATTGAAGCAGGCGGCCATGCATTTTCATTTACGGCGGTATCGATGGGCAATCCGCACTGTGTCATCTTTGTGGATGATGCGGCAACATTTGATATACACGCTTGGGGTCCATTGTTGGAAAGTCATTCTTATTTTCCGCGGAACATCAATGTTGAGTTTGCTTCCATCGATACTCGCGATCATGTCACGATGCGGGTGTGGGAACGTGGGGCTGGGCCAACGCTTGCTTGCGGAACAGGAGCTTGCGCTACGCTTGTGTCGAGTGTGCTGAATGGACTGACAGACCGGGCGGCAACCGTATCCCTTGCTGGAGGGGACTTATTTATAGAATGGAATCCAGCGGATAACCATGTCTATATGACAGGTCCGGCGACGTTTGTATTTGAAGGAGAATGGAAGTAAGGAACGAGTAACAAGCGAATCCAAAATCGGTTATGCGTAGGCAAGGGCTGGCTGCAAAAATGATGCGGCTGGCCCTTTTACATAGGCAGAATGGGCAATCATTTCTTAGTATTTTGGTGGAATTTCTGAGTTTTTTCAAAAAAGGCGGAATAAAATAGGCGATTTTACTTGATGAACCGCGGTTTCTTGATAGAATGTTTACTAAGCGAGTTACCACTATACACAGAGGATTCACCAACGATGGGAGATTGGGGTGCGAGACAGGATGAAGAACTTTCGGGAAGCGCTGCGCGAGCAGATCATAATTGGCGATGGTGCAATGGGGACGTATTTGTATCAACTTGGGTATCCTGTAGGCATCTCATATGAAATACTGAATGTTAGTGATCCGGATGTTGTCCGCAATATCCATAAGCAGTATGTGGATGCAGGTGCGCAATTGCTTGAGACGAATACATTTACTGCGAATCGTGAGAAGCTGTATAGACATGGCAAAGAGCATCTTGTAAAGGATATTAATAGAGCGGCTGTCCGTCTTGCTCGCGAAGCGGCGGAGGATCGTGCTTATGTCATAGGTGCGCTGGGCTCTATTCGAGCAGGGAAACGCGAGAATGTCCATACGAATCAAGTCATTCGGGATTATCATGAACAGTTGTCCGCCATGCTGGAAGAAGGCGTTGACGGGATTATGTTCGAGACATTTTATGATCTGGAGGAGATGCGTCTCGCCCTGCAAGTTGTGCGCGAGCTGGATCATGATGTTCCTGTTATATGTCAGTTTGCCGTGGAAGAATCTCGGAGAACAAAGGACGGGAAAAGCTTGCTTGAGGCCTTCCGCGTCCTGCGAGATGATGGCGCCGATGTAGTTGGCCTGAACTGCCACATGGGTCCAAATGGCGTGCTGCGCGCACTGGAAGGTGTCCAAGGACGTATTGACCTGCCGCTGTCCGCATTTCCGAATGCGGGTCTCCCTGATTATGTCGATGGCCGCTACAATTTCGTGGCTACTGCAGAATATATGGCGCAGAGCGCGGTTCAGTTCGTACAGATGGGTGCCCGGATTATCGGCGGCTGCTGCGGAACAACGCCTGAGCATGTAGCAGCCATTGTAGAAGCGCTGCATGACGTGGAGGTTCCGGAGCTTCCTGTACAACCCGCGGAAAGCATTGGCATCGAAGAGGAAGCGGAATCCTTGCACTGGCCTGACGGTGCTGCTTGCTTCGACGGCTGCGGGCATGGGCATGATGCAGAAGAATCGATAGTCGACATGGTACGATCCCGCCATACGGTCATTGTAGAGCTGGATCCGCCTCGCGATCTGGATATATCGAAGTTCATGAAGGGTGCGCAAATATTGAAAGAGGCGGGGGTTGATGCTCTTACTTTGGCGGACAATTCGCTTGCCGTTACAAGAATGAGCAATATGGCACTCGGCTATATGGCACTTGATAAAATCGGAATTCGCCCGCTTGTCCATATTGCATGTCGAGATCGCAATCTCATCGGAACCCAATCTCACATGATGGGACTGCATGCCTTAGGTATTGACCATGTGCTCGCCGTAACCGGAGATCCTGCCCGATTCGGAGATCTTCCCGATTCGAGCTCGGTGTACGACATGACTTCCTTCGAGATCATACGGATGATCAAACAATTAAATAGCGGTTTGGCATTCTCGGGCAAGCCGTTGAAGCAGAAGGCAAACTTTGTCGTTGGGGGCGCCTTCAATCCGAATGTGAAGCATTTGGATAAGGCAATTGCTCGATTAGAACGGAAAGTCGAGGCAGGCGCGGATTATATTATGACGCAGCCCGTGTATGATGCTGGTTTGATCGAACGGATAGCAGAGGGAACGAAACATCTCGATGTTCCTGTATTTATCGGAATTATGCCGCTGGCTAGCGGACGGAATGCAGAGTATCTTCACAATGAGGTTCCTGGCATTCAATTGTCTGATGATGTACGCACAAGAATGAACGGATTAGAAGGGGAAGCAGGACGGAAGGAAGGCGTTGCTATCGCGAAGGAGCTGTTGGATGTCGCGCTTACCCATTTTAAGGGCATCTACTTCATGACGCCGTTCATGTTCTATGAAATGACGGCTGAATTGACCCAGTATGTATGGGAAAAAGCGGAACGCCAAGCAGACCCCTTGTATCGTCTGACATAATCAATTAAAATAGGGTAATGGATGTGGTGCCCGTGGTCTATAGTATGACTGGTTACGGTCAATCTAACCGCGAGATTGGCGGTTATAAGATAACGTTTGAAGCGAAATCTGTCAACCATCGATACTGCGAAGCTGTGCTTCGCTTGCCGAAGGAGTGGACATGCTATGAGGATCGCCTTCGGCGCATCGTTCAGCAGAAGGTTAGCCGCGGCCGAATCGATGTGTATATCAATAAGGAGCAGAATGGTGAAGTCAAGTCGGTAGTAGAATTGAACCGGCATACGCTCGAGGCGTATCTTCAGGCTTCTGCAATAGTTCAAAGTGAGTATGGTGTAGCGGGAGATTTGTCGGTTACCGACATGCTCTCGCTTCCTGATTTGTTTACGGTTAGAGAGTTAACCTCTTGGTCGGAGGAGGAGCTTGCTGCTTCTCTGGAATCAGGATTGCTGGAAGCAATGGACGGATTGTGCAAGATGCGCGCCATGGAAGGCAGCCACCTCAACCGAGATTTGGCGGAACGACTGAGCCGGTTGGAATTGCTTCATATGGAACTCACAGAATGGGCTCCGGTCGTTGTGACCGATTATCGAGCGAAACTGAAACAACGTATCGAACAACTGTTGGATGCCAGCTTTCCATTTGATGAACATAAGTTCGCAATGGAAGTGGCACTGTTTGCGGAACGCTCTAACATTGATGAAGAATTGACGCGGCTGAAGAGCCATTTCGAACAGTTTAGACGACTGCTCGGAAGTAATGAAGCGATAGGACGCAAGCTTGATTTTCTTGTACAAGAAATGAACCGCGAAACGAACACCATCGGCTCCAAGGCAAATCATTTGGAAATAACGAACCGCGTCGTGGAAATGAAAGCGGAGCTGGAGAAAATTCGCGAACAAGCAGCGAATATTGAATAATTTTAGGAGCGCTCGAAAGTAGAGGGAGGACCTGTAATGGCGATTAAGCTAATTAATATCGGTTTTGGTAATATCGTATCTGCCAACCGTATCATTTCGATTGTGAGTCCGGAATCGGCTCCAATTAAGCGAATCATTCAAGAGGCTCGAGACCGTCATATGCTTATAGACGCTACATATGGTCGGCGTACGCGTGCTGTAATTATCACGGACAGCGATCATGTCATATTGTCCGCAGTACAGCCTGAAACGGTAGCTCACCGTCTATCTACAAAGGATGACGACAACGACGAATAAGATGGAGACGAAGATGAAGAAGGGGTTATTAATCGTGCTATCCGGCCCGTCTGGCGTCGGCAAAGGCACAGTATGCAAAGCTTTATTGAAGAAGACCAACGATCTTACCTACTCCGTGTCTGCAACGACACGCAAGCCGCGTGCTGGCGAAGTAGACGGGGTTAACTATTTCTTTAAATCACGCGAGGAATTCATGCAGATGATTGAGGAAGATCGCCTGCTTGAATATGCGGAATACGTGGGCAATTATTACGGAACGCCTTGCGACTTCGTGGAACAGAAGTTGGCCGAAGGCCGGGATGTAATTTTGGAAATCGAAGTGCAGGGCGCAATGAAGGTGAAGGAGAAGTTCCCAAATGGAATATTCATCTTCTTGCTTCCTCCGTCGCTCGACGAGCTGAAGGATCGCATTCGCGGACGCGGCACAGAGCAGGAGCATGTTATCGATTCCCGCATGAACGTAGCTGTTGAAGAGATTGCGTTAATGGAGAACTACGATTATGCAGTCGTGAATGATGAGATTGATCTTGCATGCAAGCGTATAGAGAGCATCATCATTGCCGAACATTGTAAGATTAAGACTAATGAATAAACTGCAGCAAGGCGCACTTTCAATAGGAAGTGTGCCTTGTCACGGTTGCTAGAAGAGAGCAGCTTCTAAAGCGCAGATAGACGGCATATATTGTCTGCTGGATGTTTGTCAGAAGCGAGGATATGAAAAAAAGGAGTGCTGAACCATGCTTTATCCTTCCATTGATGAATTGATGAAAAAGGTTGACAGTAAATATTCTTTAGTAGTTGCCGCTTCTCGTCGCGCACGCCAGTTGCGTGAGGGCGGACGTACAGAGTTGAAAAACCCGAAATCCCATAAACAAGTGGGCGTAGCCTTGGAAGAAATTTATGGCGATTATATTCACACAGAGCAAGACCATAGCCAACTTCAGCCAGGTGAATAAGCACTGTAGTGCAATGAGCTGAACGCTAGATAATAAACTAAGTTAGATAACTGGCGGTGCACGCAGCACGGAAATTCATACATGTATGAAAATGGATAACAACCGCAAGGTTGTTATTTTTTTCAACGTGAGGGAACGAGGTGCTGCTGTGTGAGCAATCATTCCTAAAAGAAATTTAACGTTCAGAGACTATGTTGACCGGATGAATTGTGTGGCGGTCACGAACGATCAGCGACGAAAGCCGCATCGGCTGAACGGAAAGGCGGGTTACAATGTTGCAAGGGAAAACGATAGTGCTCGGAGTTACTGGAGGCATTGCCGCTTATAAAGCTGCTGCCTTATGCAGCAAGCTTAAGCAAGAAGGCGCAGAGGTTCACGTCATTATGACGAAATCTGCTACGGAGTTTATAGCGGAATTAACTTTCCAAACCTTATCTCGTCAGCTTGTATATACAGATACATTTGATGAGAGGGATGCCTCGGTTGTATCGCATATTGACTTGGCGGATCGGGCGGATTTGGTTCTGGTTGCGCCGGCAACGGCAAATGTAATTGGAAAGATGGCACATGGACTTGCTGATGATATGCTGACAACAACGCTGCTTGCTACAACAGCGCCTGTCATTGTTGCGCCAGCGATGAACGTACATATGTATACCCATCCTGCTGTTCAGAACAATATGTCGATTTTGCGCGAACGCGGGGTACAGTTCATCGAACCGGAAGAGGGCCTTCTTGCTTGCGGCTATACGGGCAAGGGAAGAATGGCGGAGCCTGAGCATATCATTGAACAGCTCAAGCAGTGGATGGCTTCTAATGCGCTTTCCGTTGAATCTAGCTTGAATAGCTCGACAGCAAGCGCAGCCTTGAATCGTTTAGGTGGAACGCCAGAAGCTGCAGCACAAGAAGAACAACTGCTGTATGGCAAAAAGGTACTCGTTACAGCTGGTGGAACGATTGAACGCATTGATCCTGTTCGCTATATTACGAATGATTCATCCGGCAAAATGGGATTTTCGATTGCGGAGGCAGCTCGAAATATGGGAGCTCAGGTTATCGTGGTTGCAGGCCAAACACAGGTATGCCCGCCTGATGGAGTAACGCTTGTCCGTGTGGAATCTGCACAGGATATGTACGAGGCAGTGATGAGCCGCTACCCTGAAATCGATCTTGTCGTAAAAACGGCTGCGGTAGCAGATTATCGCCCTGTTAATCGGGCGCCACAGAAGTTGAAAAAGACAGGGGAGCGCCTTGTTATTGAATTGGAACGGAATCCAGATATTTTAGAAGAGCTTGGGCGTCAAAAATCGAAACAATTCCTCGTTGGGTTCGCTGCCGAAACGGAGCATGTTGATCAGCATGCTGCAGACAAGCTTCGCCGCAAACGGCTTGATCTCATTGTAGCAAACGATGTATCTCGCTCTGAAGGTGGATTTGGATCTGATAATAATGAGGTATCGATCTATGACGCGGAAGGTCTCGTAGAACGGGTTCCGCTCATGGCGAAGAGCGGGGTTGCCAAGCGGATATTGCAGCTTGCTGCGTCAAGAATGAATGATCCGGTAAGAGCACAGGCACGCACTGAAGAGGTGCATCCGATTGAGTAGCGGACATGACTGGATGTCTGAACATCAACCATTGTTCCAAACGGTGGGAGATACGATCTTGGGTGAAGGATCTCACAGCTCTGTGGCTCAGGTCATTGTTGATGTGCCCAGCAAGGCAACGAATCGTCCATTTGATTATGCAATTCCTCAGGAGATGAAGGCTTGGCTGGAAATCGGCAGCAGGGTCGGAGTTCCCTTTGGCGGACGAACTGTGCAGGGATTTGTCATCGGGCTCTCAGATATGACGGACGTGCCGATTTCAAGACTGAAGCCAATCCAGCAGCTGCTTGACATTGTTCCTCCGCTGCTTCCTGATTTGGTCCAGCTCGCACAGTGGATGAGTGATCGCTATGTATGCACCCTAACGGCAGCGCTGCAGGTTATGATCCCAGGAGCAATGAAGGGCAAGCGGGAGAAAGCCGTACAGCTTGGTGAGGATGCGGTGCTGTACATGCATCATGCACGGCTGCATGAAGATCATTCAAACGTAGACATGCAGCTTCCTGATCAGCTTGCGCTGATGCCGCATAAGCTGCTGGCCGACAGCTTAACCCCTAAATTGCTTGCCTATGTGGATCGGCATGAGCCGATTGCGGCTGATAAGCTGTTGCAAGTTTTTCCAGATGCTGCTGCTCTGATCAAAGAGGCGCTGCAGCATGGTTGGCTAGTGGAGACAGAGCGCATTAAAGATCGAATCGGTGTGAAGAAGCTGAAGCGAGTGAGTCTGGCTGTCGATCCGGAACAGGCTGAACAAGCGGCTGTGGAAATTGGCTCTCGTGCCCGCCGCCAGCAGGAATTGCTTTACCAGCTTCTTGAATTCGGCGGAGAACTTCCGCTTCGCTCGCTCAATGCTTCTGCGGTTAAAGCTCTGGAAGGTAAAGGCCTGGTAGTCGTCGATGAGGTTGAGGTTCTGCGTGATCCATATGCAGACCGGCGCTTCAAGCCTACGCAGCCCCTGGCTCTAACAGAAGAGCAGCAGGGCGTTCTGAGCCGAATTACGGAAGTGCTGGATAAGGAGTATGCACAGACATTTCTTCTGCACGGCGTTACGGGGAGCGGCAAGACAGAAGTTTATTTGCAGGCGATCGATCGTTGTCTGCGTTCTGGAAGACAAGCTATCGTATTAGTACCGGAGATATCTCTGACGCCCCAGATGGTGGAGCGCTTTAAGGGTCGATTTGGCTCGAAGGTGGCTGTCATGCACAGTCGCCTATCTCAAGGGGAGCGTTATGATGAATGGAGGAAAATTCGAGAACGGCGCGTACAGGTTGCGATTGGCGCCCGTTCGGCGGTATTTGCCCCATTTGAGCATATCGGTCTCATCATTATGGACGAAGAGCATGAAACCTCTTATAAGCAAGAAGAAACACCGAAGTATCATGCCCGTGACGTTGCCATAGAGCGGGCGCGGCTGCATGGGGCTGTTGTTGTGCTCGGTTCGGCGACGCCCTCCATGGAGACGTATTATGCGGCCAAGCTTCATGGGTATGAAGTCCCGCCGTCAGGACTTGAGCCGCCTGCTTGGGATTTGGCTCCGCTGGCCATGCCGACGCGCGTCGGCGGAAGAGAGCTTCCTCCAGTGACAATCGTTGATATGCGCGAGCAATTGAAGATTGGCAATCGTTCTATGTTCAGCGCTCCGCTGGAAAAGGCGCTGGAGGAGCGGATAGAGCGGGGGGAACAGACTGTTCTGCTGTTGAATCGCCGTGGTTACTCCACGTTTGTCATGTGTCGAACATGCGGATATGTTGCTCAATGTCCAGAATGCGATATTTCATTAACTTATCATATGAAGTCAGGGCATATGCGCTGTCATTACTGCGGTTACGCGGAACGAGCGCCGGTTATCTGCCCCTCTTGTGAAAGCGAGCATATACGTTATTTCGGAACCGGAACGCAGCGCGTGGAAGAGCAGCTTGCCAAGCGCTTTCCAGGCATCCGTGTCATTCGGATGGATGTCGACACGACGACGGAGAAGGGCTCGCATGAACGTCTGCTTGCCCAGTTCGGCGAACGAAAAGCAGACGTACTGCTTGGGACGCAAATGGTCGCGAAAGGACTTGATTTTCCATATGTGACATTGGTAGGCGTTATCGCTGCGGATTCTGCACTGCATATGCCGGACTTCCGCGCTGCAGAGAAGACGTTCCAGCTTCTCACGCAAGTTGCAGGTCGTGCAGGGAGACATCAACTTCCAGGTGAAGTGGTTGTACAGACTTATGCTCCGGAGCATTACTCGATTATCCATGCTGCGCAGCATGATTACGCTGCGTTCGCTTCGGAAGAGCTTAGGCATCGGCGGCAGCAAATGGTTCCCCCATTTTGCCGATTAGCCCTTCTCTCTATGACCCATGAACAGCTGCCGCTGCTGGTGCGCGTCGCAGAAAATGCTGCACACAGGCTGAAGGAGTTGGCTGAGCAGCGGGGATGGCTCCATGCACAAAATGGATCGGGTAACGCGATTGAGATTTTGGGGCCCGTTGCTTCTCCGATCCCGCGTATTAAAAATCGCTATCGATTCCAATGCATTATCAAGAGCAAGGGGGAGGCGGATTTGTCCTCCTTGATGGCGGAAGCGATGAAGGAGTTCGACACGGTATCTAAAGAACAAGATGTATGGTTCAATGTGGATATCGATCCGCAAATGATGATGTAGGGATTCATATAAAGAATGGGTTATTACCATATGCGGTGAATAAATTACAAAATAACGATAAAAAGGATGGTGTGCCCTATGGCATTGCGTATTATTGTACATGAACCGGATGAGGTTCTACATCAAGTAGCAAAGGAAGTCCCTAAAATTACTCCAAACATTCAGAAGCTGCTGACAGACATGGCAGACACGATGTACCACGCGGAGGGAGTTGGGCTTGCAGCACCTCAGATCGGTATCTTGAAGCGTGTCATTGTTGTAGATGTCGGCGATGAACATGGCTTGATCGGGATGGTTAACCCTGTTATCCTGTCTGCTGAAGGAGAGCAGCTTGGGCCGGAGGGCTGTTTAAGCATCCCGGGAATTAATGGTGATGTGCGCCGCCATCAAAAAATCACGGTAAAAGGGCTTGATCGCAATGGGCGCGAAATTACTATCGAAGCTGAAGATTTCTTGGCGCGTGCATTCCAGCATGAGATTGACCATTTGAACGGTGTATTGTTTACCGAAATTGCAGAACGGGTATATGAGGTGCCCCGCGAAGGCAGGGAATAAGCGATGACAAAGATAGTATTTATGGGGACGCCTGAGTTCGCTGTTCCTTGCTTGGAGAATTTGCTGAAGGAAGGGTATGAAGTTGCAGCAGTAGTAACTCAGCCGGATCGTCCGGTAGGTCGCAAGCGTATACTGACGCCTACGCCGGTCAAGGCTGCTGCGCTGGAACATGGGATTACCGTATGGCAGCCAGAGAAACTTCGTACCTCCACCACGATTGAGGATATTCGCGCATTGGAACCAGATTTGATTGTAACCGCGGCTTACGGTCAGATTCTGCCAAAGTCGGTGCTTGAAATTCCTCGTCTTGGCTGTATTAATGTTCACGGCTCTCTACTCCCGAAGTATCGGGGGGGAGCGCCGATTCAGCGTTCGATTATGAACGGCGAGTCGGTGACTGGCGTAACGATTATGTATATGGCAGAAGGCATGGACACGGGCGATATGATTCGGCCGATCGAGGTTCCGATTACGGATGAGGATAATGCGGGCACGATGTTCCAGAAGCTAAGTGCTGCCGGAGCCCAGCTTCTTATTGATACATTGCCGGATTTGATTGCAGGCCGAATCCAGGCAGTTCCGCAGCCTCATGAGGAAGCAACTTATGCACCTAACTTGAAACGCGAGGATGAGAAGATCGATTGGTCGCGTTCTGCGCGTGATATTTTCAATCAGGTTCGCGGCCTTGTGCCATTCTCTGGCGGATTTACGTTGTGGAACGATGAGGTGTTCAAGGTGTGGGCATGTGAGGCGCCGAGTATGTCTGAAGCTGCTGTGTCCAAAGGAGTGCATGAACCTGGGACAGTGCTAACATTGAGTCCGCGAGGCATAGAGGTTCAGGCAGGTGCAGGCACACTGTGGCTGACAGAGGTGCAGCCTGCCGGCAAGAAGGCAATGGCTGCTAGTGAATTCGTTCGTGGCGGCAAGATGGTGCAAGGGACGGTGCTGAAGTGAGCGAGCAGCATTCAGGGGGCGCGAAGAAGCGTAAGACAGCGCGCGATGTTGCGCTAGAGGTACTCGTTCAAGTCGAGAAGGAGCATTCTTACAGCAATTTGCAATTGAATCAAGCACTCCAGGAAGCGAACCTTGCGCGTGTTGATGCAGGTCTTGCAACTGAGCTTGTATATGGAACGATACAACGTTTGAACACGATAGATGGTGTTTTGGAGCAGAAGGTGCAGCGCGGCTTAGCCAAGCTGAAGCCGTGGATGCGCAATCTGCTCCGAATGACGGCCTATCAATTGCATTATCTGGATCGCATCCCTGCCCATGCCGCGATTAATGAGGCGGTTACGATTGCAAAGCGCCGAGGCGGCCAGTCGATGGGCGGCTTCGCCAATGGTGTCTTGCGGGCGATCATGCGCGAGCCGCAATTATGGGAAACTCCTGCTGGCTCAGATCCAGTCTCTCGTATCGTATGGGAACATTCGCATCCGGCTTGGCTAGTCTTTAACTGGGTTAAGGCTTACGGGGAAGAAGAGACAGCTGCGATGTGCGAGTCGAACAATCGTCCGCCGCACGGAAGTGCACGCGTGAATGCACTGCGAACGAATCGAGAGAAGCTGCTTGTCGACATGAGAGCGGAAGGCTTAAATGTAATGCCTTCCTCACTCTCCAAGGACGGCATTGTGGCTGAGGGCGCCGGTAATCTGGCGTTAAGCCAATGGTATCGCAATGGTGAGTTGTCTGTTCAGGATGAGAGCTCGATGCTTGTCGTTGAGGCGCTTCGGCCAGAGGCTGGCATGCGAGTGCTGGACTGCTGTGCTGCACCTGGAGGCAAGACGACACATATTGCGGAGCGAATGGGCAATAAAGGGGAAGTTGTGGCTAATGATGTCCATGCCCATAAGGTGGCGCTTATCGCGGATCAGGCTGAACGCTTGGGTTTGACATCCGTAGCTACGATGAATGTAGATGCATCCATTCTAGGCCGTGAGCTGCCTGTTGGCAGCTTCGATGCAGTTCTGCTCGATGCGCCCTGCACAGGCTTTGGCGTCATTAGACGCAAGCCGGATATTAAGTGGGCCAAGCGTCCTGAGGACGTAGCATCTATCGCATCCCTTCAAGCTGAGCTGCTTGATCAGGCAGCTCAATTGGTTCGTCCAGGCGGCCGCCTTGTATATTCAACTTGTACGGTTGAACGAGCGGAAAATGAGGATGTGGTTCGCCGCTTCCTGGCATACGCTGCCGAAGAAGGATGGGAACTGGATGATACGTGGAAGCAGGCTCTCCCTGCGGAGCCTCTCGCTGCGGCGCTAAAGCGCAGCCCGGCAGGTATGCTGCAGGTGCTGCCGCATGATGCGGAATCGGATGGATTCTTCATCGCATGCCTGAAGAAGCGAAAGTAAGCGGGGATCGTGTGAATCGCATTAAGACGATAATACCTGCACAGGGTGTGAAGCATAAGCCGCAACGCTCAAGACAAGGCTTCTTGAACGTTGCGGCTTTCTTTTTCAAATTCGATAGATCTGGTGCTTGCAACACTGCGCTTTTAGCATTTCGCCCATTTGTGGTAAAATAAATCGAACTGCATGATTGAGGAAAGGTAGAGGTTGAACGAACAAATGAAACCATTTATATACGATCTTACATTTGAACAGCTTCAAGAATGGTTGAAGGAGCAAGGAGAGCCGATATTTCGCGCCGGACAAATTTTTGACTGGCTGTATGTGAAGCGCGTAGACGACTTCCAAGAGATGTCGAACTTGTCCAAGTCGCTTCGTCAGAAGCTTGAGGATAGCTTCCAATTTGTAACACTGAAAGAAATAACGCACATGAAATCGCAGGATGGTACGTATAAATTCCTATTCGGTTTGCACGATGACCATGCGATTGAGACTGTCATTATGAAGCACAGTTACGGGAACAGCATTTGCGTTACGACCCAGGTTGGATGCCGTGTAGGCTGTACCTTTTGTGCCTCTACGCTTGGCGGGTTGAAACGGAACCTAACAGCGGGAGAGATTGTAGCCCAGGTCGTGGCTGCTCAGAAAATTTTGGACGAATCAGAAGAGCGCGTAAGCAGCATCGTTATTATGGGAACGGGGGAACCGTTTGAAAATTATGATGCTACGATGGCATTTCTGCGCATCATGATTCATGAGAAGGGGCTTAACATCGGACAACGTCATATTACGGTGTCTACGAGTGGGATTGTGCCAAGTATTTATCGTTTTGCCGACGAGAATACACAAATCAACTTGGCTATCTCGATCCATGCGCCGAATGATGCACTGCGTTCGAAATTAATGCCAGTTAACCGTAGATTTCCATTCGAGGAAGTGATGAAGGCGCTCAAGCATTATCAAGTGAAGACGGGACGCCGCATTACCTTTGAATATGCGCTTATTGGTGGTGTAAACGACAAGGTGGAGCATGCGGAAGAGCTTGCGGATGTATTGAAACGTATGGAAATGCTCGCACATGTCAACTTGATTCCGGTCAACTATGTGCCAGAGCGGAACTATGTGCGTACCCCGCGCAACGATATTTTTGCATTCCACCGTACGCTTCTGGATCGTGGTATTAATTCGACGATACGTCGGGAGCAGGGGCATGACATTGCCGCAGCATGTGGGCAGCTGCGAGCGAAACATATGGAGTCTAATGCGAGGTGATCGAAAATGAGGGCTGTTCAACGTTCTGATGTAGGACGCGTACGAGCGGTAAATGAAGACCGCGCCTTCGTATCCGAGCTGTCGAACGGCTATTACGCAGCGATCGTAGCCGATGGAATGGGCGGACATCAAGCGGGAGATATTGCAAGCCGTCTTGCTGTCGAAACCGTCATATCTGAATTGTCAGCATTGCCGAGTGATTTGGACACTGCCATGCTGGGCAAAGCGCTTGAACAGGCGATTATTCGAGCGAATCACACGATTTTTCATATTGCTTCTCAAGATGAGAAATATCATCATATGGGAACGACGATTGTGGCTGCGCTGTTCGATAAAACGGAATGGAAAGGGTTTATTGGGTATATCGGAGACAGTCGGGCCTATGTGCTTAATCGCAGCGGAATTAAACAGTTGACGGATGATCATACACTCGTTAATGAACTGGTGAAGCGAGGCCAAATTGAGCCACAGGAGGCAGAGCATCATCCACGGCGCAATGTGCTTATTCGTGCGCTTGGGACGGACGAGCAGGTTGAAGTGGATTTGCTGTCCATTGAGCTTCGGACTGATGAAGTGCTGCTTTTGTGCAGTGACGGGCTGACAAATATGCTGAATGCTGAACAAATATGGGGAGTTGTCATTGATCCTTCGCTTCCTCTGCCGGTTAAGGCGGATCGCCTGCTTGGACAGGCGCTTGATGCCGGAGGAGATGATAACATCACGATAGTTCTTCTGGATCGTATGGAGAACAGCGTCATGGAAGAGGGGGGTAGCTCATGATTGGTACTATACTGTCTGGCCGCTATGAGATCATTACGCGGATTGGCGGCGGTGGAATGGCGCTTGTATACAAGGCACTGGATAATCTGCTGAACCGTTATGTTGCAGTCAAAGTATTGCGCCAGCAGTTCGTTCATGATGAAGAGTTTATTCGCCGCTTCCGCCGGGAGGCGCAGTCAGCAGCTTCCTTATCTCATCCGAATGTGGTCAGCATCTATGATGTTGGGCAGGAGGAGGATACACACTTTATCGTTATGGAGTATGTGGAAGGGCACAATCTGAATGAGATTATTTTGGAACGGGCCCCGCTGCAGGTGGACGAATCGATACGCATTTCTACTCAAATATGTGATGCGCTTGATCACGCTCATCAAAATCATATTATTCACCGTGACATTAAGCCCCATAATATCCTGATCGGCCGGAACGGACGCGTTAAGGTGACGGACTTCGGGATTGCGCGTGCAGTTACTTCATCGACGATTACACAGACCGGCTCTGTGGTTGGTTCTGTTCATTACTTTTCGCCGGAGCATGCAAAGGGCGTGTCAACGGGAGAAAAGTCTGACTTATACTCGCTGGGGATCGTGCTGTATCAGATGCTTACGGGCCAGCTTCCATTCCTCGGGGAGAGTCCGATTAGCGTGGCGCTGAAGCATTTGCAGGAGCCATTCGATGAGCCAAGAGCGGTTAATCCGCATATTCCTCAAAGTGTAGAGAACGTCATTCTGAAATCGATGCGCAAAAATCCTGCTGAACGGTATCAATCCGCAGCGGAAATGATGCGTGATCTGGAAACATGCCTGTTGCCGGAGCGTCTGAATGAGCCTAAAATTACATTCAAGCCGCGGCCCATGTATGATGACGATCAAGAAACCAGGGTTATGCCAGCAATTCGTTCCACTGGGGAGGCGAATAAAAAAGTTCCCCAAGGAAAAAAGGAAACCCTCCCTGAACGCTCGTCTTCTTCTGCTGCAGGAGCAGGCAAGCGCAAATCCTGGGTGAAGCCGGCGATTTGGGCCAGTGTGACTATTGTATTCCTTGCGATTTTAATTGGTGTTGTGTATTACGTGAAAAGTGTGCTTGTGGTCAATGATGTTGCGGTTCCGGATCTTAAGAACAAGACAATAAGTGAAGCGCAGAAAGAGCTAGGAGCTCTTAAGATTGAGATTGAAGATCCGGTTGTTGAGGAATATAAGGAAGGCTTCGAGGCCGGAAAGATTTTCGACCAGAGCAAGCCTCCAGGGGCAATGGTGAAGGAAGGATCCGCCATTCGCTTGTACGTCAGCAAAGGAACCCCGCTTGTTAAGCTTGAAGATTACAAGGGGAAGCCAGTTGACAGTGTTGTGAATCAACTGCATAGTCTTGGCTTCGAGGATTCGCGGATCGAGAAGGATTTGGTGTATGACGACGAGATACAGGAAGGTATGGTCGTCAGCATGTCGCCAAGTCCGGATACAGAGGTCGATCCGAAAACGGCCACAATTAAGCTTGTCGTCAGCAAGGGCAAGGAGCCGTTTGGCATGCCGAACTTGAAAGGTATGACCAAGGAAGCTGCAATTGCCGCAATTGAGGCGAGTGGACTGAAGCTTGCCAAGGACGGTGTGGTGGAAGAGCCTAGCTATGAAGAGCAGGGCAAGGTCATCAAGCAGCAGCCGTATGAGCCAAATGATCCGGTGACGAAGGGTGCGGAGGTTCGTATTTATGTCAGCTCTGGCTATCCGCCTGAGGCACTGCAATATACATTCCCATTGACCGTGTATCCTGAGGTGGAAGGCAAGTCGAGTAAAATTCGAATTTACTATACGGATGCCCGCGGCGAGAAAAGGGAATGGGGCACAGAAACGATTACGTCAGCCAAAACGTTCAACGTGGAGCTTATTCTTGCTCCAAATAAGGATGGGGCGGTGTCCTTTGAGCGTAACGGCAAATTTGTTGATGCTTATCCTGTGTCTTACACCGATGCGAAGCAGGGAACTGTGCACATTCCGCCACCGCCTGATATTCCGGTTAATACACCGTCTGGAGGAAATCCCGATTCAGGCGGCAGCCAAGGTAATGGCGAGGGGGGCATTGCGCCCCCCGAGAATGGCGGACAGAATGGAGAGGTTGGCGGTGAAGGATCTGGCAACTAACGGTTTATCCTTATACCGTGCAATGAACAGCAGGAACGAGAAGAGCTTGGAGGAACATGTATGCCAAAAGGTTTAATTGTAAAGGCGCTGAGCGGCTTCTATTATGTTCGGCCCGATGAGTCTGCAGACGAAGAGGTCGTTCAGTGCCGTGCCCGCGGCATTTTCAAGAAAAAAGGCGTATCTCCGCTAGTAGGAGATCGCGTTACCTTCTCTATGACGGATAATGGAGAAGGAACGGTGGATCAAATTGAAAAAAGGAAGACGGAGCTTATTCGTCCGCCAATTGCGAATGTAGGACTGGCAGCGCTCGTATTTTCTGTAGCGGAGCCGATATTGAACAGGCAACTGTTGGACAAGTTCCTTGTACATATCGAGCATGCGGGTCTTGATGCAGTTATTGTCCTGACGAAGTGCGATATTATCGATGGGCTGCCGGAGACGGTGCAGCAAGCTGCGCGTCAAGAGATGGAAGAGACGATTCAGCTGTATTCGAATATCGGGTACGACGTTATCTCTACCAGCGCCCGGGGCGGATATGGCTATGGTGAAGTTGAGAGCAAGCTGAATCAAGATATCAGCGTATTTGCAGGCCAGTCTGGTGTCGGCAAGTCATCGCTGCTCAATGCGATGCTGCCGGGCATATCATTGGAAACGAACCAGATCAGTCACCGTCTCGGTCGAGGCAAGCATACGACGCGGCATGTTGAATTGCTTGCGCTGCCTCGCGGCGGATATATTGCGGATACTCCGGGATTTAGCCAGCTCGATTTTTTGGAGCTTGGCGTTGATCAGCTTGGAGATTGCTTCCGTGAGTTCAGAGCGTATGCGGACGGCTGCAAATTCCGCGGCTGCACGCATATTCATGAGCCTGGCTGTCAGGTAAAGACGGCTTTGGAGCAAGGTGATATTGCAAAATCCCGCTATGAGCACTATGTGCTATTTTTCGAGGAAATGAAAGAGAAGAAACGGAGGTACTAACATGACACAGCAGAACGACATCCGAATTGCCCCTTCCATTTTGTCTGCCGACTTTGCGAAGCTCTCGCAGGATATCCGTGACGTAGAGCAAGGCGGCGCCGACTGGATTCACATCGATGCGATGGACGGCCGCTTTGTTCCAAACTTAACGTTCGGTCCGCTCATT
Source organism: Paenibacillus sp. B1-35 (assembly GCF_050474385.1). Taxonomy (NCBI): domain Bacteria; kingdom Bacillati; phylum Bacillota; class Bacilli; order Caryophanales; family Paenibacillaceae; genus Paenibacillus; species Paenibacillus sp. B1-35. The sequence goes on from NZ_JBCHVJ010000002.1 coordinate 487,815, forward strand.
GTAGATGCTATCCGTCCGCATACGAAGTTGACATTGGATGCTCACCTCATGATTGTGGAGCCTGAGAAGTATGTTCCCGACTTTGCCAAGGCCGGCGCCGATGTCATTACCGTACATGCGGAAGCTTGCCCGCATCTGCATCGTGTGGTGCATCAAATTAAGGAATGCGGAGCCAAGGCCGGCATTGCTCTGAATCCAGGAACTTCGTTGTCAGCCGTTGAAGAACTGCTCAGCGATGTGGATTTGTTCCTTATTATGACGGTGAATCCAGGGTTCGGTGGACAGAAGTTTATTTCTTCGATGACCGATAAAATCAAGCGTTTGCGTATGAAGCTGAACGAACTCGGCAGACAGGATGTGCATATTGAAGTGGATGGAGGCATATCAACGGCTACAGCCGGTCTGGTTGCGGCAGCAGGAGCAGATGTGCTTGTGGCAGGAAGCGCTGTGTACGGAGCGGAGAATCGCGCTGAGGCGATACGTCTCATTCGTGAAGCAGCCCAGAGAGGTTGACACGGCAACTAGATTGTGAGGAAACATCGCGAGAGGTTTGTCTGGGAGAGCGTGATGCTTCTGAGCGACAAAGGGGAGAGAAGCATGTGGGTAACGGCGCTAATGCTGACGCTGTACAGTTTTGTATGCGGATCGCTGGTAGGACTGTATGCGTTTTTGACATTTCCGGTTAACTTGGTATGCTCGGTAGGAGCGTTGTATCTCGGGTACAGGTTCTTCAAGCGGTACGAAACCAAAGGAGTACGGATTTGGTTTGTATCCTTGTCCGTATTGTTTTACTTCATCTTTTTATTCATGATGTCAGTTGTCACATATATGAAGCAAATGCCTGCGCCTGCTGTTTGAATCCTGCCGAATCGGGCTTGCTCTCCATGCATAGAGCGTATAGGGTCGGCATATAGTGGTTACATGAGCACAGATCTCATGTAACCTTTTTTTCTTATCATGACTGGTCTTTCGGACAGGTCGGCGAATGGAACTGTAGGGTAGATGAGATGACGAGGAGGGTGGAGTATGAAGTTCTATACGTTTAAGCTGCCTAAGTTCTTGGGAGGTTTCGTCAAGGCCATCTTAAATACGTTTCAAAAAAACTGACGTTCCCGGCGGCCATAATGCTGAATCCGTATTTATCATCCACCACCCGAGCGTAATCGCATTAGAGATACAGCGGGAACGGGACAACAGGCTCAGCACAAATATGAACTACGGCGGGTTCTGGCATGAAGCAGAAACGGTTGTTCCGTCCCGTTCGGAGGGCCGACCGTTCTCTGCAAGATGGCATCAATCCGTGTCATCTCATGTAATCATTGCATATATAAAAAAGGGCTCTTCATTGAACGAATAATCAATGAGGAGCCTCCATTGAGATATGAAAAAAAGCACCTGATCGCGTCGAGGTGCTTTTTGTATATCTTTCATGGGATTAGACGCGAGTCACTTTACCTGCTTTCAAAGCGCGTGTGCTCACGTAGACGCGTTTTGGTTTGCCATCTACCAAGATGCGAACCTTTTGAACGTTAACGCCCCAAGTGCGGCGGTTTTTGTTATTCGCGTGCGATACGTGATTACCGGAACCAGGTTTTTTCCCCGTTACATAACATTTGCGAGCCATGCCTTACACCTCCTTATCCCAAAACAACCCTGATACAATTAAATACTCAAATATGATATCATATTCGAAAAAGCCTCGTCAACTGAATCAAAAACTTTGTTTATTTCTGTTTTCTATTATAGTACAATGTTGATTAGTCCATAATACTCACAAAAAGGGGTGGAACAACCATGACCATTCAATTGGATACTGATCTCGGATCTGTGAATATTTCCGAAGGGGTCGTAGCAGTCATCGCCGGATCTGCGGCAATGGAATGTTATGGACTTGTGGGCATGGCCTCGCGCAAGCAGTTGAAGGACGGCATTGCAGAGCTGCTTGGTCGCGAAAATCTGACGCGTGGTGTCGAAGTGCGCCGAGAGCAAGATGCGCTACATATCGATTTATATATTATTGTAAGCTACGGAACGAAAATATCCGAAGTGGCGCACAACATTCAACAGAAAGTGAAATATGTATTGAATGATGTAGCTGGCCTGTCAGTAGAGCAAGTCAACATCTTTGTCCAAGACGTACGCGTATTAAGCTAGGAAGGGGAATATTCGTTGAATATACGTTCTTTAAATGGAACACAATTTGCCAATATGGTGCTAAGTGGTGCAGACAGTTTGAATCGCCACGCAGAGCACGTCAATTCATTAAATGTCTTTCCAGTTCCTGATGGGGACACGGGGACGAACATGAATTTGACGATGACAGCAGGCGTAACTGAGTTGAAAGCGAAGATGTCTGCATCAATTGCCAAATCGGCAGAAGTTTTGTCCAAAGGATTGCTAATGGGTGCCCGGGGTAACTCGGGTGTTATTTTGTCTCAATTGTTCCGTGGCTTTGGCCGTGGAGTCGCTGGTCTGGATGAGGTAAACTCCGTTCAGTTCGCTCATGCGATGCAAAGCGGTGTTGATACTGCTTATAAGGCTGTCGTCAAGCCGGTTGAAGGAACGATATTGACAGTTGCGAAGGAAACGGCTAAGCACGCTGTTCAAATCGCTCGCCGTACTCCAGATTTGACGGAGTTTATGCGGGAGGTAGTAGCAAAGTCCAAGGAAGCACTGGCGAAGACACCGGATATGCTGCCTGTACTGAAGCAGGTAGGCGTTGTTGACTCTGGTGGACAAGGCCTTGTATATATTTATGAAGGATTCCTGAGTGTTCTGGAGTCGGCTGACGGCACGTTCCATGAGACGGCTGCACCTACGACAGTTCATACACCATCCGCAGTGCCAGCACCGAATTTGCATACTTCTGCTCAAGCGAAGCTGCATACGGAAGATATTGAATTCTTGTACGATATGGAGTTCTTCATTGATCGTACGCGCGGTGCATCAAAGCCGTTCGACGAAGACAATTTCAGGAAAGCGCTTGCCAAAAATGGGGATTCGATCATTTTGATTCCAGATGATGAAATCATTAAGGTTCATGTCCATTCCCGCAAGCCAGGCGAAGTATTTGATCTCGCGATGGAATATGGCGAGCTGACACAAATGCACATTTTGAATATGCGTGAGCAGCACCGTGAAATCATACATGGAGAACACGGAGATGTATCCGCTATGCCAGAGATATTCGCGGAAATTCCTGTGCAGGAAATGACAATTGAGGCAACTCCAATTGAACCTCCAGCTGAAGAACTCGCTCCTTATGGCTTCATCGCAGTAGCGATGGGCGATGGGATTCGTGACATTTTCAGCAGCCTTGGCGTAGATGTTGTGTTGTCTGGCGGACAGACAATGAATCCGAGCACACAGGATTTCATTGATGCCATTGAATCGATTTCGGCGCAGCACATTTTCATTTTGCCGAACAATTCCAACATCGTTATGGCTGCGAAGCAGGCTGCGGAGATTGTGGAGCGTGATGTGACGGTTCTCATCAGCAAGACGATTCCGCAAGGAATTGCAGCTGCATTTGCTTTCCAAGAGGACGAAAGCTTAGAAGTGAACCGTTCAGCTATGGAGGATGCTATTGCTCATATTACATCCGGTCAAGTTACGTACGCGGTGCGTGATACGACATTGGACGGTCTGGAGATTAAGGCTGGACACTACATGGGTATTGTCAATGGCAAAATCGTAACAACGACTGAATCGGTTACAGATACCTTGCAGCAGTTGGTAACGAAGATGATGGAGAACAACGGGGAAGTCGTTACGCTTCTTACTGGGGAGGAAGCAAAGGACGAGGATACGGAAGCGCTTGTGGCATGGCTTGGCGAACATTATCCAAATGCTGAGGTAGAAGTGCATCAAGGCAGACAGCCGATCTATTCCTATATCATTTCCGTAGAGTAGGACAATGTGGAGGGGGATTCTGTATGAGTCATATTCGTATCGTAACGGACAGTACAGCGGATATTCCGCAGGATGTGCGTGAACGCTACGGGATCGAGATGGTACCGCTCAAGGTGCATTTTGGCCAAGAGATGTTCAAGGATGCTGTAACGATCAATGCAGAACAGTTCTATAAGAAGCTGGTGCAGGCTGATAAGCTTCCTACAACATCTCAGCCTTCGCCTGTCGAGTTTTTGGATGTATACAAACGATTGAATACAGAATCGGACACCCAAGTTATTTCAATACATTTGTCCTCAGCGCTTAGCGGAACGTATCAATCCGCAGTCCTTGCCAAGAGCATGCTTGAGGAAGAGGCGGATATTACGATTGTCGATTCGAAGTCAGCTTCCTATGGGTTTGGACTGATTGTAGTTGAGGCGGCACGCATGGCTGAAGCAGGGCATTCCAAGGAAGAGATTTTGGCTATGATCGAGCGTTATCAAACAGAGCGCTCTTTATACTTTTTAGTAGATTCATTGGAATTTTTGCATAAGGGAGGGCGTATCGGCAAAGCTGCTGCTATGTTCGGGACGCTGCTTAACATTAAGCCTATCCTATCTGTGGATGGTGCGGGTGAAGTGTATGCGTTGGACAAGGTTCGCGGGCATAAGCGGGCTGTTGCGCGCATTGTTGAACTGCTGGAGCAGGATCATGCAGATCATCCGGTCCATGTCGTGATGGGATATACAAGTGACCAATCCGCAACAGATGACTTGACGGAAGCGATTAAGCAGCGCTTCGATATCCGCTCTTTTTCATACACGGCTATCGGCGCTGTCATCGGAACCCATGTTGGTACGGGCGTAGGCGCTGTGTTCATGTGGCCAGCAGATACGGATTCCGTCGAATCTGTGCAATAGGGTAAGTGTGGTGCAATTATGATTGAACTTAAACAATGTCCGGTAACGATGATTAAAGGCGTGAGCGCTTCGAAACAACAAGAGCTTCACGCCTTTGGCATCTCTACCGTTGCTGATTTACTTGATTATTTTCCATACCGTTACGATGATTTTCATTTGCGCTCGCTTAGCGAACTAAAGGATGGAGAGAAAGTAACCGTCGAAGGACGGGTAATGAGCGCTCCCGTTCTGCAGCGCTTCGGACGCAAGTCTCGCTTGTCCTGCAAAGTGATGGTAGAGGATTGGCTAATTACAGCAACATGGTTCAACCGCCATTATTTGCGCGAACAGCTTACGCAAGGGCGGGAGATTGTATTGACCGGGAAATGGGATCAGCGCCGACTGCAGATGACGGTGTCGACATCTGAATTCTCGGATCGTGGAGAAGGTCGGAAAAACACCCTGCAGCCCGTGTATTCAGTCGGTGGCAAGATTACGCAGGCATGGATGCGCAAAACGATTACGCAAGCGCTTCAACAGTTCGGCGAAGCAATTCCTGAGCTGATGCCGCCGGAATTGATGCGGCGCTATCGACTGATGCCGCGCAAGCAGGCTGTGAGGGCGATGCATATGCCGCAGGATGCAGAGGAAGGCAAGCAGGCGCGAAGACGAATGGTCTACGAGGAATTGCTGCTGTTCCAGCTGAAACTGCACGTATTCCGTGCGGTTACCCGCGAGCGTGCTGACGGGGTTGTTCATGAGGTTGGCAATGCGACGATTCGTGAATTCGTCCGCAGTCTTCCCTTCGAGCTGACAGATGGTCAGAAGAAGGCTGTAACTGATATTTTGCACGATATGAGGGCTCCTACCTGTATGAATCGGCTGCTGCAGGGAGATGTCGGCTCCGGTAAGACGGTTGTGGCCGCTGTTGCCTTGTATGCTACTGTACGTGCAGGCTACCAGGGGGCTCTTATGGTGCCTACGGAAATATTGGCAGAGCAGCATATGCGATCCTTGACGAAGCTGTTCGAGCCGCACGGCATTGAGGTCGGGCTGCTGACAGGAAGCTTGTCCGGACGGAAGCGCAAAGATTTGCTCGCATCGCTGCAGATGGGCATGGTCGACATTATGGTCGGGACACATGCGCTCATTCAGGATGACGTGCATTACCGGAAACTTGGTCTTGTTGTTACGGATGAACAGCATCGGTTCGGTGTCAATCAGCGCAGCATATTGCGCCGCAAGGGGATGAACCCAGACGTGCTGCTCATGACCGCGACGCCAATCCCTCGTACGCTGGCGATTACCGCTTTTGGCGATATGGATGTGTCCTCTATTCGTGAGCGGCCTGCTGGGCGCAAGGCGATTAAGTCGTACTGGGTGAAGCATGATATGCTCGACCGTGTCCTTGGCTTTATCCGCCGCGAGGTGGATGCTGGACGACAGGCTTATATCATCTGCCCGCTCATCGAGGAATCGGACAAGCTGGATGTACAGAATGCAATCGATGTACATGTACAGATGCAACAGGCGTTTCCAGATTTGAAGGTTGGGCTGCTGCATGGACGCATGACGCCTTCAGAAAAGGATGAGGTCATGCGCACGTTCAGTACGGGAGACACCCATGTACTCGTCTCGACGACGGTGATTGAGGTTGGTGTTGACGTACCGAATGCAACGCTTATGATCGTTATGGATGCGGAGCGCTTCGGCTTGTCGCAGCTCCACCAGTTGCGTGGACGTGTTGGACGAGGCGAGCATCAGTCCTACTGCGTGCTGATCGCGGATCCAAAGTCGGAGATTGGACAAGAGCGTATGCGCATTATGACGGAAACGGATGACGGCTTCGAGCTGTCCGAACGTGATTTGGAGCTCCGTGGTCCTGGTGACTTTTTCGGAACGAAGCAGAGCGGTATGCCTGACTTTAAGGTGGCAGATATGTCAAGTGACTTTGCCGTACTGGAGCAGGCGCGAGATGATGCAGCGGAGCTTATCCGCTCTGAGGCGTATTGGACATCACTAGAATATGCGTCGCTCCGGGATGCTGCCCAGCAGGAGCAGTTGTTCCAAGGGGAACTTCTGGACTAACGTTGACTGCTTTCAGCAGCATTCAGGCAGTTCGGATGAAATCGGGCGGATAGTAGACAAGCGGGTAAGCATATATTGGAACAGGTTCCCATGTTTTCTACGGGATATGTTCTGGAGGTGCTGTCCGTATGAGTTATGTGAAATATGGTATTAGTCCACAGCTCGTGGAGCGAATAAAGCTGAAGTTGAAAAATCCAGCAACGAAAGATCGCGTAAAAAAGGCTGTCGAGGGCCTTACCAAGGCGGATCTTCAAAATCGCGCCACGATCAAGCGTCTCATGAAACAAATTGCGAAAGCGCTGAATGAGCCGCTCACGAGCCAGCAGGAGGAGCAGTTCACCGATTTCATTCTTGCGCAAAAAATCGATCCGAACAATACGTTCCATTTATTGAAGCTGTGGGGGATGTTCCGCTAATATTAGCTATGCCTTAGGGTGCCTAGGTATGCTAAATACACGAGGAAGTCCAGTTCTCTTGGGAGAGCTGGGCTTTTTGCGTGTTCGCGCGGGAAATAGGGCGGCTCGTATAGTTTTAGTTCGATTCCCGACATTATAGGCCTAGATATACCTTCTTATTTCCTGCTTTTTTCAACAATATGGATCACGATTGAGGTCGCATTGTTGACGAATTCGGAACAATTTTCAATTTTTACGATCCAAGTACTCAAAATATGCTTAGATAGTAATAAAGGTTAGCATTCATTCTTTCATTATCTAATACATGGAGGCGAATCAACATGAAGAAGATTAAAATAGGTGCAGCGTTATTGGCTGCCATGCTGCTGGCTGTATCACTCGCTGGCTGCGGTTCAGGCAAGGGAACTGGTGCAGAATCAGGGACAGCTGCGTCCTCGGATGGGGCAAGCACGGTAACGATTAATGCAACGAATTATAAATTTGAGCCTGGAACGATCAAGGTTAAGAAAGGCGACAAGGTAAAGCTGACACTCAATAATAAGCAGGGCCTACACGGCTTAAAGCTGGATGGTTACAATGTAGAATTGCAGCAGGATGGCGCAAGCGCGGAATTCACCGCAGATAAGGCTGGTACATTTGAATTTCAATGCTCGATTATGTGCGGTTCAGGCCATGATGGTATGAAGGGCGAACTCGTTGTAGAAGAGTAGCGTCAGCGATGAATAAGACGGATCGGATGATGGCGATTGTGCTGGAACTGCAGCGCAGAGGGACAATGCGAGCAGAGGATCTGGCGTCTGTTTTTGAAACGAGTGTGCGTACGATTTATCGTGATATTCAGGCGCTTAGTGAGGCAGGAGTTGCAATCATCGGAGCGCCTGGCCAGGGCTATTCGCTGATGGAAGGCTACTTCCTGCCGCCTGTTCATTTTACGCCGGAAGAGGCGGAGTCGCTTCTGCTTGGGGTAGATTACATCGAGCGGCAGTTCGGCAGAACCCATGATGCCACGATTCAGTCCATTCGGCGCAAGCTTATTTCTGTTATGCCAGCGTCCGTGCAGCAGGATGCGGATCGGATGCGCTCCTCCTTGAAAATGATTGCTGATGAAGCGCATACAGAAGGGCTGGCCGTGCTTCGTCGTGCTGTTCTGGAGGAGCGGAGGGTATGCTTCCGATATGTGAAGCCAGTTCGCGGGGAAGACGGCGAGAGAGAGCATGTTCGAAAGGTCGATCCTTATGGCATTGTGCATGTCAAAGGAAACTGGGCGATGGTTGCATATTGCCATCTCAGGCAAGAGCTGAGGCATTTTAGACTTAGCCGCATCAAGGAGTTGGAACTACTGGACGAACCATTTGTCCGTCCTTCAGACTTTTGCTTGCAATCCTATACGCCTTCCGATGATCGTTCGATGATCGTTCGTGTTCTTCTGCGCGCTGCGGCAGCCGACAAGGTCAAGGAGCAGGGCTATTATTACGTGGAAGTTATGGAGGATCACCCGGAAGGGGCACTTGTGACGCTGCGGGTACGACGACCTGAGGAGGTGCTTGGCTGGATTATGGGCTGGGGCACATTAGCGGAGGTACTGGAGCCGGAATCGCTGGCAGAGCTCGTTTATCTCGAGGCAAAAAAATAGTGCAGCAATATAAACGCTACTGACATACTGTTGTCAGTAGCGTTTGCGTATAGTTGGGATATATTCGTTTGAAGGGAGTTTTACTTATGACCAATATGAACCCACGTCAATCGCTGCTGCGTGTAGAGGAATCCGTAAAGCAGATTGTGCAAGAGCTCGAACGCTACAGCATGGAGCAGATTACACATAAGCCTAGCGAAGAGGAATGGTCGCTTGGGCAAGTATATATGCATTTGATCCGTTCCGCTCTCTACATGCAGCTTCGTCAGATCGAGGTATGCCGTGACATGATTGTAGATGGCGGCAGCCAGCAGGAGAAGTCTGAACAAGGGGAGCTTGTCTTTGCTGCGGGAAGCATTCCTCCCATTCGGATAAAGGTGCCGGCATCGCCGGAATATACGCCGCCACAGCCTGCAAGCAAGGAAGAAATCGTGAAAGGGATGCAGGCCGTATTGCAGCGAATGGAGGAGCTTGCGTCAGCTGTTGCATCGATTCCGGAACAGAACAAGACGATGCATCCGGGATTCGGCTACTTGAGTGCGAAGGAATGGTATATGCTCGTGGATATGCATTTCCGTCATCATATGCTGCAGCGTGAGCGTCTAGCGGAATTTCTTCAGGAGACCGAGTCAGCCATGTAATTGTTTAGGACGCCTAGCGTTCGCTTCGCAGCTGTATTAAATAATCTTGGGTGCGAGATATGGCGAACCGTGATAGGTTGTCATCGTTCAAATCATGTAGGGGAGACGCTGTCGTGCGTCTCTCCTTTTTGCTCCTGTAAGCTTGCACGTTCAATGCAGGATGGGTCATCCACTCGTGTGTTCCCTACCTTGGCACTGACAGGGTAAGCTTCCATCAGCTCCGACGGATATGGAAGGAGTACAGACTGGAGCTTCCCCGTGTCAGTCATGCGGCGATCCAGCCAGAATGACAGCTGCTCCTCAGGCAAAATAACAGGCATTCGATCATGGATTGGCTCCATCAGTTCATTCGGTGTCGTGGTAATGATTGTACATGTACTAACCTTGTCTCCATTGGCATTCACCCACGTGTCATACAAGCCTGCCATATTGAATATGCCGCCGTCTGTCCGTCTAATGCGCATTGGCTGCTTGGTTCCGTCCGGATTGCGCTTCCACTCGTAGAAGCTGTCTGCGGGTATGATGCACCGTTTTCGCTGGAAGGGGAGCCGAAAGGCAGGTTTGTCCCGTAATGTTTCAGCACGCGCATTAATCGTGCGCCCAGCGAATTTCTCATCCTTTGCCCAAGAAGGAATGAGCCCCCACTTGAGCGGTCCAAGCCGAAGCTTCGCACCATCATGAATAAGCGCCGGAACCTGCTGGCTTGGCGCGATATTATAGCGTGGCTCATGAAAGGGCACGAGAGCACCTGGGTCGAGCAAGTAATGTGCCATTAGCTGTTCAATGGTAACGGTTAATGTATATCGGCCACACATATTCCTGTACTCCTTCCTTTTCAGGTCTATCCTATAGTGAGTTTATCATATCACAATCGCCTGCCTTCCGCGTGAAGTGGAGAGGCATACCATTCTATATTGGCCAGCATTCGACGCTGTTAGAATGGAATTTTCAAAATATCCCTGCGGCCTGTCCAATAGTGAAAAAGCATGGTATCACAACAGCGGAGCGGCTGGGCGAGGCGATAGGAAAATGCCTGGATCTCATTGTTGTTCAGCCCCACATGGAGGGGTACATTCGCGTATCGCTGCAAATTACGGAAATATTTCAGCGATATACGGATTTGGTGAGCCGTACAGTATTGTGATGAACAGCATCTGGATGTGACGGGGAGTTCGTAACTCTTCGGTAAACCGCTGAAGCTTGCGCATCTGCAGCGAAACAACACTGTCCGATGACTGATGATAGAGGGAAGTTCTAGGTGTCATATTGGAAGTTACTGTAGATTCTCTCGTTTTCATCAACAAGTTTGACAAAAGGTAACTAGTTACATATAATATATGTAACTAGTTACCTTTATTTTGAAAAATCGGAGGTATTTAATATTGAATGACATAGAGAAAAAGGCTTACATCTTTGGTGGTATTCTTACATTAGCCAACCGATTACAAGCTCTTGGTGACAAATTGGATGAGAATGTAACGCTTAAGCAGTGGTTGTTGATAGCTGTCATTTTAAAGTCGGGACGATCATCTCCGACAATAAGTGAGGTGGCTAAATTGGTTGGGAATTCTAGGCAAAACGTTAAGAAAATGGCCGGTTTACTTGAGAAACAGGGCTTTGTTTCCCTTATAAAAGATGATCAAGACGCTAGAATCTTTAGAATTCACCTTACACCCGAATGTTTCACTTATTTCCAGGCTCGAAGCGAAAAAGAGATGCAGTTTCTGAATGCTCTGTTTGACGAACTTGATGAAAATTTGACCAATGGGTTGTATGAAGGAGTCATTCATTTAGCTAACAATGTAAACAGAATGGAGAATGCTCATGAAGTCGAGGAAAAGGGGTAAAAAAACAATGTGGATAATCGTTTCGATCCTTGGCATTATTATAATCGGTATCATTGTATTTTTTAATGTGCCTTATTCCAAAACCAATACAGAGTTTATTCAATCCGCAACAGAACAAATCAATATTTCTAATGTCATTAATGATATCTTTACATTCGATGATATTAAAGAATTGCCGTATCCGGTAAGGAAATATTTTGAATATAGTGGATACATTGGCATTCCTAAAATGTCTTATATGAAGGTAGCCTTTAAAGAAGTTAATTTTATTATGTCACCCGACAAGCCACCATTAAAAATCGACTACACTCAATATAACTTTGTACGCGAGCCTATAAGATTTGCCTATATTGACACGTCAATGTATGGAATACCATTTCAAGGGTTCGATTCTTATATTGATGGTGAAGGTAGTATGAAAGGAGTTCTAGCTAAAGTCATTACGCTGTTTAATCACAAAGGTAAAGAAATGAATAAAGCTTGTCTAGTAACCTTTCTTTCAGAATCTCTTATCATGCCTAATGCTGCTTTACAGCATTATATGACCTGGGAGACAGTTGATGATACCCATGCAAAAGCGACGATATCGTACAATGATATATCAGCAAGCGGGATATTTACTTTCAGTGAGAAGGGGGAGCTTCTTTCTTTTACAACAGAAGATAGATACGTTATATCTACCGATGGAACAATTCAGCAAGTAAGATGGTCGGCCATATTTAAGGACTACAAGACAATTGGCGGTATCAAACAACCAACCCAACTTCAGGCTGTTTGGAATTACGATCATGGAGATCTTATTTATTTTGACGGTGCTTGTTTTACTGTTGAATATGAATAGAAATAGGTGTTTCTTTATTCATCCTTATATTGATGGGATTTAATGACTTTGACCCGTTACGTCTCCTATCGTTCCGAGACGCTTGTTTTTTTGCAAAGCTGGTAATTAACTCTCCTAATGAGAGGAATGCGGCCTCTTTTGGCATTAGTCCGCAAGCTTGCTAAAGAAGGGCTGGTATAATTGGATACCAAAGGTATTTTTGGTGGAGCATTAACTCGACGTCGGCTACGCTTCACAAAAAAACCGCCCCGCTGAATTTACTGACGATCCCAAATAACATGGCTAAAGCACCCACATATGTGAGTGCTTTTTATTACTCACAGTCATACTAAAAATGAGATATCAGATTAGTTCTTTCGCCTGAAGTTTAGCTAATTGTTCATGAGTTATATAACGTGGAAGATCGTTACTTGGATCGAAATTTTCCTCGTCAATAAACACAACAAAATGATCAGTAACAGGTAAGACTTTATCCCACTTCCTTCTATTTAGTCTATAGGCAACTTCCTGCCATATAGCTAATCCTTCTCCCCACCAATTATGATGTTGCAATGTAGAATAGGTAGGTTCATCAGAAACATTAGAATGTAGCTCCCAATAGTTCATTAACAGAGAAAATTTCCGAATTAGATCCTCATTTTCAAGCCCTTCGTCATAGTCTGAATGGTATCCTATATACCAAAGTGTTTCTAGATCTTCTCCATCAGCTAGTTGTTCTTCACGAATATAGTCCATCCCAGCAATAAACGTTGGATTAACTACAGCTTGAGTTTCTTGATGTAGCCAAATTGCTAAAAAACAAAGCTTACTTTCACCTATACACTTACCTAAACGTTGTAAAGCCGCTTCACATTCACTATATAGTTCTTCAATGACAGTACTACGTAATGAGGTTACTTCCTCTACCGACATTTCCAGGTAAATGATTTCTTCGTCATCTAATTTTGTGATTTTCTTAAGCTCACCTGTCTCTTTATATTCCAAGCTATATGTAGTAATATTTTTAGGTTCATATTTTTCTAATTCAATGGTAGTTAATTGGTTTCCTGAGTAGCGATAGTATTCTTTAAAAGACCATATATGCCATAAGTCAATACCATTTCGTACAACGAATTCCGTGTACTCGATAGGACGTCCTTCTTCAAGTATAATCACCTCAATGGAATTCACCCTACCATCCAAAAATGTTCGGTTTATGATACGATCACCACTCCTTTCAATACACTCTTCCCAATATCCTACTTTCATATAAATCAACTGATTATTGCAATCAAATCCGTAATTAAACCCATCGCTATTACTAGTAGGTATCCCTTTTGGTTCAATGTTACGCTCAAACCAATATGGTGCTAAATGATAATATGAGGAACCTTCATAATACTCCCAACGTGTAACCCGTGATCTTGCCTCTTGCAAATAAGTATCTTTATTCCTTAAAGCGTCATCACAAAGATCGCTAAATACCTGTTTGTTCATATGTGTCTCTCCCAAAAGTTGATAATATTATTAGTCTTTACAAACAGAGTAGCTCCAAGATGTTCGAACCCGCAAATAAAGTGAAGCATTTCTCTTCTTGCTCACCTTTAGACCAATATCCTTAACGTAGTCTTAATGCTTAAGGTTTAGATTGGCGGTATTCTTTTATGAAGTTTGCATCAACTACTTCATTCATTATACGGGACATAATATTACTATGAAATAATTACGCCCACATTGCCATATGCTCCTGCTCTTCCTGTCGCTCTGCTCTTCAATGCTTGCAAACAGCACCTTTACCTTTATCTTGTAAATTGGCTTTGTGTTTTGCCTTGCATTCTGTAGTTGACCATATGCATCGTCATCATCGATTCAAAAGCCACAATGTATTCGATAACTAAGGGTGAGGTTTCATAGATCCAAAAAATTCATTTGTATAGGGAATGTATGTTCGGTATATAATGAGAATATACGTTCTTGTTTTGTGATTGTGCATGTAACATGATTTATAAATATTGGAGGGCTTTATGTGAGTCAAAGAAGGGAAAGGGTAGTATTTTTAGCCGATTGCGAAAGCTTTTATGCAAGTGTAGAAAAAGCAGATCATCCAGAATATAAAAATAAAGCAGTAGCAGTAGCTGGTGACCCTACACGTCGTTCAGGGATTATTCTGGCCGCGTGCCCGATTGCGAAAAGTTTTGGCGTGACGACAGCCGAACGGTTAGGTGAAGCCCTTAAGAAATGCCCGGATCTCGTCATTATGCGTCCTCGTATGCAGCATTACATCGATGTTTCTTTGATGATTACTCAGATTTATGAGGAGTTTACGGATTTAGTTGAAGTGTTTAGTATTGACGAACAATTTTTAGATGTGACGGCGAGCCAATCAATTTTCGGGGATCCGATTACCATTGCAAAGGAAATCCAAAAACGAGTAATGCTCCAGACAGGAGTGCGGATTCGAATAGGAATCAGCACCAATAAAATATTAGCTAAAACTGCAACAGACATCTGGGCAAAAAAAAATAAAAGCGGTATTTTTACCTTGCATCCATCTGATGTTCCCGTCGTGCTTTGGAAAGAACCTGTTCATAAAATGTTCGGTGTTGGATCCCGGATGTGCAGGCATTTTGCGAAATTAGGGATAGTTACGATTGGGGACATTGCGAGAACTCCATTGCCACAGCTTAAGGATAAATTTCGAGCTCGTTTCGGCAAGCAGTCGGATATTCATGCCGAGGTGATGTGGCGAACGGCGAACGGGTTGGATGATAGTCTGGTGACACCAGGGACATTTCAAACTCCTCCAAAATCTATTGGTCATATGATGACTTTGCCCCGAGATTATACGGATTCTGCAGAGATCGATACAATATTGTTGGAGTTGACGGAGGAAGTCTGCCGAGATTGTCGGACGAAAGGGTATATGGGCTGGGTTACAACCGTAAGCTGTATGTGCAGTCCGTACGATGCTCCTACAGGATTCTCACGCCAGATGAAAATGCCAGACCCGACGAATAATACAAATAAAGTATTTGAGATAGTAAAGAGAATTTTTTATCAATATTGGGATCGGATGCCCGTACGTCGTGTGGGTGTTATGTTAAGCACATTGGAAGATGACCAGCATTATCAACTAACGCTTTTTGAAGATCAAGAGAGAGCTAGGGCGCTGGATAAGGTGACTGATACGATTAAGGATCGATATGGAAATGCGGCAATTATCAGAGCTTCTTCCCTTACCCACGCAGGTCAAGCATTAGAGAGATCCCTGAAAATCGGGGGGCATTATAAATGAGTAAAAAACTCGAGAAGAATGGTCTTTGGGAGTCCAGCCGGATGATGTTGCCGCAACATCGGGAAGCTTTGTTGAGTAGGCATCGTGACGCGCCAAGCGGGACATCAAACCAGCCAAAGAGAGAAGATATTGAATTAATGCGCGATTATATTCTACTTTCAGTAATGTATACAATGGTAACTAAAAAAATTCACGAAATGGGGGTATCCTCTGAGACGTTAAAATCCCTTTATACCAAGGCAGCTCAAATCCTCGCGAATAATATTTCTGCCGACCTGTCCAAAAGAAGACAAGAGATGTTGAAAAAAGAAATTCGTATTGTAGATGAAGAGAAGCACGATAGTACAATGATATTACACTATGCTTACCGTAACTCTGAGGATAGTTTTATTATAACAAAAGAGTACATGAGGATGGAAATAAGCAGAAGGTTAGCTCGATACACGGACAGACTTATCACAAAATTAAGTAACTTATCAAGGTCAAAATAGTAAGTCATTAATAAGTCTAAGCCTGCTGTTTGGTAGACAGAATTAAAAAGACATCTGCGCTGCAACCGTTTCCCGGTACTCTATGGGGAACGGTTGTTTAGTTTTTTCTGAAAGCGTTCATGGTTGTAAAACGAAACGTAATCTCGGATAACCTGTAGCAATTCCAATAACGTTTGCGGATTTGTTAGATAGATCTTTTCTGTTTTCAGATACGAAAGGAACGACTCTATACAAGCATTGTCGAAAATAAAAAGAAAATCGGAAACAGAATAAGAAATAAGAAATTGGACGGGGCAATAAGAGAGAAGATATGAAATCCCCCTCGGCAAGCATCAGAGGAGCAGAACGCTCTGGTGCTGGCTAAGGGGTGTTTTTGTAAGAGAGGGATAAGATGATGAAATGAAGCTTATATACCTAACTGTGGGCTTGTAGAAGCACTGTTGTTGCTGCTTATACTTGCTGCCTTTGTGCTCAAATTCGAGGTTTGGGCGGCAGCAATGTGCAAGTAAGCCTGCATCCGTTTCTTTACCTCAGCCCGAATCAAGCCGCGCAGCATGTAGAATGAATGCTGATAGCCTCTACATACATAATGGACACGAATTCCGTGCTCTAGCCGTTCTTCCTCATACACTTTAATGCCGCGGCTGCGAAATTGCTTGCGAAGGTGGAACAAATCGCGAGAAGCGTTGTCTTGCGCTTGTCGCAGAAATTGAGCATAGATGTCGGCCATTTTCAGATTAGAGGCCCCTATGCGTCCAATGTCCCGCTCCAGCACATCCAAAATGAGTGTTTGAATAATATATTGCTTGACAGTAAGGGCATCCTCTCCGCTGTGCGGTGGAGCGCCGTTCGATGCGAATGGTGTACCCATGCACGCTCTTCCTCCTTGTATGCCATACATTTTGTGTACGCCAAATGCATTGACCTCAGCCATAAGAAGCATGGATGTATATAAAAAAAGGGAACCTACGTTCGTATTATATTCATAATACCGAACAAATATTCGTATATCAAGGGGCATACGTAGTCAAAAGTATGGAAAATCGGTACAATAAGGACGACATCCCAACGAATACAGCAGCATTCGCAGACAGAGCGGGAAATAAGATAAGGAGGTAGTCGGGGATGAGAATGACACTGCATCGGGGAGAGGTATTGTTCAGACAAGGAGATCCCGGAACATATTTGTATCGCATCATAAGCGGGCTATGTAAAGTAACACGCCTGCATGAGAATGGCAATATTATTTTATTCAACCTCATATATACGGGCGAAATTGTCCCTCATCATTCGTTGATTTCACCGAAGGAATGCCATGGCACAGCAACCGCGATGGTGAAGACAGAAGTAGAACGAATTCCTGCTGAGGAGTGGTATGAAGGATTACGGCGGCAACCAGACAAGGCGCTGGACATCGCGAGGCTGCTTCAGGATAAGCTGCGCTTCATGCAGCAGCGCATTGATCATTTAACCATTGGAACCCCAAGTGAACGATTGCAGCTGCTGACAGCTTGGTTACGCAGTTATACAGAGCAAATGCCTATTACCGAATTATTGACGCAAGAGGAAATCGGTCAATTTATCGGTGTTAGGCGGGAAACGGTGAATCGGCTTCTGCGTCAAGGTCACGGCGGAGAAGATGGCTGATGAGCGTGGAAGAATAAGAGAATAGGTTCTCTGGCATGAAGCGGGTTGGCATGAGGGACTGCGTATAAATTGCGAATTCGATATGGAGGTTTTGTTTGGAGGTGAAATATCCTTTAATAGGATAATCATTCGTATTTTACATTCATAATGGAGGATAACGTTTTGCTTGAAACGAACCGCTGTATACTTAGCACATTGCACACTGGAGATTATGAAGATGTCAGAAAATTGTATGTCAATGAAGAGGTGCGGAAATATCTTGGAGGGGCATGGAAAGAGGAGGAGGCGATCAAAGGCAGCTTCAACCGAATGCTTGCTCCGCAGGAAGGAACATCGTTCTGGATGATTCGAGAAAAGCAAACGAATGCATGTATCGGGTTAATTTCTCTGGATTTTCATCATGACGGTGAAAGTACGGAGGTTTCTTATGAACTGCTGCCTGAATGGTGGGGCTCTGGATACGCGACAGAAACTGTTACAGCCGTGATTGAGCATGCCTTCCACGTGTTGGGGCTGCCCGAGGTAGTAGCCGAAACACAGGCAGCGAACAAGGCTTCCCGCAGGCTGCTTGAACGAGTCGGCATGAGCTTTCGGAGCACTGTCCAGCGCTTTGGGGAACCGCAAACAATATACGGGATCACAAATCCGATAGGAGCAATCACTGAGAATGCAAGCCGATAGAATCCGAACTTCTTTTTTCTTTGTATAAAAATAAGACTTAGACACATATCCCGCAGCTCCTCAAGCCAAGGTGCACAGAAAATCAAATCTGTCACACCTTGGCTTTAATTATGTACATGGGACATTCCTATTCTTTCATACAAGTAAGAGATCGAGAAATGCGAACATGAAAGCAAGGAGGCGCAAAGAGTGTCATGGAACACGAATTACAGCGAAATTTAGCTTCAAGAGAGTTGCCGCCGGTTGAACAGCAAGCGAGGAACAGTTGTTGTCCAACGGAACAGGCAATCCCGCAAGATCGTGTATACGTCCCGTTCCGAAGTCCATGTGATCCTTGTCCACCACTGCCTTATTCGGTATATGTCGTTCCCATTAACCAATTTATTACGTTTCAGCCGCCCAACCTTCCGCAGTTCCCGCCAGAACAGGCGTTGCGCTGTGGAACCTTATGGCCTGCTCTATACAGTCCATATCATTCCCGCAGAACGCAGCGAGGGGAGGGGGAAGCTTGACGATGAGTGTACATCCCTTTCAAACCGAAGAATACCGCAGAAGCTTGGAGCAGCTGCAAGTAATTGATTTTGTACTGTTGGAATTAAATTTGTACTTGGACACTCATCCAGGAGATTTACAGGCTATTCAGCAATTCAATTATTACGTAACGGAACGGATGAAGGTCGCCCATCATTTTCAGGAGCAATACGGGCCATTAATGAACTATGGACATTCTTATTCTGGTTGTCCGTGGACATGGGCTACAACACCATGGCCTTGGCAAATTTAGCTGTGGGCAAGAGACTGCTGAGAAACTTGGTGAATGGGAGGGGACGCGGAGTTGTGGATCTATGAGAAAAAGCTGCAATATCCAGTGCGCGTTAGCAAGTGTGATCCTCGTATGGGGAAGCTGTTAATGGAGCAGTACGGGGGGGCGGATGGAGAGTTGGCGGCAGCGCTGCGCTATTTAAATCAGCGTTATACGATTCCTGATAAAGTGATCGGGCTGTTGACGGACATCGGCACGGAGGAATTCGCCCATCTCGAAATGATTGCCACAATGGTGCATAAGCTGACGAAGGATGCGACGCCGCAGCAGTTGGAGGAGGCAGGGCTAGGACCTCATTTTGTAGCGCATGAGAAGGCGTTGTTCTATAGCAATGCTGCGGGGGATCCATGGACGGCGACCTACATACAGGCCAAGGGGGATCCGATCGCAGATTTGTACGAAGATATTGCAGCGGAAGAGAAGGCGCGCGCCACATACCAATGGCTGATCGACATGACGGACGATGTTGACTTGCAGGATGGACTGAAGTTTTTGCGCGAGCGTGAAGTCGTGCATTCTTTGCGTTTCAGGGAAGCTGTTGAAATACTAAAGGAAGAGCGGAGTATGAAAAAAGTATTTTGATGACCAGGTCGGAAAAGACGATAACATGCGAAAGGGACACCCTTGCAGAGTGCAAGAAGTGTCCCTTCTGTTATGGAGGCGGTCAAGCCTCCAAGGATCCTGCCGGTCCAAAGTATTCATAGTGGATGTGGTCAGGCGAAGCTCCAAGCTGTTTTATTGCGCGATATACCGCCTTCATGAAAGGCTCAGGGCCGCAGAAGTAAACGTCGGCTTTCTTCCAGACGGAGGACGGTATGATGGAGCTAAGCCACTGCGCATCGACGAAGCCAATGTGATCACAGGACTCTGTGGACTCTGTCCCGCTGCTTTTCTCATAGCATAGGAAGGTGTGAAGATGGCTGTGCTTAGCAGCCAATTCATTCACTTCCTGGCTGAAGGCGTGTGCTGCGTGATTGCGTGAGGCATGAATGTAATAAACATCTCGCTTGGAGTCCTCGGCCGCTAGCGAATGCAGCATGCTTAGAAGCGGTGTTTGCCCGACGCCGCCGCCAATCAGCACCACCGGTGCAGCGCTTGGCTTTAAGGTAAAGTCGCCTGCAGGTGCTGTCGCTTCGATAACATCCCCTTCTTGCACCATATCGTGCATGTAGCAGGAGACAACACCAGCAGGAGAGTTCGCATCGCCGCCTTCGCGCTTCACACTGATGCGGTATACATCGGGATGAGGAGCCTGGGATAGGCTATAATGGCGATAATGCGTATTGACTTGGCCTTCCGGCTGAACCCGAATCGTAATATATTGACCGGGCAGAAAGGAGGCAATCGGCTGATCGTTTTCTGGCTTCAAGTAGAAGGAGGTGATCACGTCGCTTTCTTTTACTTTACGGGCAATGATGAAGCGGCGCACATCTGACCAGCCGCCGTCCTGCTGCTCGGCTTCTTTGTACATATCCGCCTCAACCTGAATGAATACATCAGCAATAACGCCATAGGCTTCTGCCCAAGCTTGAATGATGTCATCGGTAGCGGCGTCGCCGAGTACATCCTTGATTGCGAGCAGCAGATGCTCGCCGACAATCGGATAATGTTCAGGCTTAACATTGAGTGCCCGGTGCTTCTGGGCAATTTGCTGTACGACAGGCAAGATGGTCTCTAATCGATCAATGTTCGCTGCAGCCGCGTAGACCGCGTTTGCAAGGGCCATGGACTGTTTGCCTTGACGCTGATTGGCGTGGTTGAATACATTGAGCAGCTCGGGATGATTGCTGAACATGAGCTGGTAGAATCGTGCTGTAATTTGTGGGCCGTGCTCTGCCAGCACAGGAACTGTAGATTTCACAATTTCAATCGTACGAGGTTGTAACATAAGGGATTCCTCCTTTAGCGTAACGATCATATAAGGATGCGCAGCAGAGAAAGAGCGAGAGTAATCACGTGCGGCATCCGAATGCTTCTGCTGCTATTGTATAGTTGTGATATTAGTCACAATGTGATCCTGCGCACAACAAATATGATAGCTTTATGAACATCAACTGAAGAAAGCAAATGAAAAGCTAACTGTACAACGAAAGATGGATCTGAAATTCAAACATAAATGTAAAAGTGTCCAAATTGTGAGGATTTCAGAGGAAAATAGGGAGGATATCGACTTTATCTGGGGCTGTACCAAGCTTGGAGCGATTCATTGCAGATAAATCCGAACGACAGCGTTATTTATAGAATGAGACGTGTTTAGAGGGCATATACATTGTGGTATAATACAATTACTAAAGGCAATACAAAAGACAAAACAAGAAAGGATCAGGATACCAATGCGTCCCCGAAGGATGAAACCCCAAAGGACAGTCTGGAAACGTTATGATCTTTCTTACATCTAGCTTCTTCTCGTAGATTTGTCAATGGTCGCTAAGACGGAGACTAATACGAGAAGGATGAGTGAATTATGATGGTTCGAAGGATAAGGATCCCTATCCGTCTCCTCTCGGTTAGTCGAAGGGCTACATTACGAAACGAGAGGTTACGAAGATGGGGAACGAACAATTACGTAAGATTTTTTGGATGATGGTAGGATCGATGTTGTTGGCTTTCAGTTATTATCACATTAATTTTCAGAATCATTTGGCTGAAGGCGGATTTGTTGGTTTAGCGCTGATTGGTAAGTACACGTTTAATTGGTCGCCGGCGCTGACCGTGTTGTGCATGGATGTTCCCGTATTTATCGCTGCTTGGTTTTTCAAAGGGCGGACATTCATTATGAATACGGCAATTGCAACAGGAGTGTTCTCGTTAACGTACGAGATGTGCGAGCGCTTTTCGCCATGGAATATGAATCTTGGCGGCAATATGGTGCTTGCGGCTGTTCTATCAGGATTGTTGACAGGGCTTGGAGCCGGCCTCGTGCTGCGCCATGGAGGCGCATCAGGCGGTGATGACATTCTGGCATTATTTTTAAGCCGTATTACGAAATTAAGCATAGGTACAGTATTTATTATATTTGATATAGTGGTATTGCTGCTGTCCTTGTTTTTCCTGCCGCTTGTCGACACGCTGTACACGATACTGGCGGTCAGCATAGCAGGTAAGATCATTACATGGACGGTACAGGTTGGCACGATACGCGATCGTTCCATTCCAGTACGGCCTGCAGTTCAGCATCAACACGGATAATTGAAGATACGACAATAAGAAGAACCGTTCAATTGCTTCTCGATAGGAAGCAATTGAACGGTTCTTTGTCATTTGCAGAGTATGCTTCTTGTTATGGCTGACCAAGCAACAGGACGCCAAAGAGGATATAATTCCATAGCTCCGGGTACTGTTCCCCGTCTAGAGGCACTTCGATCGCGCAAACGTGTTCCAGCGGCCAATGACATTCAACGATGCCATAGTTAGGGGTATGATTCACAAGAAGAATATGAAATTGATGTTTCACAATTGCCCGTAGCTCGGTCTGGAGTTCAAGAGCTTCCTCGTATGTTCCACCTATGCGTAGAAAGAAGATGCGCTGACTGGTCTCCATTTTTTCGAAAAAGCGTTTGATGCGTCGGTCAAGCGTCTCCTTAAAAGCAGGGTAGCTTGGCCAATTATCGATTTGGTTGCTCGCAACGGGGAAATCGTGAGCCGACATAATGTCGTACTCGTTGTCTCGGATAAGCCAGTTGAGTCCGCCTGCGTGAGTGCCTACGACGGACATGTTGGAAAGTTCCATGAATCCGGCGCCTCGGTTGCGAATCAACTTGTTGACGCTAGACAACGAAGGAGATACCATCCAATCCATGATTCCGCTATAATGCCTTAGCTGATAAGTAGCAAGTTTAAAGGTAGAATAGCAGGAGTTTCCAAGACTGAATGCAGCATCGTAAGTAACTCGAATGTGTGAAAGTTCCATTTTCTCCCTCTCCCTTTTTTTAAAAAGTGAACTTATAATATCGTATGCTTGTTCGACGAAGAGAACTGGTTTAAAAACACCTGAAATATATGCATTTTTTATCATAAAAAAGAAAAATAAAAGAAATGCAGAATGCATGTTCGCTCGTTCTCAATCATATTCTTGTTCCAAGGACAAGTGAGAGGAGGAAGAGCGATATGGAATCTCTAATGAAAGCGATGCTCGACAAGCTGCCGCCATGGTCGTACCAGCTGTTTGCCGTCGTCATTGCGGCAGGGTTGGTATTCTACTTTATCAAGACATTGTATATTAACAAAAAATTTACCGAAGTCGTGCATGAGGTGCTTCACCGGGAAGATCGCCTGCAGAGGCTGCAGGAAAAGGTGGATAGCCTGCAGCAAACGGGAAGTCATACCGAGCATGCATCTCAGCAAATGTTATCAGCGCTGCGCAATATGAAGCCTTTTGCGGACGCGTTGAACGGGCTGCGCGGAATGGGGGATCCGTACGCTGTTCTGCACGAATCGAACTTCCTGCTGCAGCGGATGCTGGATATGCTGGCCGTGGATATGAAATGCGCCCCAGGCGGGCATCACCGCTGCGGCATTTGGAAGTATGAGGAGCCGATACTAACGCTACAGCTTGCCTCGGTAGGCTTCCCGAACCATTATGTTGGGCAGCGCTATCTTCATATCGATCGTTCGGTAGCAGGTCGTTCCTTCCGGAAGCAGGTAACGATTCAGTGCGCCGATGTGCTGAAGGACGAGGATTGGGAACGCAATCAAGAATCGAAGAGCCCCTACCGCTCGCTGATTTGCATTTCACTTGGCTCTTACGGTGTATTAACGATGGATGGCTTAGAGCCATTTAATGAATCGAGCGCTGTGATTGGGGAGTTGTATGCAGCGATTATGACCGGAATTCTTGCAGAGCAGCGTGCAGTGTTAGAGCTGGGTGAACCGGTTCAGCTCGCGGCAGATGAGGCAGGAGTATAAGGCACACTAGAGCTAAAGACTAAGGAGTTGCTCCCCTTGTCGGGATGAGGCAACTACAGGCCTATGGTATAATTGGAGAAATAGTAAAAAGCAAGTCGGATACACGCTTCAAGTCAGTCAGAAAGGGGATATGCGCATGAAAAAATGGATGTGGATCACCATAACCGTACTCGTACTTGTTTTCGGAACCGCTGCATTTTCGATCGGCTTCGTGAATTCCACGATGGTGAATCCGGGCAGGGCAGCTGTAGTAGAACGGGAATATGAAGGCAGCGTCAAGCAGTTGGAGGCAGAGCGGATCGTTATTCAGACAGGTGATGGCATGGAGGAGGCCTTCCGATTGACAGGCTCTACCGATCTTCAAGGCGAGGAATTTCGAAATGTGAAGACGGGAGTAACTGTGCGCGTCGGAGTAAATGCAGACCGGAACATTGTATGGCTGCGAATCGTGCGGTAAGGCGGAATCAGGAAAACGGAAAAAATAACGCGCGAAAAAGGAAGCGTTCGTACAGGACTTCCTAAGACCGAAATTCCCAATGGGACGCATTGGGACGCCAGAGGATGCAACTCGTTTAGTGTACCTGGCGAGTGAAGAAGCGGAATGGATTACAGGACAAATTATTCACTCAGATGGCGGTTTCCGCAATTAGTGAAGTGAATAAAAATGGGAAAAAGTGAAACGTTTCCATGGAAGCTGCGTAGTACCTAGTAACCGTCAATTATGCATTTGAGGAGGATGCCATGCTTTTTTTCGCCGTCATGATCGGCATGTTTAGTCTATTTCTGATGATGATCGTGGGATTAGTTGGTTACAAGCGTTTTGTAAAGCGGGAGCATGTCGAGGTTCATTATACGCCCTTCGATTATATTACAGCACAAACGGGTGTAGAATTTCATGATGAGAAAGAAGCGGACGATGAACAGGATGATCGTAGGAATAATAAGGATGGCGACAATCATCCGATGCGATCGTGTCTGCAACGTGAAGATTAACGGCCGAGCATAGCGGGATCGCAAGCATCCAGAGAATGGATGTTCGTTTTTTCTTGATTGATGCGGATCTGCATGATAATCTTATTTTTAATTTAAGAAAATTTACAATTAACTAATAAACTACAGGAGGTGCGATATGACAAGATTAGGTGTGCCATGCAAGAGAAACAGCATACTTGGTGTTGTATGTATTGCCTTCCTGCTTTTATGTACGGTATTTTCCCCGTTTATCGTTGAAGAAGAGCGCGTCATTTGGAACAATCCATCCAAGCTGACGAAGTCTTTTCATGAGCAGCAATTTACTGCCGTTTCACGGCATACCTCTACCATGAAGCATCTTCTCGTGAAGAAGATCGTATTCATGTTTATTCTTTTTTTCCAGCATTTCATCTTTAGCATGCCACTTGTTATAAAGTATCTCCACAGTAGTTTCTTCGTAATGCGGAAACGTTTATTTCTGATGCCTATCAAATTCACCTCTACGTTCGTAGTGTAATTCTCTACATTCATTCACACGGTTGTGCTTGAAAAATGGAATAAGGAACAGCGGCGACGACGCATAATTGCTGATGGATATGTATTCTCTGATCGTGTAGGGAATCGTCCAATCATAGTAGATGTCTGCTTGCGTGCATAGTTTTGTCTATGGCATTTAACTGTAATCGACATAGATTGTTTGTGCTGCACGAAAAGTATGGTCGACACTCCTATAAAGTTCTTTATTTCACAATGTGAGAAAAATAAACCTATATGTACGGTTGGAGGGATTTCCATTGAATATAAAGGAAATAGAATTGCCAGGAATCGGTCGTAAGTATCAGCTGGAAGCGCGTAATGGTGATCAATTGGTCATCATTGTACATGATGATGGACGCCGTGAAATGTACCACTTTGATCAGCAAGATCAAGAAGAGAGCATTTCGATGGTTACATTGGATGATGATGAGGCGCGAGCGGTTGCTGCTATCGTTGGTGGGCTTATTTACAAGCCTAAGGCGCTGGAGACAGTCAATGTTGCCTTAGATGACCTCATGATTGAATGGTACAAAGTAGAGCCTCATGCGGCCTGCGTTGGCAAGAGCATCGGCGAGATTAAAGTACGTGAGACGACAGGAGCAACAATTATAGCGATCCTTGAGAAGGATAAGAAGATAATTAATCCAGGACCTGATGTCGTGTTATCTGCTCATACAACGCTTGTCGTTGCAGGAGAAAGACAACATATTAAGCTGCTTAAGCCGTGGTTGTTAAGTGGAAGCGAATAAGCAGGAAACGGGGTGAACTATGGATACAATTATTTTTGAGGTTGGTTTGGCTATTGCGTTGATTGGTCTAGTGGGCGTCATTGCAACGAAGCTTCGCTTCTCTGTCATACCATTTTATATTCTTGTAGGGATGGCAGTAGGGCCGCATGCGCCGCACTTTTGGATATTTGATTTCCGCTTTATTGAAAGTTCTGTATTTATTGATTTTATGGGCCGTATTGGGGTACTGTTCCTATTGTTCTACTTAGGACTGGAGTTTTCCGTCGGTCGCTTGCTTAAATCAGGGAAATCCATCGTTGTGGGGGGGATTTCCTATATTGCGATTAACTTTGTCTCCGGCCTGCTAATCGGTTGGCTGATGGGATTGCCTGTTGCGGAGACACTCGTTATTTGCGGTATTATGACAAGTTCATCTACTGCGATTGTAGCTAAGGTGTTAGTTGATTTAAAGCGGACGGCAAATCCGGAAACCGAAGTGATTATGGGCATGATTATGTTTGACGATTTGTTCATCGCCATTCATATGTCCATTCTGTCAGGACTTGTACTTAGTGGAGGCGCATCTCTCGGGGCTGTATTGCTGACGACAGGATCTGCGCTTGCTTTCATCTTGTTATTCATTATTTTGGGCCGCAAGGCGATGCCGTTCATTGACCGGGTCTTGAACGGAAAATCCTCGGAGCTGTTCCTCATACTTGTGATGGCAACCTTATTCCTCGTAGCAGGATTTTCGGAAACACTGCACGTGGCGGAAGCGATTGGGGCTCTATTGGTGGGACTTGTACTTGCAGACTCCCAACATGTAAAGCGGATTGAACACTATGTGATAAACTTTCGGGATTTCTTTGGAGCCGTGTTCTTCTTCAGCTTCGGCTTAACGATTGATCCGATGACATTAGGCGGGGCAGTTGGAATGGCGCTTGCAGCTGTCGTGTTGACCATTATCGGCAATGTCGTCGCAGGGATGTTGGCAGGACGCGCAGCAGGCTTATCGAACCGCTCTTCTATCAATATCGGCTTCACCTTGGCCTCGAGAGGAGAGTTCTCCATAATTATGGCGAATATCGGCAAGGCTGGAGGTCTGCTTCCGGTTGTCCAATCCTTTGCTGTATTATATGTATTGCTGCTTGCCATATTAGGACCGCTCTTAACGAAGGAGTCGAAGCGAATATACAACCTGATCGATAAAGGAATTCTAGCGAGTAGAGCGCTTTTTGGAAAGAAACGGGTTGGCAGCAAGGAGCAAAATGCGAATTCGGAGTAAGTTTAATAGTGGCAGAAAAAAGGCAATTTTTAGAAAATGCGTACGTTTTGAAAAAAATAGGTTATATTATATATTGTAAGGCATACCCATTCAAGGGAGGGATAGCGTAATGAATATCACTATCGATCTCGCGCAGATTGGGAGCGCTTATGAGCACAAGGATTGGAAAAGGGTGGATTCTATTTATAGACACGCAAGGGAACGCATGATGGCGGGGGATACCGTAATCTTGCAGCGAGACGTGCCCAATCGGGCTCCAATTGCGATACGAACCTTCGAACAGCTGGATGAGCTGGAGGAATGGATTCGCAACATGGAGGACGAGTATTGTCTAGCTGAACCCTATGCGTAATGGAGCATTCATCCAGTGATGGTTACGAATTTGAGCCGCTGAGGATTCAGCGGCTTTTTTGTTGCTCCTGTGCAGGGAAACATGTGAATCCTTGGGGGGGGCCGCTTTTTGTGTTGTAATGGTCAGCCAATAGAAAGGAACGAGCACGAATAGCGCCATTCTTGTATTCTAGCAATTGATTTTTATTATTTCCATCTATCATCTAAGGCAAAAGAAGCAGCAGGGAGGCTTGCCTTTGTCGGGCTGAGTGCAAGCTGCATAAAATATATCAAGCTTCTGAGAGTGCTTCGTCCACATTCTAGCAGAAGCGAGGCAGAGTAATAGATAACTTGACCGAAATGTATGCGACAGCAGAGGAGGGCGAACATGGAGCGATTCGATCTTCTACTCAAAACGGGAGTTGCAGCTATTGGAGGGACGTTTTCGTTTGTATTTGGAGGATGGCCTGCGCTAGTGCAGGTGCTGCTGACGATGGTCATAATAGATTATGTAACAGGTGTAATCGCTTCGGGTGCGGAAGGCAAATTGCTGAGTCGTGTAGGACTTGTGGGGATCGCACGCAAAGTGTTTATTTTTCTAATTATTGCGCTTGCCCATCAGATCGATATCGCCTTTGAAAGTAAAAATCTAATAAGAGACGCGACAACTTATTTTTATATGGCGAATGAGGTATTGTCGATTGTAGAAAATGGAGGCCGACTCGGTGTGCCAGTCCCGAATGTGCTCAGAAAAGCAATTATGGTGCTGAAGGATAAAGGTAGCGATGGAGATGACAGTCAGAAGAGGGATAAGCGAGACAATCAGCAAGAGAAAGACGACAATTCCCCTCAGAACTAAGCCGTTGTTCGAAGAGGACGAGCCTTGACATGATGTCACGGTGGAAGGAAGGAGTGGCCCGGATAGCTAGTATGCTTGATACTGGGATGATAGGCACTCCTTTTTCTGTCCGTGAACGGGAGCAATCTTGAAGGAAGGCCGTCTTTATAGAAAACATGTTGTTTATACATAAAATTTCAGGCAAGGCCAGTCAACGACCGATGATGTTTATAAAGTTGCTTGATTTCCGGCCATATATAGCGAGGGATACGATGGTAAAGGACTATTCCTTAAGCGTGTCAGCCGAATTTGATTATTGAATGTACGTATGCCCTGAACAGATTAGAAGTACATGAATATCATAAACATTATGAATAGGAGCACAATATTTTTGGTTAAGGGGCAGGTGGTTATGATGAACGGAGATAATATGTTTCGCATAACGTCCAAACCGTGGAGTAATAAGCAGAAATTCGAATATGCCCAGGGGAGTGGGTTAATGTCCAGAAGCATATGTCCTCCCCCCGGATGCGCGCTTATATTTCCTGCTCCGCCGATACCGCCAACTCCTCCGGAGACGGGCAAGGTGCTAAAGGTTGAAACATTCCAATTCATTACAAGAAGCGACGGGATGAAATCAACATATATGAACGAGGATGCGCTGCCGCAATACGGAAGTTCGAACATATTGGATCCGGCAAATGTATCCTACACCAACTTGTTCATCAACGGCATTCTTCAGCCGCTTATTGCATACAAGGTGTCGGCTGGGGCATTAACTATTGATGAAGTACCAGCAGATGGCGTTCCTATTACACTTCAGTTCATTCGAATATTTCATGCGGAAATTGGGTGACCCGGAGCTAATAGGATACATAGATTGTGCCCTTGAGTCGGAAAAGCTCCTTAACCAAAGAAGGCACCCTTTCTTCAAGATTGTTAGCAGGAGGGGGGCTTTTTGCTATTTCATTTCGCCACAGTACGTTCTCTATATGACCTGTACAAAAAAACAGGAATTTTGCGCTGATTAGATGCAGCGTGACATTTGCACAATCAGTTCTGGGGAAGGTTAGCATTAAATAAAGCATCCTAAAATTGGGAGTGACATGAATGGCCATTATTAAACCGTTTCTGGCAGGCAGGAAATTTAGTTCAACTATTGGGGCAGGCACGGGAACCGGTGCCGCGTTTACGATTGCAGTAACCTCATTTACAAATGATACTGGTGCTGCAGCTACGTCATTTCCAGCCTCATTCGCCTACTATGACCTTCATATCAATGGGGTTCTCCAAATGGGAGATACGTCTACAGTTACCACAACAGCAATAACGATTCCTGGCGGTGATGCTCTTGATCCTGCCACGCCGCTTGTGATTGAGTTTGTTGTGACTTAATTAAGACATATGCTCATAATGGACTGTTCTGGTTATATTCCAGAACAGTCTTTTTAATGGGCTTTTTAAAATGTATCTTTTCTTTATGTCAATTGTAGGGTTCATTACTTGTCCAACTTGCATCTAATAAAGTATTCCTTAAGAAAAGGAGGAGAAAAATGCCTATTTCTCAACCATTTATAGCAAGTCGGAAATTTGCAGCTACGACTGGCGCCGGGACTGGTACAGGCGCTACATTTGCGGTTGCTGCAACAGCCTTTACTAATGACGCTGGTGCTGCAGCAACAGCATTCCCAAGTTTATTCGCTTATTATGTTCTCTATATTAATGGCGTCATCCAAACGGCAGATACGTCGACAGTAACGACAACAACAATAACGATCCCTGGAGGAGATGCTCTCGATCCTGCTACTCCAATCGTTGTCGAATTTGTTGTAACGTAATGACAATATATAGATAATATATTTAAAAAGTTGATCCAAGGCGCCTTGGATCAACTTTTTTATTTTCCCGGACGTATAATGATTTTGGTTTTAAGGGGGGCAAATTAAAACGGGCGCCCTATTGCTAGGACGCCCTCATGGGAGAGGAGAAACCGGACGAAGAGCTTATGGGGAAACGTAAGTCTTC
The DNA here is from genome assembly GCF_050474385.1 of Paenibacillus sp. B1-35. NCBI lineage: Bacteria > Bacillati > Bacillota > Bacilli > Caryophanales > Paenibacillaceae > Paenibacillus > Paenibacillus sp. B1-35. The sequence goes on from NZ_JBCHVJ010000002.1 coordinate 518,610, forward strand.
TCCGCGGTTGTCTACGACATTCGATGATGTCGATACTTTAATGATTGCCCGATTGGTCAGAAATATACATGCCATAAAAATATTTGTGGAGCTCGATAAATGATGCCGCTTTCTCACATCCTATATTAAAACAGATTTGTCCAGTTGTGTTAGCGCAACTTTGGTGAACAAGTAGGAGGAGATCTAAATGAGGCATCTGATTATATACGCGCATCCCAATCCGAACAGCTTCAATCATGCGATTATGGAAATCGTCCAAGCTGAGCTTGAAGATCAAGGGCATGCGGCATTAGTTCGCAATTTGTATGAAATGGAGTTCAATCCAGTGCTGTCTGCCAAGGATTTCGAACTGTTCGGGCAGCATAAGCTGCCTTCAGATATTGAGGAGGAGCAGGGACATGTTGCGTGGGCGGATCATATGATCATGGTTTACCCAATCTGGTGGGCAAGCATGCCTGCCATTATGAAGGGGTACATTGACCGTGTATTTTCTTATGGATTCGCTTATCGATATGGCGCAGACGGCATCGAGAAGCTGTTGAAAGGAAAGTCTGCACTGCTGCTGTCCACGCATGGAAATTCGCATGAGCAGTATGAGCAGAGCGGGATGTATGAGTCGATGCAGCAAACGACGGATAATGGAATATTTGAATTTGTGGGAATGAAGGTGCTCGCTCATCGTTTTTTTGCCTCAGTAACGACTATTGATGAAGAAGCTCGCAGGCAAATGCTAATAAGCGTGAGGGAGCTGCTGCAAAAGCTGCACAAATAAGGGAAGCTGCAAATAAGGACGGAGAGTTCTGCTCATTTGAGTGAAAGAACTTAGAAAGAAAAGAAACAGAAATACATAATTAGGAAGAAGACACTCCTTATCGGACGCGGCCCCCCTGATAAGGAGTTTTTACATTCGATGCTTTTTCTTGAAAAAGTGAGACCGGATGACTGATGTTAGGACACGTTTTCCTTTTTCAAATTATATAGAAATGTGGTACGATAAACGTCGAAATACAATAAGTTATTTGTTACATACCATCATGATCATACGTGATAAGCTGCGCTACGGCGCAAAAGAATGGGTGGAGTGCATTGAGAGTTATATCAGGAACAGCAAGAGGTCGCTCACTAAAGCCGGTTCCCGGCATGGGGACGCGACCGACCACAGATAAAGTCAAGGAAGCATTGTTCAGCATGATCGGGCCGTATTTTGACGGCGGCTATGTGCTGGATTTATTCGCTGGCACAGGCGGCCTAGGGATTGAGGCGTTAAGCCGTGGCGCGGGACAAGGAATATTCGTAGACAAGGATCCCAAGGCTGTTGAAGTCGTCAAGCATAATGTTCAAACGGCTGGGGTTGCGAATCGAAGTGAAGTATATCGCAATGATGCGAAACGGGCGTTAAAGGCGCTGGCGAAGCGTGACATTGCGTTTGAGCTTATTTTTCTTGATCCGCCATATCGGCTGAAGGATGCGGACGAACTGCTGGAAGGCATGTGGAATGATGGGTTAATCTCAGAGAGCGCAATCATTGTTGTAGAACATGATTCGAAACATGTTTACCCGAATGAGATTGGCCCCCTTTATGTGTGGAAGAAGGCGGAGTATGGAGAGATCGGTGTAACCGTATACCGAGTCTACGGACAGACAGAGAAGGAAGCGGCGCAAGAACAAGACGCATAAGCTTCAAACCATATGAGGAAATGAAACGGCAGATCTATCTGCTGCAGGGAATAAGGAGGATTTATTTCATGACGGAACATACAGAACGAGTGCATGAGCCGCGCATTGCGGTGTATCCGGGAAGCTTCGATCCGGTTACGCTTGGACATCTTGATATCATACAGCGGGCTGCCAAACAGTTCGACAAGCTTATCGTTGCAGTGCTGAACAATTTGTCCAAGCAGCCTACGTTCAGTGTAGAAGAGCGAAAGGAGCTTCTGCGGCAAATTACTAGACATATCCCGAATGTGGAAATCGACAGCTTTCGCGATTTGCTGGTCAATTATATGGAGCAGAAGCAGGGCCATGTGATCGTACGCGGCATTCGCTCTGTAACAGACTTTGAATATGAGCTGCAAATGGCGTCAACGAACCAAAAGCTCAATCCAAGGGTAGAGACCATCTTTATGATGACGAATCCGAAATATTCCTATTTAAGCTCCAGTATGGTGAAGGAAATTGCGAAATTTAATGGTGACGTTAGTGAATTAGTTGCACCAGAAGTTGAATTGGCACTGCGTGATAAATTCAAAGATACGAACTAAGCAGCAGGTCCATGTCGCCAGTAGGATGATCCGGTCGATATGGACTTTTTTGTTTAGCGATGGGTGAAAAGTCTGCCTATCGTTTGTGCCAGAACGAATAATGCGAACAGAAATAGACAGGCTACGGGAATGAGTATAGATGCTTGGGCCCAAATCGGCAGCTGACTCATATAGGTTATAAAGGGCAGTGACCCGCTGGAGTCAAGAATGGAAGATACATGTTCGACATCGGTATGGCTGGCTGCAAACGGACTTAATGTTGACATTGCCGAATTCGGAGTGGAAAGCCAAGCGTGTAATGGCGACCACAGCACATAGGTAAGCAGAAATGCACATAATGCATGAAGCAGGCGCGAAATCAGAAAATGGCTGAAACGCAGATCGGTTTCCTTAATGATGCTATGAACCTGAAGAAGGGCACTAATCCCGCTCCAGGCAATAACAGCACTGAGCAAAGCTGCCTGAAAAACGGGGGAAGAAAAAGCTGTAGAACCAAGTGTGTAGGCTGCCAGGTTTACTTCGAATAATCCGTTCAGGATATGCTTGCCGAACTCCTGTGGGATTGCGATGCGCAGAACTTGAATGATGACGGAAAAAATCATCATATATCCGCCGACCATCATTAAGGTTTGAACAGCAGAGCTGACCGACTCGCCGAGCATTCTCCCGAAGGGACGGCCATCTTGTCGATGGGCGTCCTCCATTTCGCTAATCAATCGGCGATAGAAATTGCGGTGCGCTTTAGTGATGTTATGGTTGGGACGTACAGCTTGCAGCTCAGGATGCATACGATGTAACGTTCGCCAAATCAGTGTCGTAAGGATAGCGGACAGCCAGTGGACGATCGCGATGACAAGCCCAAGATGGGGCTGCTGCATGAACCCTACTCCAACAACAGCAATCATGAATATGGGACTGTTCGCATGGGAAAGACAGAGAAGACGCTCGGCTTCCTGACGTGATAAAGTCTGCTGCTTGCGCAGTTGAGCAACAGCCTTTGCACCTGCTGGATAGCCGGCTGTCCAGCCAACTGACCATGCCCAGCCGCCAACCCCGGGAAGGCGGAACAGCAAACGCATAATTGGATCCAGCATGACGCCTAGGCCATGTACGAATCCGTAAGCATACAGCATTTCGGACAATACTAAGAACGGAAGCAACGCCGGGAATATAATGGTCCACCATATTTTCAGGCCTTGAAGCGAGGCTTGGAAAGCTTGATCGGGATAGGATACAATGCAAATAACGAAAAGAACCGCCGTGCTTCCCATTAGCAATGTCATGAACGGATGCTGGGATAGTGGCGTTCGAAAAGAAAACATAGATGTTCACCTCTTGCATTAAAATGGAAGTTCGTACTTCCACATATGTACGTCCCAAAGACAGGCTTTAGACCAGTTTGTACATGGATGCAAAGGCGAGTGAATGTAGCAGGAGGGATGCAGCAATGAAAGAAGACGAATTACTAGGCACCCAGAAGACGAAGCGTTGGCGATTAGGCAACTGGAAGTGGTTCTTTGCAGCACTTCTGTTTTTGTACATCATGGTATATATGCCAACGCCCTATGTAATATATACACCGGGAAGTGCTGAGCAGGTCAAGCCGATGGTAAGCGTGCAAGCAGGTGATGAGACGGAAGACGGAACTTTTATGCTCACCACGGTACGTCGTACTTATGCCAATCTGGCCTTACTTATATGGAAATCATTCGATCCGCATGCCGAGTTCGGGAAAAAGGCGGATTCATTGCAAGGTAGAAGCGAACAGGAGTATGTTACGGAGCAATTGTTCAATATGAGCGACTCCCAGCTTGGAGCTGTACTCGCTGCCTATAATCAATTACATATTCCATACCAATTAAAATCTGAAGGCGTGTTTGTAATTTATAATTATCCGAACCTTGCGCATAATGAATTTGAGACAAATGATCGAATTGTGGAAGTGGACGGACAGCCCGTTGTCGATTTCGATTCCTTGCAGGCTGTTATGAAGGGGCGCAAGGCAGGGGAGACGGTTCAAGTTAAAGTTGAGCGGAATAAGCAACAGAAGGTCGTTAAGGCAACGCTAGTTGAGCTTAGTGATCCGAACAAGAAAGAAGAGAAGCGCGTTGGCTTCGGCCTTCGATACGGTCAACGCAAGGAAGCGGCACCTGATGATAAAGGCAAAACTGTAACATTCAAGGACAGTGAAATTGGCGGACCATCTGCAGGTCTGATGTTCACATTGGAGCTTATTAATCGGCTGACACCAGGAGACTTGACGCAAGGGCATCGAATAGCAGGTACGGGAACAATTGATCCTGACGGTAAAGTAGGCATCATTGGCGGAGTACAGTTCAAGGTGGTTGCTGCGGATCGTGAGCAGGCAGAGCTATTCCTTGTCCCCGAAGGCAATTATGCGGAAGCGAAAGCGAAGCTTGAGTCGATGGATACCAAGATGAAGCTGGTTCCAGTTCGAACCGTAGGAGAAGCGCTTCAAGCGATCAAGCAATTCAGTAGTAAGCAGAATGCTGGGAAGTAATCGTTAGGTGCAACGTAATAAAGATCGAGCCTAGAGGGAAGACTTCTAAGCTCGATCTTTATTTTCGATCCATGACTTGCTGTATACTAGGAGTTCCGGCGGGGTGGCTCATAGTAATCCCGGAGGGCATCCCGCGCGTTCCATTGTTGAAAGGCATTCGCATATAGCGATGTTGCCCGAATATCTGCCTCCAGGCCGCAGACGCCGCCAAGGCCGATATTGTTACGGTTTGCTGTTAATACAATCGGCAGCTCTGCGCTTTTCTTCATGCGTTTGAGCAGTGCTCTCCCTTTATCTGTAAAACCAAGAACTCGTATGTACCAGGGTCCTTTTTCCAGACTGTCAGGTCCGAAATGGAACTTATCATGATGAAGTATAATATGTGTAAGCATACGCTGCAGTTTCGTTCGCGTATAGCGCTTGGTCTTAAGCTGCTCAAGCAGCGATTCTACCCGATAATCCGCCATCCTGCCAAGTGCTTGCTTGACACGATGCTCGAGGCCTTCTGTAACCTCAAGGTGTCGCGCTAGAGATTTAGCAGACAGCTGATGAAGACGGTATATCAACTCGCGAGTGTAGGAATCCCAACTGATTGGCGCCCTGCCAAGACGATGCTCTCGCTCAAGGATTTGGAGCGTACTTGTCGGCAAATATTGTGCGCATGCGCCAAGGCTCCCATTTTTATTTTCCACCCACAGCTTTCTGACGGCAGTTGCACTTGCGATTGAGCCTTCCGGAGCGTTTGTATCATGGTAACCCGCTTGCGTGCGTGCGATTGTGTAGGCCTCGATTGTGCTATTTAAGCGCCGCAGTGCCATCACATAGTGCAAGCCGAGCGAATTGTTCGGCTGAATCATCCAACCATCGGCCTGGCCCGTTGAAGGGAGAGTGGCGCTGTTTTTTATCGCATGTCCCGCCGCCGCCGCATAAGCAGCAGGGTAGGTTAAGCCAGCTTTTAAATGCTCCTGCAGTTGATCTGTGAAACCGGAAGGTTCGTTGACAAGTACATCTGCAGCTTGTATGAACGGTTCTGCATCTCCCAGCTCGCTGCCGAAGCAGAGGGCGTCAATAACTCCTGTGGCCTGTAATGTAGCGACAGCACCGTAGGCAAACCATTCGGCAGGCTGCACAGCGTAGGCGACGGGCAGTTCAAGCACTAGGTCGACACCGTTCGCCAATGCCATATCCGTCCGCGACCATTTATCAGAAAGTGCGGGCTCGCCGCGCTGTAGAAAGTGGCCGCTCATAACAGCAACAACTGCGTCGCAATTTGAAATTTTTTTCGATTGCTGGAGATGATATACATGACCGTTATGCATCGGATTGTATTCAACGACGATTCCGAGCGTTCTCATTCGCATCTCTTCCTTTCAGGCGCCGAATGCGGTAATATTGTATCTCAATGGTATCTTTTTATAGGTACATTGAATGCTTGTTAACGGATCTCTTTCCCAGACAATCCGCGGGCAATGATAATCAAATCATACCATGAAAGAGTGGTTTTCCATAGGAAGGGGAATCGTGCTCCGGCTCTGGCAAACTGTCAAACGAATTTGGTTGACAAAGCATGACGTTAATCGCTATAATTAATTTTGTTTGTTTGGAGTGATAGTATGGAATTTCGATTTCGAGACATAGTTGCTGGTAGAGGGGAAACGCAGATTGATACGGCATTTCGTGCCGATGAGGTAGCGCGTGAGCGCTCTGATGTTACCATTTCTGAACCGGTTCATGTCGAACTGTCGGTAAAGGCGGAAAGTGATGGACTCGCACGAGCACATGGCAAGCTGACCGCTAAGATGGAACTGCAATGCTCGCGTTGTTTGACATCGTTTACCGAAACGTACGTTATTCCGTTTGAAGAGCAGTTCAAGCTGAAGGACTCTACTGATCTTCCCGCAGAAGAAGAGGAGGAGGACGTCATTTTGGTGGCGGACGACCTTGTCGACTTGAAGCCTTATGTGGAAGAGACGCTCTTGATGAACTTGCCGTATGCGCCGCTTTGCGACGAGGCGTGCAAGGGGTTGTGCCCGACTTGCGGCACGAACCGCAACGAACATCCATGCGGATGCTCGAATGAGCGAATCGACCCGAGACTGGCGGGGTTACAAGATTTCTTTAAGAAATAGAAAACTGACAGTAGAAATAACACGTAACTTGGGTAAGGAGGTGTAAACATGGCAGTACCTCAAAGAAGAACGTCGAAAACACGTCGTGACAAGCGCCGTACGCACTTCAAATTGTCCGTACCCGGCATGGTAAAGTGCGCACAATGCGGTGAGTTGAAATTGGCGCACCATGTATGCAAAGTGTGCGGAACATACAAAGCTAGAGAGATTATCAAACAATAATCGTATACCAATACGAGGAAAAGTAGTACTTCGCGATCTCGCGGAGTGCTACTTTTTTTGTTTAGACTATTTGGATAAAATTAGGAAAATTAGAAAAGGTATAAAACTGGTGCTTTTCTTTGAGGAGATTTTTATATATACTACTCTTAGTACCAGGTTCTAAATGAGTTTTCCAAAACGGTTTAAAATGATCTATGATATACATAAAGGCCAGCACGATTCGCAGTTGAGCAGCGTGCCAAGCCTCTAGCATATGGGCAACGAGCAAAGGTGGTGCGGGACATCGAGCGTTTACCTAAAAGACAGCGTCAGCAGAAGCTAGCTGCAATCATTGAAGAGAATCCATTCGTGACCGATCAGGAATTGACCCGCAAGCTAAAGGTGAGCATCCAGACGATCCGGCTTGACCGGATGGAGCTTGGGATTCCTGAACTAAGGGAACGACTGAAGTTGATGGCAGAGCTCTCCTATGATCAAGTAAAATCCTTGCCACTGCATGAAGTCATTGGTGATATTGTAGATTTGCAGCTGGATCGCAGCGGGATATCGATATTTGAAATCCGTGAAGAGCATGTATTCTCCAGAACGCATATTGCACGCGGACATCATCTGTTCGCTCAGGCGAACTCGCTAGCAGTTGCGGTCATTAATGATGAGATTGCATTAACGGCATCAGCAGATATTCGATTCCTTCGTTCCGTGAAACTGGGCGAGAAGTGCATCGCGAAGGCGTATGTGCGATCCATCTCAGGCGAACGAAGCAAGGCGAAGGTAGAAGTGTTCAGTTATGTGGGAGAAGAAATGGTGTTCCAAGGGAACTTTGTCATCTATCGTTCGGCAGGAACGGTGATTAGCAGCGAAGGAGGAGAACTGCATGAGAATCGCCATTGATGCAATGGGAGGAGATAATGCGCCGCAAAGCAATGTAGAGGGTGCATTGGCCGCAGCTAAGGAATGGTCAGACGTTGAGCTGCTGCTAATAGGAGATGAAGCGAAGCTTGCTCCGTACATGACCTCTTCCACGTCTAATGTGCGCATCGTTCATGCACCAGATACGATTGAGGCTGATGATGAGCCAGTTAAAGCGGTTCGTCGTAAGAAAGAAGCCTCAATGGTTGTTGCGGGCCGCATGGTTCGTGAAGGTGATGCGGACTGTATGATATCTGCAGGCAATACAGGGGCGTTGATGACAACAGGTCTGCTGATCGTAGGACGAATGAATGGGGTTGAGCGACCTGCATTGGCCCCTATGATCCCGACGATGGACGGAAGAGGCGTGCTAGCACTGGACTTGGGCGCCAATATGGATGCGAAGCCGGAGCATCTTGCTCAATATGCTTTAATGGGCAGCATCTATCGGGAAAAGGTGCACGGCATGTCGAGACCTCGCGTCGGTCTGCTGAACGTGGGGACGGAAGCAATGAAGGGGAATGAATTGACGAAGCAGGTATATCCGCTCCTCGCGGAACTGCCGATTCAATTCGTAGGCAATGTCGAAGCCAGAGACGTATTGGAAAGCGCCTGTGACGTACTCGTGTGCGACGGATTCGCAGGCAATGTCATGCTGAAATCGTTAGAAGGAACGGCCAGCTCATTATTTGGTGTGCTGAAGCGGGAATTCACGCGTACATGGTATACGAAGCTGGCGGCGGCCATGTTGATGCCAGCACTTAAGGGTCTGCGCAAGACGATGGACTACAAGGAACATGGCGGAGCTCCGCTGCTAGGATTGAATGGACTTGTAATTAAGGCCCATGGCTCTTCGGATGCGCGGGCTGTTCATAATGCGGTTCGACAAGCACGTATAGCGCTGCAAAATGATCTGATCGAGACGATTTCTATAGGAGTCGGCGGAACTAACAGTGGGAAGTGAGTGATGCGTGATGAGTTTGCGTTCAGTAGGCATTATCGGTACAGGCAAATATGTGCCTGAACGTGTGTTGACCAATGCCGATTTGGAGAAAATGGTCGATACGAGTGATGAATGGATTGTAACACGTACTGGAATTAAGGAGCGCCGGATTGCGGCGGAGCATGAGGCTACTTCAGACTTGGCATTTCATGCGGCAGAGAAGGCGTTGCAAGCGGCGGGCATTACAGCAGAAGAACTGGATTTGATTGTCGTAACGACGGTTACACCTGACATGGCATTCCCATCCACTGCTTGTCTGGTGCAGAAGCGTCTCGGGGCAACGAAGGCGGCGGCATTTGATTTGTCGGCAGCTTGCTCAGGATTTATATATGGACTTGCCAATGCCAGAAACTTTATCGCGATGGGAACCTACAAATACGCACTTGTAATTGGTGCGGAGTGCCTGTCGCGCATTACGGACTACACGGATCGCAACACATGCATCTTGTTCGGCGACGGAGCAGGTGCAGCGGTACTTGGTCCAGTACCGGAAGGCCGAGGATTCCAATCTTTCGTGCTTGGCGCAGACGGCAACGGAGGAGAGCTGCTGAAAATCGAAGCTGGAGGCTCAAGAATGCCGGCTTCGATCGAGACGGTTGAAGGCAAGCGTCATTTTCTCTATATGAATGGCCGTGAAGTATTCAAGTTCGCTGTGCGCATTATGGGGAATGCGGCTGAGGAAGCGCTTGAGAAGGCTGGAAAGAAGAAGGAAGATATCAGCTTGATGATTCCGCATCAGGCGAATACGCGGATTATACATGCAGCTTTGGAACGGTTGAACTTGTCGGAGGACAAATGCATTATTAATTTGCCATACTATGCAAATACATCGGCAGCCTCCATTCCGCTTGCACTTGCAGAGGCAGCAGAGCAAGGGCGCATTCGAGAGGGAGACACGATTCTGCTCGTTGGATTTGGCGGCGGTTTAACATGGGGAGCTTCGGTTATCGTTTGGTAATGAATGTTCTCTTCGTGAAAATATGAGACAGTTCTGATTCGCACTCATATACGGATATGATTAAGGAGTGGACAAACTTGGGTAAAATTGCATTCGTCTTTCCTGGACAAGGTGCACAAGCGGTCGGGATGGGCAAGGATGTCTATGAAGCGGTTCCTGCTGCGCGCGAAGCGTTCGATACAGCGGAACAAGTGCTTGGATTTCCGCTGAAGGAGCTCATTTTTAATGGGCCGGATGAAGAATTGAAGCAGACAGCGAATACACAGCCTGCACTTCTAACGACAAGCTGTGCGCTGTATCGCGCATTTGAAGCGTCCGGAATTCGTCCAGATTATGTAGCAGGACACAGCTTAGGCGAATATAGCGCGCTTGTCGTTGCGGGCGTACTTTCCTTTGAGGATGCAGTCGCCATCGTTCGCCAGCGCGGGCAATTCATGGAGCAGGCTGTTCCGAATGGACAAGGCGCCATGGCTGCTGTGCTTGGAGCAGAGCGTGAACAGTTAGGCGCATTATGTGATGATATTAGCCGCACAACGGGCTCTGTTGAGATGGCTAATATCAACTGCCCTGGACAAATCGTTGTGTCAGGAACAGTGGAAGGCGTTGCAGCTGTCATTGAGCGAGGGAAGGAAGCTGGCGCGAAGCGCGTGAAGCAATTAGAGGTTAGCGGTCCATTCCATTCCTTGCTAATGAAGCCAGCCGCTGAAAGACTGGGAGAAGCGCTTCAAAAGATAGACTTCCATGATGCAGCAGTGCCCGTCGTTGCCAATGTGTCTGCCCGTCCTGAGCAAGGAGGAGAGCGCATTCGTGAACTGCTCGTTGAGCAGGTGTTCTCGCCAGTATTATGGGAGGACAGTGTACGCTACATGATCGAGCAAGGTGTGGACACTTTTATTGAGCTGGGTTCCGGATCCGTGCTTGCTGGATTGATTAAGAAGATCGACCGTTCGGTTAAAGTAGTATCGCTCAACAGCCTTGAGGCAATTAAAGCGTTCCATGCAGCTGAATAGCGGTTTTTTATAGAAAAGAGTTTTTTAATTAACTAGCACTTGTACTGATAAATCTAATGAAGCTGGGCGCAACCCGCTGCGGTATGCGCCCGGAAAATATAAGGGAGGAACATGACCATGTCGAGCTTTGAAGGCAAAGTGGCGGTTGTCACAGGCGCTTCTCGCGGCATAGGCCGAGCGATTGCGTTATGCTTGGCAGAGGCTGGTGCTGATGTAGTTGTGAACTATGCAGGCAGTGAGGCTGCTGCGAAGGACACAGCTGCAGCCATTGAGGCGCTGGGACGCAAAGCCATCACCGTTCAAGCAAATGTGGGCAAGACAGAAGAGGCTGAGCTTCTTGTGAAAGCAGCGCTGGATCAATTTGGCCGTATTGACATATTGGTGAATAATGCCGGAATTACAAGAGATAATTTAATTATGCGGATGAAAGAGGAAGAATTTGATCAAGTCATCGAAACGAATTTGAAAGGCGTATTCAACTGCGTTAAGGCAGTAACACGTCCGATGATGAAGCAGCGTTCCGGCCGCATTATTAATATCTCGTCCGTTGTCGGCGTACTCGGCAATCCAGGCCAAGCCAACTACGTCGCTGCTAAGGCAGGCGTTATTGGCCTCACGAAGGCATCTGCCCGCGAGCTTGCATCGCGCGGCATTACGGTGAACTGCGTTGCGCCAGGCTTTATTGAGACGGATATGACGGATGCGTTGTCCGATGAGATGAAGGCGCAGCTTCTCAGTCAGATTCCGCTTAACAGACTTGGTCAGCCAGAGCATATTGCGAAGGCGGTTCGCTTTCTGGCATCTGATGATGCGGAATATATGACAGGCCAAACCATTCATGTAGATGGCGGCATGTACATGTAAGAGGCTTCTTCTAGGCTTCTCCGTTCATGGCAGCATGGACGTTAAGCGATATATAGGGTGGAAGTGCAAAATTGCTGATAGATTGGCAATTAGCAACTTTGCCCTAATAATTGGAAATGGCCGTGAGAGATCAGGTCGTTTCTACCAGCAAGCCGTTTTGATATGGCAATTTACAATGTTTTTTCGTATAATACCAAAGAGGAGGTGAACCGGATGTCAGCAGAAGTGTTGGAGCGTGTAAAGCGCATCATCGTTGAACGCCTTGGCGTTGATGAAGCAGAAGTTACGCTTGAAGCATCTTTCAAAGAGGATCTTGGCGCTGATTCCCTCGATGTTGTGGAATTGGTGATGGAATTGGAAGATGAGTTTGATATGGAAATCTCTGATGAAGACGCGGAGAAAATTACTTCGGTTGGAGAAGTAGTGAATTACATACAATCTCATACCTAAGTTACCGAGTCCCGTTCTTCGTTAACGGGACTTCTCCTCATTATCGCAATATCTGAGTGCGGCGGGGCCGCATTCTCCATCATATAGAAGCTTGAACTGCAGAAGTAGAGGTGATTCTGATTGAAGCACAGGGTTGTAGTGACCGGCATGGGTGTCGTAACCGCTCTCGGCTCGGAAATTGAGACATTCTGGAACAACTTGTTGGAAGGGAAATCCGGAGTATCTCGTATTGAGGCGTTCGATGTTACAGATTATCCGACGCAAATTGCCGCTTCCGTGAAGGATTTCAATCCGGAAGATTTCATGGATAAAAAAGAAACAAGACGAATGGATCGATTCGTTCAATTCGCGGTAGCAGCGAGTAAGAATGCTTTGGAAGATGCGAAGCTGGATGTCAGAGAACAGACGAATCCAGATCGTGTCGGCGTCATTGTCGGTTCCGGTATTGGCGGTCTTGGTACTTGGGAAGATCAACATACGGTACTGATGGAAAAAGGCGTTAAGCGTGTTAGTCCATTCTTCATTCCGATGATGATTGCGAACATGGCGTCTGGACAGGTATCCATCACAGTCGGAGCCCGTGGACCGAATACAGCGGCTGTATCTGCTTGTGCAACAGGTACACATTCCATCGGTGACGCTTACAAGATTATTCAGCGCGGCGATGCGGATGTAATGATCTGCGGCGGGGCAGAGGCGACGATTCGTCCGATCGGTATGGCAGGTTTCTGTGCGATGCGTGCGATGTCAACGCGCAACGATGAGCCGGAACGCGCAAGCCGTCCGTTCGATGTAGACCGTGACGGATTCGTTATGGGCGAGGGCGCAGGCGTGCTTGTTCTGGAATCGCTGGAGCATGCGCTGGCTCGTGGTGCTCATATCTATGCAGAAGTAGCCGGTTATGGCATGAGCGGAGACGCTCATCATATGACAGAGCCAGATCCGACAGGCGCTGCATTGTGCATGACACGTGCGCTGGCTGATGGCGAATTGTCACCGGAACAAATTGATTACATCAACGCGCATGGCACCTCGACTCCTGTCGGAGACCGTTCGGAAACGAAAGCGATCAAGTCCGCGTTAGGTGACCATGCATATAAGACAGCAGTGAGTTCTACAAAATCCATGACAGGGCACTTGCTCGGTGCAGCAGGCGGCGTGGAGGCGGTTATTTGCAGCTTGGTGCTGCAGAACGGCATGATTCCGCCAACGATCAACCTGGACAATCAGGATCCGGAATGTGATCTCGATTATGTTCCGAATGTAGCTCGCAAAGCCGATGTTCAAGTAGCAATGTCCAATTCATTTGGCTTCGGCGGACATAATGCTACCATTGTCTTGAAGAAATACGAAGCATAAGGAGTCAGACAGTTGAGTGTAGAATTGAAGCAGTTACAACAGAAACTGAACATTCATTTTCGGAACAGACAGCTGTTGAAACAGGCGTTCACCCATGCTTCCTATGTGAACGAACATCGCTTCGGCCAGCACCAAGACAACGAACGCCTTGAATTTTTGGGCGATGCTGTGTTGGAGCTGACAGTGTCAGAATTTTTGTATCACCGATGTCCGACACGGCCCGAAGGGGAGTTGACCAAGATGCGTGCTTCCATCGTATGTGAGCCATCTCTCGTGAAATTTGCCAATCAGCTTAATTTTGGCAAATACGTTCTGCTAGGCAAGGGAGAAGAGCTAACGGGAGGACGCACTCGTCCCGCTTTATTGGCGGATGTTTTTGAGTCGTTCATCGGCGCGCTCTATTTGGATCAAGGCTTAGAGGTGGTGCGGGATTTTCTGCGCGAGCATATATTCCCGCAAATCTCGCTTGACGGTAAGCTGCAGACGAATGATTACAAGACACAGCTGCAGGAGTTAACGCAGCATCACAATTTGGGTTCGCTTGAATATCGAATTATCGAGGAACGCGGCCCGGCACATGAACGTGAATTCGTATCTGAAGTATGTATGGGTGACGAATGCTTAGGCCGCGGAGTTGGCCGTTCGAAAAAGGAAGCGGAGCAGCAGGCAGCGGCACAGGCACTCGAGCAATTAGTCATTCCGAAATCATAACGTACTGTAAGGCCGGCGCGCGTCGTCGGCCAGTTTCGCAGAAAGAGCAAAGAACAGCGCGCGAAGCGAGCGGAATTGGAGCTGCTTACAGGCTGGTTTTTGCTCTTTCTTTGTCCGAAGCTACGTTACCGCGCGGAAAATTGACAGGATGTCCATGCGACGATTCGGATTCGCGATATGGTACAATAATCGTTGAGGTGATCGAAGAACGATGTTCTTAAAAAGGTTGGAACTGGCGGGCTTCAAATCGTTCGCGGATCGGACGGAATTAGAGTTCGTCCAGGGGATTACCGGCGTTGTCGGCCCGAACGGCAGCGGGAAGAGCAACATCTCTGACGCAATCCGTTGGGTGCTCGGAGAACAGAGCGCCAAGTCACTTCGCGGCGGGAAAATGGAAGATATTATCTTCGCGGGCAGTGATGCGCGCAAGGCTGTGAACTACGGAGAAGTGTCATTAACGCTGGACAATAGCGATAATACGCTTCCACTTGATTTCAATGAAGTGACAGTGACGCGCCGTGTACATCGAAGCGGCGATAGTGAGTATTTTATTAATAAGCAGGCTTGCCGATTGAAGGATATTACCGAGCTGTTTATGGATACAGGAATCGGTAAAGAAGCATACTCCATAATTGGACAAGGCCGAATTGAAGAAATTTTAAGTACTCGTTCTGAAGATCGACGCGGTATATTCGAAGAAGCGTCTGGAATTGTTAAGTACAAATCCCGCAAACGAGACGCGAAAAAGAAGCTGGACGAAACCGAGCAGAACTTGCTGCGCATTCATGATCTGGTCGTAGAACTGGAGGATCAGATTGGACCGCTCAAGGAGCAGTCTGAAAAGGCACGGCATTATAAGCAGCTGCGGGAATGGCTGAAAAACAAAGAAATAGCAGTCTATGTTCATCAAATAGAAGAACTTCATGTCTCTTGGCAGCAGGCGAATGAGAAGCTTGCTCAGTTGAAGGAACGTGAATTGTCCTTATCAACTGTAGTAAGTGAGCATGATGCAAAGCTGGAAGTGCATCGGATTGAGTTGCGGAAGCTGGAAGAAGAGCTTGAGAAGCTGCAGGCTACTCTTCTTCACTACAGTGAAGAGTATGAGAAGTGTGAGGGACAAGGCGAGGTTCTGAGAGAGCGCAAGCGGAATCTGACGTCGAATGAACAGCAGATGAAGGCAACCTTGACGACGACATCGGAGCGGATGCGTGCGAAGCAGTTGGAAGTACAGTCTGTACGTGAGAAGCTGCTGGCATTGCAGACCGAAATGGCTGAGATTCGTGGCTTAATCGTGGCGGAAGAAACACGGCTAGCTGGTGTAGCTGGAGGGACAAGCTCGGATGCGGAAGAGAGTCTGAAGGGGCAACTGCTCGAGGTTATGAACCAGATGGCCCAGCAGCGCAACGATATTCGGTACTATGACCAGCAAAAAGAAGCGCTGCAAAAACGTCTCGATAAAATGAATACAGCTCGAAACAAGCGCGAGCAGGAGAAAAAGGATCTTCAAAAGAAGGTAGAAGATGCGAAACGCCGCAGTGAAACCCTCATGGAAGACCTTGCTTATATTCGAAACCGTTATATGACTGAGAGTGAACAGCTGAAGCAGGATGAGGCGCTTCTCGGCGAAACGGAGCAGGCCGTTCGCAAATGGCAGCAAAAAGCGGATGCAATGGTGTCCCGTCGTGATACGATGCAGGAGCTTCAAAATGATTTTGACGGCTTCATGCTCGGTGTAAGGGAAGTGCTTAAGGCCTCCCGCCGTCCAAACGGACTGCAGGGCGTGCACGGCGCTGTTGCCGAACTGATTCGCGTACCGGAACAGCTGGAGACGGCGATTGAGACGGCACTCGGTGCAGCCTTGCAGCACATCGTTATGGAGAATGAGGCAGTATCTCGGAACGCGATCATGTTCCTAAAGCAGCGCCAATTAGGCCGAGCGACTTTCCTGCCACTGGATGTTATCCGTCCGCGTTCGCTGCATGATACAGATCGCCGAATCGTGAATGGAGCGGAAGGGTTCGTCGGTGTAGCAGCAGATCTGGTTAAGTCAGACGCTGCCTATGCCAGCATTGTTGGGAGCTTGCTCGGGAATGTCGTGATCGCGGAATCGCTGGAGGACGCAAACCGAATTGCAGCGAAGCTCCAATATCGCTATCGTGTTGTGACGCTAGAAGGCGATGTCGTCAATGCCGGCGGCTCTATGACAGGCGGAAGCTTGAATAAGAAGAGTGCGAACCTGCTCGGACGTCAGCGTCAATTGGAGCAGCTGGAAGCAGATATTAAGGAAGCTGAAAAGCAGCTGACCAAGTTGACGGAAACCTATACGGAGCAGAAGCAGCGCACAACGACTGGTTTGAAGCGGCTGGATGATCTTCGAGAGCAAGGAGAAACGAAGCGCATTAATGAACAGCAGCTGACAAGCGAGATTGCGCAGCTGGAGAAGGAAGAACGCCAGCTGGCAGAAACGCTTGAGATGGAGCAGCAAGAGCTGGCGCACGCGGCAGAGGAGATGTCCACGCTGGATGCTGGCCGTCGTACTGCGGAGGCGCGGCTTGCCGAGCTGAAAATTGATGAAGATCGGCTGCATGTCTCGATTGAGACAGCGGAATCCGCACGCAAAGCGAACGAGTCAGAGAAGGAAGTGCTGCAATCGCAGCTTACGGATTTGAAGGTTCGTCAAGGCAAGCTGGATCAGGAATCGTTCTCCCTGCAGGAGCAACTGACGCGATCCGAGCAGGAAGCGAAGGCGTATGAACAAGAGTATACGCAGTTAACACAAGGGTTGATACAGGTTCAGATTGATCTGGAAACGGCAGAGCGCGAGACGATGAAGCAGACGGAAGACTTAAATCATTTCAGCGTGAAGAAGCAGGAAACGGGCAAACAGATCGAGTTCAAGCGTGCGGATCGTGCGCAATGTGTTGCTCGATTGGAGCTTGCCGAGAGTGATACAAAGGAACAGCGCACAGAGTTGAAACAGGTGGAAGAGTCCATGCGCCAAACCGAAATTCAAGCGAATCGGCTTGATGTTGAGCTGGATAACCTGCTGCGCAAGCTGAGTGAAGAGTATGAAATTAGCTTTGAACTCGCAAAGCATCGGTACGTTATGCCGGAAAATATTGAGGAAGCAAAGCAGGAAGTGCGTGATTTGAAGAAGCAGATCGCTGCGCTTGGAGAAGTGAACCTTGGTGCAATCGACGAATTTGAACGAGTAAATGAGCGCTATCAGTTCCTCAGTGAGCAAAAAAATGATCTAATCGAAGCGAAGACGACATTATATCAGGTCATTCGAGAGATGGATGATGAAATGTCAAAGCGGTTCAAGTCTACATTTGATGCGATTCGCAAGCAGTTCGTCGTCGTGTTCTCGAAGTTGTTCGGCGGAGGGCGGGCCGATCTCGTATTGATTGATCCGGATCATATTTTGGAAACGGGAATTGACATTGTGGCACAGCCACCAGGCAAAAAGCTGCAGAACCTGCAACTGCTGTCCGGTGGGGAGCGCGCACTGACAGCAATGGCGCTTCTGTTCGCGATTCTGCATGTTAAGCCGGTTCCATTCTGTGTACTTGATGAAGTAGAAGCAGCGCTTGACGAAGCGAACGTTACGCGATTTGCTCAATATTTGCGTGAATTTTCCGAGCAGACTCAGTTCATTGTTGTCACTCATCGCAAAGGGACGATGGAAGAGGCTGATGTGCTGTATGGAGTTACGATGGAAGAGGGCGGCGTATCGAAGCTCGTATCCGTAAAGTTGGAAGATGATGAAGCAATCATTGCATAAGGGGCGGAGAGGACATGAGTTTTTTTAAGAAGCTAAAGGATAGCATCGCAGCGAAGACGGAGTCCGTAACGAATATATTCAAGGAAGGCTTGGAGAAAACTCGCAAAGGGCTCGTGGAGAAGGTAACGGAGCTCATTACGCGGCGCAAGAAAATCGATGAAGCCTTCTATGAAGAATTGGAAGAAATCTTAATTGGTGCCGATGTCGGCGTGACGACCGTTATGAACTTGATTGACGATCTTCGCGATGAGGTGAAGAAGCGAAAAATCGAGGACGCTGCTGATCTGCAGCCGGTATTGTCCGAGAAGCTTATCGGGCTTCTGCGTGGCGATGATTCCAACAAACTGAACATAAATCCGAATGGAATGACCGTCATTCTGTTCGTCGGTGTTAATGGCGTCGGGAAGACGACTACGATCGGAAAGCTGGCGCATCGTTTCAAGCAAGAAGGCAAATCCGTTTTACTTGCGGCGGGAGACACGTTCCGCGCTGGTGCAATTGAACAGCTGGAGGTATGGGGACAACGTGCTGGGGTTGACGTCATTAAGCAGCAGGCAGGCTCTGACCCAGCGGCAGTGATGTACGATGCAGTGCAGGCAGCGAAACAGCGCAATGTAGATGTGTTATTGTGCGATACAGCAGGACGCTTGCAGAACAAAACAAATCTGATGGAAGAGTTGAATAAGATCTTCCGCGTCATTCAGCGTGAAGTGCCAGATGCTCCACATGAAGTATTGATGGTGCTGGATGCAACAACGGGTCAAAATGCACTGAATCAAGCGAAGCTGTTTGGTGAGAAAAGCGGCGTTACCGGTTTAGTGCTCACGAAGCTGGACGGTACGGCGAAGGGCGGCATAGTCATTGCGATCCGTCAAGAACTGAACCTGCCAGTAAAGCTGGTTGGTCTCGGCGAGAAAATGGGAGATTTGCAGGAATTCGATTCCGAGCAGTTCGTTCATGCTTTGTTCGCAGGACTGATTGCAGAAGCGGAGCAGGAAGAAGAACAGCAAGCATAAGACCATTCAGGTAGAAAAAGGCGTCCCAGTCAGGGACGCCTTTTTATGAAATGATATTGGTTAGAATATTGTGCACTCATCAAATTTGCAAAGTACTTCGCTGTGATAACGGCTGTTTGGATAGCTCCGGCAGTGACTGAGCACAGCATAATTGCTTGCACTCCCGAAAGGCAAAATGTGTACAGCCTTGGCATTGGGATAGCGCAATCCGAGATAGAGCGTAATCAATGGCTGTGCCTGTTCTTCTGAAAAAATGCTCTGTCCCGATTAAGGCTTGCAGTCCCGTTTTATGCATCATTTGCGCTGGCTGAGGAGCAATCCCAGTAATAAGCACGATCCCGCCTTGCTGCTGGATACGGCTCACGAATGCGGATAGATGCGCAGCTGCTGTTGTGTCCAAATACGGTACACGCCCCAGCCGTAAAATTAGCACATGCGGTGTATCCTCGCATTGTGAGGATAGTGCTTGCTCCAACGTGTGGGCAGCGCCAAAAAACAGCGTCCCTTCAACACTGACCATACTAATTTGCGGACATTTCCGCCCGTCCTTTACGACGCTTGCAGATACTTTGGCTTTCTGATCCTGCGGATCAGGCAGAACCTTATCGACCTTTACTTCTTCACTCATTCGCTTGATAAACAATATGATGGCGATCGCAAGCCCAGCCTGAACGGCGACCGTCAGATTCATGAACACAGTCAGCAAAAAGGTAACAACTAAAATAAGCGAGTCTGCTGTTTTCGTTCGTGCAATCTTGGCAAATGTTTTTCGCTCGCTCATATTCCAGGCTACCAGCATCAATATCGGGGCCATTGCAGCCAAGGGAATAGCTGAAGCAAAGGGAGCAAGGAACAGCAGCACGAGCAGTACGACGATGGCATGTACCATACCGGATATAGGAGAAGCAGCTCCACTGCGAATATTGGTAGCTGTGCGTGCAATCGCCCCGGTTGCCGGTATTCCCCCGAACAACGGTGCGATCATATTTGCAATGCCTTGCCCGATCAACTCTCGATTGCTGTTATGTTTTTCACCAGTCATACTGTCGGCAACAAGTGCAGACAACAGAGACTCCACTCCGCCGAGCAGTGCAATGACAAAAGCAGGCTGGAGCAGTAAAAGGATACGATCCCAACTTAATGCTGGCCAATGGAAGTCAGGAATACCGCTAGGTATCGCGCCGAATGTCGTACCAATCGTAGCAACCTGGTTCGGATACAGCCAAGCAGCAATAAGGCTTGATAAAAGAAGTCCTACCAGGGAAGCTGGAACCTTGGGCATGTACTTGGGTACGAGAAGAAGGGCAACAAGACAAATACAGGATGTCAGTACACTGTACAAGTTGGCCGCTGGGATATGAATGATCAGCTCACGCATATTGGCAATGAAGCTGTCCTGCTTCTCAAGGTGAAGCCCTAAAAAGTCAGCAATTTGACCTGTAAAAATAATGACGGCAATCCCTGAAGTAAAACCGATGGTTACAGGCCGCGGGATGAAGCGGATGACTGCCCCTAAGCGCAGCAGTCCCATTAAGACAAGCATTACTCCCGCAAGAAAGCCAGCGATCAGCAGGTTTTCAAACCCATATTGCATGACAATTGCGAATAATATCGGAATAAATGCACCGGTAGGGCCTCCGATTTGAAACTTGGATCCACCAAGCAGCGAAATAATAAATCCGGCGATTATGGTTGTATATAAGCCGTATTCAGGCTTAACGCCGGAGGCTATGGCGAATGCCATGCCTAACGGGATGGCAACGACACCGACGATCATGCCTGCAATCATGTCTTTTCTAAAAGATTGCCAGCTGTATTCGGCATAGCGACCGCGCCACAACGGTTTCATGTATGACTCCCCACCATTTCTAAATATTTGATTATTTGAATATTTAAAATGATAACGGTGATTCGCATACCTGTCAAAGCGTATAGGAAGGGATGTGGTGTGCTTTTATACAAGAAAGAGAGGAAACAGGAGTCGGGGACTCATATTCCTCTCTTTTTTAGGACGATTCTTGGTTTTTCATGTTTTTCAACATAGATATGGAATTGACTAAGTGGTTATTGAAGATTTGCTTCGCGACTTGAAGTAAATCCTTGATCATCGGGTCACGCAAGGAATAAATAACAGAGGTTCCATCCTTAACGCCATACACGACGTTTTTGCCGCGCAGAACGGCCAACTGCTGAGAAACAGAAGATCCTTCCGTTCCGAGTATGGATTGAATTTCGTTAACTGTTTTATCTCCTTCGCATAGGATCTCCAGAATCTTTATCCGCAAAGGATGCGCTAATGCTTTGAAAAACTCCGCCTTAAAATGCTGAATATCCGGATACATGTTGGCTTTCTCCCTTATTCACAATAAAAGAATCCAATACAGGTTAGTGTTAGTTTACCACAAAACGAATGCTAGCGAAAAAGGGATTGCAAAATCAAGTTCAAATCAGTCTTCTCATAGAAAGAAATGTAAACAAAATTTATAATACCATAAAATACTATAATTTATATTTAAAGATTACATTGACAGTTAGATCAAATCACAATATGATGAACAAGTGATAATGATTCTCAATGTTGATGTAAAGTGTATACGGCATCATGTTGGACACCAGGGGGTAGTAACTTTGAAAAAGAAATATCAAGCGGTACTGGCGATATTATTCACAGTGCTTCTCGTCGTGGGATGCGGCTCTCAAGCAAATGGGGGCAGCCAAGCCGACGATAGTCAACCAGCCGCTAAGAAAACAGAAGCCGCGCGAGAAATTAAGCACGAGCTAGGTATGACAGAGGTGAAAGGATCGCCGAAGCGGGTCGTAGTGCTCGAATTTTCCTTTGTCGATGCGCTTGCATCACTTGATTTGAAGCCTGTCGGCATTGCCGATGACGGAAATAAAGATCGAATTTTGAAGACGCTAGCAGATAAGATTGGAGATTATACGTCAGTTGGAACGCGCAAGCAGCCAAGCTTGGAGGTAATAAGCTCTCTGCAGCCGGATTTGATTATCGCGGATTGGAAACGTCATAAAGCGATTTATGAAGACTTGAAACAAATTGCTCCTACAATCGTGCTGAAGAGTCTGGAAGCAAGTTATGAAGACAATTTGGCGTCCTTCCAGACGATAGCAGATGCCCTGAACATGAGTGAGGAAGGAAAGCAGCGGTTGGAACAGCATAAGGATAAAATCAATGCTTTGAAGGCTCAAGTGCCGCCATCAGACGAGAAACAGACCGTCATGTCGGCTGCTTTGCGCAAAGAAAGCTTCAAAGCGCATACATCATCCTCCTATGACGGCGCCGTATTGGAAAAGGTCAGTCTGATGAATGCGATACAGGATCCGAAGGAACCCTATGCGGAGCTAACATTGGAGCAATTGCTGAATATCAATCCCGATATTTTGTTCCTGATGAAGACAGACGGAGAGCAAACGATCGTGGACGAGTGGTCCGTCAATCCGTTGTGGCAGGAGCTGAAGGCCGTGAAGAATAAAAAGGTCATTGAAGTGGATCGCAATTTATGGACACGCTGGCGCGGCATTGTTGCCGGGGAATTAATGATGGAAGAGGCAATTTCGAAACTGTACGGAAGCGGGAAAGTGGAGAAATAATTTGTAAGACAGGAAACGGGCGAGGTAGGCGTTACTTGTTAACGTCTACTTTTTGTCTGCCCAGGAACGAAAAAAGAAAGGGGCATTGTAACGCATGACGGGATTACGTCACGGCGGTAGGCGCAAGGCGTTCGGCCTGTCGCTGCTGCTTGGCTTCGCATTATTATCGGCAGGGGTCATGATCAATGTGTCGCTGGGCTCCTCCTCGATTTCATTTCCTACTTTGCTGAAGGCTCTGTTCTTCGCGGACAGAACGAAGGAGATGCTTATCGTTCAGGAGATCCGATTGCCCCGTGCGTTAATCGCAATTCTGATCGGTGCCAGCTTGGCGGTCGCAGGTACGATCATGCAGGCGATGACGCGCAACCCGCTAGCTAATCCGCAGGTGTTCGGCGTCAATGCTGGCGCTTCGCTCATAGTGGTAACGTCAACGGTGTTCCTGCCGGAGTTGACGCAGCAGCAGCTTGTTTATTCCGCATTTGCGGGAGCGGCTTTGGGCGGCTTTATCGTGTATTTTATCAGCGCAGGGGGAGATTTAAAGCCGGCCCGACTCGCCATTGCCGGAATGACCGTCCATTTTTTTCTTTCGTCCATCACACAAGGATTGATCTTATTTCATGAGAACACAACGGACAGCATTCTTTATTGGCTGGTCGGCGCGATAGGCAATCGGAATTGGCATCATGTTGGTGTGCTTCTTCCATGGGCAAGCATTGGCTTGTTGGGCGCTTTGGCTCTGTCGAAGCCGTTAACGATGCTGAGCATGGGGGATGATGTGGCGAGGGGGCTCGGAGCAAGAATCGAGGCAACGCGATTCGCCGGCGGTCTGCTCGTCATTATTTTGGCGGGAGGCTCGGTGTCCGTTGCCGGCCCGATTGGCTTCGTAGGTTTGCTGGTACCGCACATCGTCCGGCTGATGGTCGGCGTGGATCTGCGTTATGTGCTGCCTTGCTCCGCCCTGTATGGATCGGTGCTGCTGGTGTATGCGGATATTGCTTCACGCTATATCTCGTATCCGTATGAGGCGCCAATTGGGATTGTCACCGCCATGCTGGGAACACCATTCTTCTTGTACTTGGCATATGCAGGAGGGAAGCACAATGAATAGATCTGTAAATATGGCGCGCCGTCATCGGCTCGTCGTGCTCGCGTTAGTTGCGCTGCTTCTCATCATGGGCCTGATCAGCCTTGGAGTGGGGGCGGTCTATATAACGCCGAACCAAGTGATCGAGACGATGTTGGGGCAAAGCACAGACCATGCGTTCATCCTTGGCAAATACCGTTCGCCTCGAATCGTCTTGTCCGTTCTTGTGGGCGCCGGGCTTGCTATATCGGGAACTGTGCTGCAGGGCGTACTGCGGAACCCGCTTGCTTCTCCGGACGTTATCGGAATTACGAAAGGGGCAGGCTTAGCGGCTTGTGCAACCATTATTTTATTTCCTGGGTCATCGGCAATCGCACTGCCTTTATCCGCATTTGCCGGAGCGGCTCTGGTAGCCCTGCTTCTATTTGCATTCGTATATAGGCGCGGAGCTCGTCCCACGACGCTGGCACTGACGGGCATAGCGCTTGGCGCGATGTGCGATGCAGGAATCCAGTACTTCATGTTCAAATACCCGGTCAGCGTCAATGCAGCACTGATTTGGCTTACCGGAAGCATATGGGGCAGAGGCTGGGATGAAGTGATGGGCGTACTGCCGTGGATGCTGGCACTCATCCCGCTTGCGCTGCTGCTGTCTTCGAGGCTAGATGTGCTGAGCTTGGGCGATGATGTAGCGACAGGCCTGGGGGAACGGGTGAAGCGGCTGCGTCTTGCGCTGGTAGCTGTTTCAATAGCCTTGGCAGGCGCATCGGTGGCCGTTGTCGGCGCAATTGGCTTCGTGGGCTTGATCGCTCCGCATATGGCGCGCCGGCTTGTTGGCGCCAAACATGGCATTCTTCTGCCCGTATCGGGCTTGTTAGGCGCCATCTTGGTGTTGACGGCCGATACGCTTGGACGCGCCATCGTTCCGCCAATCGAGTTCCCGGCAGGGTTAGTGACTGCCGTAATCGGGGCTCCGTATTTCCTTTACTTATTGCGCAGAGAACGCAAGATTCGCTCCTAGCCCTCGCCGGCTTTCATAGGTGAAATATGGAAATGTATGTAAGAGGGTACACTGTTCTATCACGGTGATCATACGATTTGGTTAGCTGACTATATTTCTTCCCAATATATAAATAAATAAACGAAGAAAGACGGAGAGACCAAACTGGCTACTCCGTCTTGTTACTTGTTAGAAGGCACAAACCAATGGCAGGTCAGGTAGAATAAGGTGCATGGTTTTCCGAATGTGCTACTTCCTGCTTGCGGCGAAGCAAAAATCCTCCTGCGGAGGACAATAGATACATCGTGCCGCCAACAACATAGACGGCTTGGGGGCCCCAAATATCAGAGATTGTTCCAGCGAACAGTACGGATACTCCGAACAATATGTATGAGATGGTGCTCTGCGCGGCAAAAACATGCGGCTGTTCTTCAATCGGGGTGACCTGCTGTACATATGTACGCTGAGCAATATCACGAAGCTGATAGAATGGCCCCATTAGAACCACTATAGCTAGTGCGACAAATGCTTGCGTGTTCCAAGCATACCCGTATACGAGCAAACTGACACCAAACGATCCGATCAGGATCGTGCCGACCAAATGGTTATGAATGCGTGCAGACAGCTTCAATGTAATGAGTCCGCCAATAATTGTTCCCGCATAATAGGCTGCATTAATATATCCCCACCACGCTTCATCTTTATGGAGCACCTCCTGTGCAAAGACGAGCGTAACACCGCCAATCCATATTCCACCCGCTACTCCTTCAAGAATGTCCATCCATGTAATGACGCGCAGCTTAGGATGCGTGAACAGGTATGTCCAGCCTGCTAGGATAGAGTGCGATTTCTTATTTGATTTCACACTCTCTTCTTGATGGTAAGATAATTTGAAAATGCAGAGGCAGCCAAGAAAAAGAAGACCTGCGGACAATTGCAAAACCAGGGAATGTCCAAGCTTGGCAACCAGTATTCCGCCCATGGTCCATCCGAGTAAAGATAGCATTTGCATACTGGTTGATACCAGACTGTTCGCGTAAACCCGCTTCTCTTCCTCCACCAAGCGCGGATAGAGGGCATTTGCCGCTGCAGAAGCACAGCCCTCTGCGTACCCAATGCCAATAATGGCAGAAAATGAATAGGCGAGAAATAGAGTTGTCGATAACATCGATGCGAGCGGCAATATAGAGAAGGCGACAATCGCCGACAGCGCAAACTGTAATATCAAAAATAAACGTGTAACGTACGCGAGGCTCATGCGGCGATACCAGATCGGTAGCATGAAGCTGCTCGCCAATATCGCCATCGATCGTACGAAGGAGACTGCTCCGGCAAAAGCGGCCGAATCCGTCATTTGATAAACAGCTGCTATCAACGTCATCATATATAACGATCCGGCAAGATTGGCGAAGGATCTGCTGGATAGAAGCGAGTAGAAAGAGCGATTCAAAACCTATCACATCCTCCTGTTGTTTCTAATTTTACACATTATAGCATGGATGATTTTGGTTTTTAAGAACTATTTTAAATAAATAATAATAATAAACTGATGTTGGGAATGGAGCAGCTACGAAATTTTTATACCGCCTTCAAGCAGGGCTTCAATTTTGCTCAAATGCTCCAGCATGAGAGTTGTTCATTCTGAGCTGCAATCGCGTTATAGATTTCCCGGTGCTCCTCCAGCAACTGAGCCGTGGATGAGCGTCCTCTGACAACCAAAATACGCCGAGTCTCCCCCATATGCTCAGCACATTTTTGATGTCATGTGCAGCATTGGGATAAGAATTTCATTGTGGCTCGCTTCAGCCAGCCCATCGCTTTAAGCATACTAAGCGCTTCTCGTATAGTAGAACGGCCTACCGCATATGTTGAGAAAAATACTTCGACAGAAGGCAGTTTGTCGCCAGGGGTATCAATTCCACCGCGAAGCTGTTCAAACAGATGCTCTTGAATAAGCTTAGAGCCTTTTTTAATTTAATTTTCCGCCATGTAACGATATCTTCTTTTTACTGAAATATAAAATCAAAAAATATAAATATTATAAAATTAATTTTTAAAATTGAGTGACATTGGTTTCAATCATACGTTATAATATGCCAAAGTCATCAGATGACCTGAACAATTCAGCAGGTGGAAGATTAGGTTGAATCGTTCACTTCAGATGTTGACTTGGAACCAAGACATCAAGGAGGAGTTCATTCATGATAGCCAATGAAGCACGTGAGCGGCTGCTTAAACTGCTCGGGCCTGAGCGGTATCGCGATGATAAGGAAAGCCTGGTCACACACTCGTATGATGCTACGCCAATGATGCAGTCTTTGCCCGATGCTGTTGTATATCCGGAATCGACAGCGGATGTTCAGGAAATATTGCGCACAGCGAATGAATACCGTATTCCCATTGTGCCGAGAGGCGCTGCAAGCAATTTGTGCGGCGGTACTGTTCCTGTAGCAGGGGGAATTGTCGTAGCGATGACACGAATGAATAAGCTTATTGAAATGGATACGGAGAATCTTACAGCAACGTTCCAGCCGGGATTGAACACGAAGACATTCCATCGTGAGGTCGAGAAGCGGGGATTGTTCTATCCGCCAGACCCAAGCAGCATGTCCATATCGACATTGGGCGGCAACATTATGGAGGGCGCCGGGGGACTGCGCGGCTTGAAATATGGAACGACGAAGGATTATGTGATTGCGCTTGAGGCGGTGCTGCCGTCCGGTGAAGTGATTCGTACGGGAGGAAAATTGTACAAGGACGTTGCCGGCTATGATTTAACGAAGCTGCTGGTCGGCTCGGAGGGAACTTTGGCACTTATTACGGAAGCTACGGTCAAGCTGCTGCCAGCGCCGGGCATCCGCAAGACGATGCTCGTATCCTATAAGGATATTTATGCAGCTGCACGCAGTGTATCTCGGATCGTGGGCGCGGGCATTATTCCAGCTACACTTGAATTTATGGATCAGCCAACGATTCGCGTAGTTGAGGAGTACAATCACATCGGCCTTCCAACGGATATGCAGGCTGTACTGCTTATTGAGCAGGACGGACAAGACGAGAACGTTGTCATGCGCGATATGGAAGCGATTGCAAAGATATGCAACGAGGACGGTGCAGACAGTGTCCAGACTGCGAAGGATGAAATGGAGGCAGAGCAACTGATGAAGGCTCGTCGCAGTGCATTGTCTACATTGGCGCGCATTCGTCCAACGACGATTTTGGAGGATGCAACCGTTCCTCGTTCGAAGATCGCTGAAATGGTGCTTGCGATTAATCGCATCGCCGAACAATATGGAGTGAACATCTGTACTTTCGGTCACGCGGGAGACGGAAATCTTCACCCAACCTGTCCAACGGATGCTCGCAACGAAGATGAAATTCATCGTGTTGAGCAAGCATTTGCGGATATTTTCGAGGAAGCGATTCGTCTAGGCGGCACCATTACAGGCGAGCATGGTGTAGGAACGGTAAAGGCTCCGTATCTGGAATGGAAGGTGGGATCTGCAGGCATCGATATCATGAAAGGGATCAAGCAAGTTTTCGATCCGAATGGCATTATGAATCCAGGCAAAATATTTGCCAAAGCTGCTCGTAAAAGGCTGGTGGTCTCCCGATGAGTCAACAACAATCAGAGGCGAACAATCTACTGCAGAAGGAGCTCGTTAAGACGCTCGACTACGAGCAGCTGATGAACTGCATGCGATGTGGATTTTGTCAGCCGACCTGTCCGACTTATCAAGAGACTGGCTTGGAGGCAGCATCTCCACGCGGACGCATTGCCCTCATGAAAGCAGTAGCCGATGGCATTATGGAGCCGGATGAATCGTTCCAGAAGCAGATGAACTTGTGCTTGGGATGCAGAGCTTGTGAGCCGGTATGTCCTTCAGACGTCAAGTACGGACAGCTGCTTGAGCAGACGAAAGAGGCGATGCATGCGCATCATAATCCGCCGACGGCGGTTAAGGGACTGAAACGCATTGCACGCCCCGTATTTATGAAACACAATCGTCTGCTGCGAATAAGCAAGCTGTTGCAAACCTATCAGCGTTCTGGCTTGCAAAGCTTTGCTCGCAAGAAGAACCTGCTTCGGTGGCTTCCTCCGCAAATGCAAATGATGGAGCGCATTTTGCCGGAAGCGGACAGTCAAGGTGTTGTGAAGCGGGCGGGTGGACGCCATTTCTTGGCGAAGGGCGAGAAGCTGGGTACAGTAGGGCTGTTCCGCGGTTGTATTATGGACGTTTTGTTCACCGAAACGAACGTGAATACGATCCGCTTGCTGACGGAATCCGGCTATGATGTCATTATTCCGGAAGCACAGGGCTGCTGTGGCGCGTTGTTTGCTCATGGCGGAGGCGATACGGCTACGGCTAGGGATTTAGCAAAGCAAAATATTGCGGCATTCCGAGATGCTGGCGTTGATTACATTGCTTCCAATGCTGGCGGATGTGGAGCGTTGCTCGTTGAGTACGATCATTTGCTGAAGGATGAGTCGGAGTGGGTGGAGCCGGCCCAAAAATTTGCGAAGCAAGTGAAGGATATCAGTGATCTCATTATGCGTTCACAGCGTTGGAGCAATCTCCCGGTTATGCCGTTAGGCAATAGTGGAACGAGAGCAGAAGAAGCTGCTGAAACCGTTACTTATCAAGATTCCTGCCATTTGCGAAATGTAATGCGATCATCCAATGGCCCTCGTCAATTGATCCGCCGTATTTCGGGCATACAGTACAAGGAATTGGAAGGCGCAGATGTATGCTGCGGATCCGCAGGTATTTATAACATTGTACAGCCAGACATGGCGAATTCAATCGTAGATCGGAAGATGGATGCCGTTCGCGATACGCAGGCCTCGATTATCTTGACGAGCAATCCCGGATGCCTGATGCAGATGAAGGTTGGCGTAGAACGGGACGGTGTAGCTGAAAAAGTGAAGGTCATGCACGTCGTAGATTATTTTGCGGAAAAAATGTTGAAGTAATATTTCACATTACCTATAATTATATTGTAATAATATTTCATAAAATAGTAACAGACATCAATGCAGTCAATTTGCGGGGAAGATTGACTTCATCGTAGGAGGGGTTGAATGTGAACGTCATTCCACTTAATGAAGCATGGGCGGATCCAATGTGCGAGCTGTGGAACCGTGAACTGGGCGATCTGTTCCCAATGAGACAACAGCTGTTTTTGCAAAATAGCTTTCGAGATGTAAACGTTTACTTTCCTGGCTCCTGGATCGTCCAAAATTCAGACGGCTCCATTCTTGGTTTCATCATTGCAAAGAAATGGAAGGAAACAGAACGTGAGATGAAGCTTGGAGAAGGAGGAGGCTGGATTCAAGCTCTTGTCGTTCGTTCCGAAGCAAGGGGGCAGGGGATAGGCTCCGAATTGCTCGCACGGGCCGAACAGGCATTGCGTGAAGCGGGCGCTTCTCAAGTGTTCATTGGACGCGATCCGTGGCATTATGTACCGGGACTGCCGAAGGCGCTGTCCATGCATCGCCCATGGCTGGAGAAGAGAGGATTCAAGCAGCTCTACGAGGTTAGCGATATGCTGTCTTCCGAAAAGACAGAGCTGTTGGCAACCCCTGACTTTGCAGATGGAGCGGTCATTAAGCTGCTCGAACCAGAGGACAAGGAAGAAATGCTGAAATTTTTCCGCCGCTGCTTCCCGGGAAGATGGCTGTATGAAGCACAATGCTATTGGGAGCGCGGAGGACAGGGAAGAGAGTTCATTGGATTGTTTCAGGGCAGTGAAATGATAGGCTTCTGTCGCGTCAATGATGAGCACTCTCCGCTTATTGCACAAAATACGTATTGGGCACCGCTTTTCGAAGAACCGTTAGGCGGCATTGGGCCGCTCGGCGTAGATGATCAGTACCGCGGCAAAGGATACGGTCTCGGCTTAGTTAAGGCGGGCATTGCAGAATTACAGCAACGCGGCATGCGCCAGTTAGTTATTGACTGGACAGAACTGGTTGACTTTTATGCGAAGCTTGGATTCCATACGTGGAAGAGCTACGACCTAATGAGCAAGGCCCTGTAAGCAAATTGAAAAGGAGAGTTTAAAAAGGCCGTGCTGATATTGCCTTCATATATCATCGTGATCATAAGCGTGCTTTTTGAACATTTCCTAAAGTATAGAAACGATGCTGGAAATATGGAGTTAACTGCGGCAAAGTCTAGTTGCGACTATCGGGCAGAACGGGAATCTCTACCTATTTTGACTAAGCTGATAGGTAGATGGCAACATCTGATTCGATTTCTCGTTGGAGGGATATTTCCATCGTTTTTCGGTACAGCTATAACAGCTATAACAACTATAACAGCTATAAGAAGCCCTGGCAGATCCATACGTGCTGGGGTTTTATCTATAATGGGGGGATAAATATAATTGCACGTTATTGACGTATTGTTTAAGTGTTTGCGTCCTATCAATAGGATGCGGCTGTGCAGTCTTTGGATGATGCAAGAGAAAGCCATCCGATTTATGAAGAGCCAGTACAAGTTAAACAACGAACCGACTCGTCTCCCTGTTCTCACCGACGATGTCTGCTCCGCATATAATGTGATCCGTCGTGAATATGGGCGTATGCACAGCAGGCAGCTAGAGTGCCGCGGGGAGGAGCGACTTATGAAGTGGGGACGCAATATATCTGGGGAGGAACGGGCGAACGTGATTACCCATGCTGCCGGATTATTGTTCAGTCTATGGGCGCTTGGAGTATTGATTGGCGCTGCATGGGAGCGTGGAACAATAGCGCATGTCATCGGGGCTTCTGTGTATGGAATTACCTTGACTATTATGTTTACAACCTCGGCGATGATGCACAGTATGCCGGAGGGCAGGACTAAGTTCCGATTTACCATCCTCGATCATATGGCGATCTATTTGTTTATTGCTGGAACCTACACGCCTTTTATGTTGATTGTATTACAGGATGAGTTCAGCCAGCAGTTGTTTGGCCTAATATGGGGAACTGCGATTGTCGGCATGATTTATAAAGCTTTTTATACAGGCCGCCATATGTGGTTTTCGACAATTGGTTACGCAGTAATGGGATGGCTCATGGTAACGGTATGGGACAGCTTAATGCAGGCGATACCGTTTGAAGGGGTTATGCTGCTAGTCATGGGAGGGGGATGTTATACAGCGGGCATTCCGTTCTTTGTATGGCGCCGCTTGCCCTATCATCACGCCATTTGGCATTTGTTCGTTTTGGCTGGTTCAATCTTGCATTTTATATGTATTTACCGTTATGTGATATAGGAGTAATAGTTGTCTCCGATCACCGAATGAAAGGCTTCAAAAATATTTTTCTCCTTGTTAAGGTTCAACCCTTGACATGATGCTGTGATTTCGGTATGATAAGAAACGTCGATGGGCTGTAAAGTGTTTTTCCTTTACGAAAGGGGTGGCCCGTATGAACGAGGAACAGATACTTGCTAAGACGAACCGCATTAATATGCTGTTCGACTTCTATGAACCACTGCTTACTGAGAAGCAGCAGACGTTCCTAAAATGTTACTTTCAAGATGACTTTTCATTAGGCGAGATTGCAGCCGACTTCGGCATTAGCCGCCAAGCGGTATATGAACATATTAAGCGGGCGGAGCAGACGCTTGAATCTTATGAAAGCAAGCTCGGCTTATTGTCGAAGTTCGAGCGTCGGACAGAGATCGTGATGACGCTGCAACATACATTGAACGATATGGATACCATACCCGACCCGCAGCGCGCGGAACTGCAGACGATTGTCCGTGAACTGCAGGCGTTGGATTAAGGGAACGGGGTGAGATAATATGGCATTTGAAGGATTAACGAGCCGATTACAGAATGTATTCAGCAAGTTAAGAGGCAAAGGTAAAGTTAGTGAGGACGACGTCAACGAAGCCATGCGCGAGGTGCGCCTTGCGCTGCTTGAAGCCGACGTTAACTTTAAAGTCGTCAAGGAATTCATTGGCAAGGTGAAAGAGAAGGCCGTAGGTCAGGAAGTGATGCAGAGCTTCACACCGGGCATGGTCATTATCGACATCGTTAATAAGGAATTGACGGAATTGATGGGTGGCACAGCTGCGAAGCTGGCTAAGGCCAACAAGCCGCCAACTGTCATTATGATGGTCGGTCTCCAAGGTGCTGGTAAGACGACGACATCTGGTAAGCTGGCTAAGATGCTGCAGAAGCAGAATCATAAGCCGCTTCTTGTCGCTGCCGATATTTATCGACCAGCTGCGATTAAGCAGCTTCAGGTTGTAGGCGAGCAGATTAAGGTTCCGGTATTTGCACTTGGTGATCAAGTAAGTCCGGTTGAGATCGCTCGTCGTGGATTGGAGCATGCCAAGGAGAACCATCTTGACTATGTCATTATCGATACCGCAGGCCGCCTGCACATCGATGAAGCATTGATGGAGGAGCTGAAGCAGGTTCATGCTACAGCGAAGCCGGATGAAGTGCTGCTCGTCGTCGACGCGATGACAGGTCAAGACGCGGTGAACGTAGCGGATAGCTTCAACCAACAGCTAGAGCTTACGGGTGTCGTGCTGACGAAGCTCGATGGCGATACGCGCGGTGGTGCAGCCTTGTCTGTCAAGGCAGTAACTGGCTGTCCAATCAAATTCGCTACACTTGGCGAGAAAATGGATGCGCTGGAGCCGTTCCATCCAGAGCGGATGGCATCGCGGATTCTCGGCATGGGGGACATGCTCTCCTTGATCGAGAAGGCACAAGCGAATATCGATACAGAGAAAGCCAAGGAAATGGAAATGAAGATGCGCAATGCAGCCTTCACATTCGATGATTTCCTTGAGCAGATGCAGCAAGTGAAGAAGCTCGGTCCAATCGATCAGATCCTGGATATGATTCCAGGGATGAATAAGATGAAGCAAAATGCAAATCTAAAGGTGGATGAGCGTCAAATGGGTCGAATCGAAGCGATTGTCCGTTCAATGACGAACGAAGAACGCCAAGATCCAGACTTAATCAATCACAGTCGTCGCAAACGGATTGCAGCAGGCAGCGGAACTGCGCTGGCTGATGTGAACCGTCTTATCAAGCAATTTGATGAGATGCGACGGATGATGAAGCAGTTCTCCGACATGATGGGCCCGAAAGGGCCGAAGATGATGAAGAACTTGAAGAGCAAAGCAGGCAAGGCTGGCAAAGGAATGAGGTTTCCTTTCCGTTAAGAAATAAAGAAGTGGAGCTGCAACAAGCTCGCTTGTTGATTCGAATTCTGTTTAGGAGGTGAATTTCGTGGCAGTACGTATCCGTTTGAAACGCATGGGTGCTCATAAAGCACCATTCTATCGTGTCGTTGTATCCGATTCCCGTTCCCCGCGTGACGGTCGTTTTATCGAGGAAATCGGTCATTACAATCCGGTAGCTCAACCAGCAGTCGTTAACATCGACGAGGAAAAGGCGCTGAAATGGTTGCAAACTGGTGCTCAAGCATCTGACACGGTTCGCAACTTGCTTAGCCAAGCTGGCGTAATGAAGAAGTTCCATGAGCTGAAAAACCAGAAATAATCTAGCCGTTCGGAGGGTCGCGAATGGAAGAGTTAGTGTCAGTAATTGCACGCGCTTTGGTCGATCATCCGGAGGAGGTCCGTGTGGACGTCGTGGAGAAAGACCATGTCATCGTGTATGAACTTCACGTTCATCCCGACGATGTCGGTATGGTTATCGGCAAGCAAGGTCGTATCGCTAAGGCGCTTCGTACGGTCGTCACATCGGCAGCAGTCAAAGTTCCAAAACGAGTTGCCGTGGACATTATTTCATAACAGTACGCAAGAGGGTTAGGATGAAGTCCTAGCCCTTTTTCGTATGCATAGGGCAGTTTGTGTTACACTAGAGAGAAGGCTGTTCGGAAGCTTTTGCTTCCGGGCACTAACGATAGATAGAGATAAATGGCAAATACATGGCAGGAGGATACGATATGTCTCAAAGAATGTTCAATGTCGGCAAGCTAGTCAATACGCACGGCATTCGTGGAGAAGTAAAAATTATCCCGACAACTGATTTTCCGGAGACGCGCTTTGCACAAAAGAGCGAGCTAATTTTGCAGCAGCCTGATTCGAACATTAACGTACCGGTTACGATTGAACGGTCGCGTTTACATAAAAATATGTACATCGTGAAATTCACGCAGTTCGACAACATTAATGATGTCGAGAAGTATAAAGGCTGGGTACTGAAAGTAAGTGAAGAACAGCTGGACGAGCTCGATGATGACGAATATTACTATCATGAGATCATCGGATGTAAAGTCGTCACAGATGAAGGAGAAGAGCTTGGGGTTATTGAGGAGATATTGTCCCCAGGTGCGAATGATGTCTGGGTTGTTAAGCCAGCGAAAGGGAAATCCATTCTGCTGCCGGTAATTGACGATGTTGTACTAGAGGTTAATGTGCAGGAGAAGATTGTGAAGGTTCATATTATGGAAGGACTAATATAGGATGCGTATCGATGTGTTGACCCTTTTTCCGGAAATGTGTGAAGGGGTATTTGGTTCCAGTATATTAGGCAAAGCGCGCGAGAATGGTCATGTTACGATTAACACGGTCAATTTCCGCGACTATTCTGATAATAAGCACCAAACCGTTGACGATTATCCGTATGGCGGTGGAGGCGGTATGGTGCTTAAGCCGCAGCCGATTTTTGCGGCGGTTGAGGATCTGGTCGCAAAAGCGGCAGCAGAGCGGTTGGCCGATAAGAAGGATGAGAGCGAAGAAAGCTTGCAGGAGGCTGTCAAACCAAGAGTTATTTTAATGTGTCCGCAAGGGGAACGCTTCTCACAGAAGAAAGCGGAGGAACTGGCACAGGAGTCGCATTTAATCTTCGTGTGTGGTCATTATGAAGGGTATGATGAGCGCATTCGCGAGCATTTAGTAACAGATGAATTGTCCATTGGGGACTATGTGCTGACAGGTGGGGAACTTCCTGCAATGACGGTAGTCGACTCGGTAGTTCGTTTGTTGCCAGGCGTTCTAGGCAATGAGATGTCGGCAGTAACCGATTCATTTAGTACAGGTTTGCTGGAGTATCCGCATTATACCCGTCCGGCGCAGTTCCGTGACTGGAAGGTGCCCGATGTGCTCATTAGCGGTCATCATGCGAATATCGAGGTGTGGCGGCGAGAACAAGCGTTGAAGCGGACGCTTGAACGACGTCCTGACCTACTTGAGCATGTGGAACTTAGCAAGGAAGATAAAAAAATGATAGAACGATTGAAAAATGAAACCAATGGGACTCATGCATAATGCTGTGGTCTGTCGGTTAAATGATCAGGGTGAGTAGTTGTACGCATGGTCAACAATAGAAGGCTGTGAATCTATGTAGTTAAGTCATAGATTCGCAGCCTTTTTGGAATTTTATTCTGATAGAAACCGCAAAGAATTTTGTTATTTTGACCATAATAACCGTATTTGGAGGACAATGTTGATCTAAGGTGGTATAACATCTTGTTGAATCTGGAGGAAATGAGGAGACGTTATGAGTAAAAGTGAGAACCGTCAATTGCGATTGTTTATTGCAATGCCGCTTCCTGAGTCAGCTGTTCATGTGCTTGATGCATGGTGCAAAACAGGACAACGCCATTGGCATTTTGCCAAATGGGTACATCCGCAGGATTTACATATAACCTTGCAATTCCTTGGTGCAGCAGACGAGGAGGCTGCTCCTCGGATTGTTCAGGCTTTGGAGCAGGTATCGAGAAAAACAGATCCTTTTGAGCTTCATTTCGAGGGCATAGGGAGCTTTGGGACAAAAGAAGCGCCTCGTGTGCTGTGGGTTGGTCTCGGAGGTGCAATCGACAGGCTGCGACAATTGAACCATAGTGTAGGTGCTGCGGTATCACCGCTAGGATTCGAGCCTGAGGATCGTCCTTATCGTCCCCATATTACGCTAGCGCGCAAGTATCGAGGTGGAGAGGTGCATCCATTCTCTATGATCAGCGAACCACTCCCTTCGCATCAATGGATGGGGGAAGAGATAGTGCTTTTCCGGACGCATATGAATCAAAGTCCTATGTACGAACGATTGCATACCTTCACGTTAGGTCAACGATAGTCTATTGTACATGCAATAAAATAGTTGGATGCGCATTACACGGGTTGTCTAAAACAGGTCCATCTTCACGTATATTTTCCAATCTTGCACATTTATAATGAAATAACCATTTTAAGAATGTCGAAAATGGTAGAGATAAATCGTGAATGGAGGGATATCGTGGAGAGAAATGCTTCGCGTATCGGATTGCTTCTGCTTGTGATGACCGCACTGTTTATGGTCGGTTTTTCAAAGCCGGGCGATACGCGAAAGGCGACTTGGATATGGCAGGCGGAGAGGATAGAGGACGAACCGGAAAAACTGATTGATTTTGCAAAAAAGAATCACATTAACGTTATGTATTTGCATGTGGATAGGAGGGTTCCAGAAGCGGCATACCGCCGGTTTTTGAGGCAGGCGGGGCAAGCTGGAATTGAAGTACACGGATTAGCAGGACACCCCTTATGGGCTTTGCGTGAGTATCGGGATCGGATAATGAAGCTAGTGGATTGGGTAAGTGCTTATAATCAAAGCTCTGCTGCTGCGGAGCGATTTAAGGGTATTCATTTGGATGTGGAGCCTTATGTTCTCCCTGAATGGGAAGTTGATCCACAGCCGGTATTGCGCTCTTGGACGGAAAATATGGAGCATGTGATCGATGCTGTCAAAGGCCGCGGCAGCCTCGAAATCAGTGTTGATATGCCGGTGTGGTTCGATAACATAATGGTGCCGAATACACAAAGCACCTCCCTGTCGGAGTGGATTATTAGCCGATTTGATCATGTGACGTTAATGGCCTATCGCCAACAGCTTGATGGCGGTAATGGGATTATCGAGCTTGTGCAGAATGAGATGGAAATCGCAGATCGCTTCGGGAAGTCTATCTTCATCGGGGTTAACACAAAGCCTATGACCGAAACGCACACTACGTTTTATGATGCAGGTATACAGGCAATGGATGCAGCGCTTAAGCAGGTGTCAGAGCGTTTAGAGCATCATGCTTCCTTCACAGGTGTTGCCATTCATGATTATCAGTATTGGAACCGTATGCTGGAGCGGGATGGAGATGCAGGCGGACTTCCTGATCCGAAGCCAGATCCCGAACCGCTGCCAAAGCCTGACCCCGATCCAGGTCAGATTTCGGTGCCTATGCCGCCACCGATGGAGCGTAATAGCACGGTTGTTGGTACCTATGTATGGCAGGCGGAGTTAGCGATAAACCAGCCTGATGACATTATTGCGTTTGCGAAAGAAAAGGGGATTAACTATTTATATGTTCGATTGGATCTGCAACAGCCGTTCGACGCATATCGCTCATTCGTGAAGAAGGCGCACGATGCCGGCATTGAGATGCATGCTATGGGAGGGCATCCGGCTTGGGCGCTAACAGAGAACAGACAGCGAATTATGAAGCTTGTCGATTATGTGAAGCGTTACAATCAGGCTGTTGCACCAGAAGAACGCTTTTATGGCATACATTTGGACGTGGAACCGTATGTTTTACCGGAATGGAGCAGCAGCAGGGACGATGTGGTTGCGCAATGGAGAGAAAATATGAACGTTTTCGCCCAGTCAGTCAAGGCGGATTCTAAATTAGAGATAAGCGTGGATCTTGCTGTATGGCTGGATCGAACCTTCCTGCCGGATAAGCCGGAATTGTCGATAAGTGAATGGATGATAGGACATATGGATCATGTAACGCTAATGGCGTTTCGCAATATGGCAGAAGGAAGTAATGGCATCGTCGCTGTGGTGAAGCAGGAGATGCAAATGGCAGATCGTTTAGGCAAGCGGATTGTTGTTGCTGTCGAGATGAAGGAGAGTTTTGAGGGCGAGCATATTTCCTTTTACGATAAAGGGGCAGAAGAGATGATCAAGCAGCTTGACAAGCTTCCTGAAATGCTTGCGGAACACTCTTCTTATACAGGATTTATGATTCACGCCTATGATTATTGGAAAGAGGCCAGGCCCTAAAAATGCGCTTGTGTTCTATTCATTCGTATGCTACAATTAATTTCGTTGTTTGGAATACGGTGGTCCTCTGCATACGATGAGGCGAACGTGCAATGCGTGCTGAGATGTAAGAACACCTGTGTGGAAGGAGGGAGTCCTAGATGAATATCGTACAAGCGATTACGCAAGAACAGCTTCGCAAGGATATTCCAAGCTTTCGTCCCGGTGATACTTTGAAGGTTTATGTTAAAGTTATCGAGGGATCTCGCGAGCGTATCCAGTTGTTCGAAGGTGTTGTTATTAAGCGTCGTGGTGGCGGAATCAGTGAAACGTTTACTGTTCGTAAAATTTCCTACGGTGTAGGTGTTGAGCGTACGTTCCCGCTTCACACTCCGAAAATCGATAAAATCGAAGTGGCTCGCCGTGGTAAAGTGCGTCGTGCGAAGCTGTACTATCTTCGCAACCTTCGCGGTAAAGCAGCGAGAATCAAAGAAATCCGTTAAGGAACAACCGGGGGGCTTGCTTGACTGCAAGCTCCCTTTTGCTATTTGTATGGATTGGACTGCGCATTGCGCATGACGTGAACTTCAAATACGCATCCTAGGAGAAAGCGGGGCACAGCGAATGGATCAAAACGACCAATTGATGCAACCGAATACGGAAGAAACGGCTGAAAAGCCAGCTAGCCCGAAGAAAAACGAATTGTTGGAATGGATAAAAGCGATTGCGATAGCCGTTGTCCTTGTCGTTGTCGTACGATGGTTGCTGTTCGCTCCGTTTATAGTTGATGGTCCTTCTATGGAACCTAACTTCTGGACGGGTGAAAGGCTTATCGTAAACAAGATCTTGTATGAGTTCAGACAACCTAAGACAGGAGAAGTCGTTGTATTCCATGTTCCACAGGAGAACCGCGATTTAATTAAGCGTGTTATCGGCGTTGCAGGCGATACGATTGATTATCGTGGTGACGATTTGTACGTGAACGGCAAAAAGGTAGAAGAGCCGTACATACAGGAAGCAATAGATAAAGCTCATAAGAACGATATGTTATATAATGACCGTAATTTCCCAAGTGATTCGACTCAGCCGAACAAAGTTCCAGAAGGACATATCTTCGTCATGGGTGACCATCGGAGCAACAGTACCGATAGCCGCATGCTTGGATTCATTCCGTTAACAGACGTCATTGGACGTGCGGATGTTATTTTCTGGCCGATCTCGCATGTTAAGTTGATTCAGCATCATTAATTGAGTTACGGCTGCTAAGGAGGTGGATAGCGATGTCAATCCAATGGTTTCCGGGTCATATGACGCGAGCGCGACGTCAGATCCAGGAGAAGTTAAAACTGATAGATGTAGCGATCGAACTGTTGGATGCGCGCCTGCCTATGTCAAGCCGCAATCCGATGATTAACGATATACTCGGCAATAAGCCGCGTCTGATTATTATGAACAAATGCGATCTAGCAGATCCAGACGTGACGGCGAAATGGATGAAATACTTTCGCAATGAAGGCCACGCTGTAATTGCCGTCGATGCGTCAACAGGCAGTAATGTATCGCAGATTCCTGGGGAAGCGCGCAAACTACTCGAAGAGAAGTTCCAGAAGCAAATAGCAAAAGGAATGAAACCGCGTCCAGTACGTGCGTTGATTGTTGGGATTCCTAACGTGGGGAAATCTACACTCATTAACAAACTGGCTGGAAGAACGGTAGCTGCAACTGGGGATCGCCCTGGCGTTACCAAGGGGCAGCAGTGGATTCGTGTAGGTTCCGAAATGGAACTGCTCGATACTCCGGGGATTTTGTGGCCTAAGTTTGAGGATCAGGAAGTAGGTTACCGGTTGGCGACAACCGGAGCAATTCGCGAAGAAATATTAAATGTGGAAGATATCGCGTTCTACGCGCTGAAATATGTTGCATCCCATTATTGGGGGCGGTTGTCTGAACGATTCGGCATTACTGGCGATGCCATTGATGTGGAGGATTCAGATGAAGTGGTTCGTGTGATGGAAGACATTGGACGTAAGCGCGGATGCTTGATGGGCGGCGGGAGAGTCGACCTAGAGAAGGCATCCGGCATTATTTTGCGAGAGCTGCGTTCCGGCAAGCTGGGACGTCTTACATTCGAAGAGCCATACTCTTTTATGGTGAATTAGCTGTTCGATAGACGCAGTGAGTAAGAGCATGGGATAGCGCCGTTAACGCCGAAGGGTGTACGGCGCTATTTCTTTAGGCAGGGCAGTGTTGCTTGGACAGGCAGGAGAGGAGCTTATTCAAATGGGGAAAAAAAAGCAGGAAACGGCGGCGGAGCCGATTGACTTATTAGCTTGGGAACGGCAGTATTGGGCACGCAGCATTCGACATATCGCAGGGATTGATGAGGTCGGTCGTGGCTGTCTGTTCGGTGATGTCGTCGCAGCAGCCGTCATTTTGCCTGAGGGTCTTATTATAGAGGGCATAAATGACTCGAAGAAGCTGTCAGAGAAGAAACGTGATGAACTGTATGATATCATCATCGCGGAAGCAGTTGCGTGGTCAGTCGCCCATGTGGATGCTGCAACCATTGATCAGATTAATATTAAGCAGGCAGCCCGCCGTGCCATGAAAGAGGCGGTTGAAACTTTGGACATACAGCCTGAGGTACTGCTTGTGGATGCAGAGAAGATCGATTTGCCTTTTACGCAGGAGGCTATTATTAAAGGAGATGCCAACAGCCAATCGATAGCAGCCGCATCAATCATAGCTAAAGTAACGCGTGATCGTCTATGCAGTGGGGAATGGAATGACCGATATCCAGAGTATGGGATTGCTGTACATAAGGGATATGGAACAAAAATGCATCGTGAACAACTGCTCATCCATGGCCCTACCCCCATGCATCGGAAGAGCTTTTTATCCTCTTTATTTCCTAAAGAGGAGCAGCTGACGTTATTCTAGTTGCTTGAGCGTATTGCCTAATGCTTATTGGTTCATGTGAAAGGTATGAAGAGAGCTGCGGATAATGCTCATCATCCGCCCACTCTATGCCGATATATAAGTTAGCTATTTGCAGAGGACGGGGGATGAATATGAATATATCACAATTGGTACGAGGCTTGGCTGGGGAGGCGAGACCCGGCGAGCAGCGTTCATTGGAGTTAAAGACAGGTCAAGTCGTGCGCGCGACAGTAACAGAAGTATCCGAAAATGGCCGTGAGGCAGTCGTATCGGTGAATGGTGTTCCCGTGCGTGCTGCATTGGATGCGCCAATGCAGCCTGGTCAGACGACATGGATGCGAGTGCAGGGACAGCAGTCAGATGGATTGGTTATATTGAAGCCAACAGACGGGCCTTCTGTTGCTGCGCTGCCGTCCA
Source organism: Paenibacillus sp. B1-35 (assembly GCF_050474385.1). Lineage (NCBI taxonomy): Bacteria > Bacillati > Bacillota > Bacilli > Caryophanales > Paenibacillaceae > Paenibacillus > Paenibacillus sp. B1-35. Next base: position 560,852 of record NZ_JBCHVJ010000002.1, read on the forward strand.
TGGAGGAAGCACTTAAGCAATCGGGTCTGCCAGATGAACCGTGGGCACGCCGCCTGCTGCAGGATTTGCAGAAGGCCGGCTTGCCGTTGACGAAGGAACTTGCCTCGAAGCTAAGCCAAGCGATGGCCGCGAAACCTCCAGGTGTTGCGGCATCGGAGTGGATGCAGGCAGCTGGACTTGCCCTGCGGCGTCAATTGCCGCTTACAGCGGATACGTTAAACGGGCTTCGACAGGCGCTTTTCGGTAAGCCGCTTACAGATATGCTTGCAGTATTTATGCGGGCAGGAGATGATTCACTTGCCTTAGAAAGCGGGTTAATGGGCAAGACGACGGACACTGGCTCGCAGTCAGGCAGTATGTGGACGCAGCCGCTGCGCGAGGCGCAAGCACTTGTAAGGGCGCTGCTCGCAGAGGGATTACAGACTGGAGGTCAGCAGCAAGGCAGTGGAAGCGGAATGAGCGCTGCTGTGAATGGGAATGGGCATAGTAATGCCGCAGGCAGTGCAGCAGGTCAGTTTGGCACTTCGCCTGTTAATGAGCAGCAGAACAAAAATACGAGCGGAGCCATACTGAATGCGACACCGGCATCAGGCGGGGCAGCGAAGAGCGGGGAAGGAGCACATGCTGAACTCGCTCAAGGTGGCAGCGGAGCTGCAGGAACCGCTGGAGCTCCTTCGACTTCTCAGCCGTCTATTCAAGCTGGTGCATGGATTGGAAGAATGCTTCAATTGCTGGGCGTATCGCATGAACAGCAGGCTCATCGAGCTGCGGTGATGGAACTCACATCACAGCCTCAGCAGGCGGTGGGGGACAGCGCGCAGTCTACAACTGGCGGAGGCAATGCCGCAGCTTCTTCCGCTAACACGAGTGCCTCTGCAAATAGCGGGCTTACGGGTGGAGGACGGCCAGATCTGCATTCAGGTACTGCAGCACCATCTACGGCATCGGCTTCGAATGCTCCAACCGGAGCATCAAATACGAATGGTACTCCATCAGACAAGTCGGGAGCAGTGAACGGTGGAACAGGACGTAATATCGCGCCACAAGAAGCGGCTGCAGGAGCGGCCGCAGCAAAAACTGCCATTCATCCGCCTATTTCCGCGGCATCTACTGCTCCGGGTGCTGCTCAGCTGGACATCTCCCAATTGGCAACTGGGTCAACGCAGCAGGGAGCTGCAGTGGGCGAATCGCTGAAAAGCGCCCTGCTTCATTTGCTGCAAGCTGAAGGTGTCCCTCACGCACTTCGTGAGGCAGCACAGCAGCTTGTACAGCATGTTACAGGCCAGCAGTTGCTGCTTGCTTCTGATCGACAAGCGCCATTTTCGCATATTACGTTGTTTGTTCCACTTGTTACACCAGATGGCAAGCAAACGGCAGCTGTTCATATTCAGTCCCGTCAGAGCAAGCGTGGAGAGCTTGATGCAGGAAATTGCCGTCTCTGGTTCGACTTGAACATGAAGACGCTAGGACGTACACTAGTTGACGTTCAGGTCGTGGACAATGCGGTTGCCCTGCATATCCATCATGATGATGAACGGGTTGGAGAATGGATAAAGGGATTACGAGGCGAGGCGGAAGAAGCATTGGAGCGTATCGGCTATCAGATGTCCGCCTTCCGAACACTGCCGCTTCCAGAACGAAGCTCCGATACGGTGCCGGTGCCAACATCGGAAATAAGCATGGATGATTATGCGGCTAAGCCATATAAAGGGGTGGATATGAAAATATGAAGAATAAATCATCTATCCCTCGGCCAGCTTCTGTTGAGCCCGTACAGCCATCACCGAACTCGGGAACGAGTTATTGGAATCAGCAGGAGGCGCGTCAAGGCGTTCGCGAGGCAATGAATGCGTCAGCGAATGAGGGCGCCGCTCCTCGTAAAAAGGCGGTTGCCCTTACCTATAATCCCGAGCAGGGGGATGCGCCTGTTGTTGTTGCGAAGGGACATGGCCAAATCGCTGAGCGGATTCTCGATAAAGCGAAGGAGAGCGGAGTGCCTATTCAAGAGGATGCTTCCTTAGTTGAGGTGTTGTCCAAGCTCGACATCGATCAACAAATTCCGCCTGCTCTGTATCAATTGGTTGCGGAAGTGCTCTCCTTCGTCTATAAAGCTGATCAACGTGCGGATAAGGGGGGGATCAATCGTGGATCGTAACCGTCTGATGAAGTTGCCGCATACTCATAGGACAAGTTTTTTGGCGTCTTCAATGGACATAGCGACTTCTTCCATCGAGGAGAATGCAAGGAGGAGAGAGCCATGTCGAAAAAGCTCAACCGCCGCGCTCGGGGAGCAGAGGCCGAGCAGCTTGCAATTGCCTACTTGGAACGGCTGAATTACCTTATTGTTGATGTGAATTGGCGCTGCAAATCAGGCGAAATTGACATCGTAGCTAAAGATGGCGATATCTGGGTGTTTGTAGAGGTAAGAAGCCGCACCGAGGGGCTGCGTTATGGCGGTGCGGCTGAGGCCATTGATTGGCGCAAGCAGCGCAAGGTGCGAGCAGTTGCTACCGCTTATATGCATCGATATCGTCTGGATGAGGTTCATGTGCGCTTCGATGCCGTGGCCGTTACCTATTCGTCTTCGTCTCAATCAGGGGCTATACCTAAGATAGAACTTTTTCAAGGGGCATTTTAAGCCGCATGAGTCAAAGATTGTGCCGTCTATCCAACGTACGGTATTGGATCGCTTCCGCCACGTGCGGAACTTCAATAACTTCACTGCCCTCGATGTCCGCAATCGTCCGAGACATCTTTAAAAGGCGATCATGAGCCCGTGCACTCATGCCAAGCTGATCATATGCCTGCTGCAGCATTCGCCTTGCGTTATCAGACATGCTGCAAAATTTCTTCAAATAAGAGCCTGACAGCTCGCTGTTGAACTGGATACCTATGTCTTGATATCGCTTTGCTTGCACAAGCTGGGCATGCATAACCTGTCTGCGCATTTCCTCCGAGCTAAGATTGTTGCTGCTCCAATCGGATATTGGTGATCGAGGCACATCCACCTGTACATCTATGCGGTCGAGTAGCGGGCCTGACAATTTGCTTTTGTATTGCTCGAGCCTCCCTTGTGAGCATCTGCATTCGTCAGTGGCGGAGCCTGCATATCCACAAGGACAAGGGTTCATCGATGCCGCGAGCATCACATGGGCAGGGAAGCGGAAGACGGCGCGTGCTCTGCCGATCGTGACGCTGCGTTCTTCGAGCGGCTGCCGCAGTACTTCAAGCACTTGACGCGGAAATTCGGGCAATTCATCTAGAAATAGAACACCACGATGAGCCAAACTGATTTCCCCAGGCTTAGGAATGGCGCTGCCGCCAATAAGCCCGGCGGCAGAAATGGAATGATGGGGCGAACGGAAGGGACGCTTCATTATCAGACCTGCACCATCATGATTCCATTTTCCTGACACACTATATATTTTCGACACCTCGAGTGCTTCTTCTTCATTCATAGGTGGTAGAATCGACGGCAGCCTCCGGATAAGCATGGTCTTGCCTGTTCCCGGCGGGCCGCTAAGCAGTATATTATGCATGCCTGCAGCTGCGATGGTTAATGCGCGCTTTACATGCAGTTGGCCGTTGACATCGGCGTAATCCTCGGTATTCGTTTCTAGTCCTTCTTCTTCCATGTCATTCGACACCATCCCCCATTTGTCACGGATCGCGATGGGCAGATCTCCCACATGTTGTACATCTTTCAATTCATTCAGGTGGCGAAGGGGGAATACTTGAATACCTTCTACAAGTGCTGCCTCAGCAGCATTGTCGGCTGGTACAATTACGCGGGTAAATCTTTTTCTTCGTGCCTCATCGACGAGAGACAGGACACCAGGGACGGCTCGGGTAGAACCATCTAACGCTAGCTCCCCAATGAGCAGCATATCTTGAAAGGGAGGAGTGGGAATTTGTCCGCTTGTGCATAACAGTCCTACCGCCATGGCGATGTCGAATGAAGTTCCTTCCTTGCGAAGATCGGCCGGCGCCAAATTAATCGTTATTCGCTCCAGAGGGAATTTCCAGCCGCAATTGCGGATTGCCGCTCTTACTCGTTCGATGGATTCACGAATTGCAGCATCGGGAAGACCTACAATACTGACCTGCGGCAAACCGGGAGAAATATCAATTTCCACATGGATGAGTCTGCCTTCTACACCATATACAGAGGCACCCCACAAATTTCCGTACATAAAAACACCTCTCTATCGTCATTCTCAGCACAATGCTGGAATACGAGGGAAAGGTGCTTCCTTATCAACGCTCGTTATTGAAATGCGGATAATCTAGCTAGTTTAATAGAATGCAATAGGCCTATTGTTTATGTGATCTGATAATTGAAACCATGTAGTAAGTCTATTAGAGCATGTACTGTGTATTATAGCTCTGCCCAATTACAACGTCAATTTTTCCCTTTAGGAAATGTCGAGATTCCCTATTAATCTCAAAATGAGATGATATCAATATCAAAAAAATGTACTTTCTTGACGAAAATGAGAGGAAAGCGTTTTAAATTCATGATACAATGTGTTCGGATTGTATATATTTTCCGTTATTGTGATTAACGGTGGCGAAGCGGCGGAAGCGGTTCCCCAAGTTCACGGACGCGCCGCGAGGTGTAGCTGCAGGAGCGGGCAAGGCATGCTGTTGTCCTACAACCTCGGCTTCAAGTCGGAAACAGCCCATGAGGCTAACGATCGGATAGGGGGATGCACGATGAATATTCATGAGTATCAAGGCAAGAGTGTATTGAAGCAATATGGCGTTGCTGTTCCAGAAGGGAAGGTTGCGTTCACGGTAGACGAAGCCGTACAGGCAGCTGAGGAATTGGGCACTCCAATCGTCGTCGTCAAGGCGCAAATTCATGCAGGTGGCCGCGGTAAGGCAGGCGGAGTGAAGGTAGCGAAGAGCTTGGATGACGTGCGTACATATGCGACGGAATTGCTTGGCAAAGTGCTCGTGACGCATCAAACAGGTCCGGAAGGCAAGGAAGTAAAGCGTCTGTTGATCGAACAGGGCTGTGACATTAAGAAAGAGTATTATGTTGGTGTAGTCGTTGATCGTGGAACAGGTCGCGTCGTTATGATGGCGTCTGAAGAAGGCGGTACGGAAATTGAAGAGGTTGCTGCAGCAACACCGGAGAAGATCGTGAAGGAAGTCATCGATCCAGCGGTTGGTCTGCAAGTCTTCCAAGCGCGCAAGCTCGCGTATGCAATCAATATTCCGGCCGAACTGGTCAACAAGGCTGTTAAATTTATGATTGCCCTGTACCAAGCATTTGTAGATAAGGATTGCTCGATTGCAGAGATCAACCCGCTCGTTGTAACTGGTGACGGAGAGGTCATGGCATTGGATGCGAAGCTGAACTTCGATTCCAATGCGCTGTATCGCCATAAGGACATTCAAGCGCTGCGCGATTTGGATGAAGAGGATGAGAAGGAAATTGAAGCTTCCAAATTCGATTTGAGCTATATCGCCCTCGACGGCAATATCGGCTGTATGGTTAACGGTGCCGGTCTTGCGATGTCCACGATGGATATTATTAAATATTACGGCGGCGAACCAGCTAACTTCCTTGATGTAGGTGGCGGTGCTACTACGGAGAAAGTAACGGAAGCATTCAAGATTATTTTGTCGGATGAAAATGTAAAAGGAATTTTCGTTAATATTTTCGGCGGTATTATGCGTTGTGATGTCATTGCTGACGGTGTTGTGGAAGCAGCGAAGCAAATTGGTCTTGATCGGCCGCTCGTCGTCCGTCTGGAAGGTACGAACGTGGAGATCGGCAAGCGCATTCTGAATGAATCTGGATTGAACATTGTTGCAGCCGATTCAATGGCAGACGGTGCGCAGAAAATTGTCGCATTGGTTCAATAATTCACGGACGAGAGGATGAGAGTCAATGAGTATCTTAATTGATAAGCATACCAAGATTATTACGCAAAATATGACGGGTGCTACAGGCATGTTCCACACGAAGGGCGGACTGGAGTATGGCTCCCAGATGGTGGCTGGCGCTGTCCCTGGCAAAGGTGGAACTAAGGTTGATATTACGCTTGATAACGGAGAAGTGGTCACACTTCCTGTTTACAACACGGTAGTAGAAGCCAAGGCAGCAACTAACGCAACAGCAAGTGTTATCTACGTACCGCCAGCATTTGCAGCAGATGCAATCATGGAAGCAGTAGACGCGGATCTCGATCTTGTAATTTGCATCACGGAAGGCATCCCTGTATTGGATATGGTTAAGGTTAAGCGATACATGGAGGGCAAGCGCACACGTCTTATCGGTCCGAACTGCCCTGGTGTCATCACACCTGGACAATGCAAGATCGGGATTATGCCAGGATATATTCACGCTCCGGGTCATGTAGGTGTCGTTTCTCGAAGCGGGACGCTCACTTATGAGGCGGTACATCAATTAACGACACGAGGTATCGGTCAATCAACAGCTGTTGGTATTGGAGGAGACCCGGTAAAAGGCTCCGAATTCATCGACATCCTGAACTTGTTCAATGAAGACCCGGACACACATGCTGTTATTATGATTGGTGAAATCGGCGGGACTGCTGAGGAAGAAGCAGCAGAATGGATCCGTGATAATATGAAGAAGCCAGTTGTCGGATTCATTGGCGGGGCAACAGCGCCTGCAGGCAAGCGTATGGGACATGCAGGAGCCATTATTTCAGGAGGCAAAGGAACTGCCGCCGAGAAAATTGCAACGCTGGAGGCATGTGGTATTAAGGTAGCTCCAACACCTTCAGAAATGGGCAGTACACTTGTTGCTGTACTAGAAGAACGGGGACTGCTTGAATCCTGCAAGACTCATGTAGTCAACTCCTAATCTATTTACAAAGGTAGGCAACCTTTACGACACGGAAACGTGTATAAAGGTTGCTTTTTTATTTTGTTTTGCAAATTAAAGTTCTATGAATTTCAAAATGAATGGGTTGACACTTGCAATCTGTTACTATCTCAAGCAAAATAAGGGGAGCGGAATCGCGCTTCTTTTTTAATGAAGGGAAAGAATGCGATGAGCCAATGGACAATAAGTCAAATCATAATTGCACTTCATGAAGCGGAAGGAATTGGATGGCACACGATACGTGACTTGATGGATAGAATAGGGCCCAACGATTTGCAATATTGGCTGGATCGCCCTTCTTCTCAATGGCAAGAATTTGGTATTAAGCCGAATATAGCTGATAGGCTGGCAGCTCAGTTTCGTTCCGAGCATCTTGAACAGAGACTTGATATCATAGAGCGGCACGGTATTGAATGGAGGACGGCGATTGACGCCCAGTACCCCTTATTATTGAGGGAAACCGCTCAATATCCTTGGGTCATATATGGTAAAGGGGATTGGACATGCCTAGGGGAAGCTTCCGTCAGTATCGTCGGAACGCGAACACCTACATCATATGGCAAGAAGGTAGCAGCAACGCTGGGAGAGCAGTTGAGTCGAATGGGCCTTCACGTCGTTAGCGGATTAGCGAAAGGAATTGATGCGGCCAGTCATGAAGGCGCTCTCAAATATGGCAAGACAATCGCAGTGATGGGAACGTCATTCGATCAAGTGTACCCGCCGGAGAATCGGGGATTGGCAGGTCGAATTGCTGACAATGGGATTGTCATAACCGAGTACCCTCTCGGTATGAAGACACATCCGGGAATGTTCCCTCGCCGCAATCGAATTATTGCAGGATTGTCCTTGGGAACGGTCGTTGTGGAGGCTAATTTGCGCAGCGGCGCATTGATTACGGCAGATATGGCATTGGAGTCCAATCGGGAGATATTCGCGGTTCCTGGACCGATTACATCTCCGAAGTCGGCAGGGACACTGAAGCTGCTGTATGAAGGATCGGCTAAAATGATCCGTTCGACTAGTGATATTGTGGAAGAATTCAAAGGTTGGTTGACAACGATCCCCTCGTCGTACAATAATGAAACGGTCGACGCAATAGGGGAACAATCCCTAACAGAAGAAGAAAAGCGCATTTACGAGCTCATCTGTGAGCAGGACAGTACAATAGATGACTTAATGCAGCGCAGTTGTACTACATTTGCGCAACTCCATGAAGTTTTGTTATCCTTACAATTAAAAAAACGAATCCGAGAAGGCCTTGGAGCCGTATATAGCTCGGAATGAGAGTGCAGTATGCTGGAGAGGAGGATGCGCCTGTGGCGGATTCACTAGTAATTGTCGAGTCACCTGCGAAGGCCAAGACAATTGGGAAGTATTTAGGAAGCAAATATATAGTGAAAGCATCAATGGGGCATGTTCGCGATTTGCCGAAGAGTCAAATCGGCGTCGAGATTGAGGACAATTTTGCACCCAAGTATATAACGATTCGTGGTAAAGGCAGTGTCCTGAAAGAATTGAAGGATGCCCGGAAGAAAGTCAAAAAAGTGTATCTCGCAGCTGACCCCGATCGTGAAGGAGAAGCGATTGCATGGCATCTAGCACACGCTCTCGAGTTGGATCAGTCTGAAGCTTGCCGAGTCGTATTTAATGAAATTACGAAGCAAGCGGTGAAGGATGCGTTCAAAACCCCGCGTCAAATCAATATGGACCTCGTTCATGCACAGCAAGCGAGACGTATCCTTGACCGTTTGGTCGGTTATAAGATAAGTCCGCTTTTGTGGAAAAAGGTGAAGAAAGGGCTGTCCGCTGGACGTGTACAGTCTGTATCAGTCAAACTGATCATCGACCGGGAAAATGAGATCAGCGCGTTCATACCCGAAGAGTATTGGACAATTACAGCACGATTGAACATAGGCAAATCTTCATTCGATGCTAAGTTCTACAGCATGAATGGGGAGAAGAGAGAGCTTTCGAACGAAGCTGAGGTTAATGAAGTTCTTCAAGCAATTAAGGGCAGTTCATTTGTCGTCCATGAAGTGAAGGAGAGAGAACGTCTCCGCCACCCTTCACCACCGTTTACGACCAGCTCATTGCAGCAGGAGGCTGCTCGCAAACTGAATTTCCGTGCGGCGAAGACGATGTCGGTTGCCCAACAGCTGTATGAAGGGGTTGACCTTGGCAAAGAAGGAACGGTTGGTCTCATTACGTATATGCGTACTGATTCAACGCGCATTTCTCAGACTGCGCAGGAAGAGGCTGGCGAGTACATCAAAGACCAATATGGCAACGAGTTTTTGCCTGAGACGCCACGGCAATATGTGAAGAAATCTGCGAATGCACAGGACGCCCATGAAGCGATTCGACCGACTTCGATAATGCGTAGTCCTGATGAGATGAAATCTTACTTAAGCCGCGACCAGCTCCGCTTATACAAGCTCATATGGGAACGATTCGTAGCGAGTCAGATGACATCGGCCATCATGGATACGATGACGGTAGATATTAAGACTGGAGAAGCTACGTTCCGTGCGAATGGATCCAAGATCCGCTTCCCTGGCTTTATGAAGGTTTATGTAGAGGGCAACGATGATGGCACGGTTGAGGATGACAAGTTTCTTCCTCCGCTTGCAGTTGGAGACAGCATGAAGACCGAGCAAATTGAACCGAAGCAGCACTTTACACAGCCGCCTCCACGTTACACAGAAGCTAGATTGGTTAAGACACTTGAAGAGCTTGGCATTGGACGTCCGAGTACATACGCGCCTACGCTGGAAACAATCCAGAAGCGTGGATATGTAGCCATTGAAGAAAAGAAATTCGTTCCAACGGAATTGGGCGAGCTCATCATTCAGTTAATGGAAGAATTTTTCCCAGAAATACTGGATGTGGAATTTACCGCCCACATGGAAGAGGATCTGGATCATGTTGGCGAAGGGCAGCAGGATTGGGTGAAAGTGCTTGCTGATTTCTATGAATCGTTCGAGAAACGCCTGCTTGTTGCGGAAGAGGAAATGAAGGAAATCGAGATCGAGGATGAAGTGTCCGACGAGATTTGTGAGAAGTGCGGACGTCATTTTGTATATAAAATGGGTCGCTTCGGGAAATTTCTTGCTTGCTCGGGCTTTCCGGAGTGCCGCAATACAAGACCTATCGTAAAGGATACCGGAGTTACTTGTCCGAAATGCCACGAGGGTAAGCTCGTAGAGCGCCGCAGCAAGAAGGGGCGCGTCTTCTACGGATGTGACCGTTATCCAGAATGCGATCATGTGATGTGGGATCGTCCGTCTGTGAAGCCGTGTCCTTCTTGCGGCAGCATGATGATTGAGAAGCGGAGCAAGCAAGGAACGAAACTGCTCTGTACAAGTTGCGATCATACAGAACAAGTGCAAGAAGATTCAGAGGATGAATAAGGAGCTGCTGGCATACACATAAAGTGGATGTGACCATGCTGTGTAATATGCCGAGCTTCGCTGCAGTTATTCTGGCCGTTGTCTTCACACGAGACGGACAGAGTTATGATAATAATAGTTAGCTCTGCATCGCGGCTGCTTGTTCTAAGGGCCGCGATCAATGCTTTTGCATACAATTGAGGGGGATATCAATAAATGAATCAGCCTAGAGTAACCGTCATTGGAGCAGGATTGGCGGGAAGCGAGGCGGCATGGCAAATTGCGCAGCAAGGCGTGCCTGTCACACTATATGAAATGAGACCTGTCAAGCAGACGCCTGCGCATCACACGGGACGATTTGCAGAGTTGGTGTGCAGCAACTCGCTGCGGGCTAATGGTTTAAGCAACGCAGTAGGTGTGTTGAAGGAAGAAATGCGCTATATGAACTCACTTATTATGAGTGCAGCAGATAAGCATGCCGTGCCGGCCGGTGGTGCACTTGCGGTTGACCGTGAGGGCTTCTCGGATGAAATCACAAATACGTTAAAGGAGCACCCGCTTGTAGAGGTTCGCAACGAGGAAGTAAGTGATATCCCTGAAGATGGGATTACTGTTATTGCGACTGGGCCTTTGACATCCGAATCTTTATCCGCACGTATTAAAGAATTGATGGGTGAGGAGTACTTCTACTTCTACGATGCGGCAGCGCCCATCATTGATAAAGATACAATCGACATGGATAAAGTATACTTGGCTTCCCGCTATGATAAAGGAGAAGCTGCGTATCTGAATTGCCCAATGAATGAAGAAGAGTTCAATGCATTCTATGAAGCACTCATTACAGCGGAGAAGGCTGAACTAAAAACATTCGAGAAAGAAGTTTATTTTGAAGGGTGCATGCCGATTGAGGTCATGATGAGCCGCGGCAAGCAGACGGCACTGTTTGGACCGATGAAACCTGTCGGACTTATTGATCCGAAAACGGGCAAAACACCTTTCGCCGTTATTCAGCTCCGTCAGGATAATGCAGCAGGCACACTGTACAATATGGTTGGCTTCCAGACTCACTTGAAGTGGGGAGAGCAGAAGCGTGTATTCCGCATGATTCCAGGCTTAGAACAGGCCGAATTTGTACGCTATGGTGTAATGCATCGCAATACGTTCATTAATTCGCCGAAGCTGCTTGAGCCGACTTATCAATTTAAGAGCCGTCCATCTTTGTTCTTTGCTGGTCAAATGACAGGGGTAGAAGGATATGTAGAATCTGCTGCGTCGGGATTAATTGCGGGCATAAATGCAGCACGTTATGCTGCAGGGAAAGCTTGTCTTGTATTGCCGCACCAAACGACATTGGGAAGTATGGCGAACTACATTACAACTGCAGACTTTAAGCATTTCCAGCCAATGAATGCGAACTTTGGTTTGTTCCCGCCGCTGGAGACTCGTATTCGCAACAAAAAAGAAAAGAACGAAGCCATCGCACACCGTGCGCTTGATACGCTGCGTGCATTTCAGGAAGAGAATGGCATCCACATCAAATAATTGGTGAAGTGTAAGGAAGCAGCGGCCGTTTTGTGCATGTCTGGTTCCTTTGCGCTTTCATGAGGCAGGAGGCTGAGGAGAGTGGAATATTCATTTCATGCAACAACGATTTGTGCAGTAAGACATAATGGTGCTGCTGCGATTGCTGGCGATGGTCAGGTGACCTTTGGCAACAATATGGTAATGAAGCAGCATGCACGCAAGGTGCGACGCTTGTATCGCGGCCAGGTGGTTGCTGGATTTGCGGGATCTGTGGCGGATGCTATTACGTTGTTTGAGAAGTTCGAGGGCAAGCTGGAGGAGCATCACGGCAATTTGCAGCGTGCAGCAGTTGAACTTGCAAAGGATTGGCGCCAGGATCGCGTGCTTCGCAAATTAGAAGCATTAATGATTGTCATGGATGCATCCCACATGCTGCTTATTTCGGGTGGGGGAGAAATCATTGAGCCCGATGATGATGTCATTGCAATTGGGTCTGGCGGATCATTTGCCCTTGCTGCTGGACGTGCATTAAAGCGTCACTCTCCGAATATGACAGCCAAAGAAATGGCAGAAGCTGCACTCAAGATTGCAAGCGAGATTTGCGTATATACGAATGATAATATTGTGATTGAACAAATTTAGTAGCCGTAAGGCAGCCGGAGCGGAGGGATAGTAATGAATCAACAAGCGTGGACACCGCGACAAATCGTTACTGAATTGGATAAGTATATTGTAGGTCAGAAGAACGCGAAGCGTGCCGTTGCGATTGCACTGCGCAACCGATATCGCCGCGGACTGCTTGACGAGAGTATCCAGGATGAGATTGTTCCAAAAAATATCTTAATGATCGGGCCTACGGGTGTAGGGAAGACGGAGATTGCCCGCCGCTTGGCTAAGCTTGTTCATGCACCATTTGTAAAGGTGGAGGCGACGAAATTCACAGAAGTAGGCTATGTCGGCCGTGATGTCGAATCGATGGTACGAGATTTGGTTGAAACCTCGATTCGAATGGTAAAGCTGGAGCGTACGGAGAAGGTGAAGGATAAAGCGGAAGAAATGGCTAATGAACGCATTGTCGAATTGCTCGTTCCCGCACCACAATCGAATAAAAGCGGACGCAATCCGTTCGAGATGCTGTTCGGTCAGCAAAATCAAGAACAGTCTGCCCCTGAGAAGGAGCCAGACCCAGGAATACAAGAAAAACGTCGCAAAGTTCGCTTTGAATTGCTGTCTGGTCAGCTTGAAAATGACATGATTGAAATTGATGTAGAGGAAAATGCCCCAAGCATGCTTGATTTTCTGTCTGGACAAGGCAATGAACAGATGGGGATGAACATGCAGGAGATGTTTGGCAATTTGCTGCCTAAGCGCATGAAAAAGCGTAAGTTGACGGTTAAAGAAGCGCGTAAGGTTTTAACACAAGAAGAAGCGGGTAAATTGATTGATATGGACGATGTTATTCAGGAATCCATTCGACGTGCGGAGCAATCTGGCATCATCTTCATTGATGAGATCGACAAGATTGCTTCCAGCGGGCGGGGAGGCTCTGGCCCGGATGTATCCAGAGAAGGGGTACAGCGTGACATTCTGCCGATTGTAGAAGGCTCTACTATCATGACCAAGTATGGGCCTGTAAAGACGGATTATGTGCTGTTTATTTCAGCAGGTGCGTTCCATATCGCTAAGCCGTCTGATCTTATTCCTGAATTGCAGGGACGATTCCCGATTCGTGTCGAATTGAACAATCTATCTCTGGATGACTTTGTTTCCATATTGACGGAGCCGAAAAATGCCCTGACGAAGCAATATGTCGAATTGCTGAAAACCGAGAACATTGAAATTCAGTTTTCAGATGAAGCCATCCGAGAAATTGCCCGAATTGCAGCAACGGTTAACCAAAACATGGAGAATATTGGTGCAAGAAGGCTTCATACCATTATGGAGAAGCTGCTTGAGGACTTATCCTTCGAGGCTCCGGAGCTGACATTGGAGCAATTCCAAATAACACCGGAGTATGTGCGTGAAAAGCTTGCAGATATTTCTCAGAACCGGGACTTGAGTCAATATATTCTCTAAATGATTACGACAAAGTGTGACAAATGTTACTGAAAAATAGACCTCTCAAAATGTTCGACAAACTATTCAGAAAAAGCCCTGACTTTCGGACGAAAGATAGGGCTTTTTTCTTATTGTGTTATAACCCAAAGTTTAAGATGATAGGTATGGCGTTAATTATCTTCTTCTGTCATAAATTTAACGATTTGAATGAATAAAGGCGAATTTTGCACATGCGTCCTTCGACTTATGCACAAAAACGAATATTTTGTCGAAAAAAGAAGGAGAAACGTCGAAAGAAGTGGTATAGTTATATAGTCAAAAATTTAAACAACTAAAGGAGGGATTATTGTGGACTTATTGAATGGCGTGCACATGACACGGCTAGAGGGTGCCATTCAAGCTTCCGTAGCAAGACAAAACGCAATTTCAAACAATATTGCGAATGTCGATACGCCATACTTTAAGCGCTCGGAAGTGCAATTTGAATCACTCCTGAGAGATCAGATGGAGGGCGGTACATTGATTGGTCGCCGGACGAATGAGAAACACTTCTATATTGGACCTTCTCAATCGACGCCGCCGATGCAGATGATTCGCGACGAGGCTACGGTGATGGGGAATAATCGAAATAACGTCGACATGGACCGTGAAATGACGATGCAGGCCGAGAACCAGTTGCGTTATAACACATTTATCCAACAGCTTAACCATCATATCAACATGATGCGAACATCTATGGATGTTAGGAGGTAACCGATAATATGAAGATCAGCAACAGTTTTCAAATTAGCTCGTCAGGATTAACTGCTCAAAGATTGCGGATGGATGTGATCTCCTCCAATATTGCGAATGCGGAAACGACGCGTGCACAGTATGTCAACGGAAAGTTCACGCCCTATCGTCGCAAGGTAGTGGTAATGTCTCCTACAGAACCAACTTTCCAGCAATCCTTTGAGGCTGCGATGAAGGGAGAACCGACAGCACGCGGGGTGAAGGTTTCCCAAATTAAAGCAGATAACTCGGCTTTCAAGATCGCTTATAACCCTACTCATCCGGATGCCGATGAAAATGGTTATGTATCTATGCCTAACGTAGATATGGCGAAGGAGATGGTCGACATGATCTCGGCTACGCGGTCATACGAGGCTAATGTAACAGCGCTCAATGCCTCCAAGTCAATGGTTATGAAGGCGCTCGAAATCGGCAAAGGGTAATCTTCGCTATTATTCGACAAAAATCTGCCGACTCATTCGGATAAGGAGGAATAAGGGTGATTCAAAATACAATGCTCCCAATACATATGGCTCAGCCGGCCACGTCTACCACGGCCACTGCAGGACTGAAGCAGAATTCACCAGCAGAAGTAACAAAGTCTTTCGGTACTTTCTTTGCAGATGCACTCCAGCAGCTTGAAGGACAAGAACAGCAAGTCCAGACAATGAATGACAAATTTATACTGGGTGAAGTTGATGTCGATCAACTCATGATCGCCTCGGAGCGTGCGCTACTCGGCATGCAGCTGACTACTCAAGTGCGCAATAAGGTCGTTGAAGCATATCAGGATGTTATGCGCATGCAATTGTAACAGCGTGCTGTCTTACATAGTTTTGGTGGGGTGACGTGAAGTGAATGAAAAAGTGACCCAGTATCGTGAACAAGTATCTCGGTATTGGAATCAATTCAGCAAGAAGCAAAAAGCATTGCTTCTGTCGACAATAGGTCTTGTTCTAGTAGCTGCAGTCATTATGACTTATTTGTTTTCTAGAACCGAGTATGAACTCGCATTTCGCGACTTGAATGCGAATGATGCGGCTGGAATCATTGAGTATTTAAATTCAAACAACATTCCGTATCAATTAAGTTCCAATGGAAGCCAAATATCCGTCCCGAGCACCTCGGCTGCAAAAGTAAAGGTAGATGTCGGTGCGCAAGGGATTGTGAAGAATGGATCGATCGGCTTCGAATCATTCGGTGCAGACGGCTTGATGAGTGGAATGACCGACAATGTATTTGACGTTCGATACAAGAACGCATTGAACGGAGAAGTCGAACGGTTACTGCGTCAAATGCAAGGTGTCCAAGATGCAAAAGTAATCGTCAATCTTCCTAAAGAAACGGTATTTGCAACACCCGATCAGGAACAGGCATCGGCATCCATCGTGCTTAGCTTTAAAAGCGGTTATCAACCGAACCAAGCAGAAGTAGATGGATACTTTAATCTAGTAAAAACAGCTGTTCCACATTTACCAATTGATAATATTACGATTTCCAGCAATGAGAGCATGTTCTTCGCTTCGGGTTCTGTTGGCGGCAATGGGAAAAATGCGCTCGGTGAAGTCGATGAGCAGCTCAAAATTCAACGTAAGTACGAAAATGATATTCGCATGACGGTACAACAGTTCCTGAACGGGCAATTCCCTGCTGATCAGGTTCATATTCTTGTCTCTGCCAAATTGAATTTCGACAAAATCCACAAGAAAGAAGATCTTGTCGAGCCTGTAAATAAGGAAGAGATAAAAGGAATTGAAATCAGCGTACAGGAAATGCAGGAATCCCATACAGGCAAAGGTTCACCTGAAAGTGGTGTTGCTGGCGTGGGTGATGGAGAAGTGACGAATTATCCTTCTGCATCTAACGGCGGAGAGACGAACTCCGAGAAATCCCAACGTACGACCAATTACGATGTGAATCGAATATCGAACACGATTGAAGCAAGTCCGTATGCGGTTAAAGATTTAACCATTCATGCGGCAATTGACTCCGATCGAATGCAGCAAGATCGTGTGCAGCAGGTTGAGAAGGTGCTGCGCAGTATCGTTGCCACTCAATTAAGAGATTCAGGTGTTACTTATACAGACGCTGACTTGACGCAAAAAGTTTCAGTCATGACGCAAAATGGTTCTAAAGATGGAGCTGCGTCTGATAAACAATCGATTCCGACCTGGGTATGGTATGGTGCGGGTGCGCTCGGACTACTAGCTGTAGCAGGAGGAATTACCTATGCGGTCGTTCGCAAACGCAGACAAGAAGAGGAAGAAGAATATTACGAGTCCGAAATGTCCGGCGCGTCTCAAATCGAGCTTCCTTCGATTGATTTGGAGAATTTGACAGGCGAACATCAAGTGCGTAAACAACTGGAATCGCTAGCGAAGAAGAAACCGGATGAATTTGTTAAATTGCTGCGCACATGGCTAGTAGAGGAATCGAGGTGAGCGGAATGGTCAAAGGTGGATTAACAGGCAGACAAAAAGCGGCAATTTTGCTCATCACTCTCGGACCGGAAGTGTCAGCCCAAATATTCAAGCACCTCAGGGATGAAGAGATTGAGCAGTTAACGCTCGAAATCGCTAATGTACGTAAAGTAGATGCAGCGGAAAAAGAAGCAGTGATGAGTGAATTCCATCAAATTTGCTTGGCACAGGAATATATATCGCAAGGCGGTATTACATACGCAAAAGAAATATTGGAAAAGGCGCTTGGACAGCAGAAGGCATTGGATATTATTAATCGTCTGACAGCTACGCTGCAGGTGAGACCGTTTGACTTTGCACGCAAAGCAGACGCTCAGCAGATTTTCAACTTTATCCAAAACGAAAATGTTCAAACGATTGCGCTGGTGCTCTCTTATTTGCAAACCGAGCAAGCATCGGTCATTCTCTCCTCACTTCCACCAGAGAAGCAGGCAGAGGTCGCAAGAAGAGTTGCGCTTATGGACAGCACTTCACCAGAAGTTATTAGCCAAGTGGAGCAAGTATTGGAACAAAAGCTGTCGTCTACAGTTACACAGGATTATACAAGTGCGGGCGGCATCGAATCGATCGTCAACATTTTGAATGGCGTCGATCGAGGCACGGAACGCACAATTCTGGACTCACTTGAAATTCAGGATCCGGAATTGGCTGAAGAAATCAAAAAGAGAATGTTCGTATTCGAGGATATCGTCAATATCGACAACCGTTCGATTCAACGCATTATCCGCGACATCGACAACAGCGACTTGCAGCTTGCGCTCAAGGTTGCCAGCGAAGAGGTTCGCGAATCGATATTCCGGAACATGTCCAAACGGATGGCGGATACGTTCAAGGAAGAAATGGAATTTATGGGTCCAGTGCGGCTGCGTGATGTGGAAGAAGCGCAGACCCGAATTGTGTCGACTATCCGTCGCTTAGAAGAAGCGGGTGAAGTGATCATCGCTCGCGGCGGAGGAGATGATATCGTTGTCTAATGTCATCAAATCAACACAGTATGTACCTGTTGAGCAGCTGAGAATGCTGGAGGCGGTTCGCCGCCATCTCGAACAGAACACGGAACCGAATGAAGAAGAAGCTGAGCCGGTAACAGCGGAGCATGTCCTGAATAAGGATGAGCAGCTTGCAAGCTTGCGGCAGTCCATTCTCGATGATGCAGAATCGTTCGCTGAAGAGCATGTGCGAAATGCAGCGGAAGAAGCTGAAACAATGTTAAGCGAAGCTCATGAACAGATCGATGCCTGGTGGACAGAGCGGAGAGAGCAAGATGAGCAACTTGTCGAGTCGTTGAAGCAGCAAGGATATGACGAAGGCTATCAGCAAGGGATGGCCCAAGCGGAGCAGGAAATTCAGCAGGCATATGAGCGTAAAATCGCTGAAGCCCAAGCTGTTTTGCAGCAAGCGTATCAGGCCAAAGAGCAAATCCTCCAGGAGGCCGAGCCTTTCGTCGTTACGCTTAGCTGTGCCGTTGCGGAGAAGGTCATTCAACAGCAGCTTACGGTCGATCCGGACATTATACTCGAAATTGCTCGCCGAACACTTGCCCGCAAGCGTGAGAGCGGAACAATTACGCTGTGTGTATCGCCAGAGCAGTTCTCCTTCGTACATGCGGCTAGAGAAGAACTTGGACTTGCCATAGATTCTCAAGCTGAACTGGAAATTATTCCGGATACAAGCGTGAACGATGGGGGCTGTGTTGTACGGTCATCCCTTGGAAGCATCGACGCCCGCATTGACACACAGTTGTCTGAAATCAAGAAGGCACTGCTGCAGGTGGCGATACAGCAAGAGGAGCGTATAGACGATGACGCTTAATTACAAATGGAATGCGAATAAATACATGGATTATTTACGGCAAGTAGATCCTGTCCGTGTAAATGGCAAGGTAACACAAGTAATCGGATTAATGGTTGAATCCGAGGGGCCGGATGCAAGCGTTGGGGAAGTATGTTATATCTACCCGTCGAAGGGCTGCGAGCCGTTAATGGCGGAGGTAGTAGGCTTCCGAGACAATAAGGTGCTTCTTATGCCTCTTGGTGAACTGCAATCCATAGGTCCTGGCTGTGATGTTGTAGGCACTGGCAAGCCATTAAGCGTATCAGTCGGATCAGAGCTTCTTGGCAAAGTGTTAGATGGACTTGGAAGACCGCTTGACGGTTCCTACTTGCCGACACGAATGTCACAGTATTCAACAACGAATACACCGGCCAATCCGTTGAAACGCCAACGAGTCAGCAGTCCAATAGGAGTCGGTGTACGAGCAATCGATGGATTACTGACGATAGGCAATGGTCAGCGCGTAGGTATATTTGCCGGATCAGGCGTCGGGAAGAGTACACTTCTTGGCATGATTGCACGCAATACCGATGCTGATGTGAACGTCATTGCTCTTATTGGTGAACGCGGACGTGAAGTGTTGGAGTTTATTGAGCGGGATTTGGGGCCTGAAGGTCTTGCTCGTTCAGTTGTTATTGTTGCAACCTCGGATCAGCCTGCGCTCGTTCGGATTAAGGGTGCGCTGATAGCAACGACGATTGCGGAGTATTTCCGAGATCGCGGCATGAATGTCATGCTCATGATGGATTCCGTTACCCGTTATGCGATGGCAATGCGTGAGGTTGGACTTGCAGTAGGAGAGCCTCCGGCGACACGCGGTTATACTCCTTCTGTGTTCGCAAGCTTGCCGAAGCTGCTGGAACGCTCGGGAACCGGAACTAGCGGCTCGATTACTGCTTTTTATACCGTGCTCGTTGACGGTGATGATATGAATGAACCAATTGCCGATGCGGTACGTGGGATACTTGATGGACACATTGTGTTGAACCGAAGCATCGCCAATAAGGGACATTTTCCTGCAATCGATATATTGGCCAGTGTCAGTCGGGTTATGAAGGATATTGTGCCAAGAGATCATCAATTAGCCGCAGAGCAATTGAAGCGGCTGCTAGCGGTCTACCGTGAATCCGAAGATTTAATTAACATCGGCGCTTATCAGCAGGGCAGTAACCCGGCGATCGATGAGGCTATCGCCTATATTGAACAAATCGAGTCGTTCACGAAGCAGCGTATTGAGGAGCAGGCTTCTTATGAGAACACAGTTGAGCAATTAATGATGCAATTTCCAGGGAGTTGAATGAGCAGTGCGAGCTTTTCATTATTCATTCCAGAAGGTACTGGATCTGAAGACGAATGAGAAGAAACAAGCAGAATGGATGCTGTCAGAGGCTGTTGGACATCTTCATGCAGAGGAGAATAGTCTACAGGAATGTCTTCGAGAATTCGAGACAGCGAGGCAGCAACTGCAGCAGAGCGTAGACAGCTGTGCGCCGGCTGCGCAAGTTCAAGCTTGGCAGCAGTACATCTCCCATGTGGAACAGCAAATCCAACATGCGAGGACACGGGTGCGCTCTGCCGAAATCCATGTTCAGGACAAGCAAGGTGAGCTTGCCGAACGGATGACAGATGAAAAGGTATGGACCAAAGCCCGTGAAAAAGCAGAAGAGGAGTTCAAGCGGCAAACGGCATTGTGGGAGCAAAGTGAGATGGACGAGCTCGCAACGGTCCGCTATCACATGGCCGCCCGCTAACATGGATACCGGTTCAGACCCGCCGCACAAGCAGGAGGGATAGCAGTGTCAGAGATAATGACAGAAGAAGAGAAAGAAAGTAATTATTCAGGTTTTGAGCGGTTTTTGTTCTTTGTAACTCCAATTATTTTCGCGATTATTCTTATCGGCGTGCTCTTGACGCTTTTTAATGCAAACTGGCGCAACCAGTTGGTGTCGATTGCGAGTGAAATTCCGATCGTGAATAAATGGGTCACTCCAGACGAGGCAACGAAGGAAAAAGCGAAGGAAGAGAAAAAAGAGAAAGCGAAACAGGATGACGCTAAGGCACAGTCTGATCAAATAACTGAATTGAAGGCATTGCTTACTTCGAAAGATCAGGATTTACGGGTTCTAGCGGACAAGCGTAAAACTTTGGAGGGTGAAGTTGCCGAGTTGAAGCATGAACTGCAAACGCTCAAGAGCAATCGCCAAGAAGAACAAACCAACCAAGAGCAGTCAGATCGACAAATTAAGGATTTGGCGAATATCTATGCGAAGATGATGCCAAGTAAGGCAGCGCCCATTTTAGAAAACATGGCGACGGAAGAAATTGTGCTTGTATTAAATGCGATGAAGCAGGATAACCGAGTCAAGGTTCTAGAGAAGATGAATCCGAAGGTGGCAGCTGAGGCATCCATGATGTTGAAGAATATCAAGCCGTCCGACAATCTCGAAGTACGCGCTCTGCAAGCAAGACTGAAGAAGAACGAAAGTACGAAAGAGGCTCAAACGGGGCTGGATCGCTCACAACTTAGCAAAACATTCTCAAGCATGACTCCGAAGAGTGGGGCAAGCTTCCTGCTTGAAACAGCAAAAATCAACCCGGACAAAGCATTGACGGTATTGAGCTCGGTCGATGATGCGACGCGCTCGAAATTAATCAATGCGATGACTGATTTGGACAAGACAAAGACTGCCAAATTAGTTGCAAAATTATTGCCGAACCAATAACCGTAAATTACGGAAGGAGGTGATAACATGTCAGGAACGGTTACGAACGTATCAGCTGGTAATGCAGCATCCTTTTTCAGCGGTGTTCAATCAAAAGGCGATACTGGCGCCAGTGGATTCTGGGCTACCCTTGCTCAGTGCATGGGCGGTGCTGGGGCTGAAGGAGAAGCGACGATGTCTTCTTCGCTTAGCTCGATGATGTCTTCAAATGAGCTTCTGTCTGCGCTGGGCTCCGAAGACGGGGAGGCGTTAACGGCGGTCATTGATCAATGGTTCGATGAGCCGCTTAAGCAGCTGGATGAGCAGCTTGCAGCAAATCCCGACTCTGCACTAATGGCTGCATTGCAGCAGTGGCTTCTGCAGACGCACGAGTGGCTACAACAGCAGAATCCAGGACAGCAAGGAGACTCAGCACAGTTTCAGAATTTGATTGCACAGCCAGAGACGATTACAATAGCGGTTCGTGATGTATTGGCTCAATTGGCGGCGTATTTGGAAGCACCAAAGGGCAATGCTGAACCGCATCAATTCACTCATATGCTGCGTGCTGCGCTTCTTGCTAATGGTACTGGCTCAGAAGTTGATGGGAATCAGGATCTTTTGCGGTTCATTACTGGAAATGGAGCGAATCAAGCGGCTGCATCTAAGGCCGCTGGGCAAGAGGATGGCCAATTGCAGGGTGTCGTGAAAAGGATCGACGAATTAAATGCACTGCTTCGTCCATCTACAGCGAATCAAGCAGCATCAGGAGCTGTTGTGGAACCAACCACATTGGACAGC
The DNA here is from genome assembly GCF_050474385.1 of Paenibacillus sp. B1-35. NCBI lineage: Bacteria > Bacillati > Bacillota > Bacilli > Caryophanales > Paenibacillaceae > Paenibacillus > Paenibacillus sp. B1-35. The sequence goes on from NZ_JBCHVJ010000002.1 coordinate 583,275, forward strand.
AACGAAGGACAGCCTGTTCAACAAGTCATGCTGGCGGGTCAATGGGCAATGAAACAGGACGGATTGAATACAGCGAAATCTACACCTGTTGTTCATGCTGATCGATTTGCAAATGAAATGTCTGGATTCATTGTGAAGCAGCTTCGCTTCAGCAAGCTAGGAAGTGTTTCCGAAGCGAAAATCTCGTTGTATCCGGAGCATTTGGGACAAGTTGATATTCGCTTAACGATGCATAATGGACAATTGACAGCTCGTTTTATGACGGAGCATGGACTAGCGAAGGAAATGCTGGAGCAACAGATGTCAATGCTGCGCGGAGCGCTGCAGACACAAGGCATCCAAGTTGAGAAGATTGAAGTTGCGCAGCAGCCAGCTTCATCCTTGACTTCATCGATGTTCCAAGAACAAAGAGAGTCCAATGCTAACCGACAACAGTCGTCAGAACGTCAATCAAAGCAGCGTTCAGCAGCAGCTTCCATTGAAGAAGCAGCAGCGCTAATACAAGATGAAGAGCAAGTGAAAGAGGCACTGCGTGCTCATGGTCAATCTACCTTCTCAGCATCGGTATAAATCGTACGCAATGTAGAACAGCAAGCATTGAGAAGGGAGGGGCGGAAGTGCCGGGAGAAATTAATGGTGTCACGAACAATCAGTTGCATAAAGTCGTAACGTTCCCGAACTATCACAAGGACAATATGGCTTTGGCAGGACGTGTGGAAGAGAAGAAGCTGGGCAAGGATGAATTTCTTAAAATTCTAATCACGCAATTGCAAAACCAGGATCCGATGCAGCCAATGCAGGATCGCGACTTTATCGCACAGATGGCGCAATTCAGTTCTGTTGAGCAGTTGATGAATATTTCGACGCAGATGAATACGATGCAGCAGACGCTTGGAATGTCCTCCAATATGATTGGAAAGCAAATTAATTGGATCGCTCAAAAAGATGCAGCGGACACGGATGGTAATGAAAGCACGACTCAAATCAAGTCAGGTATCGTGGATTCAATATTAGTCCGTGATAATAAAATGTATGCCAAAGTAGGCAAGGACGAAGTCGAAATGAAGTACATTACGGAAATTCGCATGCCATCGGGCGAACAAGAGGATGGAAATAAGACAAGCAAGCCGGAACAAGCCGTGGAGAAAAACTCATGAATATCCATGGGCCGCTAGGACACTTGCCGCCGATTCGTCCTGTACAGGCAAGTTCAACTTCGCGGACGGCTTTGAACGGAAAGACCAATGCTCTCCCTCCGTTCCAGCAGCTGCTGAGTCAGGAGCTTCATAAGCAAGAGGATGTTCGGTTCAGTCATCATGCGCAAGCTCGAATGAAGGAGCGCGGGATGTCCATGACGCCGGATCTCATGCAAAAAATGAAGCAGGCTATTTCACAAGCAGAATCCAAAGGGGCTAAGCAGTCGTTGGTTGTAGTCAATAAGCAGGCGTTTATTGTGAATGTTCAATCTCGAACGGTGATTACTGCTTTGGACGAGGCATCTCAACAGGATCACATCTTTACACAAATAGACAGTGCTGTTCTTATGAATTAATGTTCACTGGTTGTGAATAGGAAACAAAGATGAAAGATTATACACGCGGTAAGAACGCTGTATAACAAGGCTGGACCGTTAAGGAGGCCTTCGCTCATGGAACGACTGAAGTGAGCGGAATAATGAATAGTCGGAGGTAAAAAAATGATTCGATCCATGTACTCGGGTGTATCCGGGATGCGCGGCTTTCAAACCAAGCTGGACGTAATCGGCAATAACATTGCGAACGTGAACACAGCTGGCTTCAAGGCTGGACGTGTAACCTTTAAGGATATTATGAGCCAAACGGTATCAGGAACAACTGCACCAGGTGATGATGGTACAGGAGGCGTCAATGCCAAGCAGATCGGACTCGGCTCTGTTGTTGCTTCGATTGACAATATTCATACAGGCGGCAGTGCGATGACGACGAACCGTCCGCTAGACTTGCGTATTGATGGAGATGGATTCTTCGCGGTTCGCATGGGGGAAGATGGGGCTACCTTCTTTACACGGGCTGGTGACTTCCATCTGGATGCCAATCGCCAACTCGTTACTTCTGACGGCTTGCGGGTATTGGATGCAGGTGGTGAGCCAATTACGCTGGATGAAGAGATCGTTGCCTTCACTATCGGGCAAAATGGTGAAATCGTAGCAAAGAAGGATGACGGTACGACGGAAGCAACCGGTGTTAAAATCGGTATTGCAAAAATTCCGAATCCTGAAGGTCTGGAAAAGGTTGGGGGCAACTTGTACCGCTTGACACCGAATGCGATCGAGGGTGGCACTCTTGATGAGTTTTCGGAGGCGAACGATCCGGAAGCAGGTACAGGCGCTATCATTTCAGGTCAATTGGAAATGTCGAACGTCGATCTGACTTCTGAATTCACAGAAATGATCGTTGCACAACGCGGCTTCCAAGCGAACTCTCGCATCATCACCACTTCAGATGAAGTGTTGCAAGAGGTTGTTAATTTGAAGCGATAAGCATTAGCAGATAATGCTTCCTGAATCCCGCAGGTAGCCGTGTCTGTAATGGCCAAGCTTGCGGGATGACGGGCGGCGCTCGAAAGGAGGAATAGAATGATATCTGTTACGAGATTGAATGGATCGCCTATTTGGGTGAACGCCCTTCTTATCGAGTCCGTTGAAGAGACGCCAGATACGTACATCACCCTAACGACAGGTAAAAAGGTAATTGTGCTGGAGAAAGGGCAAGAAGTTATTACCCGTATTGAACAATACATACGTTCTGTAGGCATTATTGCAGGAACGAAGAAGACAGAATTATCGGAGGGTCAACCATGAAAAGAATGCTGCCGTGGATGATTACGGTGCTGCTAGCGCTCACGTTAATTGCAGTGGTAGTCATTATAATATGGAACACAACACCAGGGAAACAAGCAACCCCAACTGGGAACATTGCCGTACCTAGACTGTCTGCCGATGAAATTGTAGATATGACGTCCAGTATGAATGAAATCAAGACGAACCTGGCGGATCACGACTATATTGTGCTGACAGGATTCGCATTTCAATTGGACAGCAAGAAGACCAAGGAACAGTTCGACAAGATCAAAGACCTTCGCATTAAGCCTCTCATACTGCGCACGCTCGCTGATATGAAGCCAGAAGAGCTGCAAGGCATGAAGGGACAGGATCAATTATGTTCCAAGCTGCTTGAATTGATTAATAAGCAGTTGCCGGAAGGCAAGGTCGTCCAAGTCGACTTGACTGATTTCATTATGCAACGCCTCTAAGGGGCGCTTACATCTGTTGTAGTTGATTCCTGTAAGGGGGTGAAACGATTGGTTGACGTGCTGTCACAGAATGAGATTGACGCCTTGCTCGCGGCGTTGTCCTCTGGAGAAATGGATGCCGAAGAGCTGAAAAAAGAGGAAACGCAGCGAAAAATTCGCTCTTATGATTTTAAGCGGGCTGTTCGATTTTCTAAGGATCATATTCGCAGCTTAACACGCATCCATGAGAATTTTGCCAGATATTTAACAACATATTTTTCTGCGCAACTCAGGACATTTGTACAAATCAATGTCGTACAGGTGGAGCAGCTGCCGTATGACGAATTTATTCGGTCTATTCCGAAAATGACCATTTTGAATATCTTTGAGGCTGAACCGTTCAAGGGACGGATGGTTCTTGAAGTGAACCCTAACGTAGCCTTTGCAATGCTGGATCGCATGCTGGGTGGTACTGGTATGTCTCCATCGAAGATCAATGCGTTGACAGAGATTGAAACGACGGTAATGGAGCGGATATTCAGCCGCGCGTTCGACAGTTTGCAAGAAGCTTGGAAAAATGTCCTTGATATTGAACCAAGACTTGAAGCACTGGAGACAAATCCACAATTTATGCAAATCGTATCGCCCAATGAAACAATTGCGCTCATCTCTTTGAGCACAAAAATTGGAGATACGACGGGGATGATTAACTTGTGTATTCCGCATGTCGTCATTGAGCCGATTATGCCGAAGCTCTCCGTACACCATTGGTTCGTGTCGGAGAAGAAGACAAGGGAACCGATTGAAGTCGAAAAATTGCGCCAGCGCGTAACAAAAGCAAAACTGCCTATATCGGTGGAGCTTGGGACATCCCAAATTACGGTACATGAGCTGATGCAGCTTGCCGTTGGCGATGTAATCGCGTTGAACAAGCCGGTTGACAGCGGATTGTCGATCCGGGTCGGCGAACGCGAGAAATACATAGGAACACCTGGTGTATACAAGGATCGAATTTCAGTACAAATCGAGCAAGTTGTAGATGAAGGAGTGGAAGAGCATGACGAGTAAGGACTACTTGTCACAGGAGGAAATTGACGCGTTGCTGAAGAGATCATCGGATGAACCGTCTGCCGAAGAAGCCGGTACTCCTTCCATTGAAAAGTTTTTAGACCCGATTCAAATTGACGCGTTGGGCGAGATCGGCAATATTACATTCGGTAGTGCAGCGACAGCATTGTCCACACTGCTCGGTAAAAAGGTCGAGATCACAACGCCTCGCATTTCGCTGCTGCAGCGTGAAAACTTGGAAAATGAATTTCCTAAGCCGCATGTAGCTGTTCACGTGCGTTATGTGGAAGGCTTTGAGGGTGTAAATTCACTCGTTATTAAAACATCGGATGCGCAAGTAATTGCAGACTTGATGCTGGGTGGAGACGGCACAAACACAAGCCATGATTTAACAGAAATTCATATTAGTGCTGTACAAGAAGCGATGAACCAAATGATGGGATCATCTGCAACATCGATGTCCACGATATTTAACCGATTGGTAAATATCTCCCCTCCGGGGATCGGGATCTTGGACATGTCCAATGGAACTGGTGTAGACACATTGCCTGATGATAACGTGCTCGTTAAGGTTTCATTCCGCCTGACAATTAGTGACCTGATCGATTCCACGATCATGCAAATATTAACGGTTCCATTTGCACGTAATATGATCTCTCTGCTTCTTGACTCAGCTTCAGATGAACCTGCGGCTGCTGCAAAAGCTCCAGTTGCAGAAATGCAGCCAGAAGCAAAATCAGCTTATGAACCGCCAATGACTGCACCAACTATGGAATCTCACGTTCCGCCGATGCAGGGCCATTATGATCCAATGGGAGGAGGACACGCAATGCAGCAACCTTATACATCTGCTCCAATGCATACGCCGGGTATGGATATGCATAGAGATCAAGCTGCAGCATATGGGACAGCGCCTAATCGGAATGTGAATGTGCAGCCTGTGCAATTCGCAAATTTCCAGTCGGCTCCATACCAACAACCGGATGAATCAAATCTAAATTTATTGTTGGACATCCCACTCAAAGTCACAGTAGAATTAGGTAGGACACACAAACAGATCAAAGACATTTTGGAGCTTTCCCAGGGCTCCATTATCGAGCTGGACAAGCTGGCAGGCGAACCTGTCGACATTCTTGTCAACAACAAGCTGATCGCTAAAGGTGAAGTTGTGGTTATTGACGAAAATTTCGGCGTGCGTGTCACAGATATTATCAATCAGTGGGATCGAATTCAAAAACTACAATAAGATTTGGGGAGGATTCTCAACGATGGCAAACCGTATTTTGATCGTAGATGACGCAGCGTTTATGCGAATGATGATTCGCGACATTTTAACTAAAAATGGTTATGATGTTGTCGCGGAAGCATCGGACGGTGCGCAAGCGATCGAAAAGTACAAAGAACATAAACCTGACCTGATTACAATGGACATTACAATGCCGGAAATGGACGGAATTACAGCGCTTAAAGAAATTCGCAAATCCGATCCAAACGCCAAAGTCATTATGTGCTCCGCTATGGGGCAGCAAGCCATGGTAATCGATGCGATTCAAGCAGGCGCGAAGGACTTCATCGTGAAGCCGTTCCAAGCTGATCGCGTAATCGAAGCTATCAAGAAGACGCTAGGGTAATTGTATGAAAAATGACAGCGGTCAACTGATGCAATCATCTGGTGTCGATGGATATTTATCGAGCTTATTGACCGTGTTGTTGTCGCTTGCCGTCATTATCGTGCTTATCGTGCTGTTCATCAAGCTGTTGAGCCGCAAGAATCGAATGTGGCAATTGAACCAGAGTATCCGGACGTTGGGCGGCACCGGCCTCGGACCGAACAAGTCGATGCAAATCGTAGAAGTTGGCGATGTCGTCTATGTATTGGGCATCGGGGAAGATATTACACTCATTGATAAAATATCCGATCCGGCCCAAGCGGCACGCTTCATCGCGGCGCTTGAACGCGAGCAGCCGACAGCGACATGGCCAACCTCCTGGTCGGAGTGGAAGGAGCGTCTGCGGGTTGGACGCAATGGACGCAACGTTGACAGTAACACGAAGCTAGAAGAGACGGACACAGTCTCATTTCATGAAATGTTTCACGAGAAGCTTGAACGCATGCCGAAGCGCAGCGAGCAAGTGGAGCAACTATTAAAAGATGATATTAAAGAAGATCGGTAGATGGATTCATGAACAAAAAATTGTTACTATCTGTAACCGTCGCACTGTTTGTATCCAGCATGTCAGCTCATTGGGCAATGGCATCTCCCATCATTCCAGACATCGACATTAAAGTTGGTGGCGGAGGACAGCCGGGAGCATCATCGATATCGATATTGCTGCTTATTACAATATTGAGCTTAGCTCCAGCAATACTCGTACTGATGACATCCTTTACACGTATTGTGGTTGTTTTGGGATTTGTTCGAACGTCCCTAGGGACGCAGCAGATGCCGCCCAATCAGGTGTTGATTGGTCTGGCGCTCTTTCTTACTTTGTTTGTGATGTCCCCGACCATTGGTGAAGTGAACCAAACTGCCCTGCAGCCGTATTTAAAGGGTGAGTTGAATCAAAACCAAGCGCTCGAGAAGGCATCTGTTCCGATGAAGAAGTTTATGTTCTCACATACACGTGAGAAAGATTTGCTCTTATTTATGAAATACACCAAAACGGAAAAACCGAAAACATATGAAGATATTCCGTTAACCGTACTCGTGCCTGCATTTGCGATCAGCGAGTTGAAGACGGCGTTCCAAATGGGATTTATGATCTTTATCCCATTCTTGGTCATCGATATGATAGTGGCCAGTACGCTTATGGCCATGGGGATGATGATGCTGCCGCCAGTCATGATATCGCTGCCGTTCAAGATTTTATTGTTCGTGCTCGTCGATGGCTGGTATCTCGTAGTGAAATCATTGCTCATGAGCTTCAATACATGACGCGAGTGGGACATGGCGAACGGGAGGAATGAACATGAGTGCAGAATTTATAATGGGGCTGGCTGGACAGGCTGTGTTTACTGTTCTTAAGGTCGGCGCGCCCATGCTGGCAGTAGCCTTAGTCGTAGGATTGCTGATAAGCATATTTCAAGCGACGACACAAATTCAAGAGCAGACACTTGCATTCGTGCCGAAAATTGTGGCGGTTATGATCGTAATTCTGCTATTTGGACCCTGGATTTTAACGACACTCGTGGATTTTACGCACAATATTTTAAATAACTTGCATCATTATATCGGTTAGGCAGTGAAGCCATGGAAATGCTCGTACAAGCTTTCCCTGTTTTTTTGCTCTCGCTGTGTCGAATTGCGGCATTCTTTGTCGCCGTCCCTGTCTTTTCTTCCCGAGGCGTGCCGATTCGTTTCAAGATTGGGCTTGCATTCTTCGTCAGTGTTATCGCCTATTTGTTGTTTGGGCTTGGCAAGAGTGTACCAACAGATGGAACTTATATCGTATATATTGTCCGGGAAATATTAATAGGTTTGCTCATTGGATATTTGGCTCAACTGTTCTTCTCCATTGTGCAGACAGCAGGATCATTCATTGATATGCAGATTGGATTCGGCATAGCTAATGTCATTGATCCTTTGACCGGGACAAGTTCACCTGTGATGGGCAACTTTAAATACATATTTGTCGTGTTATTGTTTCTTGGAATGAACGGCCACCATTACTTTATCGACGGAATTATGCAAAGTTTTAAGTGGCTTCCGCTGGATGAAAATGCTTTTTTCGCACAAATTGCAAATGGGAATGTTACAGATTTCATTATGAAATCATTCACAGAAGCTTTCATCATTGCGTTTCAGGTCTCTGCGCCACTTATCGTTGCATTGTTTTTAACTGATGTAGCACTGGGATTTCTAGCGCGTACAGCGCCACAGTTTAATATTTTCGTCGTGGGCATCCCACTGAAGCTAATTGTTGGTCTTCTTATGTTGCTGCTAGTCGTACCAGGCCTTGTATACGTACTGCAGCAATTGTTCTCTACGCTGTTCGAAGCGCTCGATCAGTTGTTACGCATGATGGGGGCGAGAGGATGAAGCAGCTTCACGAGATACGTACAGATGAGTCGAATCGTCACGCGTATGCACTACGTTATGAGCTGAACTTGCAGCTTTTCTCGCAAGAGAAGACAGAGAAAGCTACGCCGAAGAAACGACAGGAGTCACGCAAGAAAGGGCAAGTTGCCAAAAGTATGGATCTCTCAGGAGCATTCATTCTCTTGGCAGGGTTCTCTTGCTTGTTCGCACTCGGCGGCTTTATGAAGGATCGGATTGTCGAATTATTCTCTGATGTATTGCAAAACCGGCTTACCATGGATGTAACGGCAAACAATGTGCTTAGTTACTTTAGCTCTATTTTTATGAAGCTAATGATCATAATGGCACCGTTGTTCATTGCAGCAATTGTCATTGCACTGGTCGTTAACTATATGCAGGTTGGCTTCCTGTTTACTGGCGAGCCGTTGAAGATGAAATTAGAGAAGATTGATCCGATTAAAGGGTTCAAAAACATTTTTTCCATGCGTTCCGTAGTTGAATTTCTGAAATCGATCTTGAAGCTTACGACGATCGGCGTGATCGTCTACACCTCATTGTGGGGAGAGAGAGATACGATTGTCATGCTGTCCCATGTTCCATTGAATGACATTATGTCATTTACGGGTCACTTGACGCTTATGCTCGGATTGAAGATTGGAGCAGCGTTATGCGTGCTTGCTGCTTTGGATTACATGTACCAACGGTACGAATACGAGAAAAGCTTACGGATGTCGAAACAGGACATTAAGGACGAATTCAAAAAGACCGAAGGCGACCCTCTCATTAAGGGTAAGATTCGTGAACGTCAGCGACGCATGGCGCTCATGCGCATGATGCAGGAGGTGCCAAAGGCGGATGTCGTCATTACGAACCCGACGCACTTTGCCATTGCATTGAAATATGATGGCGGCGCGATGGATGCGCCAGAGATTATCGCCAAGGGACAGGATTACGTCGCGCTCCGTATTAAGCAGATTGCCAAGGAACACGGCGTCATAACGATGGAAAACAAGCCGCTCGCCCGTGCTTTGTATCAAAGGGCCGATATTGGCGAAACCGTTCCGGCCGATTTGTTCCAAGCCGTGGCTGAGGTACTGGCATACGTATACAAATTAAAAGGCAAAGTCAATTGATTGATTTGTTCAAGGATGGAGGGTGCATTCCGTGAAAACGAGGGATTTATTCGTCTTGGTCGGTATTATCGGTATCGTACTCATGATGGTTTTGCCCATACCGACATGGTTGCTAGACATTTTACTCGTAATCAATATATCGATCGCGCTCATGATTTTGCTCATTGCCATGAATACGAGGGAAGCGTTGAACTTCTCGATTTTCCCGGCTATGCTGCTCATTACGACATTGTTCCGACTCGCGCTGAACATATCCACTACGAAGCAAATTCTTACGAATGGCGAAGCTGGTGACGTAGTTGCCACCTTTGGTGAGTGGATAACGCAAGGAAATATCGCAGTTGGTCTTGTCGTCTTCCTCATTCTTGTCATTGTACAGTTTATTGTTATTACGAAAGGCTCAGAGCGGGTCGCTGAAGTATCAGCACGCTTTACGCTCGATGCGATGCCCGGTAAGCAGATGGCAATTGACGCAGACTTGAATGCAGGACTTATCAACGAGCAGCAGGCCCGTGATCGCCGCGATAAGATTAGTCGAGAGGCGGATTTCTATGGCGCCATGGACGGTGCCAGCAAATTCGTAAAAGGGGATGCGATCGCAAGTATCATCATCCTACTTATTAACCTGATTGGCGGCTTCATTATCGGAATGGCGATGCATGGCAAATCTTTTGGCGATGCGGCATCCACGTATTCGATTTTATCGATCGGTGATGGTCTCGTCAGCCAAATTCCAGCGCTTCTCATTTCGACTGCAGCAGGTCTTATCGTAACAAGAGCAGCATCTGATGGTAATTTGGCAGAAGATTTGCGAATGCAGATGTTTGCCTATCCAAAGCTGCTTTACATTGTATCAGGAACGATCGCTTTGCTTGGTCTTCTTACCCCAATTGGAATTGGTTCTACGATTCCTTTTGCCGTTATTCTCGCGATTGCTGGGTATCGGATGCAGAAGAACATTGATGAACGACAAATCGAAGAAGAACAGCTTGAAGAAGAGCTGCAAATTGAAGAAGTGCGCAGTCCAGAAAGTGTAGTCAATCTGTTGCAGGTTGATCCGATTGAATTTGAGTTCGGTTATGGACTCATTCCACTAGCGGATACACAGCAAGGCGGGGATTTGCTCGACCGCATTATTATGATTCGACGCCAATGTGCATTGGAGCTTGGATTAGTCGTTCCCGTCATCCGGATTCGGGACAATATCCAACTGAAGCCGAATGAATATGTTATCAAAATCAAGGGTAACGCGGTAGCCCACGGCGAGCTTCTGCTCAATCATTATCTGGCGATGAACCCTGGTTATGATGATGAATCGGTATCAGGAATCGAAACGGTAGAGCCGGCATTCGGACTGCCTGCGTTATGGGTGGATGATGCAATGAAGGAGCGTGCCGAATTGGCAGGATATACGGTTGTAGATCCGCCTTCCGTCGTGGCTACGCATCTGACCGAAATCATTAAGAAGCATGCACACGAGCTTATTGGTCGTCAGGAAACAAAATCGCTTGTTGAAACTGTTAAAGAACAATATCCTGCACTTGTGGATGAACTGATTCCAAATGTATTGACGATCGGTGATGTTCAAAAAGTTTTGGCTAAGTTGCTGCGAGAGAAAATATCGATTCGCGATCTCGTAACGATATTCGAAACACTGGCCGATTACGGTACATACACGAAGGATCCGGATGTGTTGACGGAATATGTACGTCAAGCGCTAGCACGACAAATTACACAGCAATATTCAACTCCAGGCGAGACGCTGCGTGTTATTACAATTGGGCCTAGCTTGGAAAAGAAAATTGCGGAGAATGTGCAGCAAAATGAGCATGGTTCTTACCTTGTTCTGGATCCGAATACGACACAGCAAGTATATCAGCGCATGAGCGAACAGATTCAGAAGCTCCTTCAATCCGGACATTCGCCGATTATGCTTGCATCTCCGAATATTCGCATGTATTTGCGCCAGTTGATGGAGCGTGCAATGCAGGATGTGCCGGTGCTGTCCTACAATGAGCTTGAACCAAATGTTGAAATTCAAAGCGTCGGAGTGGTGAATGTATGAGGGTGAAAAAGTACCTCGTCGAAACGATGCCGGAGGCCATGAGTCAAATCAGGCAAGAGCTGGGCAAGGATGCGGTCATTGTCAGCACTAAAGAGGTTAAGACAGGCGGTATTCTTGGCATGTTCCGCAAACGGGCCATTGAGGTAGTTGCAGCTGTCGACGAACAAACCAAGCCTGCCGTGAAGACTCCCACACAATCGAATCAGATTTCTGGCAATGGAGGGATGCAATCATATATCCCTTCATCGGTTGCCCGTTCAATGTACGGAGGAACTGGAGGCAGCGTTCTTACTAGGGATGCAGCGGAGCAAGGAATAGCACAGCGACATGCTGATGCAGCCAACCGTGTACAGCAATCTATAACCTCCAACGGAGCAGCTTATCCTCCGACATCCTTGCATTTGGCGGCGGTTGAGTCGGTAGAGGAAAATACGACTGAGCCCCCGGTACAGCTACCTTTTGCACGTTCTGAGCGCTCCGTTGTTCCGATAACATCGGTTGAAGAAGAGCAGGCAGATCCGCATTTGCAAAAGGAATTGGCTGAAATGAAACGGATGATGCGTAAAGTTATGGAGCGTGTCAACTATGATTCATGGTCAGAAAGCGCGCAGGAAGTAGAGCGCCATCTTCGTTTGCAGGGACTGTCACAAGAGGCTGCTTACGGGTATGTTCAACAAGCTTGGGAGCAATGCAAATTAAACCGTGAAGAGGAACCTGACTCCGATGTGCTGAGAGGTTATGTGAAAGACATTGTGGAGGAAAAGCTGCAGTCGCATGTTGTTCATGGATTGACACCGGCTACCCGTATTTTGTACGTAGTAGGGCCAACAGGAGTAGGCAAGACGACAACGATTGCGAAGCTGGCGGCGGATCAAATGTTCCATCATCAGCGCAAGGTAGGGCTTATTGCTTCGGATACGTATCGAATTGCTGCGGTTGAACAGTTGCGAACGTATGCATCAATCCTGAACGTACCAATGGAGGTAGTGACCTCACCAAATGACACGGAGCGGGCGCTTCGCGCGCTGCAGGGCTGTGATCTCATCATTATGGATACAGCTGGGCGGAACTTCCGCAATGACATGTATGTAAATGAGTTGAATACGATGCTCAGACCGTATCCAGACAGCGAGACATTTCTCGTTTTGAGCTTAACCTCCAAGACGGAAGATATGATAGCTATATTGGAGCGTTTCTCGAGACAGCGTATCGACCGGATTATCTTCACGAAGGCGGATGAAACAGATACATTCGGTTCAGTATTGGAGCTTGCTGAGCGGACGACAATTCCGTTCAGCTATGTGACGACAGGGCAAAACGTACCTGATGATATCGAGCCATTTCAAGTGGATGATGCGGTAAGACGAATAGTAGGTGCATGACGAGATGAGCTATGATCAAGCAGAAGGGCTAAGACAACTGGTAGAGTCCCGTCATGAGAAAGCTCGAATGATGCCGGTAAGCAGAAAGCCGCAGGAACGCGCTCAGGTTTCAACGGCACGCATTATTGCGGTTACGAGCGGCAAAGGTGGAGTGGGGAAATCCAATTTCACGTTGAACTTTGCACTCTCCTTGCAGGAGGCGGGATATCGAACACTAGTATTCGATGCAGATATTGGCATGGGGAACATCGATGTACTGCTTGGTGCGACATCGGGGGTAAGCCTAATGCATGTGCTGCGTGACGGGCGTTCCTTGCAGGATATTATTCAGGTGGGCCCTCGCGGGATGCATTACATTCCTGGAGGCTCAGGGTTTCAAGAACTACTGGATATGCCTTCTGTTCATATTGAACACTTCATTCAGGAAATGGAAAAATGGTCAGAACAATATGATGTCATATTGTTCGATACGGGAGCGGGTTTAAGTAAGGAAACGATGCAATTTCTAACTGCAGCGGATGAAACACTTGTCGTAACCACACCAGAACCAACATCCACTGCGGACGCCTATGCACTGATTAAGGTTGTGACTGCAGCTAGACCTGATCATACGTTCCGTCTCGTAATTAATCGTGCATCTGACTGGAAAGAGGGAAGCCAAACTGCTGAGCGACTATCCTCAGTAGCGGAGCGATTCCTACATCGCCCGATTCCCACGCTTGGCATTTTGTATGATGATCCTCATGTCATGCAGGCTGTGAAGAAGCAAATCCCGTTTACCATTTTGTATCCACAATGTATAGTTGCCAAGCAACTGCGCGAACTAGCCAATGCCTATATACACGGAGCAGGGCAGGCGGGCCAAACTGGTGGTGTTAAGCATTTCTTGCGCAAATGGCTGGGCAAATGGTCTTCCTAAATGAACGCATAATGGAATGAAGGACGCAGTATTCACAAATTGCTGCCAGGGAGCGTGATGAGAAATTGACAACTAAGAAAGTGCTTGTTGTGGACGACTCGGCCTTCATGCGAACGATTATTTCTGATTTAATCATCCAGGATCATTCCTTTGAAATTGTAGGGACAGCCTCAGACGGGGTGGATGCTGTACATAAAGTGATGGAACTGAAACCGGATGCTGTGACGCTTGATGTTGAAATGCCGATTCGAAATGGTTTAGAAGCACTTCAGAGCATCATGACAGAATGTCCTACTCCAGTAATTATGCTATCAAGCTTGACAGAGGAAGGGCGTTCGGAAACATTATCCGCCCTTGAATATGGAGCATTTGACTTCGTATGCAAGCCAAGTCCAGCGGGCGGATCGAAAGATATACATAATGTAGGAGAAATGCTTCGAGAGAAGCTGCATACTGCTATCGCTTCTCAAGAAAGGAAGCGTCAGCTTGAGCGATTGCGGGAACAAGGGGAGCGTCTTAAAAGGGAGTATGCGGCGACAGCTTCTCAGACAGAAGAAAATCATGCTTTGCCGCCGAATCAATCTGCTTCGAAACCTCGTAAAGAGGAGGGGCATGAGCCAAAGGCTAAAAGTCCATTGGCATCTCGAGCCGCAGCAAGATTGGCAGCTAATGAAAAGCAGACACGTCGAACTCCGGACGAAAAGGCTGTTACTAGCCGTTCTCGAGAGGACAAGCCACCTGTTCCAATCTCAGATGCTGAAGTACAACCACGTTGTCGCGATGAGCAAATAGATGGGATGTCTTCCCGGGTCACAGGACAGCATGAAGCTGTAAGTGCGACCCAACTAGTCAAATTCGATCAAATCATTGCCATCGGGACATCAACAGGCGGACCGCGTGCATTGAAGCAACTGTTATCATCGCTCCCTAAGCAAATACCTGCGCCGATATTGGTGGTTCAGCATATGCCGCCTAATTTTACGAAGTCATTAGCTGAACGATTGAACAATTATAGCGATATCGAAGTGAGAGAGGCGCAGCATGGCGAAGTGCTTCATACCGGAGTAGCCTATATAGCGCCAGGCGGCATGCATATGACGGCTGTGCGCAACCCGGAGGGGACATATTCAATTGCTCTTTCTAAAGGAGAGCCTCGCAACGGGCATCGTCCTTCGGTAGATACCCTTTTCGAGTCGCTTTTGCCGTTGAAGGAGCTAAAACGACATATTGTTCTGTTAACAGGGATGGGCAGTGATGGTGCAAAAATGATGAAACGGTTGGCCGACGAGGGCGTGACTTCTACCTTTGTCGAAAGTGAAGAAAGCTGCGTCGTCTTCGGCATGCCGCGCGCGGCAATCGAGTTGGGATGTGTATCGCAAGTCATTCCACTTCAGCAGATGGCTAAGTCCATCACACATGCGATGAAATGATCAGATACTGTTGTGCAAATCGTTAAAGGAGGTGTTCGAGCATGGATTTGAATCAATATTTGTCCATGTTTATTGACGAAGCGAACGACCATTTGCAAGCGTTGAACGAGCACATGCTAGAGTTGGAGAACCAGCCGGACGATGTTGGGATTGTGCAAGTTATTTTTCGGTCTGCCCACACACTCAAAGGGATGTCGGCAACGATGGGATTTGAGGACTTGGCCTCACTAACCCACCAGATGGAAAATGTATTGGATCTTGTGAGAAATAACCTACTTGCAATGGACTCCTTCATTTTTGATACGTTATTCCGAAGCTTGGATGCTTTGGAAGCAATGGTTTCCGATATCACCAATGGCGGTGAAGGGAAGGCGGATGTGACGGCAATCGTTGCATCTCTTCAGTCCATAGTCAAGGGCGACTACAAAAAAGAAGCAGCTTCTGAAGACGGCAGCTCTGCTTCTGGTGAAGAAGAGCAAAACGAACGGCTTGATGAATTCCAAAGAAGTATACTGGAGCAATCGCTGGAAGCAGGCATGCATGTATACCATATTCATATCCGATTGCGTGAAGATTGCGTGCTTAAGGCTGCTCGAGCTTATATGGTGTTCCAAGTATTAGGGCAGTACGGAGAAGTTGTGAAGTCGAACCCGCCAGCACAGGACATCGAGCAGGACAAGTTCGAAAATGGATTTTCTGTGTTCTATGTCAGTAGCGAACAGGAATCGCGTCTACAGCAAGAAATCGGACAGGTTTCAGAGCTGGACAGTGTGCAGGTGCAGCCATTCACGCTTGATGATGTTCGGAATTGGAACAGTCAGATTGATGAGATACAAGCTGGAAAGCAGGAAGCTGCGGCAACAGCAGCGCCATCCAAGCCCGACGTAAAGCAAGAGCAGTCTGCGGCTTCGGAATCGACTTCTGCTCCAGCTCGAAAGGCAAATACAGCAGCCGCTGCTACGGGAAAACCAGTTGGAAATCGAACAATTCGAGTGGACATTGAGCGACTTGACGTATTAATGAATCTATTAAGCGAAATGCTTATCGACCGTGTTCGTCTTGAACAATTGTCCGGAGAACTGAAAAATCATGATTTGACAGACACTGTGGAGCATCTGTCACGTGTGAGTTCCGATCTGCAAAATATCGTACTCAAGCTGCGCATGGTGCCAGTTGATACAGTATTCAGCAGATTCCCGCGGATGATGCGGGACTTGGCTAAATCACTAGATAAAAAAGTAGATTTCATTATTACAGGTGCTGAGACTGAGCTTGATCGCACGGTAATTGATGAAATTGGTGATCCTCTTGTCCATTTGCTGCGTAATGCAGTTGACCATGGTATTGAATCCATCGAAGAACGTATCGCAGCGGGCAAATCAGAAACCGGAACTGTCCATCTTCGGGCGTTCCACAGCGGCAACCATGTCTTCATCGAAATTGAAGAAGACGGTCATGGAATTGACCGCGCGATGGTTCTGAAGAAAGCCATCAAGAATGGGGTAGTGACTGCAGAGAGAGCAGTTCAAATGAGCGATGAACAAGTTTATATGTTATTGTTCGCCTCCGGCTTTAGTACGGCGGAAAAAGTCTCTGACATTTCAGGCAGGGGCGTAGGACTTGATGTCGTAAGATCGAAGATTACTTCACTTGGCGGACATGTTATCGTAGAGTCCAAGTTGGGACAAGGAACGAAGTTCATTGTACAGCTTCCGCTTACGATGTCGATTTTATCAGCAATGCTCTTCCGTTTGGGCAGCGAGAAATATGCAATTCCGCTTAGCTCTATTGTGGAAACCAGCTTGGTTAAGAAAGAGAAAATACGCCGTGTTCACGGTGGAATTCGAATGGTCGATTACCGAGACAGCGTAATTCCTTTGCTGTCCCTCAGCACATTGTTCGATTGTCCGAATTATTCGGATATGGAAGAAGAAGAGATAGAAATCATCATTGTGCGTAAAGGCGAACGCTTGGCTGCACTCGCTATAGATGACTTTATCGGTCAAAGCGAGATTGTGCTGAAGCCGCTCGGAACCTATTTGAAAAACACGCCGGGCTTCTCTGGTGCAACGATACTTGGAGATGGGCAAGTGGCGTTGATCATAGACCCGAATGCCTTACTGAAGTAATCATCAATATCTATTCATGATAGCAATACAGCCATATTCAAATGAAGGAGGGCGCGACATGGCAGAGGAATTAAAGGTCGTTGTCTTTACGTTAGGAGAAGAAGAATACGGTATTGAAGTAGAAAAGGTAAAAACGATAGAGCGCATGCTTCCTATTACACGAGTTCCGAAAACATATGACTTCATTAAAGGTGTTATCAACTTGCGCGGTGTTGTCGTTCCTGTCATCGAGCTTCGTGGCAGATTCGGTTTGCCGTCAGCGGAAGTGACTGAACAATCCCGCATTATAATCGTAGCTTATGAAGATCTGGAAGTTGGTTTTATTGTCGATAGCGCCAATGATGTCATCGACATTATTGATGAGGATATCGAACCGGCACCAGAGGTTGTTGGCGGAATTCAAGCCAAATACTTGCGCGGCGTAGCTAAGATTGGGGATAACCGTTTGCTTATTATGCTCAATTTGGCCGAAGTGCTGAATAAGAGCGAAATTATTCGACTAGAGCAGCTTGAGGCGTAGCAGCGTGCATTTATTTGAACGTCTCGGAGAATTCAAGCTGGATGTTCTGAAGGAAGTCGGGAACATTGGTGCCGGCAACGCCGCAACGGCACTATCCCGTCTTCTCAACCGGCCAATTGACATGGCTGTGCCTAAGGTACGGCTTCTGCCGTTCGAAGAAATTGCGGACGAGGTCGGTGGAGCAGAGCATGTTGTAATTGCGATTTATTTTCGCGTCGAGGGAGATGCGCCAAGCCATTTATTCTTCATGTTTGATACCGATGCCGCTAAGCGCCTTCTGTCACATTTGGAAGCTCTTCCTTCAGACACTAACCAATGGTTCAATGACATGGAATTGTCCGCCTTGTCGGAGATTGGAAATATATTAGCGGGTTCGTACTTGTCTTCCTTGGCAGACTTCACACATCTGGCGATGTCTCCAACTGTTCCTCAGCTTGCCATCGATATGGCAGGTGCAGTGCTCAACTACGGAATATTGCAGTATGGGGAAATGGGAGACAGCGCTTTGTTAATCGATACGAAGTTTTTACAGGATTGCGATGAAGTGCAAGGGACCTTTTTCTTAATACCTGACCCGGACTCTTTTGACAAAATATTTGCTGCATTGGGAGTGCCATTCGAATGATAGAAGAGTCGACGGTTGTAAAAGTCGGAATGGCCGATTTGCAGGTGAGCCGTTTCGGTTCCTTACGTACGACCGGTCTCGGATCGTGCGTTGGATTGACATTATACGACCCCGTTGCCCAAGTCGCGGGGATGGCGCATGTCATGTTGCCCTCTTCCGATATAGCAAGAGAGGGAAATCGCAATATTGCCAAATATGCGGATACTGCTATTCCAGAGCTAATACGCCGCATGACAGAAGCCGGGGCCTCCATGTCCCGGATGCATGCGAAAATGGCCGGCGGCGCACAAATGTTCGCTTTTTCATCCAATAACGACATGATGCGCATCGGCCCACGTAATGTTGATTCCTGCAAAGTAATGTTGGAGCAATACAGTATCCCGCTTCACGCAGAAGATACAGGCGGCAATTATGGGAGAACGATTGAGCTGTACTGCGATGACGGGAGACTACACATTCGCAGTGTGCAGATGGGTGAAAAGGATATATAGCATGAGAGGAACAATACGTTGGAATTACATATTTGGTGCCGTCGGAGCATTCCTTGCAATGATGGTGTCCTGGAGCAATAATGTCTGGACGACGAGTATGCTCCGTGGAATCATTGCGTTTGCGATATGGTTTGGGCTTGCATATGGAGTCAGATATGCCTTAGGCATGCTGCATAAAGAAGCTGATGCCGTACTGGCTGGATCAGGCTCTTATCAGAACCCGAATGCAGGGTCACTGTTGGATATGACAACTCCGGATGAAGAGGATGCTATTCGAGACTTGCTGCGGCCGTCTGGCCCAGATTCGAAACAAACGAATCCGGAAGATGATAATGGCGGCTCGTTCCAACCGCTGCAACCACCCAAGCTCGTGACCAAGCCGCAACCAGATGCGGAGAAATTGGCACAGGCTGTTCGTCACTTCGTACAAAAGTAAGGAGGTTGACTGTCGGTGAGCGTACAGAAATTACAACCTGGCTCGCAAGAGGGGCTTTGGGAACGCTGGAAGGATCATGGTGATCAGGATGCGAAGCGGCAATTGATAGAGAACCACCTATCCATCGTCGACTTCGTATCGAATCGACTTGCTGCAGGGTTGCCTCGCAATGTTAGTAAGGACGATCTGGCTAGCCATGGTGTTATTGGATTAATAGATGCTGTTGAAAAATTCGATCACCGAAGAGGATTGCAATTTGAAACTTATGCCTCATGGCGTGTTCGGGGAGCAATCCTTGATGGACTTCGCTCTGGAGATTGGGTGCCTCGCTCGGTAAGAGAAAAGGCGAAAAAAATAGAAGAGGCTTATCAACAATTGGAGCAGCAATACTTGCGTACTGTGTCAGATGAAGAGGTAAGCGCCTATTTGCAAGTCAGCGAAAAGGAATTCCATGGAATGCTTCAAGATGTATCGATTATGTCGATTTGTTCATTGGAAGATCCGATTCGAGAGGATGACTCGGAGACTCGAATATCGCTATTGATTGATGAGACTGCGAAGAATCCAGAGTACAAGGTCAATGAGTATTATTTAAAGGAAGCCCTTGTTCAAGGAATTGATAAATTAACCGATAAAGAGAGAACGGTAATCTCCTTGTTCTATTACGAGGACTTGTCTTTAAGTGAAATCGCGGAAGTCATGTCTTTATCACCTTCCCGAATTTCGCAGCTGCACTCCAAGGCGATATTAAGATTGCGAACCGTATTGGAGAAGCAGAAACCTATGTTAATGGAAAATTAAAAAATAGATACGGAATAGTTGAGAGACTACGCTGAATGAAGAAAAAGAAAGGGGGGTTTTTCGTGAGTATGACATTGGCATTGGAAGAGTATATGGATGTCGCAATATCTGAAGATAAGATGCAGGCGCATCTCTATTTTAAGAAGTCTGCCGAAGATCTCAAGTGTACGGTGGAACAATTGAACGAATTTCTGCGCTCTTATGGCGTTCGATATGGAGTACAGCCTGAGGTTCTGAAGGATATCGCTGCAAATCCGATCAATTTTGCTCGTGGTGCAACGATGGTCGCTCATGGAAAAGCACCCGTACACGGTGTAGATGGTCGAATCGAATTAATGCTTCCGCAGAGCGGAAGCGAGTCAAGGCCAGCTGAGAGAGAAGACGGTACGATTGATTTTCGTGAAGTGAAGCAGTTAGACAACGTTAAGAAAGGTCAATTGATAGCCAAGCGGATTCCAAGCCAAGAAGGGATACCCGGCATGTCCGTTCTTGGTGAGGAACTGAAAGCAATCAATGGACGTGAGGCACGTTTCAAGCAAGGTAAGAATGTTGTTCTTGATGAGGATGAAAAAGCACTTTATTCAGCGATTGATGGACTAGTATCCCGAATTGAACCAGATCGAATTAGTGTATTTCCTGTATTTGAAGTCAATGGAGACGTGGATTATCGCTCAGGTAATATTGATTTTGTCGGCACAATCGTCATTCGTGGTAATGTACTGACTGGATTTACGGTTAAGGCGGCAGGGGATATCCGCGTCTATGGCGGAGTAGAAGGCGCTACGCTCACTGCGGCAGGCTGCATTGAGGTAAGCGGCGGAATTATTGCCAGCAATAAAGGACTCGTTAAAGCTGGAACTCATGTGAAATGTTCGTTTATTCAAGAGGCGAACGTTATTGCAGGCACAGAAGTCAATGTGTCGCAAAGCATTATGCATTCCAACATTCGAGCAGGCAAGCGTGTCGTTTGCCAAGGCACGAAGGGACTTATTGTAGGCGGAATTGTACAGGCAGGCGAGCGTGTAACCGCTCGTACGATCGGCAATACGATGTCTACTGCCACCATTATTGAAGTGGGAGTCCAACCGGATTTGCGTAATGAATTAACAGATTTGCGAACGAAGCTTAAATACAATGTTGAAAATGTAGAGAAGACCGAAAAAGCACTTCGTATTCTGGATCAACTAGCTGCAACTGGACAGTTGACAGGAGAAAAACTAGGAATGCGCATTAAATTGAATTCAACGAAAAAACAGCTTGTTGGAGAGCAGACCGAAATGCGTGAGCGTATGCTGGAAATCGAAAAAATGCTCGAGGACACTGCTGTATCTTCCATAGATGTAACTCATACGATATACGGCGGTGCCAAGCTGGTTATTGGCCGCAATGTACGGTTCATCAAGGATATGGCACAGCGAATTTCCTTCCGTATCGTTGAAGGCGACATCATGATGACGCCTTACCGATAATCGATCGTGTGGAGGGTTACTAGCCTAATCGGGGTGATTTGATGAATATGAAGCCTGTAGAAATGCAAATCGCGCTGCCGCGAACGCAGGAAACATCGACTGTGCAGCATCAACAGCAGCAGCGCCCATCAACGGAACAAGCAATATTAAATACGCAAGCGCAAAAGTTGATGGCAAAGTCACGAGAGCGAAATGAACAGGTCGAATCATCACAGGATGCTCGAATTCGCAATCAACAGCATGAAGGTGAGAACCATGCAGATCGAGATGGAAGCGATAACAATCAATCGGAGCACAATCAAGATGAAGCTGGGCAAGCATCGGTTCCGGCCCAACATCCCTTCAAAGGTAAACATATTGATTTCATGTGTTAAATGGTGGCGCCGGGTTCCCGCATTATGTGTGGATCGCGGCGCTTGCATTTAGGATGCGTGACGACATAAGGAGGTGCTCAGATGGAGCCCTGGATTTATATTGTACTATTAGGTGGTGTCATTGTTGCCATTGGCATGCTCCGTCCTCGAACACAGCAGATAACGGATAGCACAGAGATGCGCCGTAATATGGAAGAGACACTTGAACATTATATGACTGAGCTGGAAACAGAAAATGATAAGCTCCTGACGGTAATCGAGCGAATGAAGCAAGAGGGAGAATATCGAGATGAAGCGCTGCGCAAACGATTGGACAAGCTTGAACAGGAGTCGAACACCAGGTGGAACAACTTTCAGCACGCTGCGAACCTATCTATACGAGCATCCTCAGTTGCAAAGAGCAGCGGTATTGTTCTGGTGGATGATAACAGCAAGCAGCAACCGGTTGAAGGTATTCATGCGGAAGATGAGACTGAACAATCAGCTATTGATTCAAATTGGATACCTGCTGCTGCCCCAGATTTACTTGAAGCTAATAAAATAGAAGAGAGTCATGCAGTTGATGAAATAGAGCCTGCAACGCAAACTAATCCTCAAATTCAGAAGCGGTATGCAGAAATATTCAAGCTTATCCAAAACGGTTGGTCAGAGCAGGCTATAGCGGAGAAAGTGGGAATGCCTATCGGCGAACTTCAGCTTATTATCCGATTGGGTCAGCAGGAGGGATCTCATGATTAAGGATCGACGCTTTCTTATCGGACTTGGAGCTGGGATTGTTCTCGGAGGACTTCTGCTTCAGTTGTGTATGATCGGTCAGCGGACAATGGAGCCGATATCCGATACGGAGCTGCAGCGTGCTGCAGAGCAAGCAGGATATAAGCTTGTTCCTCTTCAATCTACGAACCCAAAAACGAAGTAGATGCGCATAGGCAGAACAATGGATAAAGTGGTTGCAACTGGGTAGGCGTTATGGTATATTAAATGACGGTGTTAAGAACACACGTCAGTGTATTTCAGTGAGGGTGCTTTCTGTCGGGACAACTGCGGGAAGTCTCATCGAAAGAGGATACTGGCGGAGGATAAATAACCATATTAGGAGGTGTAGTGAAGATGGCAGTTATCTCCATGAAACAGCTTTTGGAAGCTGGGGTACACTTCGGTCACCAAACACGTCGTTGGAATCCGAAGATGGACAGATATATCTTCACAGAACGTAACGGTATTTACATCATTGACTTGCAAAAGACAGTGAAAAAGGTCGAGGAAGCTTACAACTTTGTAAAATCCGTCGGCGAAGAAAATGGAACAATCTTGTTCGTAGGTACGAAAAAGCAAGCTCAAGATTCCGTTAAGGAAGAAGCTGAGCGTTGCGGCATGTACTACATCAACCAACGTTGGTTGGGTGGTACGCTTACAAACTTCGAAACGATCCAAAAACGTATCGATCGCTTGAAGCAACTCGAAACGATGGAAGAAGACGGAACATTCGAAGTTCTTCCTAAAAAAGAAGTTATCATACTTCGCAAGGAAAAAGATCGTCTCGAGAAGTTCTTGGGCGGTATTAAAAATATGAAAGGTTTGCCTAGCGCGTTGTTCGTTATCGATCCACGCAAAGAGCGCATCGCTGTTGCGGAAGCTCGTAAACTGGGTATCCCAATCGTAGGTATCGTTGATACAAACTGTGATCCGGACGAAATCGACTACGTTATCCCTGGTAACGACGATGCAATCCGTGCAGTTAAATTGTTGACTTCCAAGATGGCTGATGCAATTGTTGAAGCACATCAAGGCGAAGAAACAACAGCGTAAGTTTGGAATACTAATTAGATGAACAAAAGGGTGGTTGGCAGGTGGTTCACCTCTCGCCGCCCTTTTTTTAAGCTGTATAACGTTCGGTGCCGTTAATCGTACATAATACGTCGGTACCAATTTATTGATGGAGGGAAATACGAGATGGCAGTAAATGCGAGTGCAGTAAAAGAATTGCGCGAAAAAACAGGCGCAGGTATGCTGGATTGCAAAAAGGCATTGGAAGAGGCTAACGGCGATTTGACGAAAGCAGCTGAATTGCTTCGTGAGAAAGGTCTTGCAGCAGCGGCTAAGAAATCCGATCGTATCGCTACAGAAGGTGTGGTTGAGTCTTACATCCACGCTGGCGGACGCATTGGCGTATTGGTTGAAATCAACTGCGAAACTGACTTCGTAGCAAAGACTGACAACTTCAAAGAATTCGCTCGTGATGTAGCTATGCAAATCGCAGCGACAGCTCCAAAATATGTTCGTCGCGAAGAAGTGTCACAAGAGGAAATCGAAAAAGAAAAAGAAATCTTGAAAGCACAAGCATTGAACGAAGGCAAGCCTGAAAAAATCGTTGAAAAAATGGTTGAAGGCCGCATCGGTAAATATTATGAAGAGTACTGCTTGATGGAGCAATCCTTCATTAAAGACCCAGACAAAACAATCGAAACGTTGCTGAAAGAGAAAATCGCAACAATCGGTGAAAACATTTCTATACGTCGCTTCGCTCGTTTCGAGCTTGGTGAAGGCTTGGAGAAAAAAGAAGATAATTTTGTTGAAGAAGTTATGGCTCAAGCGAACATGAAGTAATCTTTTCATTTGAAAAGAGGACATACGAACGCGGCTACTACGTAATCAACAGACGCGCTTAAAAGTTGGAACACATCGTGTTCCTTCTTTTTTAGCGGCCGTTATGGAAAAGTGGAGGGTATACATTGAAACAACCGGTTTATAAACGTATCGTACTTAAAGTAAGCGGAGAGTCGTTGTCCGGGCAAGCTGGCTTCGGCATCGAATCCGAAATGATCAACTCCATTGCCGAGCAAGTAAAAGAGGTTGTAGAGCTTGGCGTAGAGGTCGCAATTGTCTGCGGCGGGGGCAACATTTGGCGCGGTATTGCGGGAAGTGAAAAAGGAATCGACCGCGGAACAGCAGACTACATGGGGATGCTTGCAACGGTTATGAACTCGCTTGCCTTACAGGATGCCCTCGAACAAATTGGCGTGCCGACTCGTGTACAAACTTCGATTGCGATGCAGCAAATCGCAGAACCATATATTCGTCGTCGTGCAATACGTCATTTGGAAAAGGGACGTGTTGTTATTTTTGCAGCAGGAACCGGGAATCCATTCTTCTCGACGGATACGACAGCTGCGCTCCGTGCTGCTGAAATCGAAGCCGATGTGATCTTGATGGCGAAGAATAAAGTCGATGGTGTATACTCAGCTGATCCATTTAAGGATGAAACAGCAGAAAAGTTCGAGCAATTGACATATATGGAAGTGTTGAACCGCAACTTGGGTGTTATGGATGCAACGGCATCCTCGTTGTGTATGGACAATAACATCCCACTTATTGTATTTGCAATTACGGAGTCAGGCAATATCAAGCGCGTCGTGCTCGGCGAGAAGATTGGAACGATTGTAAAAGGGAGTGTAGACTAGTGCCACAAGCAGTGAAGAAAAACGCAGAAGAACGCATGGAAAAAGCGATTGCCGCTTTGAAACGGGAACTGGCAACATTGCGCGCTGGACGCGCAACACCTGCATTGCTTGATCGTGTTCAAGTAGAATACTATGGCGCGATGACGCCAGTTAACCAATTGGCGAACATCAGCACGCCAGATCCGCGTACGCTCATGATTCAGCCTTGGGACAAATCCTCTTTGGCTGATATTGAACGCGCGATTTTGAAGTCGGATCTTGGATTGACACCAGCAAATGACGGTTCGTTGATCCGCCTATCGATTCCGCCGTTAACAGAAGAGCGTCGTGCAGAGCTTGTCAAGCACACGAAGAAGTTCGGTGAAGAAGCGAAGGTAGCAATCCGCAACATTCGTCGTGATGCGAATGATGACATCAAGAAGCTTGAGAAAACAGACATTTCAGAGGATGAGTCTCGTCGTCATCAAGAAGATATTCAGAAGACGACTGACAAATTCATCGCTGAAGTGGATAAAGTATTAGTTGTTAAAGAAAAAGAAATTATGGAAGTATAAAAGTAAGACGAATAGAACCTATTCTTTTTTGTTCTTCATGCCCCTCCGAACGGTGGGGTTTATTGTCTTTTTTTCATCACCGGGTTGGAGGAGACCGAATGATTAAGCGATTCCAAGCGTGGTTACAGCAGCGAGGAAGCCACAACCAGCTGGAACTGATGCCAGATAATATCCCACAGCATGTGGCGATTATTATGGACGGCAACGGCCGCTGGGCTAAAAAACGGGGCTTGCCGCGCATTGCTGGCCACCATTCAGGAATGAAAGCCGTTAAGCGCGTAACCATCGCAGCGAATGATTTGGGCGTAAAAGTGCTTACGATGTACGCTTTTTCGACCGAAAACTGGAAGCGCCCGCAAGAAGAAGTCGATTTTCTCATGAAATTGCCACAGGAATTTTTGGCGATCGAACTCGATGAATTGATTGAGAAAAATGTCCAAGTGCGAATGATGGGGTACCGTGACCGTTTGCCTGAACATACGAAACAAGCGCTTGAGGAAGCCATTGAAAAAACGAAGCATAATACAGGA
Organism: Paenibacillus sp. B1-35; assembly: GCF_050474385.1. NCBI lineage: Bacteria > Bacillati > Bacillota > Bacilli > Caryophanales > Paenibacillaceae > Paenibacillus > Paenibacillus sp. B1-35. Next base: position 609,972 of record NZ_JBCHVJ010000002.1, read on the forward strand.
CTTATTTTGAATTTCGCTTTGAATTATGGTAGTCAGCGTGAAATCGTGGAAGGTGTTCGTGAAATTGTACGCAAAGCACAGTCAGGTGAGATTGCAGTCGACTCCATTGATGAGGGCCTGATTCATGATCATCTTTTGTCAAGCAGCTTGCCTGATCCTGATTTGCTCATTCGAACTAGCGGGGAAATGCGACTGAGCAACTTCATGCTCTGGCAAATCGCGTACAGCGAATTGTGGTTCACCAATGATTACTGGCCAGAGTTCACTGAGCGACATCTGATGGAGGCCGTTATGGAGTATCAGCGCAGAACGCGCAGATATGGTGGATTACAATAGGTTGGAGGAACAGTCTATATGAAACAGCGCATCGTTACAGGGCTTATAGCAGGACTATTGTTCGGCGCATTATGCATCATTGGCGGTCTGCCGTATGAGCTGCTGCTCCTCGCACTTGCCTTTGTGGGCTATTATGAATTTGCACGTATGCATCATGTATCTCCGTTCGATTTGGCGTCGTTGATTGGGTATGCAACGATGGCCTTAATTGCGATTCCTTGGACAAGCTGGTCAATAGGGTGGGATGTACCGTTAGAAGCAGTCGTGTGGATCAGCATGCTGCTGATGCTTGGCATGACGGTATTATCCAAAAATAAAGTGTCGATTGAGGCAGTGTCACAGTTGTGGCTAGGGGCGTTTTATATTGGAATTGGTTTTAAATACATGATGCTGACACGCACATCAATGGGGATTGATGGTTTATTTTGGACGCTCATGTTGTTTGCAGTCATTTGGTCGTCAGACATCGGTGCGTATTTCATTGGCCGTGCGATCGGCAATCATAAGCTTTGGCCGTCTATCAGTCCGAACAAGACGATAGAAGGGGCAATTGGTGGAGTTCTGACGTCGATTGTAGTCGCTCTATTATTTGCTATTGGTCGACCTGATATTGTTAGCTTGCCGCTTGCGCTAGGCATTGGGTTATCGTCTGCCGTTGTCGGTCAGTTCGGTGATTTGATCCAATCGGCCTATAAGCGGGTTCGAGGTGTGAAGGATTCGGGTACATTGCTTCCAGGCCATGGTGGTGTTCTAGATCGTTGCGACAGCTGGTTGGTCGTGTTCCCGTTCGTTCATCTGATCGGACTATTAACGTTGTAAATCGAACGTTGTCGACAAGAGCAGCGATGACGTTATCATGTAATAGATATAGTTATGAATAGGGTGAAGAGGTGAGGCCATGAAGAGGATCTCTATACTAGGGTCAACCGGCTCAATCGGGACACAGACACTCGACATCGTCAGACAGCATCCTGAGCAGTTTAAGGTAGAAGCATTAGCAGCTGGGAACAATACATCATTGCTGCTTGAGCAGATTCATGAGTTCAAGCCTAGCAAAGTATCGGTTCAAGACAAGGCTGCGGCTGATCGCCTGCGGGAACGACTGCCACAGGGTGTTGAACTGTATTATGGAGAAGATGGGTTGGTTGAAGTGGCTGCTGGCAGCGAGGCGGACACCGTCGTTACAGCTGTTGTTGGAAGTATCGGCTTGAAGTCGACACTTGCAGCGATTGACGAAGGGAAGACAATAGCAATTGCGAATAAGGAAACGTTAGTAACAGCGGGACACCTGGTTACGGAACGAGCACGGGCAAAAGGTGTTGCGCTGATGCCGGTAGACAGTGAGCACTCTGCTATCTTTCAGTGTTTAAACGGGGAACCGATGCGTGGGGTGCGGACAATTACACTCACGGCATCTGGCGGCAGCTTCCGGGATCGTACGAGAGATGAACTGGAAAATGTTACGGTTGAGGATGCACTCAAGCATCCGAACTGGTCAATGGGAGCAAAGGTAACTATTGATTCTGCAACGATGGCTAATAAAGGTCTCGAAGTAATAGAAGCACGCTGGCTATTTGATCTGCCTTACGAGCAAATCCGTGTACTTATCCATCCTGAAAGCATTATTCATTCCTTTGTAGAATATTTGGATGGCAGCATCATTGCGCAATTGGGTGTACCTGATATGCGCGTACCTATTCAATATGCATTGGCTTATCCAGAGAGACTTTCGAATACTTCAGCTTCATTGAATTTGGCAGAAATCGCAAAGCTTCATTTCCGTGAGCTGGACACAGAACGCTTCCCTATGGTTCGATACGCCTATGATTGCGGTAAGGCAGGGGGCACGGCTACCACCGTATTCAATGCGGCCAACGAAGTGGCTGTTGCGAGATTCCTTCGCGGTGAAATTTCTTTCTTAGATATTGAACGTATTGTGAGCACGCTCATCACGAAGCATCAGACGATTTCGCATCCATCCTTGGAGGCGATCCAAGAGACGGACATGCGTACGCGAGCAGAAGCTCTGTCCATTTTATAACAACCATTCACTAGATACGGATTCTCTTGTGCGGGATTGGAGAATAATGATAATCTATATAGACAAACCGCTGTCCGATTGTTATTGGGGCCGTTCATGATTCCAAGAGACATGTCAGGAGGAGTGAACACGCACAAAAAGGAGGATTCTACGCAGTGCAGATGGTGCAAATCGTATTTTTAACCGTGCTCGTCTTTTTCGTTATTGTAACGATTCATGAATGGGGACATTTTATTTTCGCCAAACGGGCAGGGATTCTCGTTAGAGAGTTCGCTATTGGATTCGGACCGAAAATATTCTCCCATACACGTGGAGAAACAAGATATACACTTCGGCTTCTGCCGATCGGCGGCTTTGTACGGATGGCCGGAGAAGATCCTGAAATCGTCGAAGTTAATCCCGGACAGACCATAGCTGTACGTATATCAGGCGACAATAAGGTGACGAAATTGTACCTAGATCAGCTGGATATGCGCAAGCAGGTTGTTCGTGGAGAAGTGAAATCGATTGACTTGGAGCATTCATTGAAGCTGACTTTGAATGTTGAAGGGGAAGACACAACTTACGACATTCATCCGCAGGCTAAGATGATTGTGAAGGGTGATGAAATTCAAATCGCCCCGCATGATCGGCAGTTTGGCAGCAAGACAGTGGGGCAACGCGCACTTGCTATTTTTGCAGGTCCTTTTATGAACTTTGTGCTCGCATTTATTCTATTTGGCGTGTCCGTATCGTTATCCGGCGTTCCAGTAGAAAACCCCACAACTGTGAAAATAGGCGATGTAACACCAGGGCTTCCAGCAGCACAAGCTCAACTGCAAAAGGGAGACATTATTGAGGAAGTAAACGGCAAGCATATCGGCGGCGATCGTGACAAGTTAATTAAGCTGATTGCTGACTCCGAAGGCAAGCCGATGACATTCCTTATTGCACGCGGTGAAGAACGCTTCACTACGACACTGACTCCGCAGAAGGTGGAAGGTCAAGAAGGCGGCAAGGTTGGTATTGTACCGGTACTGCCGACACGAACGGCCTCATTCGGTGAGACGATGTCGTTCGCCTCAACTTCTATGGTGAATACGACGGAGAAGATTTTTGAAGGATTTCGCATGCTTATCTTTGGCCAATTCAAGCTGGATGATTTGGGCGGGCCGGTTCGTACGTTCGAAGTGACTGGCCAAATTGCGAAGAAGGGAATCGAACAGCTTACGCTATGGACGGCGATATTGAGCCTTTATTTAGGAATTTTCAACTTGCTTCCTATTCCTGCGCTGGATGGAAGCCGTCTCGTATTCCTTGGGCTGGAAGCTGTTAGAGGCAAGCCTGTTGATCCGAGCAGGGAAAGCATGGTTCATTTTGTAGGCTTTGCAATGCTCATGTTATTGATGCTTGCTGTAACCTACAATGATATATTACGATTGGTTAAAGGTTAACATTTATATCACGGTTCATTTCATTTATACTAGAGTACAAATAACCGTGTCTGTCGGGAGGAACATGTACCGTTATGTCGAAAGAGAAGCAGTTTGTTACGGAGATTACCCCACAGCAGGAGGATTTCTCCCGTTGGTATATTGATGTGATTAAGAAGGCGGACTTGATGGATTATTCTCCAGTTCGAGGATGTATCGTATTTCGCCCGGATGGGTACGAAATTTGGGAGCATATTCGTGACGAACTGGATCGCCGCTTTAAGGCAACTGGCCATCGCAATGCATACTTCCCAATGTTCATCCCAGAGAGCTTTTTCCAGAAGGAGAAGGAGCACGTGGAAGGCTTCAATCCTGAGCTGCCTTGGGTAACTGAAGCAGGCGGCGAACAACTGGAAGAGAAGTTGGCGATTCGTCCTACATCGGAAACGATGATCGGACATATGTACTCGAAATGGATTCAATCATACCGCGACTTGCCTGTGTTAATTAACCAGTGGGCGAACGTTGTGCGCTGGGAGAAGCGCACGCTGCCATTCTTGCGTACAAGTGAGTTCTTGTGGCAGGAAGGTCATACGGCGCATGAAACAGAGCAGGAAGCACGCGAAGAAACGATGCAGATGCTGAAAATTTATCGTGAATTCGTAGAAGACTACTTGGCAATTCCGGTAATCGAAGGGCAGAAGACGCCTTCTGAAAAATTTGCCGGTGCCGTAGATACATTCTCCATTGAAGCGATGATGAAGGACGGCAGAGCGGTTCAAGCCGGAACATCTCACTACTTGGGTACGAATTTTGCGGTTGCTTTTGATATTAAATTCTTGGGTCGCGAGAACGAACAGGAATTCGTTCACACTACTTCTTGGGGCGTCAGCACTCGTCTAATCGGTTCCATGATTATGGTACACGGTGATGACAGAGGACTTGCATTGCCGCCGAAGGTAGCCCCTACACAAGTTATTATGATTCCTATTGGCCCTGCGAAGATGCGCGAGCAAGTTGTAGGACGGGCCAATGAGCTATTCAGCGAATTGAAACAAGCAGGTGTGCGTGTTCGCATGGACGACCGTTCTGATATTAGTCCGGGTTGGAAGTTCAACGAATATGAAATGCGTGGTGTGCCGGTTCGACTGGAGATTGGCCCTCGTGATATGGAAAATGGAGTATGCGTGTTAGTTTCTCGCGTAACGGGTGAGAAACGCATTGTACAGCAGGCGGATTTGGTTGAAGAAGTAAACCGCATGCTTGCTGACGTTCATCAAGAAATGTTCGAGCGCGCGCGTTCCTTCCGCGACGAGCACTTCTACTCGGTAGAGACAATTGACGAGATGAAGGCGCAAATGGAAGAAAAGCGTGGATTTACACTGGCTGGCTGGTGTGGATCAGAGGCGTGCGAGAAGCATGTTAAGGACGAGACAGGTGCAACGAGCCGCAACATTCCATTTGATCCGCAAACGACAAAAACGAAATGCCTTGTCTGCGGAGAAGATGCCAAGCATACGGTCGTATTTGCACGAGCGTATTAATTAGATACATGCTCCTTGCTCAAGGAGCACAATGAAGGGAAGCTTCCATCATTGGAACATCCAACGGAACACCGGACGATGGCTCGATTGAGGGAGGCTTCTCTTTGTTCACACACTGCCACTTTACCTGTGGGTTCGGCAGCAGTATGGAGTTGGGAGGTGCTTCAATCTACATGACGGATAAAAGGCAGCGATTTGAAGTGTTGATGAGACAGGTGGAAGTTCCTGTCGAACTGTTAGATAGCTTTTTCAATGATGGATGGATTGACAAGGTGGAGTGCAGCCGCTCGAATCAAGAGTGGACGATTCACATCGGCAAGTCGACAGTCGTCCCGGCGGAGGCTTATCGTACGTTCTGCCTGCGTGTACAGGATAAGCTGTCCCACATTGCCAAGATCAAAATCATTTTTCATTATGAAGAGCAGCTTCCAAATAAGGATGTCGTTGATGCTTATTGGGGATTGTTCATGGAATGGGTTAAGCGCGAGGTGGCGTCGGTAAACGGATGGCTGCATAAAGGGCAGTACGAGGTTGAAAAGGATCTGATTAAGCTTTCTCTGCCTGATGCGACGTCGTTGGAACTTGCGAAGAAGAAGCAAATCGATAAATATTGCACGACGTTTTTTGAAACGTATTTCACTCGTACATTGCGTGTGACCATGCAGCAGGGCAGCCATGATACGGAAGCCTATGAAGCATTCCAGCAGAAGCTTATGGAGGAAGAACGTCAAGTCATTCAGCAGATGATGGAAGATTCAGCGCGTGAAGTGGTGGAGGAAGAGGGAGAAGCGCCTGAGCGTCTGCATGTTGGTTACGATATTAAGGATGATCCAACTCCGATTATGAACATACAGGATGAGGAGAAGCGTGTCACGATACAAGGGGCCGTTTTTGGTGTCGAGATGAAGGAACTGCGCAATGGCAGTACCTTGTTCACCTTTAACCTAACGGACTTCTCGGACTCAATGGCAATGAAGATGTTCGCGAAGACGAAGGAAGATGTCAAAATGCTTAGCCTTATTCGGGATGGTCAATGGCTGAAAGCACGCGGTCGGGTAGAATATGATCGTTTCATGCAGGTGCCTGAGCTCGTGATGATGCCAAATGATTTGAATGAAGTCAAGGCTCCAGCGGAACGGCAGGATACCGCTGAAGAGAAGCGTATTGAATTTCATCTTCACTCTACGATGAGTGCGATGGATGCAGTAACTTCGATTAGCGATTACGTGAAGCAGGCAGCCAAATGGGGACATAAGGCGATCGCGGTGACTGACCATGGCAACGTGCAGTGTTACCCAGAAGCAGCGAAGGCGGCAAAGAAAAACGGCATTAAAATGCTCTATGGCTTAGAAGCGAATGTTGTGAATGATAATATGGAGGTTGTTCTGAATGCGGACAATCGCTCGGTGAAAGATGCCATTTTTACGGTGTTTGATATCGAGACAACCGGTTTGTCTGTAACGAACAATAAGATTATTGAGATTGCTGCTGTAAAAATGCAAGAGGGGAAAGAGATTGATCGCTACAGCACATTCGTCAATCCGCATGTTCGAATTCCGTATAACATTCAGCAGCTCACCAATATTACGGACGAAATGGTGGCAGATGCTCCGGATGTTGAAGAAGTGCTGCCGAAATTTGTGGAGTTTGCACAGGACTCGATCCTCGTTGCGCACAACGCAAGGTTCGATATTGGCTTTATACAGCATAATTTGAAGCTTATGAATTTGTCTGAGATGAACAATCCAGTACTAGATACGTTAGAACTGGCGCGGCTACTGCACCCGACGCTCAAAAATCACCGTCTGAATACATTGGCGGACAAATATAAAGTATCGCTGGAGAACCATCACCGTGCGATTGACGATACGATAGCTCTCGGTGGTGTGTTGAATGGCTTGCTTCAAGACGCTCAGCAGCTTATCGGGATTGAAACACTTGATCGGATGAACGATTATGTAGGTCAGAACCTGCAAAATGCTCGTCCGTTCCATTGCGGGATTTACGCGCTTAATGCGGTGGGTAAGAAAAATTTGTACAAGCTCGTTTCGATGTCCCACACGGAGTATTTTAAGCGCGTCGCCTGTATTCCAAAGAGCAAGCTCGTCGGCATGCGTGAAGGCTTATTGATCATGTCAGGTTGTGAGAAGGGTGAGTTCTTCGAGACGGTGCTCAACAAATCAATGGAAGAAGCAGAGCAGGTAGCAGAGTTTTATGACGTGCTTGAAATCCAGCCTCTGACGATGTACATGCACTTGGTGGAGAAGGGCTTGGTTGGTTCGACGGCTGAGATTGAAGGCGCAATTCGCAAAATCGTTCAGATCGGTGAAAAGCAGAACAAGCTTGTTGTCGCAACAGGTAATGTGCACTACTTGCATCCGCGAGACAAGCTGTTCCGTGATATAACCATCCATGGGATCACGGGCTTCAGTCCGCTCAAGGATCTCCGCAAGCCTGATGCACATTTCCGGACGACGAATGAAATGCTGCAGGAATTTGAGTTTTTGGGTAAAGAGCAGGCGTATAAGTTTGTTGTAGAGAATACGAATGCGTTGCTGGAACGATTTGAGGATTTCGATTTATTCCCGAAAGAACTGTTTACGCCGAATATTGAGGGCGCGGATCAAGAAATCCGTGATAAATGCTACAATACGGCGAAGAGCATTTACGGGGAACCGTTAAATGACATTATTGTACAGCGTCTTGAGAAGGAACTGATTCCAATCATTAAATTCGGTTTCTCCGCGAATTATCTGATCTCAGAGCGTCTTGTGAAGAAGTCGAACGAAGATGGGTATCTTGTTGGTTCGCGGGGATCGGTAGGCTCCTCGGTTGTAGCGATGTTTCTTGGAATTTCAGAAGTTAACCCGCTTCCGCCGCATTATGTGTGCCGCAATCCGGAGTGCAAGCATAGCGAATGGTTTACGGACGGAAGTGTACCGAGCGGTTTCGATCTTCCAAACAAGGATTGCCCAGAATGCGGCCAGCCGATGAAGGGGGATGGACAGGATATTCCGTTCGAAACATTCCTCGGCTTTAAGGGAGACAAAGTTCCCGATATCGATTTGAATTTCTCAGGTGATTATCAGCCTGTGGCGCATAACTACACGAAGGTGCTGTTCGGTGAGAAGAGTGTGTTCCGTGCAGGTACGATTGGTACGGTCGCGGAAAAAACGGCATACGGCTTCGCAAAGAAATATGAAGAAGACCATGGCAAGCGATGGCGAGGGGCAGAGCTTAACCGCCTTGCAGCAGGCTGTACGGGCGTGAAGCGCAGTACAGGCCAGCACCCAGGCGGTATCGTCGTTGTACCGGATTATATCGAAGTTGAAGATGTAACGCCTGTTCAATATCCAGCGGACGATACAAGTGCCGAATGGAAGACGACGCACTTCGATTATCATGCGTTCGAGGATAATTTATTGAAGCTTGATATTCTAGGGCACGATGATCCGACGATGATGAGGATGCTGCAGGATTTGACAGGGGTCGATCCGACAACGATTCCAATGAATGATCCGAAGGTTATGAGTATGTTCAACTCCGTCGATGCTCTTGGCGTAACGCCGCAGCAAATCCGGACACCAGTAGCGACCTATGGTGTTCCTGAGATGGGAACCCGCTTCGTACGACAGATGCTTGTGGAAGCACAGCCAAGCACGTTCGCCGATTTATTGCAAATATCCGGGTTATCTCATGGTACCGGCGTATGGCTTGGTAATGCGCAGGAACTGATTAAGAATGGAATCTGTACGATCAAGACCGTTATTGGTTGTCGTGACGAGATTATGTTGTTCCTGATCTACAAAGCAGGCATGGATGCAGGTCTTGCCTTTAAAATAACGGAAAGCGTTCGTAAGGGAAGAGGCTTGAGTGATGAATGGATTCAAGAAATGAAAAACTGCAATGTGCCGCAGTGGTACATCGATTCCTGCTTAAAGATTCAATATATGTTCCCGAAAGCCCATGCTGCCGCTTATGTTATTTCCGCGGTGCGGACAGCTTATTTTAAGCTCTACCATCCGATCGAGTTCTACGCGACCTACTTTACCGTCCGTGCTGAGGACTTTGATATCGAATTGTGCTGCCAAGGATACGAGGCTATCAATAAGAAGATCGATGAGATTGAGGCGAAGGGCTTCCAAGCAACAACGAAAGAAAAGGCGATGATCTCTATTTTGGAGATGGCTGTTGAAATGACGGCACGGGGCTTCACTTTTAAGCCGATTGATCTGTATCGTTCCGATGCGACGAAATTCCTCGTTGATGGCAACTCGCTCATTCCGCCATTCTCTGCTGTGCAGGGGATTGGTGAAAATGCGGCTCGCAATATCGCAGCTTCTCGCGATGGGGCGGAGTATTTGTCCATTGAGGATTTCCAAATGCGTTCAAAGGCTACAAAGACAATTGTCGAGCTGCTTAATCAGATGGGCTGCTTCCGCGGACTGCCGGAAACGAACCAATTGTCTCTGTTCTAAGGCATGATCGGAGTTGCCCTTGCCATATTGTAGATGGCTATGATATAATTTTTTTGGTAATCATGTGGATAAATCCGTTACGTAAAGAGTGGGGAAACCCACTCTTTCATGTTTAGTATCGGGTTCTAACATAGAGGAACATCATTATTCCTAACATTCTAGGAGGTTCTTGAATTTGAGCTCAGCCAATATCAAATCGACAGTTGAGAATATGATCACACCCTATTTGGAAGAGAACAACTTCGAACTTGTCGATGTGGAATACGTAAAGGAAGGCAGCAGTTGGTTCCTGCGCGTGTTTGTGGACAAGGAAGGCGGCATTGACATCGAGGATTGCGGCCGCATCAGCGAAGTATTGAGTCAGAAGCTGGACGAGAACGATCCGATTACAGACGCTTACTTCTTGGAAGTTTCGTCTCCAGGTGCGGAACGTCCGTTGAAGAAGACGAAGGATTTCGTCAAAGCGGTGGGCAAGCATGTGTATGTGACTACATACGAACCGATAGGCGGATTGAAGGAATTTGAAGGAGTTCTCTCTTCCTTCGATGAACAGACGGTCGTTGTTCAAGTCGGCAAAAAAGAACATGCAATTCCGTTTGAGAAGGTAGCAAGCGCACGTCTTGCTATCGTTTTTTAGGACGATCGTAATCTTAGATTGGGAATCGGCCTGCTGAATTTTAACATTATTGGAATGAAGCCGGATTCGGCTGAAAGGGGGAACTCACCAAATGAGTATGGATTTTATTGACGCGTTGTCGGAAATCGAAAGAGAAAAAGGAATTAGCAAGGAAGTACTCATTGATGCAATTGAAGCGGCTCTGATTTCGAGCTATAAGCGCAACTTCAATACTGCACAAAATGTACGAGTAGATATTAACCGGGCAACTGGAGTAATTAAGGTATATGCACGCAAAAACGTAGTGGACGAGGTGTTGGACCCGCGTCTTGAAATTTCACTTCATGCTGCCCGTGAACATAATCCGAACTACCAGCTGGATGATATTTGCGAGATTGAAGTTACACCGCGTGATTTCGGCCGCATCGCTGCACAAACGGCGAAACAAGTCGTAACACAACGTATTCGCGAAGCGGAGCGCGGCCTTATCTATAACGCGTTCATCGACAAGTCCGATGATATCGTCACAGGTATCGTGCAACGTCAGGATATGCGCAATGTTTATGTAGATTTGGGCAAAGTGGAAGCAGTCCTTCCTTTGAACGAGCTGATGCCGAACGAGAAGTTCAAGCACGGTGATCGTACCAAAGCATACATTACGAAAGTGGAGAACACAACGAAGGGACCGCAAATTATTTTGTCCCGTACGCATCCAGGGCTTCTGAAGCGCCTGTTCGAACTGGAAGTACCAGAAATCTTTGATGGCGTCGTTGAAATCAAGTCAGTTGCTCGTGAAGCGGGTCAACGCTCCAAAATTGCAGTATACTCCCGCAACGAGGAAGTCGATCCGGTAGGCTCCTGCGTCGGGCCAAAAGGAATGCGCGTACAAACGATTGTCAACGAGCTTCGTGGTGAGAAGATTGATATTGTTCGATGGTCTGAAGATGTGAGCGAGTATGTAGCAAATGCACTTAGCCCTTCCAAAGTTGTTGATGTCGAAGTGCGAGAGGCTGAGAAGATGGCTCGTGTTATCGTGCCTGACTATCAGTTGTCGCTAGCAATCGGGATTAAAGGACAGAACGCTCGACTTGCCGCGAAATTGACTGGTTGGAAAATCGATATTAAGAGTGAATCCCAAGCAGATGAGGAAGAATTCCCGGCGGCTTCGGATGAGCGACCTGTTGACGACAGCATTGAAGTAAGCGAATAAACACCGAAGGCGCGACCAACGCCATATGAAGCGGTCGCTTCTTTCAAGCGGGGGAAGTCAGACCGAATCGTAAGGGGGGGATTGAGTCATGAAACCGAGGAAAGTTCCACTTCGGAAGTGTGTCGCATGTCAAGAAATGATGCCGAAGAAAGAACTGATTCGTGTGGTAAAGACACCACAGGATGAGGTTTTAATTGATTTGACAGGGAAGAAGTCTGGACGCGGCGCATACCTGTGCGGGAAATTGTCCTGCTTCAAGCTTGCGCATAAGTCTCGTGCGCTTGATCGGGCTTTGAAGCATCAGGTGAATTCTTCCATCTATGAACAGCTTGCTCAAGACTTCATTAAGGTGGAGGATGAATTCCACGCCTTGAAGGAGCAGGAGGATGATTATGAGTAAGGTAAAGTCGCAGCTTGGTCTTGCCCAGCGGGCAGGAAAGCTGACGACTGGTGATGAGATTGTCCTCAAGGCGATTCGCAATAAGCAAGCACGCTTGGTGATTGTTGCGGCGGACGCTTCTGACAACACGAAGAAGAAGTTTCGAGATAAATGTAAGTCGTACGGAGTGCCCCTTGCTATCGGATTTACGCGCAGCGAGCTCGGTGAGAGCATTGGCAAACTGCAGCGGGTAGTATTGGCGGTAACGGATGATGGATTTGCGACCATGATGACGAACGGGCTGAAAACTATGTCGGAGGTGGAGTATATTGAGCAAACAAGAGAACACTAAGGACAAAACAAGAGTTTATGAATATGCCAAATCGCTTAATATGAGCAGCAAAGAAATTATTACGATACTCAAACGTCTTAACATACCAGTTAACAATCATATGAGCGTTATGGAGAATGATGCTGTAGGGAAAGTAGAGTCGTACATGCGCACGATTAAGGAAAATGCACAGGCAAAGCGTGAAGGCAATAGTACCTCGCAACCACAAGTGAACATTAGCCAGACGAAAACATCAGAAGTACCAGATAAAACTGCTAGCCAACCGGCAAGAAAGACAAGTCAACAGGCGGATCAGCGTGACTCACATGCTGGACAGCAGCAACAAATGCAACGTGACGGTCGCGACCATCAGCGCGAAGGCAACCGAGGCGGACGTAATGAACGCCAGGAACGCATTACTCGCGGTGGAGGTCATGACGGTCAAAAAGACCATAATAGACAGGGCGAGATAAACATTAATATGGATACAAGACAAGGAAACCAACAGGGGAATATGAACGGACAAGAACAACGTCGATCAGGTGAACAACAGCATAATCAAGGTAACAGATCTAATGGCCAGCAAAGACAAGGCCAAGGTGCTCCGCGTCAAGGCGGCGGCCCACGTCAAGGCCAAGGCGGGAACTCCCGTCCAGGTCAAGGTGGCGCTCCGCGTCAAGGCGGGCAAGGAAACGGACCACGTCAAGGTGGTGCTTCGCGTCCAGGTGGTCAAGGTGGCGCTCCGCGTCAAGGCGGTCAAGGTGGTCAAGGTGGCGCTCCGCGTCCAGGTCAAGGCGGTGGATCCCGTCCAGGTCAAGGTAGTCAACAAAGCAGCGGGCAAGCGCGCTTTGCACAAGGCGGTCAACAGCGTCAAGGTGATCAAGCGCGTGCAGGTCAAGGCGGCCAGCAACGTCCGAACAGAAACTTCGGTGAGCGCAGTGATGATTTTTCCGGTGGAAGAAATCAATCAAGAAACAACAATAATAATAAGAAACGCTTCGATGACAACCGTAATGGCGGAGGCATGCGCGGCCGCGGCGGCAAGAACAGAGGCAGAAATAATCAACAGCAGGTACAGCGTGAGAAAATTGACAATACGCCGAAAAAGATTATTGTACGCGGTGCAATGACAGTAGGTGAATTGGCAAAATTGCTTCATAAAGACGCTTCCGAGGTTATTAAGAAGTTCTTGCTCATGGGCGTTATGGCAACAATCAACCAAGAAGTCGATTTGGATACAATCCAATTGATTGCAGACGAATTCAAAGTTGAAGTTGATTTGAAGCTGCCTGTATCCGAAGATCCGTTCGAGGAAACAGAAGAAAAAGAAGAAGATGCAGCAGACTTGGTTGAACGGCCAGCAGTTGTTACGATTATGGGTCACGTTGACCATGGTAAAACGACATTGCTTGATTCGATCCGCAAAACGAATGTTACGGGTGGAGAAGCAGGCGGCATTACGCAGCATATTGGTGCATACCAAGTTGAGTTTAACTCGAAGAAGATTACGTTCCTGGATACACCAGGCCATGAAGCGTTTACGCTGATGCGTGCTCGCGGTGCTCAAGTAACCGACATTACGATTATCGTCGTTGCTGCTGACGATGGTGTTATGCCGCAAACGGTTGAGGCAATCAGCCACGCGAAAGCGGCGAACTGCCCAATCATCGTTGCTGTAAACAAGGTCGATAAGCCAGAAGCCAATGTCGATCGCGTGAAGCAGGAACTGACTGAATATGAATTGGTTCCAGAAGAGTGGGGCGGAGACACTATCTTCGTTAACGTTTCTGCGAAGCAGCGTACGGGTTTAGAAGAATTGCTCGAAATGATTTTGCTCGTATCCGAAGTGAACGAGTTCAAGGCGAACCCGAATAAGGATGCTCGCGGTACTGTACTCGAGGCTGAACTGGACAAAGGTCGTGGACCAGTTGCACGTGTACTCGTTCAACAAGGTACATTGAAAGTCGGAGATCCATTCGTTGCAGGCACATGCTTCGGCCGTGTGCGCGCAATGGTGAATGACCGCGGCCGCCGCTTGAAAGAAGCAGGCCCGTCCACACCGATCGAAATTACAGGTCTTACAGATGTTCCACAGGCTGGCGATATGTTCGTCGCGTTTGAGGATGAGCGCAAAGCTCGTTCCATCGCTGAGAAGCGCTCGACAACATACAGAGAGAGCCAACTGGGTGCGAATACTCGAGTAACGCTGGATGATCTGTTCAAGCATATTAAAGACGGCGAAATGAAAGAACTGAACGTGATTATTAAAGGTGACGTTCAAGGTTCCGTAGAAGCACTTCGCGGTTCGCTTGAGAAGATTGAAGTGGAAGGCGTTCGCGTTAAGATCATTCACTCCGGTGCGGGTGCAATTACCGAATCGGATGTTATTTTGGCAACAGCATCCAATGCGATCGTAATCGGCTTCAACGTTCGTCCAGATGCGCAAGCGAAGATTACCGCAGAGCAAGAGAAGGTTGATATTCGTCTGCACCGTGTCATCTACTCGATCGTAGAAGAAATCGAGCAAGCGATGAAAGGTATGCTTGACCCAGAATATAAAGAAGTTATTATCGGTCATGCTGAAGTGCGCAACACGTTCAAGATCAGCAAGGTCGGAACAATTGCCGGCTGTATGGTTACAGAAGGTAAGATTTCCCGTTCTGCAGAAGTACGCCTTGTTCGTGACGGTATTGTTGTTCACGAAGGCAAGATCGACTCGCTCAAGCGCTTCAAGGATGATGCGAAGGAAGTTGCACAAGGCTACGAGTGCGGTATTATGCTTGAGAAGTACAACGATATGAAGGAAGGCGACATCATCGAAGCGTTTGTTATGGAAACCATCGAACGCAAATAGAATGGTTTCACTCGGATGATGTTGTAAGTTATAAATGAAATGAGGTGTTTCCCATGGCGAACTTTCGCTCCGGACGTGTTGGCGAGCAGATGAAGAAGGAACTTAGCCAGTTGATTCAAACCGAGATTAAGGATCCTCGAATCGGCTTCATAACGGTGACAGGCGTTGATGTAACGAACGATTTATCACAAGCCAAAGTGTACTTGAGTGTCATGGGTAATGAAGAACAAAAGGAACAATCCATGAAAGCCTTGGAGAAGGCGAGCGGATTCCTTCGCTCCGAGATTGGCAAGCGAATTCGTCTTCGTCATACTCCAGAGCTGTTGTTCAAGATCGATTCTTCGATCGAATACGGCAGCCATATCGAAAAGCTGCTTGGTGAAATTCGCGATCGCGACAATAACTAAGACAGCTGCATAAGAACTCACAAGTGAATCGGGCCTAGGCTCGGTTCACTTGTCTGTATGGAGGTTATTAATGACAGGACTAACGACGCTATCTTATGCAGAGCAGATCGAGAGAGCTAGAAGCTTTATTCAAGAGGGAAATCATTTTCTTGTTGTTGCACATGTTCAGCCTGACGGAGACGCAATAAGCTCCACATTGGCAGTAGGCTGGCTGCTTCGTCAATGGAACAAATCCTTCGTCATGGTGAATGAGAATGGAGTTCCTAACAAGCTAAGCTATTTGCCGGGATCTGATCAAATCAATGTACATGAAGATCGCGAGAACGTTGCTGCCAAGCCGTTTGATAACGTTATTTGTGTGGATTGTGCGGATTATGCACGCATCGGCAAAATAGCAGAATGGATCGATAAAGATGCTCGTATTTTAAATATTGATCATCATCCAACGAATGACCGTTATGGGGAAGTTGCAGTCATCCGCGAGGATGCTGCGGCAACCGTTGAGATATTATTCGATATGATTACTTCCTACGGGATTACACTCGATTTAGGTGTAGCAACAGTACTGTATACCGGCTTGTTAACCGATACGGGCGGATTCCGGTACAGCAATACGACTCCGCATGTGATGGCGATAGCCTCTGAGCTGCTGAAGCAAGGTGTTAACGGTAATGACATTGCGGATCGATTGCTTGAAAAGATGTCGATGGCACAGATGCAGCTTATACAGCGCGGACTGTCGCGATTGGCATTTAGCGAAGATCATCGAATTGGCTGGTTGTATGTGACCCCTCAGGATATGCAGGAGACCGGTGCGCTAAATGAAGATCTGGAAGGCTTGGTCAATTATCCGCGCAATATCGATGGTGTAGAAGTTGGTATCTTATTTAAGCAAGTAGATGACACAGGAGTTAAGGTGAGCATGCGTTCCGCAGGACTTGCCAATGTGGCTGAGATTGCTCAATCCTTCAGTGGAGGCGGCCATGTTCGTGCAGCAGGCTGCAAGCTTACTGGTACATTAGAAGAAGTCATTACCATTGTAATAGAACGGGTGAAGCAAGCTTTATGAGTAACTATCATGGTGTATTGCCCGTATGGAAGCCTGAGGACTGGACGTCCCATGACGTAGTCGCCAAAGTACGCCGACTAATTCGGGAGAAGCGTATCGGGCATACGGGAACATTGGATCCGAAGGTTGTCGGAGTGCTGCCGCTTTGCATTGGCAAAGCAACGCGAATTGTTGAATATTTGCAGGAGATGCCGAAGCAGTATGAGGCAGTTCTTCGATTTGGTCTATCTACCGACACAGAGGATCTGAGTGGAGAAGTATTGGAGCGATCGGATGCTTCTCACTTGACGGCAGAGATGATTCGGGAGGCAGTTCATTCCTTTATTGGAGACATCGAGCAAATTCCTCCGATGTATTCAGCCGTTAAGGTGGATGGCAAGCGACTATATGATCTAGCACGTGAGGGAAAAACGGTGGAACGCAAAGCGCGGCAGGTTACGATCCACAAGATTGATCTTCTGGATATGCAGTTAGGCGCAGCGGAACCGGAAATCCGCTTCCTTGTCGAGTGCTCCAAAGGAACGTATATCCGGACACTATGCGTTGATATAGGCCGCAAGCTTGGCGTTCCATCTACGATGGCCAAGCTAACGAGGACGGTATCTGCTGGGTTTGTGCCGTCTCAATGTGTAACCTTTGAACAGATCGAGCAAGCTGTCGCGGATGGGACATTTGAAGAGATGCTGCTATCTGTGGAAGATGCGATATCAGATATGCCTAGAATCGAGGTTTCTGAGAAGTATGCGCACTATGCAATTACAGGGCGATCGATTCCCCTTCATGCTTTACAGCCGAAACCTTTGACGAATGGTACGATTCGATTGTATGATGAACAAGGAACGTTCTATGGGATATTCCAAGTTCCACAGGGGCAAACTGTATTGCGTCCTGTGAAGGTATTTCTTCCGAACGAGTAACAAGCATAGCTAGTGCGCAGATCGAGCGTCAAGTGACTCGGTATGCGCCAGCTTTTTGTCTACTCTTGTGAAAGGGAGAACATACTAGAAGGTAGACACTACTGTTGACTGTCCGTGTAACTGGATTAGTAGTTTAATCACAAATCGATAATACGCAGGGGCTCTGATTATAATGGAAACGATAGCATTACATGCAGCGCTCGATGATTCGAGCTGGCGACTGCAGGAGCAGCCGCAAGTATTAATATTAGGACATTTTGACGGCATTCATGAGGGACATGTAAGGGTCATTCGACGTGCGTTAGACTATGGGAAGCAGCAACAATTGCCTGTAGGGCTGATGACCTTCCATCCACATCCCAAGGGAGTATTCGGCAAGCCGGAGTATGAACGATTCATTACGCCATTGTCGGAGAAAAAGCGAATTTTGAGTCAGCTTGGGCTTGACCGCTTGTATGTTGTACAGTTTGATTTGTCGTTTGCTAAGGTAACAGCGCAGCAGTTCGCAGAAGCGATCTGCCGTATGAAGGTGAAACATGTTGTTGTCGGTTTCGACTATCGCTTCGGTCATGGCGGAGAAGGTACCGCCCAATTGCTGCAGGAATGGGGCAAGGGCTGCTTTACTGTTGATATCATACCAGCACATAACGACGTAGAAACCGCAGTGAAGGTAAGCAGTACACGGATTCGCGAAAGTCTATTGCAAGGTGATGTTGTCAATGCGAATCGGCTGCTAGGCCGAACGTATATCATTCGTGGCGAGGTCATTCACGGTGACGCCCGTGGTCGTACGATGGGCTTCCCAACTGCGAATGTTCGGGCAGAAGAAGCATATGTCATCCCAGCGAATGGCGTATATGCCGTGAAGGTGCTTGTGCACGGAACATGGTATGATGGGGTGCTGAATATCGGCTTAAAGCCGACGTTCAAGACGGGAGAAACCGTTCAATCGATTGAAGCCCATCTATTTGATTTTGATCAAGATATATATGGAGAGACCGTAACGGTTGCCCTGATGAGCTATATTCGTCCAGAGCGCAAGTTCAGCTCCATACAAGAGCTGATTGCGCAGATTACTGCGGATTCAGAGGAAGCACGCCAACGTCTGAGCAAGATGGATAAGGCGCCTGCATTAACAATTGGCGTTTAATATTGCGCTCCATTTTCTAAGCTTCTATTTTGTATGAATAGATTGCAAAGACTTGTTTTACTTTTGAAGATGATAATGCTATACTAATAACGTTGTCGTGAAAACGGCACCTGTCCATAGCTTGGTTACTCGATCTCACCGTCGATAACGAGGCTAATGGCGTAAACTAACATATTTTAGGAGGTGAATAGGATGGCTATGACTCAAGAGCGTAAGCAACAGCTTATTGAAGAACATAAGACGCACGCTACGGACACTGGTTCTCCGGAAGTGCAAGTCGCTATCCTTACTGAAAACATCGTTAATTTGACGGAGCATCTTCGTACACACAAGAAAGATCATCATTCCCGTCGTGGTTTGATGAAAATGGTAGGTCAACGTCGTAAATTGTTGGCTTATGTGAAAAACAAAGATGTTAAACGCTACAGCGCATTGATCGCAAAGCTCGGTCTTCGCCGTTAATAGCACGAACCAAAGCAGCCTGGTTGTTCATCGCCGCCTGATAAAGCGGCATGCAACCGGGTTGCTTTTTAGTGATTGCATAAGTTGCTACATATTGTCATAGAATACAAGCTTCCAATGAAACGGTATTTCAAATGAAATGCAGGAAATAATGGGAGTAGTACCGAAGATTATAAAGTGAATCACTTAAGGAGGGATCCGATGAACCGCATCGAGATGGAACTTGGCGGCAGAACGCTTATCCTGGAAACGGGACGCTTGGCCAAGCAAGCAAATGCCGCAGTCAAAGTCGAGTACGGCGACACCGTTGTATTGTGTACTGTAACGGCTTCGAAGGAACCTAAAGATCTAGATTTCTTCCCATTGACTGTCAATTACGAAGAACGATTATATGCTGTAGGTAAAATTCCTGGAGGATTCATTAAGCGCGAAGGTCGCCCAAGCGAAAAAGCGATTCTTGCCAGCCGTCTTATTGACCGCCCAATTCGCCCATTGTTCCCGGAAGGCTTCCGCAACGATGTGCAAATCGTGGATTTGGTTATGAGCGTGGATCAAGATTGCCCACCTGAAATCGCGGCAATGATCGGGACATCCGCTGCTTTAACGGTTTCTGATGTACCATTTAACGGGCCAATCGGGGGCGTGATTGTTGGACGTATCGACGGTCAATTTATTATTAACCCAACTGTTGAACAAGAGGAAAAGAGCGATATTCACCTTGTTGTAGCGGGTACGAAAGACGCGATCATGATGGTTGAAGCAGAAGCGAACGAAGTACCGGAATCGGTTATGCTTGAAGCAATCATGTTCGGTCACGAAGAAATCAAGAAAATTGTTGCGAAGATTGAAGAGTTCGCTGCAATCGCGGGCACGTCTAAAATGGAAGTAAAGCTGCATGCAGTTGATACGGATGTGAATGCTGCTGTTCGTGCTTTCGCACAGGAACGTCTTGTTGAGGCGATTCGTATTCCTGAGAAGCATGCGCGTCAAGACGCGATTGATGCAATCAATCAAGAAGCAGTTGCACATTTCGAACAATTGTATGTAGAAACGCCTGAGAATATGAGCGATGTGAACGAAACCTTGTACGATATCGTGAAGGAAGAAGTTCGCCGCTTGATTACACATGACAAAGTTCGCCCAGACGGCAGACAACTAGAGGAGATTCGTCCGATTGATTGCGATACAGGACTGCTGCCTCGTACTCACGGATCAGGCTTGTTCACACGTGGACAAACGCAAGCACTCAGCATCTGTACGCTTGGTGCGCTTGGAGACGTGCAAATTTTGGACGGTCTTGGCCTGGAAGAATCGAAGCGTTTCATGCATCATTACAACTTCCCGCCATTCTCCGTAGGAGAAGCTCGTCCGCTTCGCGCGCCTGGACGCCGCGAGATTGGTCACGGTGCACTTGGAGAACGTGCCTTGTCCAAGGTTATCCCGCCAGAGAGCGAATTCCCATATACAATTCGTCTCGTATCTGAGGTGTTGGAGTCTAACGGTTCAACTTCGCAAGCAAGTATTTGCGCAAGCACACTTGCTATGATGGATGCAGGGGTACCGATCAAAGCGCCAGTTGCAGGTATTGCTATGGGTCTGATCAAAGACGGGGAACACTTCTCCATCTTGTCCGATATTCAAGGTATGGAAGACCACCTCGGCGACATGGACTTCAAGGTTGCTGGTACTGCTGAAGGTGTTACAGCCATTCAAATGGATATCAAAATCGATGGTATTGACCGCAGCATCTTGACGCAAGCGCTGGATCAAGCACGTGCAGGACGTATGCACATTTTGGGTAAAATGAATGAAGTTATCCAAACTCCACGTGAATCCTTGTCACAGTATGCGCCTAAGATCTTGACGATGCATATTAATCCAGATAAGATCCGTGATGTTATTGGTGCCGGCGGTAAAGTCGTCAACAAAATCATCGAGGAAACAGGTGTCAAAATTGACATCGAGCAGGATGGACGCATCTTCATCGCATCTACAAATGCAGAGTCCAACGAGCGTGCCCGTGAAATTATCGAAGGTATCGTGAAGGAAGTTGTCGTTGGTGAGGTATACACAGGAACAGTGAAGCGCGTTGAGAAATTCGGTGCATTCGTTGAGGTGCTTCCAGGCAAGGAAGGGCTTGTGCATATTTCGCAATTGTCGACTGAGCGTGTAGCGAAAGTAGAAGATGTCGTGAACATCGGCGATAAGATTGAGGTTAAGGTTGTCGAGATTGATCAACAGGGCCGTATCAACTTGTCCCGTAAAGTATTGCTTGAGCCTGCGCAGACAGAAGGTTCTGCAAGCTCCGAAGCTGCAGGGACGGAACGTCCACGCAGCAGCAGACCTCCGCAAGGGGGCGGCAATCGTCCACCTCGCGGACCGCGTCCGTCTAAGCCGCAAAGCTAATTCGGGTACGAGAGCAAGACAAGCCTGAAGAAGGCAACACAACATACGTAGCAAGGAAAGAGGCAGACTGGTTTCTGGCTCTTTTTTTGATGCAAAAAATGAATCACAGAGCGAAGTGATCAACATCGGCTATGGACAATTTTACTGCTGTAGAAACTTCTTTAGAGTAGAAGATGGAACGGTTTTCATTCTGACCGCATAACTCGTCCCGAAAACGCATAGAATCAAAAGGACTATCATGGAAGGGAATGGACTTGATGCAGCCAATTTTCAAGAAGTGGATTGCCGTAACAGCAGGGATTGTCATCGTGCTTGCAGTTGGAGCGCAGCCAGATGTAAGAAGCTATTTACAGGAAAGAAAGGCTGAGCTCGCCGTTAGCTATGCGTATCAATCAAACCAAGACGATAAGGCTGCAGATGATGCTCTCATGGCCCGAATTAAGCAGGAAGCAGCCAAACAATATATTGCTCCTATTAATGCCCGCGTGGATCGGGTATGGAAGGCTATCCCCGGATATAATGGAATAGAAGTTGACCTGGAGCAAACCTATGCGGCCAACAAAGGTAAGGGGCAAGGTGATGTGCTTCAATTCGTTATGCGGGAGATTAAGCCAGCTATTACGCTGAATGATCTGGATCCACAACCGATATATCGCGGGAATCCGAATAAGCCAATGGCCGCTCTCATGATTAATGTTGCATGGGGCAATGAATTCATTGATCCGATGCTTAACGTGTTGGAGAAAGAGAAGGTGAAAGCGACATTTTTCTTAGATGGAAGCTGGTTGAAAAAACATTCAGACATTGCGAAGCGCATTCAGGCGGCTGGCCACGAGATGGAGAATCATGCGTACTCCCATCCGAACATGAGTGAACTGAGCGAAGGACTTCAGACCCAGCAAATTGACAAGACCAAGCAACTGCTTAAGGAAACGCTTGGGGTAGAAAATAAATGGTTTGCTCCTCCATCAGGAGATTTTAATATGCTGACAGTACGCACGGCGCGTGCACTTGGTCTCAAGACGGTGCTGTGGACATTTGATACGAGAGATTGGATGAAGCCAGCCGTATCTACAATATTGCGAAGATTTCAAGAGAAGACGGAGCCAGGGTCGCTCATCTTGATGCATCCAACTGCTCCATCCAGTACTGCCTTGAACGATATGATACGGATTCTAAGGGAAAAGGGCATTACACCGGGAACGGTTGGGGAGACGCTTTCGGAGAAGCGAATGCCCTCCAAATGAAGTTGAGAGGGAGTAAGTTTTCTGGTAGGATTAGAAAGGCATACTTGGAATGTACTTGGACGAGGAGGAATTGCCGGTGGAGAAAGTGCAGCTGTCTAACGGCCTGCGTGTCGTTATGGAAAAAATCCCAACCTGCCGTTCCGTTTCATTTGGAATTTGGGTGAAGACAGGTTCTCGAAATGAGGATGAAACGACCAACGGGATTTCCCATTTTATCGAACATATGATGTTCAAAGGAACGGAACGGTTTGATGCAAAAGCAATCGCAGACTCTTTTGATGCGATTGGAGGCAATGTAAATGCGTTCACTTCCAAAGAATATACTTGTTACTATGCGAAGGTACTCGATGAGCATTTGCCAATTGCCGTCGATGTATTATCCGATATGTTTTTCCGTTCATCTTTGTTGGACGAGGAGTTGCAGAAAGAGAAAAATGTAATACTTGAAGAAATTGCGATGTACGAGGATACACCAGATGATACCGTACATGATCTGGTTACTCGTGCTGCCTTTGGTGCGCATCCATTGGCGTATCCGATTTTAGGAACAAAGGAACGACTCACACCGATGGGGCCAGATCATTTGCGGGCTTATATGAAGAGCCATTATACGATTTCGAATACAGTCATTGCTGTAGCGGGAAACTTTGATGACTCGATCATTGAGCTGCTGGAAAAGCACTTCGGGCAATTTTCGAATGATGAGCTTGCAGCCAATATATCGGAACCTAGTTTCCACAGTGAATTCATTTATCATAAGAAGAAGACGGAACAGAATCATATTTGTCTCAGCCTGCCTGGCTGTTCAATGACGGATCCGCGCTTATATGCGATGATCTTGCTTAACAACTTGATCGGGGGAGGCATGAGCTCTCGCCTGTTCCAGGAAATTCGGGAGAAGCGTGGGCTTGCTTACTCGGTCTACTCCTATCATTCCTCACATGCAGACAGTGGTCTGTTTACGATCTATGCAGGTACAGCGCCGAAGCAGACGAAAGAAGTGCTAGATCTGACTATGGATATGTTAGGCGAACTGGCGGTGAAGGGATTGTCTGAGGGAGAACTGCACAAGGGCAAGGAGCAGTTAAAAGGAAGCCTTATTCTTGGCTTAGAAAGTACCGGCAGCCGCATGAATCGGTTAGGGAAAAATGAGCTCATGCTTGGCAAGCATTATACGTTGGATGAAATCATCGCGCGCATTGATTCAATCGCGTTAGATGATGTTACATTTGTATTGAAGCGTATGCTTTCCCATTCATTCGCAGGAGCAATGGTCGGAGCAAATGACAAAGCAATATCGGCATTTAGGAGGGATCAACTTGTTACAGCAATTACACCAAGTTCAAATTAAGCGCCTGCCGGGCAATGAGGATGTCCCGCTTCCTCAGAAAATGTCTGAACTAGCAGCAGGCTTCGATCTATATGCAGCAGTAGAAGAACCGCTTACATTAGCGCCTGGTCATCGTGCCCTTGTCCCTACTGGGTTCTGCATGGCGATGCCTGGATACTTAGAAGCACAGATTCGTCCGCGCAGCGGACTTGCCTATAAGCATGGTATTACATGCTTGAATTCACCAGGTACGATCGATGCCGACTATCGCGGCGAGGTGAAGGTATTGCTGGCCAATCTAGGACAGACACACTTCAAGATTGAACGCAATGAGCGCATTGCTCAAATGGTCATTCAATTTGTTCCTTCTATTGAACTTGTCGAGGTGGATGAATTGACTGAAACGATGCGCGGAGAAGGCGGCTTCGGACATACGGGAACGAAATAAAAGTTATAAATCACGCAGTTGAGTTTACCTAATAGGTAAAACGACTGCGTTTTTTTGTGCATGCAGATGGGTGCGATTATGGCTGCACCCTTTTT
Source organism: Paenibacillus sp. B1-35 (assembly GCF_050474385.1). NCBI lineage: Bacteria > Bacillati > Bacillota > Bacilli > Caryophanales > Paenibacillaceae > Paenibacillus > Paenibacillus sp. B1-35. Next base: position 634,704 of record NZ_JBCHVJ010000002.1, read on the forward strand.
AGGCGGCGGCATAAGATGTTTTATATGTTGTGTGCATGTTTGTGAAAGGAGTGATCAGCGAGGATGTTGACTGGGGTTCAGGTCGTGTTTATTGGCGGAGATGCCCGCCAGCTAGAGATCATCCATAAGCTGACTGAATTAGATGCCAGTGTCACGATTGTAGGGTATGACCAACTGCAAAATCCGTACCATGGCGTGCAGCGCCAGCCTTTATCTATTGAGCTGCTGAAGCATGCGGACGCTCTTGTGCTTCCTGCGGTAGGCACAGATGACAGCGGCAAGGTTCATGCCATATTTACGTCGGATGAATTGTTGCTGACCGAGGAGCATATTGCGGCACTTCCGGATCAGTGTGTCATTTTTACGGGAATGGCCAAACCGTATTTAAGCAAGCTATGCGCAAAATACCGCATTTCATTAATTGAACTGTTCGATCGGGACGATGTTGCCATTTACAATTCGATTCCAACAGCCGAAGGCGCAATTATGATGGCGATACAGAACACAGACATTACGCTGCATGGTTCTGAATCAGTTGTCCTTGGCATGGGAAGAACAGGTTTCACATTGGCTCGCACCCTTCTCGGGTTAGGGGCCAATGTACGAATTGGGGTGCGCAGAGATGAACATTTTGCCAGAGCGGTAGAAATGGGATTTAAGCCTTTTTTCATAGCAGATCTCGCACGACAGGTGTCAAATATCGACTTGCTTTTTAATACGATACCGACTATGATAGTCACAGCGCAGGTCATAGCGCAAATCCCTAACCGTGCCGTAATTATCGACCTTGCTTCCTTCCCGGGAGGCGTGGATTTTAGATTCGCGGAGAAGCGGGGGATTAAGGCTATGCTGGCACCAGGGTTGCCAGGCATTGTCGCACCGAAATCTGCTGGACGAATATTGGCACAGAGTATCACACAACTGTTGCTTGAGGACATGCGGAATCGGGGGAGTGGACAATGAACTTCACGGGGAAAACAGTCGGCTATGCAGTAACAGGTTCTCACTGTACATTAGAGGAAATAATGCCTCAGGTGAAGCGCTTCGTAGATGCAGGAGCACGGGTTATTCCGATTGCATCGCAAGCGGTGATGACGACGGATACGCGTTTTGGAGCATCGGATCACTGGCAGAAACAGTTGAAAGAAATAACTGGCAATGATATCATTTCTACAATTGTGGATGCTGAGCCGCTTGGGCCTTCCAAGCTGCTGGATGTTATGGTCATAGCACCTTGCACAGGCAATACAACGAGTAAATTGGCGAATGCAATGACAGAAAGTCCTGTCCTTATGGCGGCGAAGGCACAGATGCGCAATCAGCGCCCGCTTGTGCTGGCGATATCGACGAATGATGGACTGGGCTTGAATGCGGCCAATATTGCCAAACTTCTCGTTGCCAAGAACATATACTTCGTCCCGTTCGGCCAAGATAATCCAAAGCAGAAGCCGAATTCATTGGTGGCGCGCATGGATTTGGTACCAGAGGCTTGCTATGCAGCATTAGAGGGCAGGCAGCTTCAACCGGTATTAATTGAACGGTTCCAGTACTGAACATAGCATACCACGCAAATTATCATAATATAGATGTTTGAAAGATTGTGGGTATAGAGGGGAGAAACGACAGATGACGAATCAGAAGCGGTTTAATGTTGCTGTAGTCGGCGCTACGGGTGCAGTAGGGGAACAAATCATAGCATTGTTAGAAAAACGTCAATTCCCCATTCAATCCTTGAAGCTGTTATCTTCGGCACGATCAGCCGGCAAGAAGATCATGTTTAATGGTCAAGAATTTACGGTTGAGGAAGCAAAGCCAGAAAGCTTCGAAGGTATTGATATTGCCTTGTTCAGTGCTGGCGGCGATGTTAGTAAAGAGTTGGCTCCAGCTGCAGTAGAACGCGGAGCGGTATGTATTGATAATACCAATGCATTCCGTATGGATCCGAACACGCCACTCGTTGTTCCCGAAGTGAACATCGAGAAAGTGAAGGAACACCAAGGCATAATTGCCAATCCGAACTGTTCCACGATTCAAATGGTAGCAGCCTTGAAGCCGCTCTATGATCGCTACGGTATTTCCCGTATCATCGTGTCTACGTATCAAGCAGTGTCAGGCGCTGGCAGCAAAGCAATTAACGAGCTATTGCGTCAATCTACAGAAGTGCTTGCAGGCAATGAAGTTGAGCCAGACATTCTTCCAGTTGGTTCTTTGCCCGTGAAGCATCAAATCGCATTCAATGCTATTCCTCAAATCGATAAGTTCCAAGATAATGGATTCACGCTCGAGGAAATGAAAATGATCCGTGAAACCAAAAAGATCATGAATGATGATAGCCTTCAAGTGACGGCAACATGTGTCCGTATCCCGGTCGTACATGGCCACTCTGAATCTGTATATGTTGAGTTGAAGGACGACTTCCAAATGGAGGATGTGCGCGAGTTGCTGGCTAACGCGCCAGGTTTGACGCTCGTCGATGAGCCTTCCGAACAAAAGTACCCGCTCGCTACCGAATCTGCAGGCAAGCCAGATGTATTCGTTGGCCGTTTGCGTCGTGATTTGTCTCAGCCACGCGCATTGAATATGTGGGTCGTATCCGACAACTTAATGAAAGGCGCTGCATGGAACGCGGTACAAATCGCAGAGTACATTGCTTCGGAGCGGCAGTAATTGGCAGGCCGCTCCTGCCTTTTTTTCTTACTTGACAAGGTATTCAGCTTGGTCACGATGTGATGGGTTGAATTGCCTTTATTCGTTCTGGCAGTCAGTTTTCATTTAGTTGGGGGAAATAACACATGCGAATATTAGTACAAAAATTTGGCGGAACTTCTTTGTCTACACCAGAAGCTAGAGAAAGAGTCATACACCATATCCGTAGAGAATTGGCGCAGGGATACCAATTAGCTGTGGTTGTATCGGCGATGGGCAGACGGGGAGAGCCATATGCGACAGATACTTTGCTTGATTGGATAGGTCAGAATGGCGATAGTTTGCCATCACGTGAGAAGGATATGATTTTGTGCTGTGGAGAGATTATCTCCGCTACCACTTTATGCAGCTTGTTGAATAGTGAAGGTATCACATCCACGGTTCTTACTGGCGCACAAGCCGGGTTTAAGACGGATAGCCATTTCAATAATGCGCGTATTTTGGATGTTACTCCTGATCGAGTTATTGATGCCTGGAAAGATGTACAGGTTGTCATTGTAACTGGATTTCAAGGGCAAACGGAAACAGGCGACTTTACTACACTTGGACGCGGTGGCAGTGACACGTCTGCAACAGCATTGGGTGCGGCGCTGCACGCAGAAATAGTCGATATTTATACCGATGTAAATGGAATATTGACCGCTGATCCTCGTCTTGTTGAGGATGCGAAGCCGCTTACTATCGTCAGCTATGCAGAAATATGCAACATGGCGCATCATGGTGCCAAAGTTATTCATCCGCGTGCTGTTGAGATCGCAATGCAAGCTCAGGTTCCAGTTCGTGTCCGTTCTACATTCAGCGATGAGGAAGGGACGCTTGTGACGAATCCGGAAGGATTCCGTGATATGCAGCCTGACATCGTTGATCGCTACGTAACGGGAATTGCTTATGTTGGCAATGTAACACAAATCACGGTGGAATCTCGTGAGGGCGTGTATGATTTACAATTAAAAGTGTTCAAGGCAATGGCGCAAAATCAAATTAGTGTTGATTTTATTAATGTAACCCCATCTGGCGCTGTTTATACGGTATTTGACAGTGACGCGCCGCGAGCGCTGCAAGTGCTGGGAGAGATGGGATTCGAGCCGAAATCGTTATCGGGTTGCGCGAAAGTATCTGTAATCGGTGGAGGCATCAATGGGGTGCCAGGTATTATGGCGCACATCGTTGAAGCCTTGACTGAGCAAGAAATTCAGATTCTTCAATCCGCCGACTCCAATACAACGATTTGGGTTCTGGTACGTAAGGAAGATATGGTTCGGGCTTTGCGGGCGCTGCATGCGAAGTTCCATCTGAATCGATAATCACGCAGCGCTAGGAACGCGAACCTTGAGCGCATATAGTCGCAAGAGGAGGAGTCTTTATGGATTTTGGTAGATTAATTACGGCGATGGTGACACCATTCAACGGTCAGAATGAGGTAAATTGGCCTGAATGTGAACGATTGATAAATTACTTAATTGAGGAACAGAAGAGTGACAGCATCGTTATGTGCGGGACGACAGGAGAGTCTCCTACGTTGACAGATGAAGAGAAGGTGGCGCTGTTCCGTTTTGCGGTCGAGAAAGCCAACGGACGCGCACGCATTATTGCCGGCACAGGAAGCAATAATACGGCACATTCTATCCATTTGACGAAGACAGCAGAAGAAGCGGGCGTAGACGGCATTTTACTCGTGGTTCCTTATTATAATCGTCCTTCGCAAGAGGGGATGTATCGACATTTTGAAGCGATTGCGAAATCTACTTCTTTGCCGATCATGCTCTACAATGTTCCAGGGCGTACGGCATCCAGCCTTTCAGTCGAGACGACGCTTCGATTGGCTGAACTGCCTAATGTTGTTGCTACGAAAGAGTGTGCGGGTCTAGAGCAAGTATCCCAGATCGTCGCTGGCGCTCCTGGCTCATTCAAGGTGTACAGTGGCGAGGATTCCTTGTCGCTGCCTATTTTGTCCGTAGGCGGATATGGTGCTGTCAGTGTGGCCAGCCATATTATTGGTGCTCAAATGAAGGCAATGATTGAAAATCATCTGGCTGGTCAGCATGAAGAGGCTGCTCGTATTCATCTTGAGCTGTTCCCGGTATTCAAGGGACTGTTCATGTGTCCAAACCCAGTAGCGGTTAAGCATGCGCTTCAATTGTCTGGCTTCCAAGTAGGAAGTGTTCGACTTCCGCTCGTAGAACCGACTTCACAAGAAGCGGCAGCTATTCGTGAACTGGTACAATCGATCAAAAAATAAAAGGAAAATAGCTGTTTTAGTAAGCGAATAATTGCACTTTTACTAAGCCGATGCTGATATCCAGCATCGGTTTTGTGTTTTTCGGCAACAATAGGGGACAAATCGCCGACTTGTGTTTTCTACTTTTGTTCATGTATAATGGATATCAAGTGACTGGGTGCGGTATATTTTTCAAAAGAAGGATGTTCATTGGTACGACGGCCAACTGAATATAGGAGGTTAAGATCCAATTGTCGAAGAAAAACAACGTTGATAAATTGTCCATCTTCGCATTGGGCGGCGTAGGTGAAATCGGAAAAAATATGTACGTCGTCCAATACGGTAACGATATCGTCGTCGTAGACGCAGGGTTGAAGTTCCCGGAAGAAGACATGCTCGGAATAGATATTGTCATCCCGGATATTTCATACCTCACGGAGAATCGAGATAAGGTAAGAGCAATCTTGATTACGCACGGACATGAAGATCATATTGGCGGGTTGCCATATGTACTGAAGCATTTGAACGTTCCAGTATACGGAACAAGATTGACGCTCGGATTGATTGAGAGCAAGTTGCGGGAAGCGAATTTGCTAGGTGAAACAAAGCGAATTCTGATTACAGCTGATTCGGAAATTCAGCTAGGCACTATTCGCGCAAGCTTTTTCAAAACGAACCATTCCATCCCGGATTCGGTCGGTGTATGTCTCGATACTCCAGAAGGATGCGTCGTTCATACAGGAGACTTTAAGTTTGACCATACGCCGGTTAACGGTCAATATGCTGATCTGCAGCGTATGGCGGAAATTGGCCAAAGAGGGGTTCTTGCACTGTTGTCAGACAGTACGAATGCAGAACGCCCAGGCTTTACTCCATCTGAAAGTAGTGTGGGTGTCGTTCTGGAAGATATTTTCCGGAAGGCGGAGCAGCGCGTAGTTGTTGCGACATTCGCTTCAAATATTCACCGTATTCAACAAGTCATTGATGCTGCATATTCTACAAATCGCAAGTTAACCGTTATCGGTCGGAGCATGGTGAACGTCGTCACGATCGCTTCCGAGCTAGGCTACTTGAACATACCAGATGGTATGCTGATCGAACCAGAAGAAGTGAATAAGATGGCTGCTGATCGAGTAGTTATCCTGTCCACGGGCTCTCAAGGTGAACCGATGTCAGCCTTAACGCGCATGGCGCGCTCTACGCACCGCAAGGTTGATATTTTGCCAGGGGATACAGTCGTGATCGCGGCTACACCAATTCCAGGCAATGAGAAATATGTGGGCAGAACGGTAGATGAACTGTGCCGCCTCGGCGCTCATGTCATCTATGGCGGCTCCAAGACTGGTGTACACGTATCCGGTCACGGCAGCCAAGAAGAACTGAAGCTGATGCTGAATCTGATGAAGCCGAAGTACTTCATTCCGATTCACGGTGAATACCGCATGCTGCGTCACCACGCTGACTTGGCAGAAGCAGTCGGAATTGAGCGGGAGAATATCTTTATTACGGATATTGGCGATACTGTTGAAATTACGAATGGTGTTGCACGCCGGGGCTCTAAGGTTCAATCCGGTTATGTACTTATTGATGGTCTTGGTGTCGGCGACGTCGGCAATATCGTATTGCGCGATCGAAAGCTGTTGTCACAAGACGGAATATTGGTTGTTGTTGTTACACTCAGCAAGCAAGAAGGTACGATTCTCTCCGGACCAGACATTATCTCTCGCGGATTTGTGTATGTCCGTGAATCGGAAGGACTGCTTGATGAAGCGAACCGCATCGTCACTTCAACACTGCATAAGCTAATGAATGAAAATGTGAACGAATGGGCATCATTGAAGACGAACGTAAAAGATGCGCTTGGACGTTTCTTGTACGAACAAACGCGTCGTCGTCCGATGATTTTGCCAATCATTATGGAAGTATAGAACGAAGTGAGCGAGAATCCCAGTCACCAGTCATTCTCGCTCACGTACGTTACAAGCTGCCGTCTCTGCAATCTGCAGGGACGGCAGCTTTTTTATGCATATGAATCAGCGTATAAAACATCTTTACGTGAAGCATGCTATGACGGCATTGTACCGGTCAATTGGAGGTAATGGAAGATGATGAACGAACAGCCTTTAGATCCACAAGGTCAGCCGCAGCAGCCAACTAAAGCTCCCCCTACAGTGGAAACAATTCAACAACTAGGTACGGCGTCGATCCCGACAACCGGCGAATCTAATATTTATTGCTTGAACATTATCGGTCAAATCGAGGGGCATATTGTATTGCCTCCTCAAAATAAAACAACCAAATATGAGCATGTGATCCCACAATTAATTGCGGTGGAACAGAATCCAAAAATTGAGGGTGTGCTCATCGTATTAAATACGGTTGGGGGAGACGTAGAGGCAGGGCTGGCCATAGCCGAGATGATATCCTCATTGTCCAAGCCATCCGTGACATTGGTGCTAGGAGGAGGGCATAGCATCGGGGTTCCAATTGCCGTAGCTGCCGATGTCAGTTTAATTGCAGAGACGGCAACCATGACGATTCATCCAATTCGATTAACAGGGCTCGTAATCGGTGTACCGCAAACTTTTGAGTATTTGGAGAAGATGCAGGAGCGGGTCGTACGCTTTGTAAAGGCTCATTCAAATATTTCAGAGTCCAAATTCAAGGACTTAATGTTCACAACTGGAGAACTGACACGCGATATCGGTACGACAGTAATTGGGCATGATGCTGTTAAGTATGGTCTTATTGATGAAGTCGGGGGTATTGGTACGGCATTGAAGCATTTGAATCGCTTAATTGATGAGAAACGTGAGGAGAGAGGCTCGGATGGTGGCCATCATGACCATGCGCACGCTAATCATTATGGATCGCATCAAGAACATGGCGGGCATCATGCTGGGGCTGAGCAGCCGATCATATCTGGTGAACAATGTGGAGCTAATCAGCAGCAGCAGCAACACAATCAGCATGCAGGTACGCAAGCAATGTATGTGCCGGCAAAGGAGCGAGGATAATGCTTCATACAATCATACCGATGGAGCAGGTCTTGCAAGGATTCGATAAGGAGCCGGCATTTTTCGAAATGCAGTGGCAGGGACGTACGCTGCTAGTGCAGCAGGTCGACAATACGACCGTGAAAGTCGAGCGGCTGTTGAAGAATACAGGCATGCAGGATTTTTTGGATCCAAGCTTCGCCCCTGGCACCCTATTATCACTGTGTTAATATGTAAGGTCTAAGACATTGCGGATGGTTTAATCCCATATATGTTCAAGCAGACAGACAGAACCTGACCTGGGTTCTGTCTTTTTTATTTTCCCTTTTCCCTAGTTATGGAATGGTCATAGGAAGAACGGTTGTTCTGTGTTATAATGAGGGATGGAGGTGACGGCATTTTGGCCCGTAAGAAGAAGAAAAAGCAATCCTTCAGCAAGAGCTTGAAATATGAAATATATGGCATATTGCTGATTACCTGTTCCGTCATTGCATTGGCAGGCGGAGCGGCGTTCGGGCGCTCCTTATCCAAAATATCAGGCTTGTTGTTAGGTAAATGGTACTTTTTCATACCGCTCGTGTTCATATATATTGGATTGTCGGTTATGATTAAACGCCAGTGGCCTTCAGGCTGGAACTCCCGCAAGAGTGGCATCATGGTCATTATACTAGCTTTGACGATGATAAGTACCGTGCATGCAGTAGAACAGCGTATTTTGCCAACTGCAGATGAAGTAAGTGCTGGATACATATTAAATGATATACATAAAGCTTTGAACTTAGAGCTCGTGCAGGCTACCGATACGGGGACGGCAGGAACGATGCTGCAGAAGGATATTAGCGGCGGTTACATTGGAGCAATCCTTTACTGTACGCTATTTGTGCTGTTTGGAGCTCTAGGAACAAAGCTGCTTACCATTGTTATGCTCTTCATCGGCTTCATGCTGGCAACGCAATTGTCTTATGTCGATCTTGTGAAGCTTATCCGTGTTCAAGTGAAGAAATTTGCGGCAATCATCAAGAAGAAACGTAAGGCGCGTCTTAATGAACGCAAACGTATGGAAAGTAAAAATCGTAAATCGGCGAAAAAGGATTCAGACGACGATTACATGCTGGATGATGAATTGGACGATGAAGAAGAGAATGATTCAAGCAGAACGCCAGTGTTCATGCAAATATTCGGCAAATTAAGTGAAGCAGGAAAAAAGCGATTCCTCGCATCGAAAGAAGAGGATGAGGAATATAATGAGCGACATACCGCTCATTCGAGCAAGCCGCATGCAGCTAGATTGAATGACGATCACAATATACACCCAGAAGCTGATACAGCATCAATGAATACGGTAAGCAATGCTTCCAAGCTGAATGCGCTGCTTGCTCGCATTGAACAGGATGATGATCAGTCACATACCCCGTTGTTCCGCGACTTTACAGCGACAGATGATAGCGGAGATGAGAAGTCCCATCATGCTGAGGAGGTAGGAGGCTTTACAAAGCCTGCAACGTGGGAAGAAGGGGCGGATGATATTGAAGATGATTGGAATAATGATCCTCAAGCAGAAACACAAGGTGTACAGCAAGGAGCGTCTCCTCTTCGCCATCAGAATGACGTAGTGGAGAGTGAAGGTGACGTCCAATTAGAGACGGATGGATTGCTGAGTGACGGTGAAGGTACAAACGAAGCTGTTGTTATTCAGAAGCCGCCTCCGAAGCCATATAAAATGCCGCCATTCAACCTGCTTGCTAAACAGCAAGGAAGCGGGAAAGGCGGCGATCAATCCGACTTCATGCAGACGGCTCGCAAGCTGGAAGCAACCCTTGAGAGCTTCGGTGTAAGGGCGAAGGTGCTAGAGGTTGTACGTGGACCGGCAGTAACTCGTTATGAAATTCAGCCTGACATCGGGGTAAAGGTCAGCAGAATCGTTAGTCTGTCGGATGATATCGCACTTGCGCTAGCCGCTAAGGACATTCGCATGGAAGCGCCGATTCCGGGCAAATCCGCTATTGGGATTGAAGTGCCGAACAATGAGGTTTCGGTTGTAACGATGCGTGAAGTCATGGAGACACCGACGTTTATAGATGCGCCATCAAGGTTGTCCATTACATTGGGACGTGATATTGCAGGAACGCCAATCGTAGGTAATCTGGCCCGCATGCCCCACTTGCTTGTTGCAGGCGCTACAGGTTCAGGAAAGTCGGTATGTATTAATGGGATTATAACGAGTATCCTCTACAAGGCAAAACCGGATGAAGTGAAGTTCCTGATGGTTGACCCGAAGATGGTCGAATTGAATGTATACAACGGTATTCCACATTTGCTTGCCCCCGTCGTTACAGATCCGAGACGCGCTTCGTTAGCCTTGAAGAAAATCGTCGTTGAAATGGAAAAACGATATGAATTGTTCTCCAAATCAGGAACCCGGAACATTGAGGGGTATAACAAGCTAGTAGCAGATGAACCGGATAAGGTTCTGCCGTATATCGTTATTATTGTCGATGAGCTTGCGGACTTGATGATGGTTGCTGCCAATGATGTAGAGGATTCGATATGCCGCCTAGCCCAAATGGCGCGTGCAGCAGGTATTCACTTGATTATCGCGACTCAACGTCCTTCTGTTGACGTTATCACTGGGGTCATCAAGGCAAACATTCCATCGCGAATTGCATTCGGTGTATCTTCTCAAGTGGATTCACGAACCATTTTGGACATGGCTGGCGCTGAGAAGCTGCTTGGACGTGGCGATATGCTCTTCCTGCCGATGGGCTCCTCCAAGCCGATACGGGTGCAGGGAGCATTCTTATCCGATCAAGAGGTCGAAGCTGTCGTTGGCTTCGTAAGCGGTCAAGCGCAGGCGGAATACAATGAGGAATTAGTGCCGGAGATTGATGAAAGCGGACATGCCTCGGATGAACCAGTCGATGAATTGTACGACCAAGCTATTCAAATTGTGCTGGAGGCGCAGCAAGCATCGGCATCACTGCTTCAACGCCGGATGAGAATCGGATATAACCGCGCCAGCCGCTTAATTGATCATATGCATATGCAAGGTTTGATCGGCGCACATGAAGGCAGTCGACCGCGCGAAGTACTAATGACGCTGGAACAGTATCAGCAGAGTAAAATATCATCATAGTGTAGGGAACCATAAAAGAGGATGCTTTGGCGTCCTCTTTTGTTGTGCATGGAGGAGTGTATGCAAGTGCATAGATCTTTCCCTGTTATCTCATAATAAAGTTGCCAATCCTGTCAAATTCACAAGAGAGAGGTAGACGTTAGGCATGAGAAAACGGATGATTTGGATTACGATATGCATCGTATTCGTGCTGATTGGGGCATTCCAGTACAAGCAAATGGGCAAGACGGAAGCCACATTTAGCAATGCGACATTGCAGCAAGGCTCACAGGGGCAAGATGTGAAGGAGTTACAAGGTCGATTGAAGTTTCTCGGGTATTATGACGGCAAGACCGACGGTATCTTTGGCCCAGCGACGAAAAATGCAGTGACGTGGTTCCAATGGAAGTTTGGCATGAAGTCAGACGGAATCGTTGGGCCGAAGACCAAAGAAATGCTAGTAAAGGCGACGAAAAACTGGAAGCCTGAAACTACGGGCGGGACGGCACCAAACAAGCCTTCTGGCTCAACAAATAACAATATAAGCGGTTCCAACAATTTGGGGCTATCGGAAAATGATCTGAAATTTATGGCGAATGCGGTCTATGGTGAAGCACGTGGAGAGCCTTATGAAGGGCAGGTAGCTGTAGCAGCTGTTATTTTGAATCGGGTGAAATCGCCGAGCTTCCCGAAAACGGCATACGGTGTTATTTTCCAACCAGGTGCTTTTACCGCAGTAGCCGATGGACAGATCTGGTTAGAACCAAATGAGACGGCAAAACGAGCAGTTAAGGATGCAATTAATGGATGGGATCCTTCCGGCGGCTGCCTATATTATTTCAACCCTGAAACCGCTACGTCCAAATGGATTTGGACACGTCCTCAGGTGAAAACAATCGGCAAGCATATATTCTGTATGTAATGAAGTGATCGAAGCGACGAAAGAAATGAGACGTAACGAGATGTTACATATGGAAGCGGGATGAAGAAGCAATGGCAGCAGGCCATTTGCTTCTTTGTTTCCATTCCGGTATGTTATTGGTAATGAATGATTGATCATATGAAGAAATGGGGTTAGATATGGTGAGCAAACCGACATTTGAACGGGGAAAGGTAAAAGGCATGCGTGTTCATGTTATGCCGACAAAGCGCTTTAAAACGTTCGCCATCTCTGTGTATGTAGGGATCCCACTCCAAGAGGATACCTTAACGACTACGGCACTAACGCCTTTTGTACTGCGGAGAGGCACGTCTTCGTATCCGGAAACGATACGATTCCGCGAGCGCTTGGATGAGTTGTACGGAGCAGGATTTGGCTTCGATGTGTTCAAGCGAGCGGATTATCAAATCATTCAGTTCCGTATGGACGTTATCAATGATGTTTTTGTGAGCTCGTCAGAGTCCTTGCTTGCACAGGCATTTCAGTTTTTAGGCGAAGCAATTACGACTCCAGCCATGGATAATGGTACCTTTCGCAGTAAGTATGTGGACGAGGAGAAAGAAACCTTGCGTCAGCGTATTGAGTCGATCGTTAACGATAAAATCCGTTATGCGGCAGAACGCTGCGTAGAGGAAATGTGCAAAAACGAACCGTATCGCCTGCATGCGCTTGGCAATCGGCAAGATTTAGACTCGATTGATGCGGCCGCATTAACCGAAAAGTATCGCTGGCTGCTTGAGCATGCGGCAATTGACGTTTATGTTGTTGGGGATACAACCTATGAAGAGGTTGAACGCTGTGTAGAGTCATCGTTCCGTATCGGCCGCTCGGTTGAGACGCCATATGCCCGTTCTATACCAGTGCCGCGCATAGGCGAACCGAACACCGTTATTGAACGTCTCGAAGTCAGTCAAGGAAAACTGAATATGGGGCTTCGCTCCACCATTACCTATGCTGATGATGCCTATCCTGCTGTGTTAATGTACAATGGCATCTTGGGCGGGTACCCGCATTCCAAGCTGTTTATCAATGTGCGTGAAAAGAACAGTCTAGCCTACTATGCTGCCTCCCGCTTCGAAGGGCATAAAGGCATTTGCACGATTCAGTCTGGGATTGAGTTCGAGCATTTTGATAAAGCCAGGGAAATTATTATTGAGCAGCTTGAGGCAATGAAGGCAGGACAACTGCAGCCACTCGAAATCAGTCAGACGAAAGCCATGATTGCGAATCAACTGCGTGAAATTGATGATTCCTCGTTTGAAATGATTGGCTTTGATTTCAACCGGGTGCTGTCTGGAAAAGAGCGCAGTACGTCCCAACTCATTGACGAGGTAGAGCATATCGACGCAGCGCATATTCAAAAGGTCGCTCTGACCTTCCAGTTGGATACGATTTATTTCTTGCGCAATAGGGAGGAGGCCTAATCGATGGAACAACGTCATTACTCCAATTTGCAAGAAACGATCTATTATGAACAGATGGATAATGGATTAGATGTGTACGTGCTCCCTAAGACGGGATTCCAGAAGACATACGCTACTTTTTCCACAAAATATGGCTCTATCGATAATCATTTTCATGTGGAAGGACAAGAAGAGATTCAAGTTCCAGATGGGATCGCACACTTCTTGGAGCATAAAATGTTTGAAGAGCCTGAAGGAGATATTTTTGCTAAGTTTGCCGAACAGGGTGCATCTGCGAATGCTTTTACTACTTTTGATCGTACGGTCTATTTGTTTTCATCCACGTCCCGAATTGAAGAGAGCCTGGAGACGTTGATTGATTTCGTACAAAGGCCTTATTTTACAGATGAAAATGTAGAAAAAGAAAAGGGCATAATCGGTCAGGAAATTAACATGTATCGCGATAATGCAGCGTGGCGGGTGTACTTTGGCCTTATTGAGGCAATGTACCATGTTCATCCTGTACATATTGATATTGCAGGTACGATAGAATCAATCGGGACGATTACGAAGGAAACACTCTATACGTGCTACCATACCTTCTACCATCCTTCCAACATGCTGTTGTTCGTCGTAGGCGGTGTTGAACCGAAAAGCATCTTCGAGTTAGTACGCAGCAATCAGGCCAGCAAGACATATGAGCCGCAAGGGCAGATACGCCGCATATTCGAGGAGGAACCAGACACGGTGAAGGAGACAAGACGAGTCTCCAAGCTTCCCGTATCTCTTCCTCGATGTTTATTCGGTTGTAAAGAACCTCGTCCCGGCCTAGAGGGTAAGGAACTGTTGGAGCATGAAATAAAGACGCGCATTATGCTGGATTTGATGTTGGGCAGTAGCTCGCCGTTATATCAGACGCTGTATGAGGAAGGTTTAACGACAGATTCATTTGGCAGCGAATTCAATTGCAGCTCTGATTATGCCTTCTCGATTATCGGCGGGGAAACGAAAGACCCTGATGGTTTGGTGAAGCGGGTTAGGGAGCTAATTGATGAGCGCAAAGTATCGGGCTTCGAGCAGGGTGCATTCGAGCGTATCCGCAATAAGTCGATTGGCTCTTACTTGCGGATGCTAAATTCTCCTGAAGCGATTGCCAACGAATTTACGAAGTATAAGTTCCGTGATACCGATTTATTTGATATACTTTCGGTATACGAGACGCTAACGTTAGAACAAGTGCATCAGCGGTTGAAGGATCATTTTGATTGGAATCGACTAGCAGTGTCTATTGTCGAACAACCGTAACATACGAAGGCGTACCTGCAATCAGGTGCGCTTTCTTTTTTTATATGTACAATACTTGTCCACAAAAAAAGGGGGAGAGCAAGTATGAAAGCTTTGTCAGAGACATCTGTCCTAATAACTGGAGCTAGCCGTGGGATTGGAGCAGCGATTGCGGAACGTTTCGCTCAAGTAGGTATGAAGATCGTGATTCATTATTTAAATTCACACGAAGCTGCGAATGAAGTGGCTCGCAAGTGTCTGAATCATGGTGCGCAGGTCATGACAATCACTTCTGATCTCAGAGATATGGAGCAGCTTGATCGAATGAAGGAAAAGCTTGATGAGTTGGGTTTCACACCTGATATATTGGTCAATAATGCTGGTGTTGCTTATTACGGTCTGTTCACGGATGTAACGGAGCAGGAATGGATGGACTGTATGGACATTAATTTGAAGGGGATGTTCATGTGTACGCAACGATTTGCTCCGTATATGATAACGCAAAAGTATGGTCGAATTATCAATGTATCCTCCATTTGGGGAATCACTGGAGCCTCCTGTGAAGTCATGTATTCGATGGCCAAAGGCGGCGTTAATGCCTTTACAAAGGCATTAGCGAAAGAGCTGGCGCCTTCTGGAGTAACTGTAAATGCGGTAGCACCGGGTGTGGTGGATACCGATATGGTTAAGCATTTGGATAAAGAAGAACGAATGGCGCTCCAAGAAGATATTCCATTAGGCAGACTTGGAACACCGGAAGAGGTTGCTTCCCTGATTTATTATTTGGCACTGCCTGAATCGGGATATATCACAGGACAAGTTATTAGTCCAAATGGCGGATGGCAAATGTAAGTCTAATGCTTGATATGTTACGCATAATTCCGGTGGCATAGGCACATATTACGACTGATGAATTCACATTAGACCACTAGGAGGGCGTTCTCGTGTCATCAGTACTTGAAAACTTCGACTCGTGGAAAAAGTTTCTTGGAGAACGTGTCAAGCAAGCAAAAGGGCTAGGCATGTCTGAAGAAACAATTTCCAAGCTTGCTTATGAAATCGGTTCGTTTTTGGAAGAGAAGGTTGACCCGAAAAATGCACAAGAAAGTGCATTGAAAGAATTGTGGAGTGTCGGCTCTGACGAGGAGCGGAAAACGATTGCTCGTTTGATGGTAAAATTGGCTGAGCAAAACGGGTAATTCGTCATTTTGTCCATATATCAAAAGAAAGGAAGTTCTGAACCGAACTTTCTTTCTTTTCATACCCTCATCTTCATGCAAACGACATGAATACATGCTCAGAACCTGCTATAATGGTACTGAATCGGAGAAATTTAGAAAGTATTGCGTTTTTTCTCGTTTTTTAGCCCGACTCCGGTGGAATTTGTGTCCCATGTATTGTAGAATGGAAAACGGCGGATAACCGCGGATGAGGTGTGTCATGGAGTACAAACAGTGGTATATGGAATATAAGATACATAAAAACCGCCCTGGTCTTCTCGGGGACATTGCTTCGCTGCTAGGAATGCTCGAAGTAAACATTTTGACTATTAACGGTGTAGAAGACAAGACAAGAGGAATGCTTCTGCAAACGGATGATGATGAGAAGATCGAAATCATGGGGCAGATGCTGAAAAAGGTTGACAATATTACAGTGTCCGCACTGCGGCAGCCGAAGCTGGTTGATATACTGGCTGTACGCCATGGCAGATATATTGAACGCGATTCTGATGATCGAAAGACGTTCCGCTTTACAAGAGACGAGCTTGGCTTGCTTGTTGATTTTTTGGGTGAAATATTCAAGCGTGATGGGCAACAGGTGATCGGGCTTCGAGGAATGCCGCGGGTTGGCAAGACGGAATCCATTATTGCTGGAAGCGTGTGTGCGATGAAGCGCTGGACATTTGTATCCTCTACGCTGCTCAGACAGACCGTGCGCAGTCAAATGTCTGATGAGGAACTGAACCCGAACAATATCTTTATTATCGATGGCATTGTAAGCACGATTCGTTCGAATGAGAAACATGCTTCATTGCTCGAGGAAATTATCAATATGCCATCCACGAAGGTAATTGAGCATCCAGATATATTTGTTCAAGAAACCAGTTATGATTATGATTTTTTTGATTACATTATCGAATTGCGCAACAATCCGGATGAGGAAATTACGTACGAATCGTTTACGATAAATTATAACGAAATTTAACATAGCAGTACGCAGGTGCAGCTTGGATTATGGACAGGAGGTGAAGTTGTGTCAGAGTTAGGGCAATTATTAAAAAAAGCAAGGCTAGAAAAAAATCTTTCCCTGGATGATGTCCAAGAAGCTACGAAAATTCGTAAGCGTTACTTGGAGGCGATTGAGGAAGGGGACTATAAGGTGCTGCCGGGTTCGTTCTATGTACGTGCCTTTGTCAAAACGTACGCAGAGACGGTAGGCTTGAACCCTGATGAAATTTTGCAGTATTATCGCAACGATATTCCGACACCGGAACCCGAGCCGTCAGTCGAGCCGCTCATGCGAACGAAGAAACGCAGTGTACAATCGTCATCGTCTGATCGATTTGGACGCTGGGCATCGACGCTGCTTCTATGGGCTTTCATCATTTTAATCGGTGTCATTGTCTATTTCTTCGTCGTCATGAAAGTGAATCCGGGAACATCGGACAACACTTCTGATGATACGAATATTACGGAGACACAGACACCATCTACGGGCGCGAATGGAGCGGCCAATGGCGGCAAAGCAGGACAAAACAATGCCGGTGGAGCGGTTCAACAGCCAGTTAAGCCTACTACTCCAGAACCTCCGAAACAGGAGCAGAAGCCAATTGTCGTATTGCAAACCTCTAAGCGTTCTGAGGATGTGTATCAAGTATCGGCCCCAGCGAATACACCTGTGAAGGTTGAAATTAAAGCAGTTAATGACAGAAGCTGGCTGGCCGTTCATGAGAAGAACAGCAGCGGGAAGAAGCTCCATTATGAAACATTGGAGAAGGATCAAACCGTATCGTTCGATATGACGGATCAAGGTATGTTCATTCGCGCTGGTTATGCTAAGGCGATCGAAGTTACGGTTGCTGGGGAGCCGTTGAATAAATCCGACAATGAGGGCTCCAAAAATATTCGCCTGCAATGGATTTCTTACGAGGAAGCGCAGAAGCTACAAGCAGAAAAGCAAGAGGGATCCCCTACAACGAACATGGATCAAGGCAATCACTAGGTGCATAAACAGCATGACCCAATGGCTGGTTTGGTTCGAATTACATCCTGCCGCTGGACATAATCACTTTTTCACAGGAGACAATATAGCTGCGGCGATAATTGTGAACTCCGATTAAATACAAGGTGAGGTGTCGAGCAATGGCAACCAGTTGGATCGTTACCGGTGCTGGTATTGTGGTCAGCTTGTTAGGGTATTACTTGATGCCAAGTGTTTGGGGGTATGGCGTGTTAGGCTTTGGGCTTGCACATATTTTACTAGGAGTGCTTGATATGTTCCGAGCGCCAGCACGCGTTCGTTTTTAGACAATCGCATGCTGCAGGGGCATTCTTTTGCAGGCTTGAGCCTGTTTGAGAATGCCTTTGTGTATATACATAACGTTAAGTTTGTACATATGGAATTAAGTTGTATCTTGAAGGGGGAACCAAATATGGCGGACAGTTCATTTGATATTGTATCCAAGCTGGATCTGCAGGAAATGAATAATGCAATTACTCAGGCAATGAAGGAAATTGAATCTCGATACGATTTTAAAGGAAGTAAAAGTAAAATTACCCTTGAGAAGGATGAAGTGATCATTGTATCGGATGATGAGTTCAAACTAAAGAGTGTCATTGATATATTGCAATCAAAAATGGCCAAGCGCGGTGTAGCTATCAAAAATATGGACTTCGGTAAAATTGAGCCGGCAGCGTCAGCTGCTGTACGACAGCGGGCGAAGTGTAAGCAGGGGATTGATCAGGATACAGCTAAAAAAATTAATATTATGATCCGTGACTCGAAGCTTAAAGTAAAAAGCCAGATTCAAGGAGATCAGATTCGAGTTACTGGTAAAAGTAAAGACGATTTGCAAGCTGTCATGCAGCTGCTACGGGGTGCAAATCTGCCGCTAGATCTGCAATTTACGAATTATCGCTAAGCGGATAGCCCATCATCACAGCTGTAAGGTAGAAGGATGATGGGCCTTTTTTGTTTTTTTGACTCCAAAGTCATGACTGTATTATACTTGATGAGATACATAGATATACGGATATGAAAATACTCCAAATAGGAGTCTGCCTTATGGGGGATGTAAAATGACAGAAAAGATTAAAATCGTAACGTTGGGCTGCGACAAAAACTTGGTTGATTCCGAGATTATGTCCGGCTTAATTTATGAGCGTGGATATGAGTTGGTGGAAAATGAAGAAGACGCAACGGTTATCATCGTCAACACATGTGGATTCATTGATGCTGCTAAGGAAGAATCGGTCAATACGATTTTAAGATTGGCAGATCTGAAGGAAACCGCAGAGCTGAAGGCGCTCATCGTTTCGGGCTGTTTAACACAGCGATACAAAGAGCAGCTTCTCGATGAAATGCCGGAGATTGATGGTATCGTTGGTACAGGCGACTTTGATAAAATCAATGATATTGTTGATGAAGCACTGCAGGGAAGCAAGCCTATCCGGGTAGGCAACCCTGTGTTCGATTATGATCGCATCCTTCCGCGTAAAGTGGCGACTCCGCGCTATACGGCGTATGTCAAGATTGCCGAGGGCTGTGACAACAATTGTACCTTCTGCAGTATTCCAATTATGAGAGGCAAGTTCCGCAGCCGTACAATGGAGTCAATTCTTGCGGAGGTAGCCCAGCTGGCAGAACAAGGGGTTAAGGAGATTAGCTTAATTGCCCAGGATTCCACGAATTACGGTGTAGACTTGTACGATGGCTTCAAGCTGCCGGAGTTGATGAATAAAGTAAGCGAAATTCCAGGTGTGGAATGGGTTCGCCTGCACTACGCATATCCTGGTTTCTTCACCGAGGAGCTTATGGATACGATTGCAAGCAATCCGAAGATTTGCAAGTATATCGATATGCCATTGCAGCATAGCGAAGATAGCATTTTGAAGCGTATGAGACGTCCGGGCCGCCAGCGTGATTCCAGAGAGCTCGTGAACAAAATCCGTGAACGAATCCCGGGTGTAGCGCTGCGTACGTCTATTATTGTAGGGTTCCCCGGAGAAACGGACGAAGACTTTGACAGACTATGCGACTTTATTAGGGAAATGAAGTTCGATCGATTAGGTGTATTCACCTATTCTTCCGAAGAGGACACGCCGGCAACTCGCTTGCCTGACCATGTCCCTGATGAGGTGAAAGAATGGCGTGCGAATACGCTTATGGAGATTCAACGTCAAGTATCTAAAGAAGTAAGTGAGAAGCGTATTGGTGATATATTGGAAGTCCTTGTTGAGCGTTACGATGGCCGCAATGATGTATTCATCGGCCGCTCGCAATTCGACGCCCCTGAAATTGACGGGGAAGTATTTATTTCCGGCCAGCCATTGAGTATTGGGGAAATTGCAAAGGTAAGGATTACTCATGCGCTTGAATTTGACTTAGCCGGGGAGGGTCTCGCGTGAATCTGGCGAACAAGATAACGTTGGTCCGTATTTTTCTTGTGCCAATAATGATGTTCTTCCTATTGGTGAACTTTGATTATTTGCCTGCGATTGAACTAGAGGGGTTTTCGATTACTTACAACCAGATTATTGCGGCCTTGATCTTCATTATTGCTGCAAGTACTGATGGATTGGATGGTTATATCGCCCGTAAACGCAAAATGGTTACAAATTTAGGAAAGCTGCTTGATCCTCTTGCGGACAAGCTGCTCGTAGCGGCGGTACTCATCTCTCTTGTTGAGATGCAAAAGTGTGATGCGTGGATCGCGGTTGTCATTATCAGCCGTGAGTTCGCGGTTACAGGCCTTCGTCAAGTTGCTTTGCTCGAAGGAACGGTTGTTGCTGCCAGCAAGTGGGGAAAATGGAAGACGGCGACACAAATAACGGCGATTGCGGCAATGCTGCTTAACAACTTTCCGTTTGCGTTTCTTCATTTCCGATTTGATATATTGGCGACGTGGGTTGCCGCGTTGATCACGGTCTACTCGGGAATTGACTATTTTGTCAAAAATAAAAATGTGCTGCATCTTTCGTGATAGATGAGCGGAAGCTGTTAGGTAAATAGGTGCTTTTTCCGTATTTCCGGCTGTTTCCGGGGTGGAAGAGGCACCTATTCTTATGTACAGACTTATGGGGATGGTGGTTGACATGAAAGCAGAAATCATTGCAGTTGGCACTGAGCTGCTGCTCGGACAAATTGTAAATACGAATGCTCAATATATTTCACAGCAATTGGCTTTGGTTGGTGTGGATGTGTTTTATCATACGGTTGTCGGAGATAACGCCAAGCGAATTCAACAGACTATTGAAACAGCTCGGGATCGTTCTGACCTGCTCATTTTTACCGGCGGTCTAGGACCAACGATGGATGATTTGACGAAGGATGTACTTGCGGAAATGTTAGGTCGTAAGATGACATACGATGAACCGGCAATGGCCAAGATGACAGAGATGTTTGCAGGGCGCGGCATCCATATGGTTGAAAGCAATAAGCGTCAAGCGCATGTCATTGATGGGGCTGATGTACTGCAGAACTCGACAGGCCTCGCCGTTGGGAATGTCCTCCAACATAATGGAACAACGTATGTACTGCTTCCAGGACCTCCACGTGAAATGAAGCCAATGCTCGACAATGAGGCGATTCCGTGGCTGCAGCGTCGGCAAGTCATTGATCAATCCTCCTTGTATACGCGAATGCTGAAATTTGCGGGCATCGGAGAATCAGGTCTCGAAAATGCTCTTCTCGATCTGATCGAGCAGCAAACAGATACAACGATTGCCACCTATGCAAAGGAAGGGGAGGTACTTGTTCGATTGGCTGTAAAAGGGACAGATCGGACAGAAGCCGAGTTGAAGCTCGATCAGGTGGAACGTGAAATTCGCACCCGACTGGGCTTGCATCTCTATGCAACTGAGGATTTGCCGCTCCCAGAAGTGCTTGTGAAGCAGTTGACGCAATATGGGTTAACCTTATCCGCTGCCGAAAGCTGTACAGGAGGGATGTTCGCTGATACGATTACGGCGATCCCTGGAAGCTCGCATGTGTTCGCTGGCGGTGCGGTGACCTACTCGAACGAAATGAAGGAACGAATTCTTGGCGTGCCTCATGAGCTGCTTGAGGGAGAGCATGCACCTGGAGCAGTAAGTGAGCAAACTGCGAAGGCTATGGTTGAAGGGATGCAGGACATTGCTGATACTGATTTCACAGTAGCCATAACGGGAGTTGCAGGGCCTGACCACTCGGAGCGTAAGCCTGTCGGCTTGGTTTATATAGCAATTGCCGAGAAGGGGAAGGAAGTTGTTGTTGAAGAGTTGCGTTTGAATGGAGATCGGGAAGGGATACGCCGCCGTACGGTATATGCCATTATGTATCGGTTATGGAGACGGCTGCAGGAACGATCCGTGCATAATGCGATGTAATTTAGAAATTGTTGACAAAATAAAGAGCGGAAGCTACAATCGATTATAGATGCGGAAGAACCGTAACAAAGTGTATGTGCGCTTTGTTGCGGTTTTTTTGTTGGCTGCATCCGGCAAATTGATATATCTAATATATGGTAAAAATGGATATTGAAGTGGGTGTGTTCGTCAAAAAACGAATGTATGTTCGAAAAAATGCTTGGCAAACCGAATGAAACACGTTATGATGTATATATCAAACGAATCAGTGAAGGAAGTGAGTTTGTGTCAGATCGTCGCGCTGCGTTAGAAATGGCTTTGCGTCAAATTGAGAAACAATTCGGTAAAGGTTCGATCATGAAACTTGGCGAATCCAATCACATGCAAGTCGAGATTGTACCAAGCGGATCTCTTGCATTAGATATAGCTTTAGGAATCGGCGGTTTGCCGAGAGGTCGTATTATCGAGGTTTATGGACCAGAATCTTCCGGTAAGACAACGGTTGCGCTTCATGCGATCGCTGAAGTACAGAAGACTGGTGGACAAGCTGCATTTATTGATGCGGAACACGCGTTGGATCCGCTATATGCAAGCAAGCTGGGCGTCAATATTGACGAACTTCTGTTGTCCCAGCCAGATACAGGGGAGCAAGCGCTTGAAATTGCGGAAGCATTGGTACGAAGCGGTGCTGTCGACATTATCGTTATTGACTCTGTTGCAGCACTTGTTCCGAAGGCAGAGATTGAAGGCGAAATGGGAGACTCCCATGTTGGTCTTCAGGCTCGCTTGATGTCGCAGGCATTGCGTAAATTGTCTGGTGCAATCAGCAAATCGAAGACGATCGCGATCTTCATCAACCAGCTTCGTGAGAAGGTTGGCGTGATGTTCGGTAACCCGGAAACAACGCCAGGCGGCCGTGCATTGAAGTTCTATTCCAGTGTTCGTCTTGAGGTACGCCGTGTTGAGACAATTAAGCAAGGTACAGATATGATTGGTAACCGTACACGCATCAAGGTTGTTAAGAATAAGGTTGCTCCTCCGTTCAAGCAGGCAGACATCGACATCATGTATGGTGAAGGTATCTCACGCGAGGGAAGCATCGTCGATATTGGCACAGAGATGGATATCGTGCAGAAGAGCGGTGCTTGGTATTCCTTCGAGGGTGAGCGATTGGGCCAAGGTCGCGAGAATGCGAAGCAATTCTTGAAGGAACATTCGGAAATTGCGTTATCCATTGAAAATCAAATTCGTGAAGCAAGCAATCTAACGACAACAATCCCTGCTAAGGGTGTTAGTGAAGATGATGATGATACATTAGAATTGGAATTAGGTGACGACGAATAATTCGTTGTCTGCTCAAAGCACCTTCGCGTTAGGCGAAGGTGCTTCTATGTATTTGTATGGAGGAGAGCCGTTTGAAGGATAGTGAACGTATCGTAACAATCACACGCATAGAGCGCGTGGAGAGACAGGCTGGTCGCTATACGATTCATTTCGATGGGGCAGCTCCGCTTGAAGTGCATGAAGATGTGATGATCAAGTTCCGACTATTAAAAGGATCAGAACTGTCACTCGACTCCCTTACGGAGATATTGCGTGCAGACGAAGGGAATAAGGCCTACGTGCAAGCGATTAAGTATTTGCAGCGCAAACCACGTACACGCATCGAACTCGCACGTAACCTAGCCCAGAAGGGCTATGAAGACGGCATCGTGCATGAGGTGCTCGATCGTTTGGAACGGGAGTGGTTGGTCGATGATAAATCATATGCAATGCAATGGGCGCATCAGCGTCTGAATCGTCATATGAAGGGGCGCCGCTGGATTCAGCATGAGCTGAAGCAAAAGGGAGTGCAGGATCGGCATATTGAAACTGCGCTTTATTCGATAGATCCGGAAGAGGAATGGGAAAGCGCACTGCATGCCGCTCGCAAAAAATGGAGACAGACGAAGGGGGAAATGCATCTGCGCAAGCAAAAAGTGGCAGCCTTCCTCGCCCGCAGAGGCTTCCCAATGGATATGGCGCGTCGGGCAGCTTATGCTGCAGCGGATGAGCAAGTTGATGAAGAGGGTGTATCAGGCCATCTTGACGAATAATAAAGTGACCACTCACGTCATTTGCTTGACAATATCTTTTCATGAATAATAAAATGAACATGTATCTTTATTTTCACGAGATCAATCCCCTCTTCCAGAGATTGATTTCTAATGATTCATTTCGCCAATTTACTGATTTCCGATTGTCGCCTTAAGGCGACGCCCGTGTATGCCTAGAGCATATACATAGGCTAGTGCACGAACACTAGTCTATTGAGTTGATTAATGAATAGGGAAACTTGAAAACCAAAAATGTAACCTGTCCCAAGCAGTGCTTGGAGGAACCAACGGGGAGGTGAGGCAATGAACGTACAACTTTGGCTCGCGATCGTTCTCGTTGTGGCCGCATTGTTCTTGGGGTTTGGAATCGGATACCTGATTCGCAAATCGCTTGCCGAAGCGAAGATAACGAGTGCTGAACACGCCGCGGAACAAATTATGGATGGCGCGCGCAAGGAAGCTGAAGCGCTGAAGAAAGAAGCAGTGCTTGAAGCGAAGGACGAAATCCATAAGCTTCGCAATGAAGCGGAGAAGGACATCCGCGAACGACGGAACGAAGTTCAACGACTCGAAAGACGCTTATTGCAAAAAGAAGAGTCGTTGGATAAAAAGTTAGAAGCGCTGGAACGTAAAGAAGAACAAGTAGCTGCTAAAGAGAAACGAATCGAAGAAACACAAGAACAGATCGATCAAATTTGTCAGCAGCAAGTTACAGAATTAGAACGCATTTCGAATCTGACGATGGAAGATGCGCGTACAATTATTTTGACGAATGTAGAGCAAGAAGTGCGTCATGAAACGGCGCAAATGATTAAAGAGATTGAGCAGCAAGCTCGCGAGGAAGCGGACAAGCGCTCCCGTGAGATTATTACGATGGCTATCCAGCGTTGCGCTGCAGATCATGTCGCAGAAACGACGGTATCCGTTGTTGCATTGCCGAACGAAGAGATGAAGGGCCGCATTATCGGTCGCGAAGGACGAAATATCCGCGCGCTCGAGACGTTGACAGGGATCGATCTCATTATCGATGACACGCCTGAAGCGGTTATTCTGTCCGGATTCGACCCGATTCGCCGTGAAATTGCAAGAACATCTCTTGAGAAGCTCGTTGCAGACGGACGTATTCACCCAGCTCGCATCGAGGAAATGGTGGAGAAGTCGCGCAAGGAAGTGGACGAGCGGATTCGCGAATACGGAGAACAAGCTACATTCGAAGTCGGCGTGCACGGATTGCATCCTGATTTGATCAAAATATTGGGTCGTTTGAAGTTCCGTACAAGTTATGGACAGAACGTACTGAAGCACTCTATGGAAGTGGCTTATCTTGCCGGTTTGATGGCAGGAGAGCTTGGAGAGGATGTAACGTTAGCCAAACGTGCCGGGCTGTTGCATGACATCGGAAAAGCGTTGGATCATGAAGTTGAAGGATCTCACGTCGAAATCGGCGTAGAGTTGGCGAAGAAGTATAAAGAACATCCTGTAGTCATTAACAGCATCGCATCCCACCATGGCGACTGTGAAGCAACATCTGTCATCGCTATGCTGGTCGCTGCCGCTGACGCTTTGTCGGCAGCAAGACCAGGCGCTCGTAGGGAAACGCTTGAAACATACATCAAACGACTTGAAAAACTGGAAGAGATTTCAGAGTCGTTCGAGGGCGTTGAGAAATCATACGCGATTCAAGCGGGACGTGAAGTCCGCGTAATGGTACAACCGGAGAAGATTGATGATGCCGAAGCATATCGTCTTGCTCGTGAAATTACGAAGACGATTGAAAATGAATTGGATTATCCAGGGCATATTAAGGTAACGGTCATTCGCGAAACCCGAGCGGTTGAATATGCGAAATAGGATGCACATATAGGATTTGGAGAAGTGGCCTAATTAGGCCACTTCTCCCTTTTAGCGGTTGTTCAAAAAGTTCGCTTTTGGGCACAAAGAGATGCAGAAAGTAACTTGACATCGAATCGTGCGTTCACTTTCGAAGGGCGTATGCTTTCGAAGTATGTTTCCAACGGAAACATTCAGCTGCTCATGTAGTCTCATCTACACTTCGCCGCTCCCTACAAGTTTTGCAATGCAAAACTCACTACGGAAGCATACGCTTCAAGTTCGCGCAACCTTCTCGATGCTGCAAACCGACCTTTTTTTAATACATCGAAGAAATGGTTAGGAGATAGAAAGCTGCCTCAACTGGTCGGAACTCAAGAAGAACTGGGCTAGAGGCTGTCGCAAGGAGGACTTAGGCAAGATGAAAGTAATGTTTATCGGAGATATCGTCGGAAATACGGGGCGCAAAGCCCTCAAGCAGGTTCTTCCGTCACTCAAGCAAAAGCACAATCCACACATCATCATTGCGAACGCTGAAAATGCTGCCGGAGGCAGAGGTGTAACTTCTGCGATTGTTAAGGAGTTCGTTGATCTAGGCGTTCACGGCTTTACAATGGGGAACCACACATGGGACAATAAGGATATATTCGAATGGATTGACGACGAGAAACGCATGGTTCGCCCAGCGAACTTCCCGCCCGGGACACCAGGCCAAGGTCATACGGTAATTAAGGCCAACGGCAAGGAACTGGTAATCGTCAATGTGCAAGGCCGCACCTTTTTGCCGGCTATTGATTGCCCATTCCGTACGACGGATGAAATCATTGAATCACTGGGGAAGAAATCGCGGGCGATACTTGTTGACTTCCACGCTGAGGCAACGTCAGAGAAGATTGCGATGGGTTGGCACTTGGATGGCCGCGCGTCACTTGTAGTAGGTACACATACGCATGTACAGACAAATGACGATACAATCTTGCCAGGAGGCACTGCTTACTTAACAGATGTGGGTATGGTAGGCTCCAAGGAAGGCGTGCTGGGAATGGAAAGGGAAGCTGTGCTACGCAAGTTCAAGACACAGCTACCAGTCCGTTTCGTTGTTGACGAAGGAAAATGGCAGTTCCATGGGCTTGTAGTCGAAATTGATGAAGCTACCGGCAAGGCTGTTAAGCTTGAAAAGATCCGTGTTCGTGAAGACGAGTGGATAATGGAGTAATTGCAGTAATTGCGGTAAGAAGCAGGCGAGGCAAGTGCGAGAGCACTGGCTTCGCCTTTTTGCTGTATGCGTTGAATGATAGGTAAGATGAACGGTAAGCCATGCTAAACGTTGGGATAGGAAGGTGCTCAGGAGGTTCTTGAATTGGGGGGGAAGCGATAAAGAAGCGTTTATGGAATGGTTATTGTTAACGGATGACGCTTGAACAGAGCGGAGCCTAAATCCGAACCAGTCGAGCCAGGGTGCCCGAAAGTGAATGAATCTGCATTGTGAAGGAATTTTTAGCACATTCACGAATATGTTGTAATAATGGAGTCTAACCTTAACAATCCCGAGGAGGTACTTTCCATGGAAGTATTAAAGGTTTCAGCAAAGTCCAATCCTAATTCGGTAGCTGGAGCGTTAGCAGGGGTTTTGCGTGAACGGGGAGCAGCCGAACTGCAAGCAATTGGCGCAGGGGCCTTGAACCAAGCGATTAAGGCCGTTGCCATTGCACGGGGATTCGTTGCACCAAGTGGTGTGGATTTGATTTGTGTTCCCGCTTTCACGGATATTGTCATCGATGGCGAGGATCGGACAGCAATTAAATTGATAGTTGAGCCCAGATAATATACGTCGACAGTGGTGTGTGAGTAACGACTTTTTTCAGCCTGTTTACAACGTAAGCAGGTTTTTTGCTTTGTGTTCCTCGGGAAGAAAGATGGATAAGATGGATCTAGGTGCGGCAATTCGGACAAGCACAGTTTCGAATAGCGGCGGAATAGATTAGCGATCCGATAAGAATAACAAAAAGAAGGAGACGGGATAACATGACACAACGAATTATTGATTTTCATTGCGATGTATTGTACAAGATGCTCTACACTGGCAAACTGGATTTTATGAGCGAGGATGCACTGGATATTACGCTGCCGCGTATGCGGGCAGGTAATGTAGGCATGCAGGTTTTTGCGGTATTTTTAGAAGAAGCTTTACTTAGCGGCCCTCCGCAATTCTCTCAAATTTTGCGTTGTATTGATTTGCTGCGAGAACGGATATGTTCACTGCCAGACGTGTCCCTTATTCGGTGGCGCGAAGATGTTGAGCATTGGGAGAAAATTCCCCAGGCAACGGGGGCATTGCTGTCCATTGAAGGTGTTGACGGTCTGGAAGGCGACATGGTGTATGTGCGAACTGCATTTGAGCTTGGCGTTCGTTTCCTTGGATTGACTTGGAATCACTCAAACTGGGCTGTAGACGGAACCCTAGAGCCGAGGCAGGCTGGCTTTACGAACAAGGGGAAACAACTCATTCGCGAGTGTGACAAGCTGGGGATGCTGGTAGATGTCTCCCATTTGAATGAACGTGCTTTCTGGGAGCTGTTGGAGCTCACAGCGCGTCCCGTATTCGCATCTCATTCCAATTCGGCTCATGTGCTTGCCCATCCAAGAAACTTGAGTGATGCACAGATTAAGGCAATTATCGAGCGTGACGGCAGAATCGGAATAACATTTGTACCGCAATTTATCTCGGATCGCCAAGCTGTTACGATTGAGGATTTGCTTCGCCATATCGATCGGATATGTGAATTGGGCGGTGAACATCATATCATGTTCGGCTCGGACTTCGACGGCATTGATCGCAAGGTGCAAGGGTTGGAACACGCCGGTCGATACGGCAATTTGCTGGAAGCGATCGAATACAGATATTCGTCGGAATTTGTCAATCGCATTGCTCATAGCAATGCTGTCCAGTTTCTGAAGACGAACCTTCCTGCGAGGAAAGGATAATTGTCCATTCATCTCATGAAGGTATCATATCTATCGAAACTTGCTATCGTGGACATCGGCGAAAACGCTTGCTTTTTCCAACCTCTGGACATAGAATGAGATTGACTCAACCATTACAGTATTTTACTTGTTACAATTTATCGAATTTTGGTGGCATCCGTCGTGATGCATATGCGAGTCACCTTTCAAAAGGAGTGGGCGAGCTTGATTAGTCAATTGTCTTGGAAAATCGGGGGTCAGCAAGGGGAAGGCGTAGAAAGTACGGACCGTATTTTCTCGACGGCATTGAATCGTCTTGGATACTATTTATATGGTTACCGTCATTTTTCTTCTCGTATTAAGGGTGGTCATACGAACAACAAGATTCGTATCAGTACGAAGCCGATTCGTGCAATTTCAGACGACTTGGACATTCTGGTCGCATTCGACCAGGAATCCATCGATTTGAACGTTGGTGAACTTCGTTCGGGCGGCGTTATCGTCGCAGATGCAAAGTTCAATCCGACTGTGCCAGAAGGTGTAGATGCACGTCTGTTCGCTGTTCCGTTCACAGCAATCGCGGAAGAGCTGGGTGCTTCTCTCATGAAGAACATGGTTGCTTCAGGCGCTTCATGGGCACTGCTTGGATTGCCGCTGGAGGTCTTCAACAAGGCGCTTGAAGAGGAATTCAGTCGTAAGGGTCCAGCAGTCGTAGAGAAGAACGTAGAGGCGGCACGTAGAGGTGCAGAGTTCGTGCTGGAGCAAGCAGGCGGTCCGCTTGATGATTTCAAGCTGGAGCCGGCTGATGGCAAGCAGAAGCTGTTCATGATAGGTAACGATGCAATTGGCTTGGGTGCAGTGGCAGCAGGATGCCGCCTGATGGCGGCTTATCCAATTACGCCAGCATCTGAGATTATGGAATATTTGATTAAGCGTCTGCCGAAGTTCGGCGGCACGGTTATTCAAACAGAGGATGAGATCGCAGCAGTTACGATGGCGATCGGCGCTAACTATGGAGGCGTACGTGCATTGACTGCGTCCGCAGGTCCTGGTCTATCCTTGAAGACTGAGGCAATCGGTCTTGCGGGGATGACGGAAACACCGATTGTAATCGTAAATACACAGCGCGGCGGTCCAAGTACAGGGCTTCCGACGAAGCAGGAACAAAGTGATATGAACGCGATGATTTACGGGACGCACGGTGAAATTCCAAAGATCGTGATCGCGCCAAGTTCAATAGAAGAGTGCTTCTTCGATACAGTAGAAGCATTCAACCTAGCAGAGAAATACCAATGTCCAGTTATCGTATTGACGGATTTGCAATTGTCTCTCGGCAAGCAAACATGTGAAATGCTGGATTATGAGCAAATCATGATCGACCGCGGCAAGCTGGTGAGTGATGTACCTCCGTTAGAGGCTAACCAACAGTTTAAGCGCTATGAGTTTACGGAAGACGGCATCTCTCCACGTGTTATCCCAGGAGAGAAAGGCGGGCTTCACCACGTAACTGGCGTAGAGCACGACGAGATCGGCAGACCGTCGGAAAGTGCAGTGAACCGCAAGAAGATGATGGACAAACGGTTGAACAAATTGAATGGGCTGCAGGTGACAAACGCCATTCATGCAGATGTACCGCATGAAGAACCAGATTTACTTCTGGTGGGTATGGGCTCCACAGGCGGTACGATTGATGAAGCGCGCAGACGCTTGGAAGCAGACGGTGTAAAGACGAACCACATCACCGTTCGTCAAATCTATCCGTTCCCAACAGAGCTATTCACTCCGCATGCGCAGAAGGCGAAGCAAATCGTTGTGGTAGAGAACAATGCTACTGGCCAATTGGCTGATCAAGTGAAACTGAACGTCGGATTCGGAGAGAAGCTTCGCCGAATTAATAAATATGATGGAACTCCGTTCCTGCCTTTGGAATTGTACAAACAAAGCAAGGAGTTGGTCTAGAATGGCAACGTTCAAAGAGTTTCGCAACAATGTGAAGCCGAATTGGTGCCCAGGCTGCGGCGACTTCTCAATTCAGGCAGCCATTCAACGCGCAGCTGCCAATGTCGGATTGGAACCTGAGAATTTGGCAGTTGTATCAGGGATTGGTTGTTCTGGTCGGATTTCAGGATATATTAATGCATACGGCTTCCACAGCATTCACGGCCGTGCGCTTCCAATCGCACAAGGATTGAAGCTGGCCAATCGCGACTTGACCGTCATTGCATCCGGCGGGGATGGAGACGGCTTCGCGATTGGGATGGGACATACGGTGCATGCGATTCGTCGTAACATCAACATAACCTACATCGTAATGGATAATCAAATCTATGGATTAACGAAAGGTCAGACTTCGCCACGCAGCGCGGTCGGCTTTAAGACGAAGAGTACACCGGAAGGCGCAATCGAGAACACATTGAGTCCGCTTGAAATTGCGCTCTCCGCGGGAGCTACCTTCGTAGCACAATCGTTCTCAAGTGATTTGAAGCAGCTGACATCCTTGATTGAAGAAGGCATCAAGCACGAAGGCTTCTCATTAATCAACGTGTTCAGCCCATGTGTAACCTTCAACAAGATCAATACGTATGATTGGTTCAAGGAGAACATCATCAATTTGGATTCCGTGGAAGGCTATGATCCGTCTAACCGCATCGCGGCAATGACGAAGCTGATGGAAACAGATGGAATGATAACAGGTCTTATCTATCAAGATACATCGAAGAAGAGCTATGAGAATCTCGTATCTGGATTCCGCGCTGAACCGTTAGCGAAGCAAAATATTCGTCTTTCTTCTGAAGAATTTGACAAATTGGTGGCAGAATTCAAATAATTGTTGAAAAGGCATGCGTCTTTAGGCGCATGCCTTGTTGCTTTTCGTAGTATAATATGATTTGGTACTAGCTAGAGAGAACACATACGTGAGGTGGAAGAGAAATGAAAAACGTACCTGTCGGCGTATCCGCTCGCCATATTCATTTGACTCAAGAACATATCGAGATTTTGTTCGGCAAAGGCTATCAATTGACTGAGTTCAAGCCATTGTCCCAGCCAGGACAATATGCTGCGAACGAAACAGTTGAAGTTGTAGGTTCCAAAGGATCCTTCAATAAAGTTCGTATTTTGGGACCTGCACGCCCTGCATCCCAATTGGAAATTTCCCGTACTGACTCCTTTGCAATTGGTGTAAAAGCACCAGTTCGCGAATCTGGTGATATCGAAGGTACTCCAGGTATTCTTGTAAAAGGACCTGCCGGTGAAGTTGAACTGCAAGACGGCGTTATCGTAGCTGCGCGTCACATTCACTTCCATACTTCTGATGCAGAAAAATGGGGGATTCAAGACAAGCAAAAGCTTCGCGTACGTGTAGGCGGAGAGCGCGGTGTTGTATTTGAAAACGTGATTGCACGTGTTTCCGAAAAATTTGCATTGGACATGCATATCGACACAGACGAAGCGAATGCTGCTGGTGTAAAAAACGGCGACACAGCTGAGATCATTGATTAATTATTGAATCATACTAAGAAATTAAAGGTGCAGTCCTTATGGGCTGTGCCTTTTTTGCATAGATGACTACTTTGTAAGAGCAGAGTTCATATTAAATATGTAGTTTAGGCGCTGCCGCATAGACGGTCAGCGCTATGCTATTTTTATGCCCTCACCAGCGTGGGGGCTATTTCAATTGGGGAGGTTTAGAGATGGACAAATGGAAAGCGGTTTGGAGGCGTGGCAAGGACATTTTTCATTCTGCTGCTTCCGTGTGGCGGGCATCTGCTTGACGTCATGTTCGGGCTGCCTGGTCTTGTATTTGGGGCGATCGCCCTCGGTACTCTCTACCATGTGTTACAGTCCATGATCGCCAACAGCATAGGATCAGGATGGAATGACTAGCTGCCGCTGCCTGTATTGAATTGGGTTATTGAACTGGGCAAATCGGATCTTGATAAAAAATAACGGTTAGAGTCACGAAAAGGAGATGTCAGAATGACAATTAATTGGGGAGAATATGGATTCCGCGTAACAAGCCCATATGGATACAGAAGTGATCCATTCAACGGCGGCACAGTATTTCATACAGACATTGATATTGTTAAGAGCCATAAAGCTCCTATCTGTGCTTTCGTAGCTGGTGAAGTAGTACACGCCCGGGAAGGTCAAGCAGGTACAGGCTCCCGTCCTTCCGTTTTCAGGGGGGATTGGCTTATTTTCACTTGCAACATTAGTTGACGCGCGCCCGTCTTTAGGAAATGTAACGCAAAGGAACATACCTAGGAGGCTTACAGACTATGAAAAAATCATCCAATGTATTGGCAACAGCAACGGTTTTAGCGATGCCAGTTCCTCCGGTTCACCCACTATTACCGAATGAGTTGATTCACTGTATTTCGAATGGTGTCATTACGGTTGTAAAGGACAATCAGATTACAATCGAGGGCAAGGAATTTGGGGAATACGCGATAAGCTGTCTCGTACTGAACGTAGATTCTTGTGGTGCTTGTGATGGCACCTAGAGTGAGTTATCCATTGGAAGTGAAGCTGAAAGCAATAGAAATGAGATTAGCGGGAATTACCGTTAAAGAAGTCATGAAAGAGTTACACATCAAAAACAGGACGCAAATACAAACGTGGATGAGATGGTACAAAAACGGAGAACACAAGCGACTTGAACAGCCTATTGGCAAACAATATAGCTTGAAAAGATACAGAAGGAAAGCGGAAAAGAATTGAATCTATAAAGTGAGTGGAAAATTAGCACCTTCAAGAGAATGTTCTTCCTCCTTATTCCTTATAACATCATTGTACGTCAATCAATATAAAATATTGACCTGAAATGGATTTCATCTTTATATGACTGCGATGCGTGGCCGCTGGGTGGATGAAGTATATACCTGCTTTAAAGTGCAATAAACCTGTTTATGACACAATGAGACCTAAGCCAAAAAAGTAAGCCCCGGAATGCTCCGAGGCTTTTTTTCATACATGATCCACACTCTACCCGCAAAAACGATGTTTAACACCAGGCCACAATGACCAATCCTGTCCATTTTGAATTTTGGAAATTCTTACTGTTTACAGTATTTTGGATAGCATAGGGCCATGTTGTCCACTCCGTAATAACTAAATATGGAAGTTCATTCTTGGCTCTCATCTTCGGATGATGGTATAATTCGAAGTGATGTTCATGTACATACATTGGTGGTTTGCATAAAGATAGAAGACTACAAATGAACACCACAATGAAAACCTACAGAATCGATTGAGAAGAAGGAGTGCCGACACAAATGAACAAAGAGTCGAAAGATTACTCCAAATATTTTGATTTCTCGAATGCCAAAGTCATTTCCGAGGATGAACAAGGTAAACGGATTCGTATAAATGGTCGTGAAATCAACATTATTTCGGAGCCTAACCAGCGTCAAGAGAAGCAACGGGGCAAACAGGATATTCAGGTGCATTATGATCAGGCAGTGCCTGAGGAGCTAAAGGATCTAGGTGTTGGAAAGAAATATATCATCTATACATTCGGCTGCCAGATGAACGAGCATGATTCCGAGACAATGAGCGGCTTGCTCGAACAAATGGGCTATGAAAAAACGGAAGATCGGAAACAGGCCGATATCATTTTATTAAATACATGTGCGATTCGTGAAAATGCAGAGGATAAAGTTTTTGGCGAACTCGGACATTTGAAGACATTGAAGCTGCAAAGACCTGGGCTTATTCTTGGCGTGTGCGGTTGTATGTCCCAAGAAGAAAATGTCGTGAATCGAATCATGCAAAAGCATCAATTCGTTGATATCGTATTCGGTACACATAATATTCACCGCTTGCCGGTGCTGATTCGCGATGCCTTGTTCAATAAGGAAATGGTCGTGGAGGTATGGTCTAAAGAAGGCGACATTATTGAAAATCTGCCGAAGAAGCGGGAAGGTATGCGAGCATGGGTCAACATTATGTATGGCTGCGATAAGTTCTGTACATACTGCATCGTTCCGTACACACGCGGGAAAGAGCGCAGCCGCCGTCCGGAAGACGTAATTGCTGAGGTTAGAGACTTGGCTCGTCAAGGGTTCAAGGAGATTACACTGCTCGGTCAAAATGTCAACGCTTACGGTAAAGATTTTGCCGACATTACCTATTCATTCGGCGATTTGATGGATGAAATTCGTACCATCGATGTACCGCGCATTCGCTTTACCACTTCTCATCCAAGAGACTTTGATGACCGATTAATTGAGGTGCTTGCAAAGCGCGGCAATTTGGTTGAGCATATTCATCTTCCTGTACAATCAGGAAGCACGGAAATATTGAAGAAAATGAGCCGCAAGTATGACCGGAAACGCTTCCTGGAACTGGCTTTCAAAATCAAGCAGGCGATTCCAGATGTCGTCTTTACGACAGATATTATCGTCGGTTTCCCAGGCGAGACAGATGAACAGTTCGAAGAAACGATGTCTCTCGTGCGAGAGGTAGAATTCGACTTTGCCTACACTTTTATCTATTCACCGCGAGAAGGCACGCCAGCGGCAGGGATGGAAGACAATGTTCCGATGGAAGTGAAGAAGGAGCGCTTGCAGCGCTTGAATGCACTGCTGCAGGAGCAGAGTCGTCGCAGTAACGAACGATTGATGGATCAAGTCGTTGAAGTCTTGGTAGAAGGGGAAAGTAAGAATAACCCTGACATTTTATCTGCACGTACGCGTACGAACAAGCTTGTCCATTTTGCAGGTCCGGCATCGTTGATCGGTCAAATCGTACATGTTAAAATTACAGATATTATGTCATATTACATCAAGGGTGTGCTTGTCACAGAACCGATGCAAATGACTTCTTAACCTTTTCTGTATTATCGGATACAATAAACGAGAAGAGATAGATTTTACCAATACAATTCAGGCCGAATAGATGGGAGAGGTTCTCATTGACGCAACAGTCACAATCTTCAAAGGTGAATTCGGAACACGCAGAACACTCGGAACATGAGGAGCATGTCCATCGATCGGGATGCGGAATACCGAAGTTCAATACGCGGGACTTGCTAGTCCGCGAAGATATTATGGCAAAGGCGAAGCAGTTGTCCGAGCTTATTCTCACGACAGATGAGGTTCGGCAATTCCAGCAAGCCGAGAAGCAAATTCAGATGCATAATAGGGTACAAGAGCTAATCTCCTCGATTAAGAAAAAGCAAAAGGAATTGGTTGCGTTCCAATCATTCCAAAACGCTAAGATGGTGGATAAAATTGAAAATGAGATTAGCGAGCTCCAAGACGAACTGGATAATATTCCGCTCGTTGTGGAATTCCAGCAAAGCCAGAGTGATGTAAATTATTTGCTTCAACTGATCATGTCGGTTATTCGTGACACGGTATCTGAGAAGATCGAGGTAGAAGCAGCCACACCAGAAGCGCCAGAATCATGCGATTAGCATAGGATGAAATAAGAAGGCTTCCTGCAGTTAAGGCGGGAAGCCTTCTTTTGCGATTGTTGAAGGAAATAGGGTGAGAGGAAGCAAATTAGGATAATAGCTTGCGGAATTGTTCGGTAAGCAGCGGCACAACCTCGAATAAGTCGCCAACAATAGCGTAATTGGCTACCTTGAAAATAGGAGCATATGGATCAATATTGATGGCAACGATAGTGCGGGATTGACCCATCCCTGCAATATGTTGGATGGCGCCGCTAATTCCACATGCGAAATAAATTTCGGGCGTAACGACCTTGCCCGTTTGTCCGATCTGCAGAGAGTAATCGCAATAGCCGGCATCACAAGCGCCGCGCGAAGCCCCGACTGCACCATTCAGTACACGGGCCAGCTGCTCCAGCGGCTTGAAACCTGCGGGGCTTTTCACACCGCGCCCGCCAGAAATAATAATTTTAGCCTCAGACAAATTTACAGATCCGCTCATTCTGGTCACAACTTCATGGACGACAGTCCGTAAGGATGAGGCCGGGGCAAGCAGGGAAATAAATTGAGGATCATTTACGGACTGATACGCGGGAAGCCTTCCAGCTTGTTGGGTTATAGGACTGAAGTAGTTAGGCCGGATCGTGATAATCCAAGGTCGGGCTTGGTTGGCAAAGCGTTTTGTTTCAAATGCTTTGCCTGCATAGACAGGTCTCAAGAACGTACTGCCAGCCGCATCCGATTGTATGGAGACGACATCTGAAATATGGCCAGTATGGAGCTGGGCAGCAAGCATAGGGGCAAGGTCGCGTCCCATAGCCGTGTGTCCAAGCAGCACGACATCTGGTGATTGCTGTTCCGTAAATGCTTGCAATGCCGAAAAATAGGTTTCTGCCTCGTAATATCTATACCTTTCATCATCTGCGCAGCTAACTTGCGCAATTCCTCGAATCTTTAAGGACTGGATGGTGTCCTCTGCAAGTTGATATCCAATGACAAGCACAATAATTCGATCATCAGGCTTCGCCATCTGCGCAGCAGCACCAAGCGCTTCGAATGTAACCTGGTGCAATCGAGTTCCACGTATTTCAGCAATTACAGCATATGTGCGGCTCATAGGGCAGCACTCCTTTCCAGTCGATAGCACGCTTGCGGCTTACTTGTAGATCTTATCGTTTAGAAGCAAGCGCATGGTCGATGTGTAACGAAGTGATTAGAGGGATGTCCGCCATAGTTCCCTTTCCACTTTCCTGTTTCTTTATTGCCATATTCGTCATAAGGATGAATAATCCTCTTTCCTCCGTCTTCCAAGAGCAGACCGGTCTGTAATTAAGACTTATTCTCAACTTTATGCAATCATTGTATGGGGGAATTTGTTAACTTATCTCTATTCCTGATTCAGCAATTTCATTAACCAGCGGTCATAGCAAGGGCAAGGACGAATTTTTTAGTGTCAAAACTCATATCCATCAAACATAGTTCTTTACGTACAGCCAAGTTGCGTGAGTACAGATTAGACAGCATCCTGCATAAGGAAGGGGAGAAGGGTTGCTAATTTATGTAAAATGGCTTGTCTTACTCATTACAAATGGGGGACGGATAGCTGTAAACCCGTCTTTCGGCATAGGTTTGGCTACATAGGCTTGGGACAGCCTGGGACGAAGCTATCCGAACAGCACTGTACGAGATGAACAGCATGGGACAGGAGGAATGAGGCATGGATGCAGCGTCTACGACGCGAATAAGGGGCGGTGGTTTCGTTATTGACGAGCCGAAGCTTGAATGGGTAGTAACGCCCGAGGATTTCACCTCAGAGCAGCGGTTGTTCGCCGATACAACAAAGGCTTTTGTCGAAGGGGATGTGCTGCAGCATGATGAAGAGATTGAACGGCTCAATTACGAGCTGACAGTTCAACTGATGCGCAAGGCTGGTGAGCTCGGCCTATTAGCCGTGGATATACCCGAAGTTTTTGGCGGGCTGGGACTCGATAAGGTGAGCTCCACGATCGTAAATGAGAATCTGGCGAAGGCATCGTCCTTCGCATTGTCCATTGGGGCTCACGTAGGGATTGGGACACTGCCGATCGTGTACTTTGGAACCGAACAGCAAAAGCGCACATATTTGCCGCAACTAGCAACTGGCGCTAAAATAGCCGCCTATTGTTTAACCGAACCCGCCTCAGGATCTGATGCACTAGGCGCTCGTACAACTGCTAAGCTGACTGAGGATGGGGCCCATTATACTTTAAACGGCTCAAAACTGTATATTACGAACGCAGGATTTGCGGATATTTTTATCGTATATGCGAAGGTAGACGGTGAGAAATTTACGGCGTTTATCGTGGAGCGAGGCATGGAAGGATTTACGGTTGGACCGGAAGAGAAAAAGATGGGAATCAAGGGCTCATCCACCTGCCCGATTTACTTTGATAACATGCGTGTACCTGTTGATAATGTGCTCGGAGAGATCGGGAAAGGGCACCTTATTGCTTTTAACATATTAAATATCGGCAGATTCAAGCTAGGGGCGGGCTGTCTTGGCGCAGCAAAGGAAACGATCCAGCTGGCTTCTGCCTATGCGAATGCAAGAACGCAGTTCGGCAAGCCGATCAGCAGCTTCCCGCTTATTGGGAAGAAGCTTGCCGAGATGAATACGCTAACTTATGTATTAGAAAGCATGGTTTATCGAACCTCTGGTTATATCGACGCTATGCTCCAGGGCTTACATGAGAAGTCAACGGATACGGGAACACAAGGCGGTACGCATACGGTCGCGTCTCCAGCCAAAGCAATCGCAGAATTTGCCCTTGAATGCTCCATTATTAAGGTGTTCGGCAGTGAAGCACTGCATACAATTGCGGATGAAGGCGTGCAAATTCACGGTGGCTATGGTTACACCCAAGAATACAAGGTGGAGCGAATTTATCGTGATGCGCGCATTAACCGCATTTTCGAGGGCACGAATGAAATCAACCGGCTTCTCATTCCAGGTACGCTGCTGAAAAAAGCATTGAAGGGAGAGCTCCCATTAATGGAGCGATTGGAGCGGCTGCAGGAAG
Organism: Paenibacillus sp. B1-35; assembly: GCF_050474385.1. NCBI lineage: Bacteria > Bacillati > Bacillota > Bacilli > Caryophanales > Paenibacillaceae > Paenibacillus > Paenibacillus sp. B1-35. Next base: position 674,276 of record NZ_JBCHVJ010000002.1, read on the forward strand.
AGGTGCTTGCATTCCGTCCATCTCTTAGCGACAGCGAAGAGGATCCCTTGTCTGTTCTATATGGACTATTGAACCAAATGAAGACCGCTTTTCTGGTCGTGGGTGGAACCGCTGTTCAGAAATATGGAACACGTATCGAGGAGCAGCAGGAGGTTCTCTCTGCCCTTGCTGATATGATGATTTACATTTATGCGGCAGAAAGCGCGATACTGCGAACGAATAAGCTAATCAACCGCTTTGGAGAGGAGAAGGCTGCTCTGGCTATGCGGATGACTCAGGTATTCGTTCGCGATTCGATCCAGGTTATCGAGCAAAGAGCAAAGGAAACACTCCATGAAGCTGCATCAGGGGACGTGCTTCGCACGCAGCTCTCTTTGCTCAAGAAGTTCAGCCGCACCTCGCCATTGTCCTTAATTTCGCAGAAGCGGGACATCGCTGTTCGTGTAATCGCGAACGAACGGTATATCGTGATGTAATTAAGCGCTATTTTCAGTGACTGATCTGCGCTGCTGCCTTGCGCGCAGCGCAGACAGAACGAGGAAGGGGAGTAGCACATGAGTGCTGATGAAAGGCCTTGGCTGCGCCATTATCCGAAAGAAGTAGCTCCGTCGTTCGACTATCCGAAGCATAATGTGGCACACCTGCTGGAGAAGGCTGCTGCTGAGTACCCAGAGCGTACAGCGATTGAATTCATGGGTAAGGCGCTTTCTTATCGTGAATTGCTTGCTTCAGTTTATCAATTTGCAGGCGGCTTGCGCTCGCTCGGGGTGAGTGCAGGGGATCGGGTTGCCATCATGCTGCCGAATTGCCCGCAAATGCTTATTGCCTATTATGGCACGTTATTTATGGGTGGAATCGTAGTGATGACCAGTCCGCTGTACATGGAGGGAGAACTGGCTCACCAATTGGAGGATTCAGGGGCAACGGTAATCATAACACTCGATTTGCTGTTTGCTCGTGTACTGCATGTCAAGCAGAAAACCAAGCTTAATCATATGATCGTAACCTCGATCCGTGATTATTTGCCTTTCCCGAAAAATTGGCTGTATCCGCTCAAAATGAAGAAGGAAGGTCAATCGCTTGCGGTTCCCGAGGTGCCTGGTGTAATACGCTATAAGCGCTGGCTCGCTTCAAGTGCTCCGCTGACTACGATTTGTCCTGTCGATGCCGAGCAGGATGTGGCTATGTTTCAATATACGGGCGGGACAACAGGAGTAGCCAAGGGTGTCATGCTGACGCATTATAATTTGCTCGCAAATACAACGCAAACGGCAAATTGGTTCTACTGCGCACAAAGAGGCAAGGAAACGTTTCTTGCAGCACTTCCGTGCTTTCATGTATTCGGCTTGACGGTTCTTCTTAATTTGGGCATCCATCTGGCAGGCAAGCTGATATTGCTGCCGCGGTTCGATACAAAACAAGTGCTGGAATCGATCTCCAAGGAAAAGGTAACGATATTCCCCGGCGCTCCGACAATGTATATTGCGATCAATCACCATAAAGAGATTGCTCGTTATGATTTATCATCGGTGCAGGCATGTGTGTCTGGTTCCGCGCCTCTCCCGCTTGAGGTACAAGAAAGATTTGAAGCCATTACGGGCGGGAGATTGATTGAGGGATACGGCTTAACAGAGTCTTCCCCGGTTACGCATGCCAATCCGGTATGGGGGTATCGGAAGGCTGGAACGATTGGGGTTCCATTCCCGGACACTGATGCTAAAGTTGTAAATCCAGATACTCTTGAAGAATTGCCGATAGGCTCTATCGGAGAGCTCGCCGTACGCGGACCGCAGGTTATGAAGGGGTATTGGAATCGGCCTAGAGAGACAGCGGAAGTATTGAAAGAGGGCTGGCTGCTAACCGGTGACATGGCGAAGATGGATGAGGATGGGTTCTTCTCGATCGTTGATCGGAAGAAGGAGATGATTAATGCAAGCGGATTCAAAGTATTCCCGCGCGATGTAGAAGAGGTGCTGTTCGAGCATCCTCAGGTGAAAGAAGCAGCAGTAATCGGAGTTCCAGATCCATATCGAGGGGAAACGGTCAAGGCTTTCATCGTACGAGTGGATGGTTCAACGATTACAGAGGAGGACTTGGTCGGTTGGTGCCGTGCGAAGCTGGCTGCATTTAAAATTCCTCGGCAAATCGAGTTCCGAGGGGAGCTGCCTAAGACGATGGTTGGCAAAGTGCTTCGCCGTAAGCTGGTTGAAGAAGAGGCGCAGCGCCGGCTCCAACACGAGCATCATGGCGACAACTCTTCTGACGATAAGTAGCAGGAGACGAACCATTTGAAGCAACAATGTGATAAAATAGAGGAGAAGGCCGGTCATCAAAACGATCGGCCTTCGCTTCTTTCGACATTTTGTTAGTGATAGAAGGGCATAATGTCGGTATACTGTAAGGTAAATAATGGCGGATAAATCGAGAGGTGGCCAACATGAGCAACGAGCAAATCTTGCGGTGGGATGAAATAAAGGAAAGCGCGCAAACGTCATTCTGGGGATACTTGGGCTGTGAGCTCGTTCATGCGGATGAGAAGGAAGTGGTCGTTCGTCTTGACGCGAAGGATCACCATTTGAATATGATGGGCATTGTGAATGGAGGCGTATTATCTTCTCTGCTGGACAATACGATGGGGATTGCCGCCACTGCATATAAGCAGGATCAGAACATTGTGACGGGGAGCTTGAATGTGAACTTTTTGCGTCCAATGAAGCTGGGCATATTGGAAGCTCGAGCGCATGTTACCCATGCAACGAAGCGCGTGCTTACGATTCAAGGGACAATTGTGAACGAGCAAGGTGAGCTCGGTACGATGGCGACAGGAACTTTTCACGTGAGAAGCCCGCGTGCAGGTGGTTGACATTTAGCACCGATTTGTCATAATGACGATAAGCTAACTATCGGATAGCGGGCCTCGGAGAGGGGATGCAATTGGAATTGAAGGCATTAATTGTCATTGATTATACGTATGATTTTGTGATTGGTCGCCTTCCTTGCGGAGATCCAGCCGTACATATCGAGGATCGTGTTGCGGATTTGGTAGAGTCCTTCGCGGCTGCTGGTGATTTTGTTACGATGGCCGTGGATCTGCATGAGGAGCAGGATCCGTACCATCCGGAATCAGCGTTGTTCCCGCCCCATAACATTCGGGGGACTGAAGGGCGGAACCTATACGGTAAAGTAGCCGATGCCTACGAGCGTCATAAATCAGATGTATATTGGATGGATAAGACCAGATACAGCTCATTTTGCGGTACCGATCTAGATATGCAATTGCGAGCTAGACATATTCAAGAGATTCACTTGGTTGGCGTATGTACAGACATCTGCGTGCTTCATACGGCAGTGGATGCTTATAATAAAGGATATAAAATTGTTGTTCATGAGGATGCTGTTGCAACCTTTAACGGGCAAGCTCATGCGTGGGCATTGCAGCACTTCCGCAATTCGCTTGGTGCCCAAATTGTAAGCGGGTACCGCACAGAATAGTTAATTGCCGCATACAGTCTGACTGGTAAACGGTAGAAAGAGAGATGACTTGATGAATACATCAATGGCCTTACACACAGATAAATATCAAATCAATATGATGTATGCGCACTGGAAGAATGGCACACATAATCAGCAGACGGTGTTTGAAGCATTTTTCCGCAAGCTGCCCTTCCATAATGGGTATGCCGTGTTCGCCGGTCTTGAGCGAATTGTTGAGTATATTGAGCATTTGCATTTCACAGAAGAAGACATAGAGTATCTAGGTATGCAGGAAGAGCAATACGAGAAAGCGTTTCTGGAAGAGCTGCGCGCATTCCGTTTTACCGGACAGATTGATGCAGTTCGAGAAGGTACGCTCGTATTCGCCAATGAGCCGCTTATTCGCGTAGAGGGACGTGTGTTCGAAACGCAACTGATTGAGACAGCTCTATTGAACTTCATGAACTTTCAGACATTGATCGCAACCAAGGCTTCGCGCATCAAGCATGTCGCTCCGAACGATATTTTGATGGAATTCGGCACACGCCGGGCCCAAGAGGCAGATGCTGCATTATGGGGCGCGCGTGCAGCTTACTTGGCAGGCTTCCATGCCACTTCAAATATGCTCGCGGGCCGTAGGTTCGGTATTCCGACAAAAGGGACGCATGCTCATGCGTGGGTGCAAAGCTTCGAGAGCGAGGAAGAGGCTTTTCATGCATTCGCTGAAGCGCTGCCTAATCAGGTGACGCTGCTCGTCGATACGTATGATACGCTGCACAGCGGAATTCCGAATGCGATTCAAATTGGTCTTGAGCTGGAGAAAAAAGGGAAGAAGCTACAGGCGATTCGACTCGACAGCGGGGACATTGCGTACTTGTCCATTCAAGCCCGCAAGCTGCTGGATGAGGCCGGTCTGACTGATGTGCAGATTTGTGCATCTAACGATTTGGATGAGTATACGATTTCAGACTTGAAATCACAGGGTGCTCGTGTGGAAATGTGGGGAGTCGGCACACAACTGATTACGGCAGCGGATCAGCCTTCGCTTGGCGGCGTGTACAAGCTTGTATCTCGTGAAGTAAACGGAGAGATGCAGCCAACGATCAAAATTTCTGCGAATCCAGAGAAGGTCACGACGCCAGGCAAGAAGGATGTTTACCGCATCATTCATAAGAAAAAGAAAAAAGCGATCGCTGACTACATTTGCCTCTCTGAAGAGGATGATGTAAAGCGTCGGGCGAAAATTAAGCTGTTTGATCCAATTCACCCATACTTACACAAATATGTGGAGAGTTATGATGCAGAACTGCTGCTTCAGCCTGTATATCGGGACGGCAAGCTTGTATATGAACGCCCGCCTCTGGAGGAGATCCGCAACTACCATAAGGAGCAGCTGCAACTGTTCTGGCCGGAATATTTGCGGAAGACGAACCCAGAGCAGTATCATGTCGATGTGAGCACGAAGGCCTGGGAGCTCAAGCGCGACATGATTGAGGCGCATGTGCAAGAGAAGGAAAAATTGCGTTCATTCCAAATGGATGCTGGAGATTCGGATGAGGATCACGATAAATAATGAACATCGGTGAGTTGGACAAGCTCTGATCATACGAGTTGACTTCCCCGTCTAACGCGAGATTGTGCGAATTTTATGCGGGGATAGGAATCGCTGTCATACTGCAATTGCGGCTATGAAGCGATTTACTTCTGTTAGGCCGTACCATGAGCAAGATCGTTTAACGTTATGAATGATGTACATGCGAAGAGGGAGAGGGAGATAGCATGAGTCAGACGTTTGATGGATCAGTGGAAATGCGAAGCAGTGAGGTATTTACACCACAGCATGGGTTTACACAAGGCATAGAAGGTCCTGCTTGCGATAAGGAAGGCAATTTGTACGCGGTCAATTATGAACGCCAAGGCACTATTGGAAAAGTCACGCCGGCAGGCGAATGCTCTGTGTTTCTGGAGCTTCCCGAGGGATGCATAGGCAATGGTATCCGCTTTAATCGCAGAGGGGAGATGTGCATCGCCGATTATGCAGGACATCATGTGTTCCGATATTCCTTTGTGACGAAGGAGCTGCAAGTGCTTGCACACGATCCAACAATGAATCAGCCGAACGATATTGCAATTATGGCGAATGATATTATATTTGCAAGTGATCCGAAGTGGGCCGATGATTCCGGGCAAATCTGGCGCATCCGTCCAAATGGAGAAATGACATTGTTGGAAACGGGCATGGGAACTACGAACGGCATAGAGGTGAGCTCGGACGAGCGTCTGTTGTATGTTAACGAGTCGGTTCAACGCCGAATATGGGTCTATGATCTTCATGAGGACGGAAGTATTTCGAACAAGCGGCTATTTCATGAGTTTCCGGATTTCGGACTGGATGGGATGCGCTGTGATATAGACGGCAATCTGTACGTTGCTCGCTTTGGCAAAGGGACGGTAGCAGTTCTCGCTCCGGATGGAACTCTGCTCGAAGAGATACGACTCCATGGAAGCAACTGCACAAATGTGACCTTCGGTGGCGAAGATGGATGTACCGTATATGTCACGATGATGGATCAGGGCAATGTCGAGCGATTCCGAGCGAACCGTCCTGGCCGCTGCCGCAGATTGTTCGGACTTGTATAACATCCTAATGTCAAAGAGGAGCCCATTGCAATCGGGCTCCTTTCTCTGCTTCATGCAGGATTTTGGTCTATCCGATGTATGACAGGCCAAGGGGCCGCTATCTCGGGAAAGGAAGACAAAATTATTTCTCGGGAAAGCGCAAAAACGTGCATTTTTCTGCAAGAGTTTACTTTTTTCGACAATCTTCCTCTTACAGGCGTGTAGGCTTGCCCAAAATGGTGCCACGTTCTTGTTGCAATCTGAAGCGGATTGGTGTGGAAATAGCAGGGCGCATCATAATCAGACCGGAAAGGGTGAGCATATGGAATCATCCCATTATACGAATAGAGCGGGTGACAAGCCCGCTCGCTATCCTGGATCAATAACAGATGTACCTGGCATTGCTGTAGGCCATGCACAGGACAATATTGCACTTACGGGCTGTACTGTCATTGTAGCCGAGCAAGGCGCTGTATGCGGCGTCGATGTCCGGGGTTCAGCGCCAGGTACTCGTGAGACGGAGCTTTTGCAGCCGACGGCGCTCGTTCAGCATATACATGCTCTTTGCCTTAGCGGCGGAAGCGCATTTGGACTTGCTGCCGCACAAGGGGTCATGCAGCGGCTGCAGGAGCAGGAGATTGGATTGGATGTAGGCGTTGCGAAGGTGCCAATCGTACCTTCGGCGATTTTATTTGACCTGGCGCTTGGCGATCCCACAGTTGTACCAACTGCAGAGATGGGATATGCGGCTGCAGTGAGCGCTTCATCTGGAATGGTTGCTGAAGGGAATGTTGGTGCGGGAACGGGTGCAACGCTTGGCAAATTCGCGGGCACTGATCGGTCAATGAAAGGCGGATTCGGCACGGCTTCTGTACAATTGCCCAATGGACTGATTGTTGGAGCCGCTGTCGCAGTCAATGCAGTCGGCGAGGTTAGACACCCGAAGAACGGCAGAACACTGGCTGGTGCAAGATCAGATGAAAAGGGGAGCTTTATTGATCCGTTGTCCTTTCTTACCCAATTGGCTAATCCTTTTCAAGGAACGTTGAAGCCGGGTACGAATACGACGATTGCTGCGGTTGCCTGTAACGGTTCATTCACCAAAACCGAAATGACGAAAATTGCTCAAATGGCCCACAATGGATTGGCTCGAACGATTTATCCAGTCCATACGATGTATGATGGGGACACAGTGTTCGCAATGACGACGGGCGGAGTTGAGTCTTCTGTGGATCTTGCAGGGATGTGGGCAGCGGAAGTGCTTGGCTATGCTGTTCATAATGCCATTGTTGCGGCACAATCTGTAGACGGCACGCCATGTTCGCAGGAATGGCTGACTTGATCGATATGTAGAAGGGAATTACAGCATGAAATTCATACGAACAATCATTTGGTTTATTTATTTTTGGCTTTATTTAATTTTTATCATTCCAGGTATGATGAAGGCGAATAGACTGTACAGACAAGGGCGACTTGAAGAGCTGGACGCTTACACAGCCAAACAGGTAGGAAGGTGGGCACGTTCCTTACTGCGTGTAGCTGGAGCGAAAGTCACAGTACGTGGATTGGAACATATTCCGGAAGGCGGTGCAGTCTTTATCGCCAATCATCAAGGGAATTTCGATGTACCGATCATGCTCGGACATATCGGCAAGCCGAAGGCGCTGATGGCTAAAGCGGAGTTAGCCAAGCTGCCCTTCATTCGCGTATGGATGAAATACTTGCGCTGCATTTTCGTGGATCGGAGCAATGTACGCCAGGCGATGAACAGCTTGAATGAAGCAGGCAAGCTTGTAGGGAGCGGGCATCCTATTGTTATTTTCCCTGAAGGAACGCGCAGCAAGGGCGATCAAATCGGGGAGTTCAAAAATGGCGGCTTCCGAGTGGCTACAAAGTCAGGAGTGCCTATTGTGCCGGTTCGTATATCCGGTTCGTACAAGCTGATGGAGGCGAACGGCAATTGGATCCGCCCAGCTCATGTCGAGGTGACGGTTCTTCCAGCCGTTATGACTTCCGCTCTGTCGAAAGAAGAGGCAGCAATGCTGCCAGAGCAAGTGCGCACCATGATCATAAATGCATAATACAGGAAAGGCGCATCTCTTTAGAAGAGTGCGCCTTTTTCATTAGGATGAATCAGAAGCTATTTTGGGAACACCGAAGAGATAGCTTGTTTGAGTACGCTTGCGGAATGGTGCAGCTTCTGCATCTCTTCTTCGGACAAGTGCAGCTCATAAATATCGCGGATACCTTGACGATTGACGACAGCCGGCACCCCGATATAGACATCGTCCAAGCCGTACTGGCCAGTAAGCAGTCCAGATACGGACAATACAGAGTTCTCATTCTTCAGAATGGCCTTCGTCAAGCGAGCCAATCCCATGGCAATTCCGTAGTAAGTTGCACCTTTGCGTTCGATGATATGATAAGCCGCATCACGCACATTGACGAAAATCTCATCCAATTCTTCTTGAGTAGGATTGCCATGTGTCTTGCGATAGTGCTCAAGCGGTTGGCCGCCGATGCTGACATTACTCCACACAGGAAGTTCAGTGTCTCCATGTTCGCCCATGATATAAGCGTGGACGTTGCGCGGATCGACGCCGATCTTTTCACCCAACAAGTAACGAAGGCGTGCTGTATCTAAAATGGTGCCTGAACCGATGACACGGTGCGCAGGCAGACCAGAATATTTCCAGGTTGCATATGTAAGGACATCGACCGGGTTCGTCGCGACGAGGAACAATCCGTCAAAGCCGCTTTCCATAACGGAAGTGACGATCGATTTGAAGATGTTCGCGTTTTTGCCGATCAGATCAAGTCGAGTTTCGCCAGGAGCTTGGTTCGCGCCTGCTGTAATGACAACTAAGTCCGCGTCCTTGCAATCGCTGTAGTCTCCGGCCCAGATGCGCATATTGGATGCGAATGGAAGTCCATGATTCAAGTCCATCGCATCTCCCTCTGCTTTTTTGCGGTTTGCGTCGATGATGACAAGCTCAGCGGCCAAGCCTTGATTGAATAATGCGAATGCGTAGCTAGAGCCTACAAAGCCCGATCCGATCAATGCGACACGGGACACTTTTGTCATTTGAGTCATAATAAGTATTGCCTCCTCTTAAGTAGTAAACGATAAATTCATGTGTTGACCAGCGACAAGAAGCCAGACTAACCACTTAAATTTTAACCATTTTCCGAAAAAATAACCAACCCTAATTTTCATGCTACAAAAAGTACCATTCAGTTTAAAAAAAGAGTGAGAAAAAGGCTTGCATAGGGTGGGGGGGTATAGTATATTAGATACATGAGGTGGTGATACACAAATGTCAAACGAACGTATCGATGAACAAGTCGATGACGTACTGGACGCTGCTTTCGAATCAGATGATGGTTGCTCCTCAATTGAGGATGGGGGGGCATGCCATTCAACAGAAGGCAAGAGGAAGAGCCATCACTCTGACGAAATGAAAAAGAAGCTGATTCACCGATTGAATCGCATTGAAGGTCAAGTGCGGGGCGTGAAATCCATGATTGAACGAGATACTTACTGTGATGATGTACTGAATCAAATCGCATCCATCCAGTCGGCTCTTCATTCTGTTGGAAGATTGCTGCTCGAAGGGCATATGAAGAGTTGTGTCGTTGAGCGCTTGCAAGATGGTGAACCGGAAGTTATTGATGAACTGTTAACAACGATTCATAAATTACTTAAATAATAATGGTTGTTCCAATTTAAAGCAACAGCCGCAAGGGGAGGAAATCGTGATGACAAACGTAACATGGAAAGTAGAAGGCATGACATGCGGGCACTGCAAGCAAGCGGTAGAACGTGCGGTTGAAGGTACAGGAGCTTCAGCTCAAGTTGATTTGGCAGCGAAGCAAGTGACGATATCGTATGATGAGTCCAAGGTGAAGCCAGAACAAATTCGCGAGGCAATTGAGGATCAAGGATACGATGTAGTTTAATAATTAGGGCGCGGCGCTTTCATCCTGCCCGAAATCATTCAACCGAGAATACTCCTTACGAGGAGTTTTCTTTTGGAATTGGATATAGGGTATAGGGGTATATTTATGAGAGTAGGGAGGACTTGACCATGGCAGAAAAGCATACAACGTTGCCGATTGAAGGCATGACCTGTGCTGCGTGTGCAACCCGGATTGAAAAAGGCTTGAAGCGCATGGACGGCATAGAGGAAGCAGCAGTAAATCTGGCTTCTGAACGAGCAGCCGTGCAGTATGACGGCGATGCTGTATCCTTACAGCAGGTTGTAGATAAGATTGAGCATCTGGGGTATAAGGTGCCGGTTGAAACAATGGATTTGCAAATTGAAGGCATGACCTGTGCCGCCTGTTCAACCCGAATTGAAAAGGGGCTGAATCGATTGCCGGGCGTGCAGAGCGCTGCCGTTAACTTGGCGACTGAGACTGCAAAAATAACTTACATTGGATTAAAGCAAGAAGATATTTTGAATAAAATTGCCCAGCTTGGATATACAGGCCGATTGAAGAAGGAAGAGGGTGAAGGGGAACAAGAGTCGCCGACCCAGCGGAATATGCGCCGTCTGCGCAACACATTTCTTGTCTCGGCTATTTTGTCGATTCCGCTTCTATGGTCGATGGTAGGACATTTTTCGTTCACTTCATGGATATGGGTGCCGGAATGGTTCATGCACCCTTGGGTGCAGATGATTCTAGCTGCGCCGGTTCAATTTATCATTGGTGCACGGTTCTATGTGGGGGCGTACAAAGCGCTTCGCAGCGGCAGTGCCAATATGGATGTGCTGGTTGCTCTCGGCACGACTTCTGCGTATGTGTACAGTGTGTATTTGGCGTGGCAATGGCAAATCGGCCAACTTCATCATCCTGAAATGTACTTTGAAACGAGCGCTGTGCTCATTACCCTTATTCTGCTTGGAAAATGGCTGGAGGCTTCTGCGAAAGGGCGCTCCTCTCAGGCAATTCGCGCTCTCATGGGACTTCGTGCTAAAACGGCAACGGTTGTGCGCAATGGCGAACAAGTAGAAGTGCCAGTGGAAGATGTGGCGAGTGGAGACATCGTACTCGTTCGTCCAGGCGAGAAGGTTCCAGTAGATGGAGTTGTCGTTAGTGGTACTTCAACCGTAGATGAGTCCATGCTGACTGGGGAAAGTGTTCCTGTGGAGAAGCAGGCTGGGGATAATGTGTATGGTGCTACAGTGAATGCGCAAGGCGCTTTCACGATGCAAGCGACTCAGATAGGCTCCGAAACGGCTCTGTCGCAAATTATTAAAATCGTCGAGGAAGCACAGGGATCCAAGGCTCCTATTCAGCGGATTGCGGATAAAATTTCAGGCATTTTCGTACCGATCGTCGTTGGGATTGCAGTTCTTGTGTTTTTGCTATGGTACTTCGCAGTTGAGCCCGGGAACTTCGGTATCGCCTTATCTCGTACCATCGCTGTGCTCGTCATTGCTTGTCCATGCGCATTAGGTCTGGCTACACCAACTTCTATCATGGCTGGTACGGGTCGTGCGGCCGAATATGGTGTTCTATTCCGTGGAGGCGAACACTTAGAGGGAGCTTATCGAGTTCAGACTGTTGTGCTCGATAAGACGGGTACCGTAACAGAAGGGGCGCCTTCGCTTACCGATGTTGTGCTTCCTGATGTGAATGAAGAGGAGAAGGCAGAGCTCTTGACCCTGCTTGCATCTGCCGAAAAGCAGTCTGAGCATCCGCTTGCGCAAGCGATTGTGAAGGGACTGTCCGAGCAAGGAATTAGTACGGTTGAGCCGACTTCATTCCGCGCTGAGCCTGGATATGGCATAGAGGCTCAAGTAAATGGGCAATCCATCATTGTCGGGACGCGCAGATGGATGGAGAAGAACGGAATCGTAAGCAGTAACGCGGAAGCAGCACTGCAGGAGATGGAACAGTCAGGCAAGACGGCGATGTTGATTGCGGTTGATGGCAAGTGGAGAGGGATTGTTGCTGTAGCTGATCAGGTGAAGGCTTCCTCGAAGCAGGCGATTGAGCGGCTCCATCAGATGGGGATTCGCGTAGTGATGATGACAGGGGACAACATTCGAACAGCGAAAGCCATCGCTTCACAAGTCGGGATTGATGATGTATTTGCAGAGGTGCTGCCTGAACAAAAAGCGCAGCATGTTCGTGAGCTGCAGCAGGACGGCACAGTCGTTGCCATGGTAGGCGATGGCATCAACGACGCACCTGCGCTTGCCGCGGCTGACATTGGCTTCGCTATCGGTACAGGGACGGATGTAGCAATGGAGACAGCAGGTGTAACTTTGATGCGCGGCGACTTGAACGGGATTGCTGATGCGATGGAGATGAGCCGCCGGACGATGCGCAATATTAAGCAAAACTTGTTCTGGGCGCTTATTTACAATACGCTCGGCATTCCGATTGCAGCATCCGGTCTGCTTGCTCCATGGCTTGCAGGCGCGGCCATGGCGTTCAGTTCAGTCTCGGTCGTGCTCAATGCGCTTCGTCTTCAGCGGATCAAGCTGTAATTTCAAGGAGAGGCTTTTCTGAGCTATGGTGGATGAATGCCGACAACGGACATGTGTTGTATGCTCAACATCTGCGTAATGCGGACAGTCGGAAAAAGGCGCAGACCATATTCGTACCAACAACTTTGGTGTTAACAAATGATATATGCGCGTGGTATGATCATAAATGATGATAGGTTGGATTAAGGAGGTCTGAGCATGCAATTACGCGTTACAGCGAAGGCAGTCGAGCGTTTTTTGGCCGATTGGGGATTTACAGCAGGAGATCAAGTGCGCATCTTTGTGCGCTACAGCGGATTCAGTGCTTCAGGGCCTTATTCATTCGGCATCATGAAAGACAGTCCGCAATATCCAGCAGTGACGGAAGTCGTGAACGGCATTACGTTCTTTATGGAGCAAAATGATGTATGGTTCTTGGATAATCGCGAATTGACGCTGGATGAGAAGGACGAAGATATTGTTTTCGTACATGAAGGGATGGTCATCTAGCATATCACCCCATCAATGATCGTTAGGCGAGCCGTGAGGCTCGCCTATTGTGTATGTAAGGGGAGCTTATGTACAAATGAAGCGGGCGGGGTTAGGATTTTTTTCGAATAGAAACTGAGAAAAAATTCTTGTCAATCGCTCTGGTTAGATATATAATCGTTCTCAATTGGAAGATGTGTGAAAGCGGCTTTCAATGTAATTGAATATGGGAAACAGGTGCTTCGGGTAACGTCGGAGCTTAATAGGGAAGCCGGTTGGAAATCCGGCGCGGTCCCGCCACTGTGACAGTTGAGGTATTGCGAGAGAGCCACTGGTTTGTAAGGAATCGGGAAGGCTGCAATGGCCAATGAAGCTGAAGCCAGGAGACCTGCCTGTTTTGACAACACTGTTCGTACCTACGGGAGATAGGGAAGTGTTCGTAAGCATGGATATCGTCATTTCGATTCCTCTTAGCATGAGGTGTTTTTTGCTAATGAGCCGGAAGGAACGATCTATTCCATTATGCCTTCATGGACGTTTACGAGACATTTCTGTTATGGGACAGGAATGTCTTTTTTTGCATATTAAGGATGTAATGAATGCACAAGGCGATCCATAAACGTCTCATAAGGTGGAGTAGTGAGTTCGACTGCAATTCTAATTCCGTGTTAAGCGATAGAAATTGTCCAATTAATCCCGTACGGCAAAATTACGCATGAGAGGGGCAGTATGATGACAGCCAATTCAATCAAGACAAGCACAGCAGGTTACCCTCGGATCGGATACGACCGGGAATGGAAAAAGGCATTGGAGCAGTATTGGGCAGGCAACAGCTCTGCGGAGCAATTGGAGGATGAGCTGGAACGCATCAATGACGTTCGCCTGAAGACGATGCAAGAGGCAGGTATTGATCTGATTCCGGTCAATGATTACACCTGGTATGATCATGTGCTTGATATGACTGCTACTTTCGGATTGATTCCTTCACGGTTCTCCTACAATGGAGGTGAAGTAAGCGCGGATTTGCTGTTCGCATTGGCTCGAGGCACACAGGATGCCGTCGCTTGCGAGATGACGAAGTGGTTCAACACGAACTATCACTACATTGTGCCAGAGTGGGAGGGCAAGGCTCCGCAATTGACGGTCAACCGCCCGCTGCAAGCATATCGCAGGGCTAAGCAAGCCCATGGCATTGAAGGAAAGCCAGTCATCATCGGCCCCTATACGTATGTCCGCTTTATTAAAGGGATTAAACCGGAAGAACGCTTGAATGTACTTCGTCAATTCGCTGGAGTATATGGACAGCTCTTGAGTGAATTGGAGCAGGAAGGCGTGAAGACCGTTCAATTGGATGAGCCGGCATTCGTTCTGGAGATGCCGCACGAACATTGGCCGGCAGTGCAGGAAATATATGCTGAGCTTCGCAAGGCGGCTCCAAGCTTGTCGCTATGGGTGCAAACATACTTCGATGCAGTATCAGATTACGAATCGTTCGTGTCGCTTCCGGTAGATACGCTCGGTCTTGATTTTGTTCATGATAAAGGTAGAAATGAAGCAGCACTGCGTAAATTTGGATTCCCAGAACAGAAGCAGCTTGCCATCGGTATCATTGATGGCCGTAATATTTGGCGTACGGATCTAGCCGCAGCAGCGGCTTGGCTCGAATCGGTGGAAGGTATTGTCCCGAGGGAGCGCTGGATCGTACAGCCATCATGCAGCCTGCTGCATGTACCGTTGACTGCGAAGCGGGAGATTGAATTGCCAGCCCCTGTTAGAGAAGCCTTGGCGTTCGCAGACGAGAAGCTGGAGGAGACTGCTGCGCTTGCTCGTCATTTCTCAAGCCCAAGCGAGGAGACTCGCGCAGTGCTCACAGACAGCGGCGCTCGCGTTCAAGCTTGGCGCAATGAGCCTTCGAGACAGCGTCCGCAAGTGGTTCAGGCTTTGGAGGAGCTGCTTCGGACAGAAAAAGAAAAAGGAATTGAACGCCTTCCATTTGAAGAGCGCAAGGAGCTGCATCGTAAGCGCTGGCCTTCCTTGCCGCTGCTGCCGACAACAACGATCGGAAGTATGCCGCAAACTGCGGATATTCGCCGCGCTCGCCTTCGTTTCCGCAAGGGCGAATGGGATGCAAAGACATACGAAACGTATTTAGAAGATGAAATGACACGATGGATCCGCATTCAAGAAGAGATCGGAATTGACGTTCTGGTGCATGGCGAGTTCGAACGGACAGATATGGTCGAATATTTCGGTGAAAAGTTAGATGGGTTCGCATTTACAAAGTTTGGATGGGTTCAATCCTATGGTTCGCGCTGTGTGAAACCGCCAGTGTTGTATGGAGATGTTGCGTTTACAGAGGCAATGACAGTGAAGGAAACGGCATTTGCTCAATCCTTGACTTCTCATCCGGTTAAAGGGATGCTTACTGGCCCAGTCACAATCTTGAACTGGTCTTTTGTCCGCGATGATATCCCGCGTGAGCAAGCTGCGTTCCAACTGGCCTATGCGCTTCGCCAAGAGATTGCTGCGCTGGAGAAAGCCGGAATCGGCATGATCCAGGTCGATGAGCCGGCGGTGAAGGAAGGCATGCCGCTGAAGGCAGAGGATGCTGTTTATTACACCGATTGGGCGGTATTGGCGTTCCGCCTTGCCACCTGCGGAGCAGCGCCGGAAACGCAAGTGCATACGCATATGTGCTATTGTGATTTCTCCGATATGGTTGACACAATCCGCAAGATGGATGCGGACGTCATTTCACTTGAAACGGCACGAAGCGGCGGCGATATGATTGGAACGCTGGAGAAGCAAAGCTATGAGCTTGGCATCGGACTTGGCGTCTATGACATTCACAGTCCCCGCGTCCCAGCGGTGGAAGAGATTGATCGAATCATCGAACAGGCACTGCGCGTGCTTCCAGTAGAGACGTTCTGGATTAACCCGGACTGTGGTCTGAAAACTCGCCGCGAGCCTGAAACAGTAGCAGCATTGCGCAACATGGTAGAAGCAACGAAGCTTGCTCGTGCCCGTCATGCAGCGGCCGTATCAACTGAAGCATAAGCTTGTTCATTACCACTCCCCGCAACATGCAATTATACCTCAATAGGATCATTTAAGTAGGAAAGGGTCATCTCTCGCAATCATCGTGATTGCCATGCAGGGATGGCCCTTCTTTCTTAAAGTGGAGTGGAATAAGAAAGGTTAAAATTTGAAATATGCAATAGATGGCATATGGACAACTTGATTTCTGGACATGAGTAAAGGAGAACGAAAATGGTTATTTATACGTAAAGGATGTCGAGATATAAGGATATATCAAATGAAGAAAAGATATGGTATAATAGGGATGTAAGCGGATACATATCTCCTGCTTCCATCTTCCCGTACCCTACTTCCGGAAGCAGAAAGGTGGGATCTGATATGCGTTGGATTACACAATGGTTCAAACGGAACAAACAGGTTTCTCCATCGGTACGTAAAAGGGTGCACGTGACTGTGGAGGATGTGCGCAGAGCGGTGCTTCAATACGAAAAAGATATGCCGAATGAAATCAAACGCACAACACTGATGCTAGCAGATCACAGCATTGATTTGAAGCGTCTGCGCCGTTACTTGGGCGGGGAATCGGATCAGAAATTTTATATGTCCCAATATACGTACGAAATATTTGATGAGAAAGACAAGCATATTCCGATATATCTCGATATGGTGCAGGCTGCGGTGGATGATTATTTGGATGAACATGATGATCTTCCCGTACTCTCGGGCACGCGCAATCGCCAAGTTCATTATGACTTGCTCGTGCAGCGCCACTATTTAAAAGAGAAGCCGCCAATCTCGCTTTACTTAACGACCGAGCAATTTTTGCTGACACATGAAGAGGATTGGCATAAAACGCAAGGAGCCCTCAACTGAGGCTCAAACTGTATAGGGGAACAAGAGCTTGCCTCCTATGATGGGAGATAAGCTCTTTTTGTTTATTTTCCAGTTAAAATTCTGGGGCGATTAGTGGTATCCTATTAGATGGAATGTCTTCGTTATTTATAGTCGAATGATGAGCGAGGTGCGTAATCATGGACATCATCGGATGGATGGCAGAGCAGAAAATTCAAGAAGCGATGAAGGAAGGCGCATTTGATCAACTGCCTGGCAAAGGGAGGCCATTAGATCTGAAAGATTTGACCCATGTTCCTGAGGAATTGCGGCCTGCATATTTGATGATGCAAAATGCTGGACTGCTGCCTGAACCTATATATCTTGGACGTGAAATCGTACGTTTGGAGGAGCTTCTTGCAGCGTGTGATCCAGAAGATAAGCAAAGGATAGGCGACACTCGGAAGCAGCTGAATGAACGGAAACTCCGGCTGCAGATGATGATGGAGGAGCGTGGGTGGACTGTTGTGCCCGCGTTTGCCCAATATGAATCGCAAATCGTAAGCAAGGTGACCGGTGTCACGAAGTCTCCCGATGAGAAGTGAAAATTGGACAAACTAGACTCAGGAGCAGCTCATTTGACGCATGTGAATTCGTTATCCATGAAACGATAGATATAACCGTACATATTGAAGCAGAGCAATGCAGATAGGTTCATTGCAATGTTGGGATAGAAGGAAGGAAAGGTGTACATGGTATGACGACCTATTGGCAACAACTTAGAAGAGAGCTCCCTCAATGGGTAGAGGAGAGCCGGACTGTATCACAGGATGGAGAGGTCGCTTCTTATATACCCGGGCTTGCAAGTGCTCCGAAGGACGCGCTGTGCATATCGTTGTTCGGTATTCAAGGTGAACAAGTGCATGCAGGCGATTGCAAGTTAACGTTTACGATGCAAAGTATATCCAAAGTATTTTCACTGCTCCTCGCTTTGCTCGATAGTGGTGAAGCAGGCGTATTTAGTAAGGTAGGCATGGAGCCTACTGGAGATGATTTCAACTCGATCTTGAAGCTTGAGCTCGTTGATCCGGGCAAGCCGTTCAATCCGTTCATTAATGCGGGAGCAATCGCGATCGCCTCGCTGATTGAAGGCGAAACTCCGCAAGAAAAATCGATGCGCATGCTTGAATTCATCCGTGAATTGGCAGATGACCCAACGATAACATGGAATGAAGAGGTGTATCAATCGGAGAGAGATACTGCCCATCGCAACCGCTCGCTCGCTTACTTTTTGAAGGATAATGGTGTTCTTCAAGCCGATGTCGAGGATACGCTCGAAGTGTATTTTCGCCAATGTGCGATCGAGGTCAACACAGACCATCTTGCGCGTATGGCGCTTGTCTTGGCGAATGGAGGCTGCAATCCTCAGAACGGGCGCTGCTACATTCCGAAGCATTATGTACAAATTGCGAATTCATTCATGGTAACATGCGGCATGTACAATGCCTCGGGAGAGTTTGCAATTCAAGTGGGGATACCGGCCAAAAGTGGAGTTTCCGGGGGGATTCTTGCGGTAATCCCAGGCAAGATGGGGATCGGAGTGGTAGGTCCCGCCCTGAATAAGAAAGGAAATAGCGTTGCAGGCGTTCATTTGCTCGGCGCATTGTCGGAGCGATATGATTGGAGCATCTTTTAATACTGTGAGAATATGAAAAGAGCACACGAAATAAGTCCTCCTCACATAGGCTGACATAGTACCTCTTCGTACGGATTACGCAAGAAACGAGGGATGTGTAAGATGTCGTCCAATGAACTGGGGATTACGTATCGTGTGGGCTCAAACCAATCCATTGTACGAGTAACCCCTGTCCGTCCGGTAGCAGGCAAGAGTGAGCGCATTCCGGATACGTATCCACCCGTTGATTCGAGTAAATTTGTATCATCTGCAGATAGTACCCATTCTCTAGCAGAACAGGCTGTCCGCGTGCTGGATCGCCTAAGGAAGTCGAGAACATTAGCGACTGCTATTATGGATGCTGCACAGCGGGGAAATAGAACGGAAGTAACGCGTTTAATTCGGGATATCGGTGTACAATCGAGGCTGGAAGTGAAGTCTACGCCTGATGGTATCAAGTTGACTTTCAATACGGATTCTTCGGAATCACGGTGCTGTGAATTGGAAGTGAAGATGCGTTGGAATCCAATGTAATGACGTCAAAAGCGCCTCATCCTAGGGATGGGCGCTTTTGTTACTTTCGAATCATATTGTTGATAGGCAAGCATGAATCATGCTAGCTTATTGGTTGGCTGGAAATGTCTCATGAAATACAGTGCGTTCTAGAGGCAGGCGGCTTGTAGCATGCGCTGGAGCAGCAGCTTTGCCGAGTGTGATCAGTATGACCGGCACATAGCGGGATGGGATATTGAATTCTGTAACGAACTGCTCCTTATTGAAGCCGCCCATCGGGCAAGTGTCCCATCCTTTGGCTTTTGCAGCCAGCATCAATTGCATGGAAGCAAGCGAACCGTTGCGAATCGCTTCTTCGGTACCAAGCTGTGCAGATGATTCATAGGCGCGATTAATGTTGCCCACCAGTGTATCATGCACTTGCTGTGTGATATTGCCTGCTTGAAGCTGCTCGCCGTACAATTCGGGAGCCATCAAGTTCGCTTGTGTATCTCCAAGTACAGCAATCACCGCTGAGCAGTCCACAACTTGCTGTTGATTGTACGAAATCGGAAGCAGCTTTTGTTTTGTTTCTTCCTGTTGGAAGACGAGGAAGCGCCAATGCTGCAGGTTCCATGAAGAAGGAGCAGAAGCAGCCAACTCCAAAATTTCGTTCAATTCTGTTGCAGCAATCGGAGTATTTGGGACGTATTTACGTACGGAATGGCGCGAAAGCATTGCTTCGCTTGCAGTCATCGATATAGTCATCGTAATTGTCATCCTTTCAAGGCGATATACGCATATAAAATGCTAACGAGTATCTTGTGATGGATAATATTGTGCTAACGAATATATAGTAGCATAATTATCGTTATTGAATCAATGATCAACCTATTTGAAGACAGAAACAAGCAGCATCATCTTCAGTGTGTGCAATTGTTCTCCGAAAGGAGCGGACACAATTGAAATCCTATGCGAAAGATTGCACAATAGAGAAGGGGATTATAGGGGCAATGGATAGAGTCCTCGCTGCTTTCGTTTAGCCAGGGAAAAGGGATTAGGAACAGCGAGGCCAATCACTTCAATTAAGTTTGTTATATAGAATGTACTTTATATGTACTTTATACATAGATGGAGTCGTAAATCAACATAGGCAGTAGCATCTGATGCGAAAGGAGTCGGATATGGAGCATCATCAAATCGAAATTGGGCTTGCAGGCTGGGGAGATCAGGACGCACTGTACGGGCCAGGTACACGAGCCAATGAGAAGCTAACGGAATATGCCAAGCATTTTTCCATCGTTGAATTGGACAGCTCCTTTTATGCCATTCCATCTCCTGAACGGATGCAAGGCTGGAGTAAGCAGACACCAGACAGCTTCGGATTTATTGTGAAGGCGTATCAGGGCATGACAGGCCATTCTCGAGGAAAGCATCCCTTCACAAGCACGAAGGAGATGTTTGAAGTATTTCGCCAATCCGTCCATGCACTTCTGGAGAGGGGAAGGCTTAGAACGGTGTTGTTCCAGTACCCGCCTTGGTTCCATTGTGATCGGCGAAATGTTGACATCTTACGGCGAACGCGAGAATGGATGGAGGGGATTCCTGTCGCATTGGAATTTAGACACCAGAGCTGGTTTGCAGAACCGATGCGAGAGCGCACACTCGACTTTATGCGTGAGGAAGGCTGGATACATAGCATCTGTGATGAGCCGCAAGCTGGCGAGGGGAGCGTGCCGACAGTGCTTGTCCCGACACAGATGGGAGCCACGATGGTTCGTATGCATGGTCGCAACGAATCTGGCTGGAATGCAAGCGGACAACCGAATTGGCGAGATGTTCGCTACTTGTATCGCTACAATGAACAAGAGCTTCAGGAATGGAAGGGGCATGTCCAGTCGCTTCTGAAGGATACGAAGCGCTGCTGGGTCATTTTCAACAATAATTCGGGCGGAGATGCAGCGCACAATGGCAAGCAGTTCAAGCGAATGCTAGGGATGGAGGATCCGCCGCTTCCGGCCGAGCAGCTGACATTATTTGATTAAGGTGGAAATTAGGAGATGTTATCAGTCAGCATCGAATGAAGACAAGGGGCGACAACATCTGATAATAGCCCTCTGAATTTGTCGTATTTTCAGAAATTGTTACTTCCTTTCAATAAAAAAATGAGGTATACTTACCGCTAACATCATAAAGCAGCGTCATCTCGTATATGTGCAGGAATTGGCCTGCATGTTTCTACCCAATCACCGGAATGATTGGACTACGGGGAACCAACGTGCCGCAGCCTATCATATGAAGCAGGCTTGTACATCGCCCATAGGGTATGCTGCAGCGCGGCCGTTTCATCCAGCTGTCAGCCAGCGGGGAAACTTGGTTCACAGTCGATCGCATGCTTGCTTGATTGAGCTTATGGGATATAGGGCTATTCCGTTTGTATTCAGTCATTGCATGCAACTATCGCACAGCCCGGTTCCAATCACCTTCATGCCGAAGGTAGATCAGGAGCCGGGCTGTTATCGTATGAGAATAAAGAGAGATGCACAGCTGCACACATCGAAAGGGGAACTGAACATGAAACGGCTTCAGGATAAAATTATGCAAGAGGGATTAGTGCTGGGCAACAATGTATTGAAGGTGGACTCTTTCCTTAATCATCAAATGGATCCAGCGCTTATGCAGGCGATCGGACAAGAATTCGTGCGCCGTTATGCGGGAGAACGTATTACGAAGGTGCTCACGATTGAATCTTCCGGGATTGCGCCAGGGTTAATGACAGCATTAGAACTGAATGTTCCGCTCATTTTTGCACGCAAGCAAAAATCACTCACTCTGCGTGAGGATATTATTGTAGAGAAGGTGTATTCCTTCACGAAGCAAGAGACGAATGAAGTAACGGTATCCAAGCGCTTCTTGTCCGCTGATGACCGTGTACTGATCATTGATGACTTCCTCGCGAACGGCGAAGCGGCTTCTGGCTTGGCTCGCATCGTCGAGCAGGTGGGAGCTAGTGTCGTTGGATTCGGGATTGTAATTGAAAAGTCGTTCCAGCCAGGCCGTCAAATGCTGCTCGATGCTGGCTATCGTGTAGAATCCCTTGCTCGTATCGCGTCATTGTCTGCGGACGGTGTTGCATTTGTAAATGAAGCTGTAGAAGAAGCGAAGTCCGAGGCGGTGCAGCAATGAGTCAAATCGACAACCGCATATTTGTGAAAAATCGGCATCCGCTGCAAACCTTCTCACTTGGCTTGCAGCATGTATTGGCGATGTACGCCGGAGCCGTTATTGTTCCACTCATTGTGGGCGGTAACTTAGGATTCTCACAAGAGCAAATTACGTATTTGGTTGCGATTGACTTGTTCATGTGCGGTATAGCTACTTTGCTGCAAGTATTTGCAAATCGGTGGTTCGGTATTGGAATGCCTGTCGTCTTAGGTTGTGCCTTCCAGGCGGTCACGCCAATGATCGCAATCGGCAAGGACTTCGGCATATCCTATATTTACGGCGCTATCATAGCGATGGGGCTGTTTGTCATCTTATTCGGCGGTTTGTTCGGCAAATTAATTCGGCTGTTCCCTCCGGTTGTAACGGGTTCGGTCGTCACAATAATCGGAGTAACCCTGATTCCTGTTGCGTTCAATGATTTGGGCGGCGGTCAAGGGAATCCAGATTTCGGAAGTCCAACGAACTTACTGCTCGGATTCGGTGTACTTGTGTTCATTGTCATTATGAACAAGCTGTCTGGCGGATTTATTCGTGCCATATCTATTCTGCTGGGTCTTGTCATCGGAACGACAATTGCGTCCTTTATGGGACAGGTTGATTTTACGCCAGTTGCAGAGGCATCTTGGTTTCATGCGGTTCAGCCATTTTATTTCGGTGTTCCGAAATTCAACATGACGGCCATTCTGACGATGATTATCGTTGCAATGGTTGGCATTGCGGAGTCGACAGGCGTGTTCATGGCATTAGGCAAAATTGTTGGCCGTGATGTAGACTCCAAGGATTTGGCGCGAGGGTATCGTGCGGAAGGCTTGGCGATTACAATTGGCGGGATTTTCAATGCGTTCCCTTATACCACATATTCGCAAAATGTAGGACTTATCCAAATGAGCCGGGTGAAAACGCGAGATGTCATCGTCGTAGCTGGCTGCTTGCTGATGCTGCTTGGTCTCGTTCCGAAAATTGCAGCTCTCACAACACTTATTCCGAAATCGGTGCTTGGCGGTGCAATGGTTGCCATGTTCGGCATGGTCGTATCGAGCGGACTGCGCATGCTCGGCTCACAGGTGGATATGAATCGCCATGAAAATCTGCTTATCATTGCCTGCTCGGTCGGCATGGGGCTTGGAGTAACGGTAGTTCCTCAATTGTTCGCAAGCTTGCCGTCAACGGTGCGCATTTTGACGGACAACGGAATCGTAGCGGGAACGTTCACTGCTATGGTTTTAAATTTGCTGTTCAATGGGACGAAGCAACCGACAAGTGAATTGCAGAAGGATGAAGAAGAGATTAGTCATTCCGCAGCTTCCTAATTGTAGATGGGAAGTTGAAAGTTCTGTCCTTGCTTATAGGATAGATGTTAAGCCCATTGGATCATTCCAATGGGCTTTTTTATGCATGGAAGGAGAATTGCTTCAAAAGTCCAAGGTAGACGGGAATGATTTGGAGAACCAGTTGCCAAAAAGGATGTGAGCCGCGCGGGTAGAATAGGAACGACATAAAAAGAAGCCCTCAAGATCAGACCGTAATGCTGATTCTGAGGGCTTCTGTGTTGCACGGAAATACATCAAGAAGCGTGCTGCTCTACGCAATTTCAAGTCAATAGATCGTGAGAGCTGCACCAACTATTTAGAATAGGACTTATTCTGGAAAAAGAGAGCCAAGGTTCCGGGACCGGAATGTGCACCTACTGCACAGCCTATCGAACTAATAAGGAAATTCGTCATGCCGAAGCGCTCTTGGATGAGAGCCTTCAATTGCTCCATCGCTTCTGCGTCATCTCCATGAGCGATGCCGATCACTTGCTGTTTATCATTCAGATTTGCCCGCTCCTCCATGAGGTCAACAAGCCGTTGAATGGATTTCTTTCTACCGCGCACTTTATCTACGGGGATAAGTTTACCATCCTCAACATCCAGCACGGGTTTAATATTGAGCAAGCCGCCGATGACGGCTGAAGTTTTGCTGACGCGCCCGCCGCGATATAGATATTGCAGGTCGTCGACTGTGAATACATGCTCCATTTGCCGAGCAAGCGACAGTGTCTGTGTAACAATCTCTTCTCGAGACAAGCCTTCGCGCGCCCAGAGGGCAGCCTGACGAACGACGAGACCAAATCCTAGGGAAGCACATTTCGTATCGATAATGCTGCAAGTAAAAGATGGAAAATCATCTTGTACCATATCATGCATAATGCGGGACGAAGCATAGGTGCCAGATAGCTCAGAAGAGAATGCAATATAGATAGCTTCATCGTTCGCTTCCGCAATGGATCGGAACGTTTTCTGCAATACCTCCATAGAGAGCTGCGAGGTTTTATATATGCGGCCTTCACGCATGCCATCGAACATGGCCTTAGGTGAAATGGTTACACCATCCTCATATTGTTCATTGTCTATAGTAACGATTAGCGGCATGACAGTAATTCCTAGCTCATCTATAACAGATTGAGGAAGGTCTACAGCACTGTCGGTAAGAATGCGAATTGCCATAATCATACTCCTTTCATCTTTCCATCCACTTTCGAAGTTCAAAATCATCTGACCATTTCCATCATACCACGAGTTGTCGAGAAAGCGGTGAAGGAAAACAACCTTCTTGGCACATACATTTATTGGTATTTTTTCGATAGGAGCTGGTATGCCATTGATGAGTCATATTTTTATTCGCCCGCTCATAAGGGTAGGAGAACGAATGAAATGATAGGAAATGAGGGGAACGGAATGGCGAAGAACAAACGCGGCAAATCATTGTGGAATCTGCCTTCACGTGGGCGTGGGACATGTCCGGTCTGCGCCAGTACACGTATTAAGCTGTTATATAATCGGACAAGGGCGAACGGAGTTCAGATCAAGGTGTGCAAAAAATGCTTTCAGGCCCCACAGGAGCGAATTGATGCATCCTAATCTTAACTTCGGCTAAGCTTGCGCTGAATGGACAGAGTCGAACTTATGTCTGTATATGATGCGTAATCTGCTCACTCCTTATTGATCAGCTCTCTACCAACCCTAAAGAAGCTGTCTGTAGTTTGTACGGAAACGTATGATGATTGCAGGACAGCTTCTTTGCTGTCTTGCCTGTTTCTTTCTATACTTCGTATCCTGTACAATAGAATGGAGTTGAGCAAGCCCGAGGAGGAGAAAGAATGATATTAACGATCCAGGAACGGGATGAAATGTTATCACAGCTCAATGACACGCAGCGCGAGTTTCTGACACATTATCTCGTTCGTTCTCGCCGTACGGCGTTCGCGAATGCGATGGCGAAGGAGAAAGGGCATCATGTTCCAGCAAATGCCGAGCCAGAGGACATTGAAGCGCTGCTTGATGATTGGATTTATACCGGTTATAAGGATGCGGGCACGATAAGTCCAGAGCTGCGATGCGAATGCGGCCGTTCCCTACGCTACCAGCATGAGGTGAAAAATCGAAAGACAGGCGAGATCAAAAAGTTCGGCATTGAGCATCTGAAGGAGCATCTTGGCATTGATGCAGCCATCGTTGCGGCGATTAAAAAGGGGTTCGATGCCATAGATTATGAGCTTGATGAAATCTTGGTGAAGCTGGCAAGCAATTGGCAGCCTGCACCAGATTCATTGATACATGCTGATTTACCCGAGCACATGAAGCAGCAGCTATCGCTGGGACTTCCTTTGCTGGACAGGCAGCTTAACGTGTTGAAGCGCAGGCCTGTTGTTCCTCAAACTCCATCTAAGGCTGTTCCACAGCAGGCTGATCCTAGGCTGGCTTCCATGCCTGAGGAATTTGATTTATGGTCGTGGACAGAATCTGCGGAAATCCAGGAAGTAAGCTATGATGGTCTTACTGCATCCGAACAAGAGGCGGTGAAGCAGTATGTGGCGAACGGTGTGGGCAGTGCTCGCATCATCAGCGAATTGCTCATACGTGATCATGGTTCGCCTGAACGCCGATATATAACAGGCAAACCTAAGATTTATACGGATGTGTGTCAATTTATTGAGCGCACCTTCACTAAGATTGCGATAGAATTCAATGGAACGGAAGATCGCAAGTACACGATGAAGTGACAAAATTGGTGTTGGTGCTGTAGATATCGTTCCAATCCCGTTGAACGTACAAACGCGCTCGCTTTTTTGAGAAATAGGCAAAAAGAGGTTGATTTTTCCTGAATGTTGTGGATATAATGTGTGAAATGAAAAATGGAAGCAACAACGATGAACGGGAGAGTACTCTGCAAGCTCCGTAATGCAGCGAATCGGGAGGGTGGAAGCCGATACGGAATGAAGAGGAAGCGGACCCGGGAGTTGGCTCTTTGAACTGCCTCACACGAGCCCGTAGGAGAGCCCGGCACAGCCGTTATTTATGGAGTGGATTCCTATTGAAGCACACTGCTTCCGGTAGGATCAATAAGAGTGGCACCACGGATTCAAGCCTCCGTCTCTTTGCAGACGGGGGCTTTTTGTCGTGTTAAGAGTTGAATCAATGCCCATGACTTATGTTGCAATATGTTAATCAAAATGAAGGAGAATGAGCTTATGTTAAAACAGATCGCTGCACAACGATTAGAGCCAATGTTAGAGATGAGTGGACACGATATCGAGCGTGCCTTAGAAATACCGCCGCTAAGTGAATTGGGAGATCTGGCATTCCCTTGCTTCCCGCTCGCAAAGCAGTGGAAACGCGCTCCACAGCAAATAGCAGGCGAGCTCGTAGAACGTATCAACCAAAATAGCGATGCCTCACGAATACATGCTGTTGCATCAGGCGGGTATGTGAATTTATTTTTCGATAAGGACTTCTATGGAGAGACGTGCCTTGGACGCATGCTGGAGCCGACTTTCGGGAGGCTGGCGGATGGTTCAGGGCAGCGCATTGTTATTGATATGTCGTCTCCGAATATTGCAAAGCCATTCAGCGTCGGTCATCTGCGTTCTACGGTAATTGGCAATGCTCTCGCTCATCTGTATGAGGCTGCCGGTTATGAAGTGGTGAAGGTGAATCATCTAGGGGATTGGGGGACACAATTCGGCAAGCTTATAACAGCATACAAGCTATGGGGCAATGATGAGACGCTGCGCCAAGATCCAATCCGCGAAAGCTTGAAGCTGTATGTGAGGTTCCATGAGGAGGCCGCACAGCAGCCGGAACTGGAAGATGAAGCACGCGAATGGTTCCGCAAGCTGGAAGCGGGAGATACAGAGACTGTTCAGCTATGGACGTACTTCGTGGACGCCAGCATGATTGAATTTAATCGGATGTACGAGCGGCTGGGGATTCGTTTTGACTACTTCCTTGGGGAGAGCTTCTACAATGATAAAATGGATCAAGTGGTGGCACGATTGCAGGAGCTTGATTTGCTGGAGGAAAGCGATGGGGCAATGGTTGTTCGATTGGAAGATAAGGGCATGCCGCCATGTCTTATTTTAAAGTCAAACGGTACAACGATTTACCCGACTCGTGACTTGGCAACTGCGATTTACCGCAAGGAAGTGATGAAGGCTGACAAGTTGATTTATGTGGTCGGTGCAGAGCAGCAGCTTCATTTTCAACAGGTATTTGCCGTGCTTGGCAAGATGGGATATGAATGGGCAGAGCAATGCGAGCATGTGCCATTTGGCTTGATGACATTTGAAGGGAAGAAGATGTCGACCCGAAAGGGGAAGGTTATTTTTCTAGATGAGGTGCTGAATGAGGCAGAGAATCGCGCGCTACAAATCATTGAAGACAAAAATCCATCCTTGCCGGATAAAGGAGCAGTTGCATCTCAGGTGGGCATTGGCGCGATTATCTTCGATGATTTGAAGAGCAGCCGCATGTTGTCCGTCGATTTCAGCCTGGAGGAGGCGCTGCGTTATGAAGGGGAAACAGGCCCTTATGTGCAGTTTACTCTTGTTAGAGCTAAGAGCTTGCTTATGAAGGGGGGCTTGGAGTCTCAACCGGATTCCGCTTCTGCTTCTGAAATTAATGCGACTGCTCGAAACAGTGCGGACAGTTGCATGGCTCATCTGCGTCAGATGCCGGAAGCGGCAGGGAATTGGAAAATGAGCCCAGAGGCATGGGCTTGCATCAAGTCCATTTCTAAATACGAGCGTTCGCTGCAGCAGGCGCTAGCAAGCAATGAGCCTTCCATCTTCGCGCGATATATTCTTGATGCAGCGAAGCAATTCAATCGCTTCTATCATCAGGAGCAAATCCTTGTTGAGAATGCGCTTGAACGCCAAATGAAGCTCCGTATCGTTGCTGTCGTTGCACGTGTGCTTCAGGAAGGTCTAGAGAAGCTGGGGATTCAGGCACCGGCGCATATGTAGCGCTGAGATGGCGACAATTGTTGGGGCAGATGCTCAGTGGAATAAATGGGTTGTGCATTCCGCTGTATGCTTAGCGGGTGAGGTGTGGAGCGGGGGAAGTGCAGGAAAATGGCTTGCAGGTAATAGCATATAATTGATAACTGCACGCGAGCCGTGGATTACTAATCCAACGGCTTGTGTGCGGAAAAGCAATTGTATGGATTGTGAAAGTATCGCTGCAGAGATTCATAGGGACATAATGGCGACATGGTTCCTAGTCTTGACAATAAGACTAGGATGTGAAAAGATGATCCTAACGAATATTAGTTAGGAATTGTTCGCATCAAGGTAAGTACGCAAAGGCTTCGTTGCAAACATTGCCTAACGAATGTTAGTTAGTAAAGGAGCTGAACAAGATGACGGCTAACCGAATTATTGAAGCAGCGTTGAATCATTTTGCTGAGCATGGCTATGAAGGAGCGTCTCTTGCCAATATAGCGGAGCAAGTGGGCATTAAAACCCCTTCCATCTATGCACATTTCAAAAATAAAGATGATTTGTTTTTACGTGCAATACAGCGCGCCATTCAAGTAGAGATGGGACAATTGCAGCAGTTCATTGATTCATGCCTGACGCACTCTGTTGAAGATACGCTGTATGGTCTGATTCGGCAATATGAAGTGCGCTACGAGACAACCAGTCATTTGAAGTTCCTGCTGAGAATGATGTTCTTCCCGCCTGTTGCGATGCAGGAGCGGGTTATGGAGTTGGTGAATGGTTATTTGGATCAAATGGAGCTGGTGCTTTCAGAGGTGTTCCAGTTGGGCATAGAAAGGAAAGAAATTGCCGCTCTGGATGTAGGGATGATGACGGCATCCTACATGTGCCTTGTAGATGGAATTCTCGTTGAGATGCTGCTTGGGGGGCCAGAGAGATTTCAGCGGCGCTTTGATGCATCTTGGCGCATGTTCTGGCGCAGTCTTGCACGAACAATGGAGCCATAAACATTTGTCCAGATTAGATATGGAAGTACGTGCTGTAGAGAATACTAACGATGCTTTTGGTATATCAGAATTTGATGGTTCAGATAGATAGAGGTTATGCGTGGATAGAGAACAGCAAGGGAGTGGAGAAGGATGAATAAGCATTGGATTTATGTGTTTGTGGCGGCTTTTTTCGAAGTGTTCTGGGTAATTGGTTTAAAGCACGCCAGCAATGTATGGGAATGGGGAGGTACGATCATTTCGATCGCTGTCAGCTTCTATGTGATGATTATGGCCGGCAAGCAGCTTCCGGTAGGGACGGTCTATGCCGTATTCGTAGGACTAGGGACCGCAGGTACAGTGTTTGCGGAGATGGCATTCTTCGGCGAACCGTTCAAGGCGATTAAGGTGCTGCTTATTCTTGTTATGCTGATGGGGGTTGTAGGACTGAAGCTGGTTACAAAGGACAAGGAAGCGAAAGGAGCTGAATCGTAATGGCATGGATAAGTCTCATTGCAGCCGGTATCTGTGAGATGCTTGGCGTGGCAATGATCAATAAGCTGAACCAAGAACGCAATTGGCAATCATTTTTGTATATGTCGCTTGCCTTTAGCGCTAGCTTTATCTGCTTGTCCATTGCCATGAAGTCGCTGCCGATGGGGACAGCATATGCCATTTGGACAGGAATTGGTGCATCTGGCGGAGCGATATTAGGAATGCTTTTCTATGGTGAATCCCGCGATTGGAAACGGATCGTCTTCATTGCGATGGTGCTTGGTGCTGCTATTGGACTAAAGCTTGTAGCTTAATATCTCACACCTAAATCGCCTCCCAATACTCATTGTGGAGGCGATTTTGTGTCTAATCGTTAGTAAATGAAGGAAACACCGTCGGTAGTATCGAAGTGGATATAACGTAATACTTACGATTCATTCATGTTATCGAGCCAGCGCGCTGTGATGGCACAGGAAGGGGATATGGCGGGAAATGAACCTGGCGGCATGGGCAGATCAATTATTGGAGCAGCATGGGTATAATGGATCGATCTTACTGGCGTCACATGATGAGATCCTAATCAGTAAAGGTTATGGCCTGGCGAACTTTGAGACAAGGCAGGTCATAAATAAGGATACGATATTTAAAATAGCTTCGATAGCCAAGCAGTTTACAGCTGTCTCAATATTGAAGCTGCAGGAAAAAGGGCTGCTTCGTGTAGAGGATACGCTATCGAAGTATGTCCCTGAATGTAAAGGACTTGCAGATGTGACCATTCACGAGCTGCTTACCCATTCCTCAGGCTTAGATGAGGATGCTCTGATTGATTGGAACGTGAATGAGGATAGAAGACCGCTGCATACGTTGGCCCTTCATACCGTCATGCCAGCAGGTGCAAGGGGGGAATATCGTTACAGCAATTTCGGATATGCCCTGCTTGGACTAATCGTGGAGCGGCTGTCGGGGCAGCCGTATGAAGCATTTATCGAGAAGGAGCTGTTCGCGCCATTTGGAATGATAAGAACGGGCGGTCGTATGGATGTGCTGCGCCATGAAGCGAATATAGGATTAGGCTACAGTAGAGGAGAGCCGGCATGGAAGGAAGATATTCCAAGCCATAACAGTGCAGGCAGTATTGTTTACTCGGCTGTAGAGGATCTGTACCGCTGGGATCGTGCGCTCCATTTAGGCCAAGCTGCAAATCAAGAATCGCTGAAAGCGATGTTCACGCCTCATGTGCGCATTGATGAGGAACGGAGCTATGGATACGGCTGGGTCGTGTATCAAGAGCGTCCGCATATCCGTTATCATAATGGCAGCTTGTCTGGATACAGCTGCACGATGATTCGCGATGCGAAATCGGATTCTGTGTTAATCGCCCTAAGCAATCTGGCGGACACAGGAATGCAGCCCATCGAAGCGCTGAAGCAGGGCCTGAAGGAGCACTATCCGGAATTCATGCAGCTATAGCCTAACGGTTGGACGGAAAAAAGAAAATGTCGGAGCTGATCGAGCATCTAGGAAGTAAAGCAGTGCCTATTCAGAATTAGGAGTGGTCATAGAAAGGAGTGCTCCAGCATGGCGATTAAAATATGCAGCAACTGCGGAGAATCGAACAAGGAATCCGCAATGCTATGTATCGCGTGCAGTCACTCACTGAAAGATGCCACCATAGCGGGAACGCCAGAAGATGAGAAGCAATACAACGGCATCTTGTCGGTGAATCAAGCAGAGCTTACATGCTCCCATTGTCACGAAAAAGTAGAGCAGGGCGCTTTAAAATGCAAATATTGTGGTTCCGTCATTCCAAGCCAATCCGAGCAAAAGCTGACATCTGAAGCAACTGCTCAGCCGTCTTCGTCAGAGAGCGGGCCAGGCTGCGCTGCACTTCTGCTAGTATTAGTCGCTACCGCCATTTTCCCTCTAGTTGGTCTACTCATAGGCGGGGTACTGGCATTCCACAATGATAAGGACAAGCAGAACCTGGGCACTGTGCTGTTAGTGCTTGGTCTGCTATTGGAATTAGGGTACTGGCTGCTGCGGTAGCGGAATGCTGTATCCTTCTTGACAGCGTGAATAAGATGTTGCAACTTGTTTAGGAAATATATCTATAAACAGCGATGACCAAAGCGTGAGAATGAACGTTACGCATGCGCAGAGAGGAACCTAATGGGTGTGATGGTTTCCTTGCAACTTCATTTTCCCTGCTTTGCAGCTGCAGATTTTGATCTGCCGGGCGGCCAGCCCGTTATTATGCAAGCAAGAGCGGTCGGTGTATGCCGACCGCTGAATTAGGGTGGTACCACGACAACGCATTCGTCCCTGTAGAGGGGGAGTGCGTTGTTTTTTTGAGGAGTGTATACGAATTTGCCGCTGGGATGGAAGGTGCTGCGGAATCTGTAACAAGCTGGTCTCACTGGATCAGGCAGTGATAGCGGTGAAAGCATGCAAGCGAGGGATAAGAAATGATGCGTTGCGGTTATGAATGAAACAAGTGATTCATAAGGTGGAAGTGTATGACATTCTGAAGGAATGGAGGTCGAATGCCATGAATATGCCGACTCAGTCATTTCATCAGCCGCAGCCGTCTCAAGCAGAGCAGCAGGTTGTGTATCAGGCGGATGGTTCCTTGGTTCAGGCGCTGCGCGAGACACGTGATCATATACATCATGTCTGCCATTCGTATATGAACCGACCAGTTCGCATTCAAACAATTGATGGTTTTACCTGTGATGGTGTGATCGTAAATGTGGATCGGGGAATCGTTTATGTACAGACACAGCAGCCGGTAATGCAGCGAGGCTTGTATAATGCCTACATGTATAACAACGTTATTCTGCCGCTTGTCCTCTATGAATTATTAGTCATTACACTGATGGTTACATAGACATAGCCCGGATTGAACAAAATATAACTTCATCCAGTGAAGTTATTGAGATTACCCCTGCTGATAAAGCAGGGGTTATTTGTTGTACTGGTTGTTATACAATTCTTTACCATTCGATTGGCTGAACGGAAATGACGGAGTTGATAATAACCATTAGAATTGCTGCATACCTTGTCTTGAAGCGGAAGGCATTCGTGTATACAATAAGGTAGAATGAGTGCCGTCTGGCAGAAATGGAGGGATAGTGGATGGCATTCGGAGCCAGAGTGCTGAAGACAGGGATTGCTGTAACATTGGCCCTATTTATCAGCCAGTTGCTGCAATTCAAAACACCGGTTATCGCCGCTGTTGCCGCGATATTTGCCATGCAGCCTTCGATCTATCGCTCATGGAGATATTTCCTCGAACAGCTCCAGACGAACACAGTTGGTGCTGCGATCGCTTTGTTGGCGGGGATGTATTTCTCACATGAGCCGATTGCTGTCGGCATTGTATGCGTGCTGGTCATTATGATTTGTCTGAAAATGAAAATGGAAGAGACAGTTGGCTTGACGCTTGTTACGGTCATAGCTGTCATGGAGGCGTCAGGGCAGTGGGATTTCGCGTTGTTTAGATTTGCGCAAATCTTAATCGGGATTGGATCTGCTTGTCTTATTAATATTTTGTTCTTTCCGCCGAATCCGAAGGCGCAGTTTATAACGTTAATTGAATCGTGCTTCCGAAGAATGTCACTGCTGCTGCGAACCGTCATTTCGGATGAAATAAAGGAATCGGTATTCCAGGAGGAGAAGCAAGGTCTGGAGGATGCATTGAAAGCACTGGCTGACAAATACAAGCTGTTCGAAGAAGAAACGAAGAAGCTAAAGCGGGCGAAGTACAGCCGTTCGCGAGAGCTGGTTGTATATAAGCAACTGCTGCATACGCTGCGCAGCGGCATCGAAGTGTTAGAGGCGATTGATGAGCATTATTTTCAGGCCACCCCCGAGCCGGAGACGAATGAATGGTTCGATCAGCATCTGGAAATGTTGATTAAATGCCATGAGCATGTGCTGCTGAAATTCGAGGATAAGGTGAAGCCGCACAGCTTGGAGCTGGAGCAGATGGAAGAAGACAATGAACATTTTATGCAGGCAACAATGGAGCTGTGTTCCCAAGAAGGGAACGGCATGCTCAGACTGTCGATTGTTGCAGCGGCTATGTACGAGTACGGCTTCCAAATTGCAAGATTGGATCGTCTCGTAGGTCACGTTGATAAGGACGCTGATGCATAACATCAGATTGTTTTAGTCAGCTTGGAGGCTCACGAGTAATTGATCGTAAATTTACAGGTGAATATCACACACAAGAAGATGGCTGGAAGCAGCCGTCTTTTTTTATAGGCAATTGTGAATGGATGTGAGTGGAAATCAGGAACGGTAAAAATGTATTTTATAGTTAACTGATCTAAAATTTCCATAAGCATGATATATTGATATCGGAAGGGAATTTAGGGTGTCTATCTACATTCAGATCGGAGTGAGAAATTATGGAAGCATTTCAATTCACAGATGTAGTGCTGAAGAATTTTCAAACTTGGAGAGGCTGGCTGGTTGAGGCTTTGGAGAAGGTAGATGAGGACATCGTTGATACGATACCGGCTGGTTGCAATAATTCGATTCACTGGCATGCGGGTCACATCGCAGTAGCTTGGGATCGGGGGATCTTTCAAAATGTGTTCAAAGAAAAGCGCTTGCCTGACCATTATGAGGGCTATTTTACGATGAATACAAGTCCTGCTAATTGGAGCGGGGAAGCTCCTTCACTTGCGGAGATTATCGATTGCTTACAGGAACAGCGACAATCAATTTGTGAGCGCATGCAGGGAAATTGGAATTGGGACTTGGTTCATCCCTTCTTTGAAAATACGAAGGCTAGTCAAATGTTCCTTTTTCTGTTGAGTCATGAAGCGATGCACTTTGGGCAGATTAGAACGTATATCCATATTGCGCAAGCATCGTGATTGAATACGAATGGATACAGTTCTCTATGAATGAAAAATGATGATGGCTAAATGATGAATGATGAAGAACTGACTCATAAAAAAGTAGGGTGCATGTCCCATGAGTCGCGAAGAAAAAGAGCCGGATGTCGGCTCTTTTGACAATAGAAGCTGTCAAAAAGGAAGATGCGTAGTCATTTCATTAATGCCTGTTGTGAGGTTACTTACGCTTTGTTTTCGAGCGAACAGCACGTGTTCGAACTGGAGGCTTGGCGTTATTCACGCTTCTGATTCCTACTGGGCCGATAACTTCTTCTCTTTCCACCACAGTGAATACATGCTTCGGAATTGGGCAGCAATGATGGCGATTAATCACCTCGATTGGATGAATAATAGGAAGAATTTGCGGGTGGAAGAAATCACGGATTATGGGTCTCGGTGGACATACAATCGGTTCAGCGGGCGGGCAGAACGGACGAGGACATGTCATTCATAACAACTCCTTCTGTTGAGATGGTACATTATATTGGGGAACTTGTGATTGAGTCTGTACACCTGTACTGTCTCGTATGCAAATCACACAAATATGGGTGAATGCCAGTACAGTTCATGTATATTGGCAAGCTCATGATCCGTGATTGCAAATATACGTGCATTTGTGCATAGAGCATAAGGATAGAGGGCATCTTTACCACTATATCGCTAACGAGGTGAGACTGATGCCCAAAAGGCTTATTCATGGAATCCATCTGCACTATCACGTGTATGGCTCAGGTACGCCGATAATTTTCATTCACCCGCCACTGTTGACTTCTGCCAACTTTCGATACCAAGCAGCGCAATTATCATCGACTCATCAAGTGATTACGTTCGACATTCGAGGTCATGGAGAGAGTGACGCCTCCAAGGAACCCATCACGTATCCGCTTATTGTGAACGATATGGTCGAGCTGCTCGATGAGCTAGGAATTAAGCAGGCATATGTATGCGGCTATTCAACTGGAGGAGCGGTTGCGCTGCATGCAATGATGTCTTATCCGCATCGCTTTAAGGGCGGAATTTTAGTTAGCACGATGGCTGAAGCGAATGATTATTGGTTAAAAGGCAGAATTGCGCTCGCGATTGCGTTGACGGTGATGAAAGCCAAATCGCTCCTAGCTTGGGCCATATCGTGGGGGAACGCGGATAGCCGCATCACATACCAGAATTTGAAACGAACGGCTTTGCGCGGCGATGTTTCGAACTGGAAGCAATATTACCAGGCAAGCTTGAAGCATCGCTGCTCCGAGCAAATGAAGAGCATTCAAGCTCCAATGTTGCTTATTTATGGGGAGAAGGACAAGAGCTTCCACCATTATGCGGTGCAACTGCAGCGTTATTTGCCCCATTATCACCTATATTGGCTGAAGGGCGCCAAGCATCAAATTCCAACGAAGCAGGCGCGCGAAATGAATGGCATCATAGCCCGTTGGATTCGCAATCAGGAGCTGGCATCGGAAGTGAAAGAAGAGCTTTCGGCGAAGCGTGCCTCTGCTGCCGCTTCATCCGAGCTGAACATCGAACCAGAGGGGAGAAACTCAAAAAAGGATGAAACGCCGTGGTTCATGGATGAAGATGAAGGTTCAACTGAGTCGGATCGAATCGATGTTCTTGTGGCGGCAGAAGCAGAAAGAATAAATGAATATCATTCCAATGAGCTTCATTAATCCGTAAAATCTGCAATAGCAGGATGTATACGGGTAAAGGTCGTGTATTTGGCGAATATAAAATGAAGAGGACGTGCTGCCAGGGATTTAAGCGGGCACGTCTTTTTCTATTGTACAGCAACTTGTTTTTAAGGACGTGGCGGCTTGTTCATTTGAATAGAAATGTAGGAAAGTATAGAAGCTTAGAAACTAATCTCTTTAACAATCAATTTTTATTAATAATTATTCCAAATAATGTGAAGTCAAGGTATAATTTTGAACGTGTACAGGCACGAGCGTTAAAGCGCTTGGTGGAACTGCTAAAGGAAGAAAAGGATCATTTGATACAGGATTGAATCCTATGGCACGACGCTCGGTTCAGGGACATACCGATTACAGTATCGCCGCTTGAATGGATAGCGATAAGATGAAAGGCACTTTCACCATTTAAAGGTGGGGTGTCTTTCTTTTTGTAGGGTGATATTTCCATCGCGTAGGATCGAGGTTATACTAAGGGGAACGACTTCATAAACGTTTCAATTGGCAGGAACATGCATAGTTCGAAAATCTCTAAGATATAGTTGGTGAAATTTGTTGATTCTCTATTGCGAAAGAGGTTCTAGAGCTAGAATGAATTTCGAATTTTGGCTGCAAGATATTATTTAATTTATTGATTTTGATACTGAATTAACTATGAGTGAAATAGTAGGTTTTTTAGAGAATTCTACAATGAATATATAAAAAGGAATATGAAATCATGGATAGCTAAACAGTACATGAATGGAATTTTGAAGACGTTATGTGACAAGCTTTCAGAAAAACATTGTTAATTGAAAGAGTGAAGTCTTTGATTGAGCTCATGGAGTATTTTAAAAAGGAGAAAATAAAGACTCTTGAAGTTGATAGATGGGGTAAGTATTTGCGAGGTATGTGGCTGCGTCGATGGCGCTACTTGGTCTGCCGAAGATTTTCGGGGGGAGAGATTGCGGGGGCACATCCGCATACTACCTAACCGTATCGCGGCCGCTCACTACGTTCGCTTAAGGTGGTGGGGCATCGTGACCATGGAACGTTATATGAGATAATGCAAATGGGACCAAGATATTGAATCCATCTATTGCTAATGAATTTTCGCTCTTGGATATAGAGGCCAATACATATGTGTAATCCCGAAATTAAGAATGGTTATAGCAATTACAAGTGAAATTTACGAAGATTCTATAAAGCCGTTACATCTAATTCGAGAGTTAAAAAGAATTCTAATGGTGATGGATGTCATCTTGAATGCAAGAACGTGTGAAACTCGGAAAACTATATATCTTGAAAGGGAGTTGTAGCCATGGAAATAAGAAAATTAATCCATTTTACATCCGATCAGTTGGGCGAGTTCGGTTATACGTCCAGATATAAATATGACGTACATAGACAACAGCAAGACGACAATATATCAATCGTGCTTGAACTCGTACAGTTAGAAAATGAATACGTGAAAACCTACCAAGATGACCAGAATGATATCGATCGATATGAAGAATTGTTGCTATTAGGGTATAGTTTTGGGGCATATGAAAATGATGAATTAATTGGAGTCATCATTGGTGAACCGCAAATGTGGAATAACACTGTATTGATATGGGAGCTGCGAGTCTCTAGCGAATACAGGAGAAGGAATATTGGAACGGCACTAATGAATCAAGTAGTTGAAATGGCTAGGGAAAATGGACTCAGAGCAATTCGATTAGAAACTCAAAATTATAATGTACCGGCTATTAAGTTCTATAATCAATGTGGCTTCATGATTGAAGGTATCGATTTATCATTCTACACGAACACAGATGTGGAAAATGGTGAGGTGGCTCTCTTTTTGACAAAGAAATTATAGGAAGGGATTCAATTGCAATTACAACCGACGAGCAAATCTATAAGTGCCAACAAGGAGTGACTTGTTTGAATATTTGTTTTTACGATAATTCCGAATTGAAGGACGAACCAATTGTTCATATTGATCGTGTATATTGTTTAGATTTTAGTCAATTCACTAACGATTCATGGGATAGATTAGCTAAAATTTATTCTTTGCTCCCATCTCAAATATGTATTCATCATATTGGACAACCGTGTTGGTTTGGTGAAGAAGGGAAAGCGGATTATTTTTTATGGGCATCAGTGGAGCCATCAGGTCTTCAGATTGCAGGAATTTTAAAATCAAGTGATTGGAATGAATGGGAATGTAAATTTAATGAGCTAGTATCTGTGTTCCCCTTTTTTGAATGTTAGAGTGAGGAGGAAAACCTATGAAAACACAATTGATTCTTGTTGAGGGATTGCCTGGGTCTGGAAAGTCTACTGTCGCACGATTAGTTTCTGAAATTCTTGCTGAAAAAGGTATAAAGGCTCAATTATTTCTAGAAGGTAATGCAGAACATCCTGCTGATTACGATGGTGTTTCTTTTTATAGGCAAGATGAATTTGATCAGTTGTTATTAGACCATGAAGGATGTAAGGAAATATTAGAGAGTAGGGCCGTTAAACACGGAAGTGATTTCTTAATTCCCTATCGAAAAATGAAGGATGAACTGGGATCTGATTTTCCAGATGAGTTGCTGCAAGAGATATTTGCAAAAGATATTTATGAGCTGCCGTTCGACCAACACGTAAG
The DNA here is from genome assembly GCF_050474385.1 of Paenibacillus sp. B1-35. Taxonomy (NCBI): domain Bacteria; kingdom Bacillati; phylum Bacillota; class Bacilli; order Caryophanales; family Paenibacillaceae; genus Paenibacillus; species Paenibacillus sp. B1-35. The sequence goes on from NZ_JBCHVJ010000002.1 coordinate 713,554, forward strand.
GTTACTTACGGAGAAGTGGAATTGCTTTAAGGAAGATAAGATTCATCGTAATTCTGTACATATATTTGAGTGCTGCTTCATCCAAAATCCACTGACGATCGGTACTGTAAAATATAACGTGCAGAAAGAAGAAGTTATTCACTATGTATTACTGTTAGAGGAAATTGTGAAGTCATTGAATCCTTTCGTCATTTATGTTGATCAAAAAGATATCAGATCTACGTTTGAGAAAGCAATAAATGAACGGCCTAAGGAATGGTCGGACGGGTTTATCGAATATTATACAAATCAAGGATTCGGCAAGATGCAAGGATATTGTGGGGTTGATGGGACTGTTCAAGTTCTTCAGGAAAGGAAGAGTATTGAACTTGAGATTTTTAATTTATTGAAAATCAATAAGCAAAAAATCGATAATTCCCAATTTGATATTGAAAAGTGTAAAGAAGAGTTGAAGGACATACTCAGTGTTCTTTAGAAATGAATATCATCCAAGCCAATTGAAAGACCAAGTGTTTGTACTTGGTCTTTGTTATATTAGCCTCTCAGATTCTTAGATACAAGTTATGCGTAGTTTATTGAAAACAATACAGTTTATGTGGGAATGATCATACAATTGAATGTTAGTGATATAATACTGAAAGATAAGGAAGGAAGGAAACTGTCTATGAAGAAGACTCTTTTTGACATTGCTAATGAGGTAAAGGATGAGAAGTCTTTTTTGAATTTTATTAATGAACTTAGAAATGACAGGATCAACAGGAAAGAAGAATGGGAGAATGAATCAATCGAAGCATTTTTAGAATCTGCATATGATTGGGGAAAAGAATCAATACAGGGACTTCGGTTCTATGATAAACCTGATAATCCATGGAAGAGATGTGCGCAAATCATTTATATGGGGAAGATCTACGAATAGTCGATAAATTCGCAGCAGGAAAATCCAATTTATTCCATAAGAGGTGGTATTCGATATGAAAGGTACAGTTATGCCATTAATGAAGAAACATAAATTCAATATTTTTATTTTACTTATGTCATTGTTAGTAACTATGTATATGATTTTCTTTCTGTTTCCTTATGCTGATCAGAATAAATTTTTTTCTGTAAATGGAATGCCAGGAAGCGGGAAAGTTATGGAATACAATCTCCTTAGTTATCCAGTCATAATTGGTTATTTTATAGTAGTGAGTATTTTTTTGCGGAAGACTACTTTTTTGAGGTTCCTTAATTACCCATTGTTTGTAGCAAATATTTATCTTGGACTTTGTTTTTTGGCTCTTAGTAAAAAGGGTTTTGGCATGATAGGGATCGTATATATGACAATTCTTTTTCCGATAGTCGCTCTTCCAGTAAGCTTACTTCTTGGTATCAAAAAGGATAAACGTTATTTAAACAAACATAATTAAGCAAAAAAATGACCACCTTGGTTGTTCAAGTACATATGCATAGAAGAATTTTCAAACAACTTATTTCGACCCGACCTAAGATAAATGTTATCTAAAGTCGGGTCTTGTCCTAGATGAGGGGCGTTTAGATATTAAGTCTGTGATGAAGGAAAAGAATGATGTAATTCAAGCGGGGCGATTCACGAAGTTAATGAAAGGGTATTGGAAGAAAGATTGAAAACCTTTTAGAAAAGTAATGAAACGTATTAGTTTCTTGGAGGGGGAGTAATGAAGGTAAACAAGAAGATATTGAATATATCATTTTGGGTTGCATTACTTACTGTACTATTTATTCCTGGAAATATCCCTGCTGAAGGTGTACAAAGAACTGAATACGGGTTTCCTTTACGATTTTTCATACACTATTATAGTGAGTCGAATGCTAATAAGTGGTTTCTCCAAGGTGTAAGGATTGAATTATTTATATATTTAGTAGATGTTGCAATCATTTACGGTATGCTCCTTGGGGTTAAATCTATTTACAATCAAGTAAAGAAAAATTGATTTTATTGCTCCATAGATGGTTTGGTTTAGAAAGCCAATTAGAGTAAGGGATACCTTGGAATTATAGGGGGAATTCTTGTATTGTGATTCCCATTCGTATCAGAATACAATTTTCTGTAAATAAATATGTATATATGGCCTATCCATGGCGAGAAAAACGATAGGGAGAAGGAACATGACACAGATAAATAATATAAATCCTAAGGTTGATGCCTTTTTAGGGAAGGCAAAAAAGTGGAAAGAAGAGATGACCAAACTAAGAATGATCTGTTTGGACTGCCAGCTTAGCGAAGAGTTAAAGTGGGGGAAGCCTTGTTATATGTCACAGGGAAGTAACATTGTGATCATACAAGGATTCAAAGAATTCTGTGCGCTTATGTTTTTCAAAGGGGCTCTGTTGAAGGATCCCAACGGTATTCTATCCAATATTGGGGAGAACACGCAGGCGGGCCGCCAGATTCGTTTCTCCAATGTTCGAGAAATTGCTGAGATGGAAACGATCATAAAATCCTATATTTATGAAGCTGTTGAAGTGGAAAAGTCAGGTTTGAAAGTAGAAATGAAAAAAGAAATCAACATTCCTGAAGAATTTCAAATCAAGCTAGATGAAAATCCTGCTTTGAAAGCCGCTTTTGATGCATTAACGCCGGGACGGCAACGAGCATACGCTATGTTCTTTTCCGCACCCAAACAATCTAAAACTCGGGAGTCAAGGATTGAAAAATGCATGCCGGACATTCTCGCTGGAAAGGGATTAAACGACCGGTAAATCCGATAAAAGATGTGATCGCAGGCCAGTGATTTTGTGTTAAAAAAGGACAACGGCAGGTGGTCATTTCGAATGATCTTTTTTGAACAGATGGTACCGTCTCGCGGAGAGGCTTACTATAAGCCCGAGATGTTTAAAATGAGGCATGAAGCTTTAATGGATGAACAAGCTCAAGGGGATTCCCATTTTTATTTAGTAAAAGATAATGATGATTCAATCCAAGGAAGAATAAATGTAGTAGGTATTGATAAAAAAGATTAACGGGCATTGTCTTTATGATTAAACCTATAGGAACGAAAGATGGGGGCTGGCATGGCAGCTCCTTTTTGACGTGGTAAAGTATGATATCACAGAAATTCCTGCTGGATTTCTTGCAACGCGGATAACGAGCCTGCCAAAAAGCTTTATAAAAGCTTTGGCTTCCGTAACAACGGTGAAGTGATGGAGAGGAAAAAATCACTGTAATGCTGTAGCTTTAAGCTCCGATAAATCATGCTGCAAGTAAGGTCTTTGTCCCCTTGAAGATCAGATGTATAATTGTGGAAAGGCGACTCAACAACACACGACCCAGCTAAGATTGAGCTATCTCATATCTAAGGTTGGGTCATGTCGTGAATACGAGATGCGATCTACGGCTAATTGAAGCCATTATAGGGGAAAGGGAGTGTTTCAACAGTGTTTCCCATTAAGATCAATGGAGAACGTATAGGTCTATCCAGAATTGCAGCTGAGGACTTGGATTTTATTTGTGAACTAGAATGCAATAAAGACATCTGGTTCTTTGAAGAATCTGTTGAGTCTGACAAAGAGATAGTTCGTGAAAAATATCTTGAAAACATGGACTCTCCGACTCATTATGACTTTATAATCACAAGGACAATAGAAGGAGAAGCAAGACCAATCGGTCTAGCTCAAATATGGAGTTATGTAGAACACAGAAAGAGCTGGGAGCTAGGATTTGCAATTATTCCTGAATATCAAGGTCATGGTTATGGCAACGAAGCCGTAAACCTCTTGCTTGAATTTTCATTTCATCATTTACAAGCCCATAAAGTCGTAGGCATGTGTAATGGTCATAATCAAAAATCAATGAAATTGATGGAGAGATTAGGAATGAGAAGAGAAGGGATATTTAAAGATGAAATATGCTGGAATAATCAATGGGTTGACCAATATTTTTATTCGATATTAGATATCGAGTACAGATAAAGGTAGCTTTAAATATGAGCTAACCATGTTTTACAGACTGCGGGACTATTCCCTCTAGTTTAACCGATGTATAATCATGGAAAGATGACTTAGACATTGAACCGACGTTATCTATTGATGTGACTGCGTAACTGCGGAAGGCAATAGGCAAAATGTAATCCATTGAGAGGAGTGATGTGCAATGAAACATAATTTCTTATTCACATGCAGTGTGTCGGTGAGGTTTGTGAGATTTGAATAAGTAGGGAACCTATGGGTTTCTCTACTACAATGGGAGGAATCCAAAAATGATCAGTTTACGAAATGTAGACAAGGAAAATTGGGAAGCATGCACGCAATTGAAAGTCAGACCAGAACAGGAAGGATATATTGCCTCGAATTTGTATTCGATTGCTGAATCACAATTTTTACCCGGTTTTGTGACAAAGTCAATTTATTGGGAAGATCAACTAATCGGATTTGCGATGTATGGACTGGATTGTGATGATCACAACTACTGGATTTACAGATTTATGATAGATGAACAGTTTCAAGGTCAGGGCTACGGCAAAATGGGGTTGGAATTGATTGTTGCCGATATTGCGAACAGAGACGACCGAACAGATGTAATATGTATTGGTTATCATCCAGATAATGAGGCTGCCCGGAAGTTATATGCATCAGTTGGATTTAGTGAGGTAGGAATTGCTGAATGGGGCGAAATGCTCGCAACGTATAGCTTGGTGTAATCAAATAGATCATTACTAAGTAAACGTAGTCTCCACACACCGGGGAATCGCCAATCTATTTCAGATGTGCAATGATGTATGTTAAGAATGCATAGATAACCAAATGACCCAGTCTAAATAGTACTACCTAGGCTGGGTCATTTCTAATTTCAAGAACTTTTAGACGTGTTGATTGCGATTGCATATGGAGGCAAAGAGACGAACATGATGCTAACCATCCTATTGTCCCTATTATTTACGTTTTCTTTCAAGCTCGTACAGTTTCTTTTACATATATTTAAGCTAATAGTGTCCTTCCTATTTTTTTGCTCCTTTGCTTCTTAGGAATTGTTATTACCGTTTGGTAGCTACTCCTCTTATTACTTATCGCATTATTCTACAATTTACATGATCTATACAATATAGTAAAATATAGTTAGTCAATTTAGTAAGAGGAGGAACAAAATTGGAATCAACTCTTATTCAAAAGACGATAGGAGAACTAATACTTGACACTAGACGTGCCTCAAATATGTCAATTACGCAACTGTCTGAACTGTCTGGTGTCAACAGAGGCGCTATATCAAGGCTTGAGAATAACGATGTAAAGCGCCCTGAATTTGCAGCTATATATGCCTTATCAGTAGCGTTACAGATTCCTTTTGATACAATCGTTCATTATTATGTAGATACCGAGAAGAGATCTGACGTATTGCTACATATCTTATCAGTATCGATACAGCATAATAGTGACATCGATCTGATAAGAAAAGTAGCAACAAAATACCTCGAAGCTCCTAACGAAGACAGCTTCGACTTAACCGAAAAGCTGTATCAACACATCGACTCCATTGAAGATACCTCTGTTAAACTATCCATATATAACCTCATCGTTGAATACTCACGCTCGCATGGAATTATGCCTTATATCGCCAAAGGTTTGTATCAACAGTACTTGATTGAACGTTACGACTTAAACAGGCTGAAGGATACCTATTACAACGGGAAATATATTATTAATTATGCTGATTTCTTATCCCAACAAGAGCAGATTGAGTTATACTACAAATTGGCAATTCAGGCGTATAATCTGAAATTTTATCATGAGAGCATCGAACACTGTAAGAAGCTGCTGACGTTAAATAGTGCTGAAAGCCCTCATAGAGTAAACGCACTTTGGATTCTTAGAGATGCAAATTTTGCTCTTGGCAAATATGAAGAATCAGAACTTTACTCGTTACAGTATAAGCAATTTAATTATCCAAACTCACAAGAGCATACTGTGTTTATGGAAGCTCTGTACAATTCTGTAAAAGGGAACACTGATAAAGCTATTAATGAGCTTCGAGCATTCCTTGAGACATGTAGCGACACTTTTATCCTTGGTGCAACAAGACATCTTTTACAATTATACTTAAAAGAAAAGAATTTTGCAGAAGCGAGAGCATTAATAGAAAACAGCAGAGTAAATTCATCTATCTTAGATGAAGGGAACCCATTAACTTATTATGGGTATGGGGAATATCAACGGATTCTTGGGGAGTATTTTTCATCAATAGGCGAAATCGACAACAGTATTAACCATTTGGTAAAAGGTTTAATGTGCTTTTCGAAGATTAAAGATATAATTAAAGAGAAGGAATGTTTGAACACAATTATACATATACATATAAAAAATAACATTCCTATGACGGGGCAAATACTTGAGGATCTCGGTAATTACTTGATGAAGGAGGATTGAGTATGAAAAATTTAGTTCGAAAAAAAAGTTTTCAATCTTTTCTCTACACTGCCCTTATAGTAACAGTGGTCGCACTGTCTGGTGACACTGGGTCTATTATTCCTTATTGATAGAATAGACCCTCAAAAGCATCTATCCGTGGTAAATGGTGTTAGGAGCATCCTTTGATGCTCCTTTTCATTTTTCGACAAAGTGATGAAGTGTAATATTTTCACATATCTTACTAGAACGTGCATTATACTCAGAAAGAAGAGATAGTGTACGTGAGGTGAGTGATAATAGACTCTTTAGAGAATAAAATTAACGATCTTAGGAAGAAGCTTACGGAGATTGTTCAGATTAAAGGCGGCTTTGCAGATGAAGATGTGGTTCAAATTAGTCAAGAACTAGATAGATTAATACTAGAAATGCAAAAAAAGAAGAAACGATAAAGAAATTAAGCGCTTGTAACTAGCAATATCCGAACGAAGCCAGATGTCAAAAAAGTAGAATATGGAGCACAGTTTGATACGTTGATAAGTGAAGGTGAATTAATCTTCTTTGAAATGTCAGATGGTTATGGATTTTTTTGAATTAAAAAAGGTTTTGGGTTCAGCAAGCCAAAGGGTCAGGTTTATATGCTAAGATTTGAAGAAAAAACTCCTCAGCGATATGAGAACAAAGATATAAAAAAATTAAAAAGTACGTTCGATAACTTTTTCAAAAGTGAAGTAGAAATGTTCTACATAAAAGGATTAAGATAAAACATCGGCTAAATCTTCTGAGAGGTTTTGAAGCTTCTATAAGCTATGAATCGTCCATTATCTAGTATTTTTGTGTAATGTACGGTGAACTACATAAGTTTAAGTTGTATTAAAAGCCTTATATATTAAGGCTTTTTTATTATGCAACAACTTTAAGTTCAATCGACAATATATGTACATAATTACATATAGACTTTTCACCAAAGCTGTGTTTTGCACTAATGTCTTTGACTTTAACTATCTTTGATTTAATGCCTCTCACCATGGTGTTAATCGACATAAAGTCCCTTTTAATAAAAAAACCCTTATTCTGAATAAGGGAAATAAATTTGGATTTTCCATCTTTATGCCCGTCAACTATTTGTCAAGATGATGAATTGAACTACGCCAAAAACAACTAAGATGATGACAAGAATTAAAATAACTGCAATAGTTCTAAGAATAAATTTCAAAACTTTTTTATTTTCCTGTTCGTCCACGAATACCACCTCCTACATTTAAGATATTAAATAACGGACAACATTATGAGTTGTCCGTTATTTATTTTACAATAATGACCAGTAATTAACAACAACTAGCTAATTGTTACCCCAAAACATGTCGTGTTCGATTTCTTTTGTTATTATATCGCCAACTCCTCCAACTTCAATTCTCAAGGTCAGGTCACCTTTGATTTGAGCACTTCCACCAGTTTTCTTGCTGTTGATTTGAACTGTTGATTTGCTACTGCTATGTTTGTATGTGTTCATTGGATGAAATCCATACAATCCACTGTCCGTGGTTGGAGTGCCGATGACTTTATCATCTTTATTGTACTTAGCAATGACAAACGCTTTCATCCACCAAACCCCGTAGTCGTAGAATTTCGACTCATGTGTCTTTGTATATTCCCCATTGTCTAGAGTCTCGATTGTTGTAGTATTTTGTACTTGCATGGAAGTGTTATGTGTGGAAAACTCGCTAAAATAATTCAGCAAGGCGGCATATTCATCAACCGAATTGATTTTAATAGATTTTGTGCCTACGTCCGAAAGCAATTGCGGTTCCCCACATTTTGAAAATCCTGTTGCTCGCTCTACTTCTGAATACGTGCTAAACTTTCCTGCATATTTCGCAAAATACTCTGTCGGGACAAGATCACGTACCGAGACTGGTGACTGTGTTACGACTCGTTGATCTGGTGATTCAACTGGCTTTGGGCTTGCGGATACAGCCGACATGAACAGACTGCAACTCAGAAGTAAAGTCAAAGATGCGATAGATACTTTTTTCATCTTCTAATTCCTCCTATAATTTGATACATTTAGAAGTTATCTAAATGTTGATCTTAATTTAACATTCAGTCAAGCACCTGTCTGTCGAAAAATGATGCTATAAAAAATTTTTTTGGGAATCTTGTAATCAAGATGTCGAATGTTGGAAATATACTTTAGGAGGTTCTGTATGCTTATCAAGAGAATTTTTCTGAGCATCTATTTGATTACGGACAGATTTGTAATTTAATTGCATAGAGAAAAGAAGCGGAACATCCGTCTGGTCGACGATATTCCGCTTCTTTTGTGACTTATATGACATACTGGGGTAATATGGGTTATAAGGAAAAGATAATAGACAAAATTAAGAATGTAGCGAAGTTGATGGCATTATTTCTGTTTTTAAGATCAAGCAATCTAAAAAAGAATATGAGTGTGATTAAAAGGAAAAACCAAGAAAATTGTATACTATTACTTCCAGTAACAGAGACGACTGCAAATACAATTGCACCTAGAGTGACGATTAATTCCAATGAAAGATAAAGTTTGTTTCGGTTCTTATATGGATTAATAAACACTACATACCCCTCCTTCATAAAATGTACTCTTTAGCCATTATGCCTTTGGAGTACATTTCTAATTTTGCCATATGCCCAAATGCCTGTCTGTCGAAAATTGATGCTATAAAAAATATTTTAGGAGGTTCTGTATGCTTATCAAGAGAATTTTTCTGAGCATTTATTTGATTACGATTACAATTTTAGGAGTGTTCAAAGTTCCAGTTGTTGCGTTTTATGGATTAGAAAAGAAGTTTCATTCAGAGGGATACGCTCCTTTGTGGGAAATACAAAGTGAGCATAAAGTCGATGGTTTCTTTGTATTTTATCAGTTGAACTATTTGAGGTTGCTGTTTGAATTGGGTATCGCTACACTTATTATTTATGTGCTGTATTTGATTTTCAAGCCTGATACAGAATAATAAAAGGATGCCCTATTTGGGTCATCCTAATTTTTTTATAACAGCAAATATGCTTTTGTCGCTGCACGGGAATGCATAGCTATCCAGTCATTGTACTTCATGCCATTTGATTTAGCAGCCATCCTAGCATAATCCTTAGCTGTTTTCGTGACTTCACGGTAACCAATTAGCTCTAATCCTTCTGGAACCTTGCCAGTGATAAATGGCTTTTCCTTAAACTCGAAGAACTGTTCTTCTTGCTTAATTGCAATGTCTAAGATAGCACCTCGTAACTCAAGCCATACATGTAATTCGTACTGGGTTTTACCTAAAAACTGACCAAGCAAATTGTCAGCTCTACTTGTCTGTACAGACCTTGGCAGTATCTTATCTCAGATTCACTGCAAACTTTATCGTATATCAGAAGTGAATGCAGGAGGGCTGACAAGTAGAATATCGTTGCTAAAAATGAGGAGGGGGGATATGCTGCTTATTGTGGGCTATGGTATTGTCCAGTCACTGATTACGCGTATGTCGAGCCTTTATGTGTAATTCCAGCATACTGGGGCAGGGGACTTGGCAGAGCAGTTTTGGTGGAAGCGTTAAAGCGCAGCCATGCACTTGGAGCAAAAGCGTATGTCATCTCGGATCTTCCGATTTACAAAACCATCGGCTTTGAGCAGCACTCCAATTATTCTTTCTATTGGCGTCATCATTGAAATCAAACGAATAGTGAAGTAGAGAAGCAACTTGACACTCATCATCGGATTTAGTGGATTATAAAGTATGGAGTGAAAACTTGGACAAGAAAGAAGGATAACGATGCTAGTAATCAGGCCAATTACACAGGATGAGCTTCCTGCATTAAGCCAGCTTTATACCGAGTTAATGGGAAGCCAGACGAACATGGCGAAGCTGGAGCAAGTGTACCGGAAGATTCAGCATGATGATCAATACATCATACTTGGTGCATTCCATGAAGGGCAATTAGCAGGCACGCTTATGGGGATTATTTGTCACGATCTTGTAGGAGAATGCAAGCCATTCATGGTAATTGAGAATGTCATTGTCTCCCCAACGGTTCGCAGACAAGGGGTCGGCAAGAAGCTGATGCAGGATATTGAAAATATCGCCAGACAGCGAGACTGTGCTTACATTATCTTTGTATCTGGCGAGCAGCGGAAAGAAGCGCATGTGTTTTATGAAAAGCTGGGCTTCAAGGAGGAGAAGGTAGAAGGATATCGAAAGTATTTAGCTTAAAAGAGAGCCCCGTCTTGTTCTCTTACTATTATGTATGTATTAAGAATGGAATAGATCGAAGGTGACCCAATCTAAGATGAGCTCGATCACAGGTTGGGTCTTTTCTTTGGAAGAAAGGAAGAATTTGAATTGCACATATCACCCAAACATACACTTGTTGCAGCAGCAGTGGTCAGGAACAACAGAGAAGAAATCTTGCTCATACATGGCTCTAAACGGGGATGGGAAATTCCCTCTGGTCGAGTAGAGGAAGGAGAAGCTATTAGCGCCGCTGCCGTTCGCGAAGTCAAAGAGGAATCGGGCATAGATATAGAAATTTTGAAATACTGTGGACTATTTCAAAACGTGAGGGATGCGGTTTGCACGGTATTGTTTATCGCAAAACCCATTGGTGGAATGTGTCAGACGTCTGATGAAAGTGACGAAGTTGGATTTTATTCCTTAGTAGAAGCCCGAAATAAAATCACTTGGCCAGGATTTAGAGAACAGCTTGATTACTGCATCAATCAACAGGAAGCATTTATCGTTGAATCCATGCAGGATAGTGAGAAATGAAAAGGCAACTACAATCTCAACGAATGAGAGGATGGATCGTCATGACAGTAGCATACCATTTTCACCCGATGACGGAGGAGCAGGCTTCTATCATTGGTTCATGGCAGTATGAAGAACCCTATTCTCTGTACAGTATGGAGGGGGGTGACAGCAGCATCAAAGAAATGCTGGAAGAGGAATATTATTATGCAATCGATAACGAGAATGAACTTGTCGGATACATCTCTTTTGGCGACTCTGCCCGCGTGCCTGGAGGCTATGCGGTTGGCATCTATGAAGACGAGCAGGTCATTGACATTGGCCTTGGTCTGAGGCCTGACTATACAGGGAAGGGCAAAGGAAGGGAGTTTGTAACCGATGCTGTGAATTTCCTTCGTAAGCAGGGGCGGGGAGAGTGTGTTCAACTGGTTGTAGCAGCCTTCAACGAACGAGCTATGAAGGTGTATGAGCGTGCAGGATTTGTCAGAGGCATTTCGTTCACCAGCAAGATTGGAGAGCAGGACTATGAGTTTCTAGCGATGCGGAATTGTCCTCAAGCCAAATAGGAAATCGATTTAGGCAATACCGGCTATTTTTCGAAAGGAAGGTTCATCATTGAAACCATACATGCAGAGTGATCGGATAGGTCTCATTTCACAATTTTCGTGGAATAAAGAAGCTAGTTATGTAATGGATTCGATTGTAGAAGGCAAGAAGCAGGCAGATGTATGTGGAAAGGAAGATGATACTCTCATTGTGATATGGGATAGAGGACATTGTCTGTATGTGAATACAAAAGAATCAAATACGGATCCTGATTTAGGATTGCTAGACCAAGGGGAATCGCAGCAGCTACGACAGCTCAAATCGTAGAGCACTGTGCATCAGCTCGAATCATTCCGCATTGGGATTGTTGGAGCTCCAATATTGCTTCGAAGAAGGTTGCAGAAAAAACAGGATTTGAAAAGATGCTTACGTACAAGATTCTGTTGATTCACTTGGTATGATCTGTTGGTATGTCTCTTATTCCTTCGTTTAATAGCCATATCCTCTGCGAAAATGGTATAGTAGAGGGGCTAATCTATTCGACGAAAAGGAATGCTGCCAGATGAACTATAAAATGATCGTACTAGATTTGGATGATACATTGCTGCGCGATGATCGTACAATTTCTCCTCGCACGAAGCAAGCGCTGCTCGATGCACAGGCGGCTGGAGTGAAGGTAGTGCTGGCATCAGGACGACCAACCTATGCAATGATTGCAATAGCAGAGGAATTAGAGCTGGCTCGATTCGGAAGCTTTATTTTATCATTTAATGGCGCCAAGATTACGAATTTTACGACGAAAGAAGAGCTGTTCAGCAGCACACTGCCCGTTGAGACTGTTCGTGATATCTATGCGCTTAGTCAGCAGGAGGGAATGTCTGTCTTAACCTATGTAGGCGATGATATCGTGACAGAAGCCCGCAATGAATATGTGGAGAAGGAAGCGGAGATTACCGGCATGCCAGTCGTGGAGGTGGACAGCTTCACTGATGCGGTGCAGCAGCCTGTTGTAAAGGTATTGATGGTTGGTAATGCGGATAAGCTGGCCGTTATCGAAAAGAAGCTGCAGAAGCAGTTGGAGGGCCAATTAAGTGTAATGCGTTCCAAGCCATTCTTCCTAGAGTTTACTGAGCATGGAGTGGACAAAGGAACGAGCCTGCATGAGCTTATTCAGAAATTAGGCATACGGCAGGAGGAAGTCATTGCGATCGGCGACAGCTATAACGATGTGGCGATGATTAAGTTCGCTGGTCTCGGCGTTGCCATGGGAAATGCCCCTGCAGACATTCAAGCGCTGGCTGACTATGTAACGGATACCAATATGAACGATGGCGTTGCCAAAGTGGTTGAGAAATATGTGCTTGGCGAGCTTGTTGCAAGGTAAGAATATGATCATTAAAGGAGAACCTGCTGAGGTTCTCTTTTTTCTTGTTACGTGTGCGAGCAATGAGAACAGATTTTGGTTCTGGCCGCAATTATGTTACGATTCAGAAGATAGAATTAAATGAAGATGATTATCCAGTGCCTCACAGGAAATGAGTCTAAGCTGGATGGCACGTTATCACATAGAGAGAGCAGGGTTGGCAGGAATGAAAGAGAGACAACTACGATACCGCTTTAGCGAAGCACCGATATGGGATTTACAGCGGGCCTATTATGAACAGCTAGGCCTGAAGGCATGGAATAATGATCAGGTACCGCAATATATTACTAGCAATCCGATGATTGCTGCTGCATATGCGGACATTATTTTCGGATTTCTTCAGGATCGAGCAGGGCAAGAGGACAGTTCGGAGCCTGTTATGATTCTGGAGTTGGGAGCGGGAGCAGGGAGGCTGGCATTCCACATTCTACATAAGCTGTGTGAGCTGCGAGATTATGCAGGCATATCGCTGCCCCCTTTCCGCTATATCATGACTGATCTGGCTGCGAAAAATGTGGAAGGCTGGATGAAGCATCCCGCGCTGCAGCCTTATGTCGCGCAAGGAGTTCTTGACTTTGCAACATTTGATGCTGTCCATGATTCAGAACTGAATCTTGCCATATCTGGCGAGTATATTCGAGCAGGTGAGATGAAGCAGCCGCTTCTCATTGTCGCAAATTATTTCTTTGACGGTATTCCGCAAGAGCTACTTTATGTAGGGGAAGGCAGCATTTATGAGTGTGATGTTCTGGTCGAGTCAACGCTGGATGATAACAGCCTGACCCCATCCGAGGCGCTTGAAAACATGACGCTGACGTATGAGCATCGCCGTGCTTCCGAATATGAAGAAGAAGCCTATCCATATCGTGACGTAATTGCATTGTATCAGCAGGAGCTTGAGGACTCTCATATTCTTTTCCCAGAAGTAGGCTTAACATGTCTAGAGCGATTGAATGCACTTTCTCAGAAAGGATATCTGCTGCTCACTGCGGATAAGGGTGATCACAGAATAGAAAACTGGAAGTTTGCAGAACCGCCAGAAATTATTCATCATGGCAGCTTCTCGCTGACAGCCAATTACCATGCGATCCAGTATGTATTAGAACAGCGTGGTGCCCTGTCGTTGTTCCCATCGCATCATTATAAAGATATCAATGTGGGCTGCTTCTTCATGCTGGAGAACCCAATGAAATATGTGAATACCCGATTAGCGTATCGTCAAGGAATTGAACGCTTTGGGCCGGATGATTTCTTCAGTCTGAAGGTGTGGGTGGATCGGCATCTGGATACGATGGACTTGCAGCATATTTTAGCCTTCTGGAGACTAGGCGGGTATGACGCGGAATTTTTCATACAGAGCGCGAAGCAAATTTCCAATCTGCTGCCAGAAGCGAGCGACGAAGAGAAGCTGGATATTCAGCAGGGTATCCATGCCATGTGGTCCGCTTTTTATGTGATGGAGCAGCGTTATGATTTGGCCTTGGATGCCGGGATCGTACTCTTTGAAATGGGCATGTACGAAGATGCGAAGCTATTTCTGGAAACGTCAGTGCAAAATGATGAAGAGGAGCCTGTGGCAACGGTATTGTTCTGTCTAGCAATTTGCTGTTATGAACTCGGTCAGGAGGCGCAAGCGCTGACGTATACGCGCGAGGCATTGGTGTTGGAACCAGATCATGAGGAGGCACTGGAGCTGCTGAACTGTTTCGAGTGATGATGGTAGGGTATGCGGCCATGGAAGCTAAGGCAACCAATTTCGGTTTCTTGTTAGTTATTTAGAAGGAATTGGAGCTCAAGTGGAATGATGTATGCAAAAAGGGGGCTGGATGATGATTTATGTGGTGAGACACGGTCAAACAAATGTAAATCGTGATGGCAGGATTCAAGGGAGAAATGGCGGACTGCCTTTAAATGAGAATGGTTTTAGGCAAGCGGAAGAACTTCGAGCATCACTTTCATCAATAACGTTTGATTTTGTTTTTTCTTCACCACAGGAGCGAGCTGTGCAGACCGCTGAAATTGCAACAGGGATGCGAGCTACAATCGATTCCAGACTGGATGTATATGACCTGGGCGAAGCAGATGGGATGCTCAAAAGTGAAGTCAAACTGCAAGGGGGAATCCCTGATCCCCATGTATATAAAGGAGTCGAAAATCCCCGCAGGTATGCTGCAAGAGTATTTGAATTCATGAATGAGCTGCTGGAAGACGAGAGTCTGCAGGAAAAAAATATATTAATTGCGGGTCACCGCTGCACGACCGGATGTATTGGCGCGTATTACAATGGACTGCCTGATGACTGGAACATATTAAGGTTTTCCTCCGGAAATGGGGAATACAAGGTTTATCCGTTCCTGCCAAATAAGAAGGTACATATATAATCTTGGGCCAAGCAATGCACCACTAAGATGAACAACATCATACGAACGTAATCGAAACCCAAGCGCTGCGCAGTCTGCAAGATTGCAAATGCTTGGGTTTTGTCGTGCAAGCAACATGAAATTGCCTTCCTGATTCCAACTTTAAGCATTGGGGCGACGTATACGGTAAATATGCATTTAATTTTTCGAATGCACGCGACCATTCCCTAAAGGAAACGACTTGTCCGATCAATTGTATTTGTTGGAACAGGTGGAAATTGCACACCTAAGCAAGTATAAGTTTCGATATTTCAAGTCTGTCAGCAAATGTGCGCAGAAGGATTTTTTGGAACGATGATCGAATGAAAGAGGATTGGAATGGCTCGCAATGCTTTAAACATAGGAAAGAAAGGGCGAAAAATGAATGGATTGTTGGAACAGCTAAAAGGGGCTGGTGTACACCTCACACTCTATTACAAAGGCTGTCCATCGTACAACAAAAATGAGCATAGTTAGTGAAAGAGTATGAATCTTCTTCGTCAGTGGAGCACTACGAGAAAATTGAGCTTGAAACAAAGAAAGGATGAGAACAAAGATGGCAACATATGAAGTAAAACAAGCTACGATAGAGGATTTGCCTGAACTCGTAGACATTTTTAATCAGTATCGCGTATTTTATAGACAGGAATCGAATGTAGATCAAGCCCAGCGCTTTTTGTTTGAACGTTTTGAACATCGGGAATCCATTATTTTTATTGTAAAAGAGAGCAGTTCGAATGTCATCGGCGGATTTACGCAGTTGTATCCGAGCTTCTCATCCATTTCGCTGGAGAGATTGTTCATACTAAATGACTTATTCGTTCGAGAAGAATACCGCAAGCAGGGATTCGGACAGCTGCTGCTGGATGCTGCGAAGACGTATGCACAGCAAATGAATGCTAAAGGACTTGAGCTGTCGACAGAAATCGATAATTTTCAGGCGCAGCGGCTGTATGAAGGCAACGGATATGAGAAGGATGAAGTGAAGTATCACTATTTCCTACGAGTTAGAAGGTAGTCTTGAAATGAACAGCCATTGAGAGTCATGCCTACGAATCAGGGATGGAGGTTAGCGTGCATGAAACAGAAATGGTTTCATGTGTGCTGGCCTATTTCTCATGGAGCAAAATAATGCACAATGAAGTCAAAAAAAGACACACACTCCTTTTGGGCGGATCGCTTATAGTTGAGCTATCGATTTGTGATAACGCTTACAATCGAGTCGACAATTCATCTAGGAGGATATACATAATGAGACAATGGTCACGTCGCGTTATTCGTGTCACGTTAGCGGTGTTCTTGCTTGGCTCTCTAATTCCTGTCATGGGACAGCCTCATGCCAGAGCAGAAGCAGGTACTCTGCTTAACGGCAGCTTTGAAGCGGGACAGCCCGCAGGCGGATATTGGAGCGCATTACAGCCCAGCTACTGGAGTGAGTGGGTTCCATCCGGCAAGCCGATCCTTTCCTTAGATCCAAACATCTATTATGAAGGGGGGCGGTCGCTTACAATCAGCAGCGCTGAATATGCGCGGGCAGACGTTCTGCAGATCGTTGACGTAACGCCAGGCGATACGTACACCCTTTCGGGCTGGCTGCGCACCAAGGACTTACAGTCGAGTGCTTCTTACGGTGGGGCCTTTATTCGCACGCAATATTTGAACAGCTCGAATGCTACCATCAGTTCTGGTCCATCCTCATCGCCGCTGCTCGGAACGCATGATTGGACGGAGCATCGTTTGGAGCTGTCCGTTCCGCAGCAGGCAACTCGATTAAAGGTAGAGCTGTTCTATGAGAGTGCAGTCGGTGAGGCATGGTACGATTCGATTCGTCTAAGCAATAGCGGCAGCGAGCCAACCGATCCTCCAGCAGATGCAGCACAATTCAAAGCGGTTCGCGACAAGCGCATTCAGCAATTGACCGGCAATGCCAGCTATCATTCGGCGGATTCTGATATGAACGCGGCGATTGCTTCGTTAGTGGAGAGTGTAAGCAATAGTAACGGCACTGGGTACTGGAATACGATGAACAAGCAGGCAGATCGCAGCTCGCTATGGAGCGATCTGTCCAGCGGCGCCGAATCGTCGCATGTAACGGGCGCATTTCAACGTTTGCGGCAAATGGCGCTGGCATACGCGACGCAAGGCTCATTGCTGTATCACGATCCGCAACTGCGCGCCGATCTTATAAGCGGACTCGATTGGATGTATGCCAATCGCTACAATGAGCGTGTTGCTCCTTATAAAAACTGGTGGGATTGGGAGATCGGCTCTCCGCAATATTTGAACGATATCACGGTGTTACTGTTCGAGGATCTGTCTGCCGCTCAAATCAATAGCTACAATCGCGCGATTGATGCATTCGTCCCTGATCCGACGAGAAGAACGATGCAGCCCAGCTTGCTCGAAACGGGCGCTAACTTAGTAGACAAGGCCTTCGTTGTGACCCTGAGAGGAGCAACAGGTACTTCGGACGCAAAGCTGATGCAAGGGCGAGACGCGATTAGTCCGGTATTCCCATATGTAACTCGGAGGGATGGCTTCTATGCGGACGGCTCATTCGTGCAGCATGATGTCATTGCATATACGGGCAGCTACGGAACGGTATTGCTGGATCGACTGTCCGAGATGCTCTATTTGTTGAATGGTTCGCCGTGGAAGGTTATCGATCCGCAGGCTGGAAACATATACCGCTGGATTGAGGATTCCTTCGAGCCCCTAATATACAAGGGCGCCATGATGGATATGGTGCGCGGTCGCGCAATATCCCGCGAACAATCGACCGATCACACTGCCGGCCGCGGCACGATCAAGAGCATCCTGCGGCTATCCGAATCTGCTCCTGCTGCCGAGTCTGCTCGCATAAAGTCTGCCGTCAAGGCATGGCTTCAGCAGGATGTCTCCTTCGACAATTACTATATCGGCCTTGGCACATACGATATCGCCTTAATGAAAAACCTGCTGCAAGACTCTTCCATCTTACCGCAAGAAGATTTGGTCAAGCATAAGGTTTTTGCCAGCATGGACAGGGTCATTCATTTGCGGCCAGGCTTTGGATTCGGCATCAGTATGTCCTCCAAGCGAATAGCGAGCTATGAGTATGGCAATGGAGAGAACAAGAAACCATGGCATACAGGAAACGGCATGACCTACTTATATAATGACGACCTTACCCAATACAGCGACGGTTACTGGGCAACTGCGGACATGCTGCGATTGCCGGGCACGACCACGGACGGCTCGTACAGTTCCTTGCGCGACTGGAAATATTACCTTAGTCCGAAATCATGGGTAGGCGGAGCCTCCCTCGACGATCAGTATGGGGCAGCCGGCATGGAGTTTGCTGTGGAGAACAGCTCTTTAACGGGGAAAAAGTCATGGTTCTCCTTCGACAATGAAATCGTGGCGCTCGGCACAGGCATTGCGGGCGGGGATGGGCGTCAAGTCGAAACGATTGTCGATAACCGCAAAGTAAGCGAAGGCAGTGGGTCGCTAACTGTAAATGGCAACATTCCACCTGTGCAACCGGGATGGTCGGAGAAGTTTTCAGATGTGTCATGGGCGCATCTCGACGGGAACGGCAAGGGGGATATCGGATATTATTTCCCGAAAGCAGCTATGCTTCAGGGCAAGCGCGAGGCTCGTACGGGATCATGGAAGGACGTCAATAACGGCGGTTCCGCATCACCGATTACGAGAGAGTACGTCAGTCTTGCCTTCGATCATGGCGTGAACCCGGATAAAGGCTCCTATTCGTATGTATTGCTGCCGAATTATGATGCGCAAGCGACTCTTCGTTATAGCCAAGCACCGGACATTACTGTGCTGAGCAATGGCACTAGCGTGCAGTCTGTCCGGGAACATAAGCTGGGTATAACCGCGATCAATTTTTGGACGCCCGCGGTCGTGGACGGAATCGCTTCCAGGCAACCGGCCTCCGCACTTGTCAAGGAGACAGATTCGGAACTGGTTATTGCCGTATCCGACCCAACCCAGAACCAATCGCAAGTTGTGATGGAATTGAAGCGCAAGGGATGGAGGCTGGCATCGGCAGATTCGACGATTACGGTGCAGCAGACAGAGCCTTCGATTAAACTGACAGTAAATACTGCGGGAGCCAAGGGGCGTACACATACTGTTCGTTTTATGAAGTAGAGCATCGGTTCGGCACGGCAACCGCAAGATTCAATAGAGCAAGTCGTAAGCAATAAACGCATACCCAAAAGTCCCTACATGCATCAAGCGTCCTGATGTGCGTAGGGACTTTTTACAATATTGCTCATTGCGTGATAACTATAAGGAATATTCTATTCCAATTTAAAGGTCGGTGTCATTTTAGAACTAGGAGTATGTACTTTGTTTTGGATGATATGACTCGTGTATACTCAAGGTAGATGACTAATGAAGCTCGTGCAGAATTGCGAGCGCCAATCTATGAAAATGGGGGCACTGAGATATGTCGGACAAGTATAGTGTAACGAGCGGTACAAACGAGGAAGCTGAATATGTACGCAATAAACTAATCGAATTCAATAAAAAACATGTCCCAAATGTAAAATTTGAAGAGGTTCATCTTTGTGTCAAAAATGAAACAGGCGAAATTATCGCCGGACTTAACGGTGTCGTATGCTGGAATTGGATGGAGATCGATATTTTATGGGTGGATGAGGGTCATCGCGGAGAAGGCCATGGTGCGCAATTGCTGCAGGAAGCGGACCGCATCGCCAGAGAAAAGAACTGCACCTTCATAACCTTGAATACATTCAGCTTTCAGGCGCCGGATTTTTACAAAAAGTATGGCTATGAAGCAATTGCGATGATTGAGGACGCACCGATAGGTTATCGGCATTACTTCTATAAGAAGGATTTGGTAGCAAATGATTAGGTGTTAACGACACCACTGAATCTTTTGAATTATTTTAGGAGAGAAACATGACATATATATATCGAAGTTTAACGATAGAAGAATGTGATTGAATTAATGAAATTAATCCCTCGCAGTATATTAAAAGGGCATGGCGGAAAATAGACGGTACACGACAATTAGTGGAAATTAACTACCAAGAGAACGACTTGCCAGACGGTTATGAGCTTTATTATCGAAGTTGCGCAATACGCTAATGGAAGATGGCTATGCTGTTAGGTGTATTTGAGGATACAGGCAGCCTCGTTGGATTTGGCACGATTGACCGAGAGATTTTTGGGAGCGCATACAAATATGTACTGCTTGATTCTTTGTTTATTTCGTTAGAACATCGCAACAAGGGGATAGGCAAAAGATTATTTCTCGCATGCGCAGAAAAAGCGCGTGAGTGGGGAGCCGAAAAAATATATATTTGCGCGGGCTCTGCGGAAGATACGATTGCATTCTATTAAGAGTTGGTTTTTATATCTTAAGCAACAGGTCAACTAGAGCCCTTGATTCATACGATAGTTAGACTAATGTATGTAAGGAGGAAAAAAGGATGGACATGGATAAGCTGTTTCTGATAACGGATGTGGATGGATTTACTCCGGAATTAAGCAGGCTTATTTCGATGATGAATTATGCACGATTTACTACATTGAAGACGGTTGAGGGGTTGAGTCGGGAGCAATTAGATTATAGGTTTGATCAGAACAGCAATACTATTGGAGCATTACTGTATCATATGGCAGCAGTTGAATATGCTTATCAGGCAGAAACTTTTGAAAATCGGGAATTAAATGAGCAAGAATGGGAAAAGTGGGGCGCGGCATTAGAGTTGGGCGAAAAAGGAAAGCAAGCGATTAGAGGGAATGATTTGGACTTTTACTTATCAACATTAGACGAGGTTAGACAACATACCTTAACTGGGTTTAGTAGCAGAAATGATGCGTGGCTTTATGAGGAAACGTCTTTTTGGCATGACAAGCCTGCGAATAATTATTTCAAATGGTTCCATGTATTCGAAGATGAGATCAATCATCGAGGGCAAATGAGATTTATAAAGAAAAGACTTCCGCAGCATGTATAACAGAGAACTATGCGATCAAGGCGAATCAGGCGGTTTGATTACGCTCGTCGCTTGTCTTGAAAATAGAGAAACATGCCCTTGGATAGATGAGGGCATGTTTTTTGTGTGCGTATCAGGTGAATCAACCGCAGCAGTTAAGGGAAAAAGGCAGTAAAGTGGCTAATCACTTCCGCAGGATTCTCTTCCATGATAAAGTGGCCGGATTGTACTTCCGCTCCGACAGCTAATGGAGCCCATGTTTTCCAGATGGAGAGGGGGTTTTTTAAGTTCAATAATCCCTTGCTTCCCCATAGAAACAACATAGGACATCGAATTTGCAGCTGATTTTGCCGCGCTGTGTACTCGTTTTTAAGGTCGACGGTAATGCCGGCACGGTAATCCTCACAGCCTGCTTGTATTACGGAGTATTTCGTATACGCATGTTCATAGATTTGCATCACATACGGGGTAAAGGCATGCGAATTAGCTGCCCAACTAAAAAGAGTGTGGCGTACAAAATATTGCGGCGCTTGTGAGATCAACGTCTCCGGAAAGGGCTGCGGCTGTGACAAAAAGAAATAATGGTAGTGTGAATAGGCGGATTGGAAATTGATTAGGTTCATCGTATCCAGTTCAGGCACGACCTCCAGTACGGATAGCCGGGTAACCTGTTCTGGGTAGTATAGCGCTAAGGAATAAGCGACGCGCCCGCCTTTGTCATGACCAGCTACATAATAGTGGCGGTAGCCGAGCTGCTCCATTACTTCGTACATATCTAGAGCCATCGCCTTTTTGGAATAATGAATATGCTCAGGATCAGGGAGCGGGCCTTCGCTGCGGCCATAGCCGCGCAGATCAGGAATAATAAGGGTGTACTTTTTCATTAATTCCGCAGCAACCTTGTGCCATGTCACATGGGTCTGAGGAAAGCCATGCAGCAGTAGCAACGGATAGCCGCATCCCCCAATAAGCAAATAAATGTTAGCCCCAGATGTCGCAATTGTTACTTCACGGAATCCATGGAAAAGAGACATGTGATCACCTCTCAGCTTGCAGCATTTTCCGATTTATGAGTATGAACATTGCGGGAGTTTCATTCACTTTATTGGGAATCTTTTGTATTTTTTTTTCTTGATTCTTATAACAGAAAAAAGTATGATGGATGGAAACTGAGGAAAACAAAATATTATATTTGTTTTCCTTGCATCATTTCTCATAGGGAGAGAGTAGAATGGGAAGAACATTGAAGGCTTTTATGTTGTTCACGGATATTGGATTTCTCGTGTATTGGACAATTACGTTCATGGGCTGGATTCCGAAAGAGTACTTGTATCAGGATTACAGCAACGAACTGTTAGTTGCATGGAATATGTCCTTTATTCCTTTGGATTTGTTCATATCCATAACGGGTCTGTTAAGCATTTATTATTATCATAAGAAGAAGCCAGTGTGGTCAGCGTTATGCTTCACCTCCTTGCTGCTTACCTTTTGTTCAGGCTTGCAGGCTATCGCTTTTTGGTCAGTTCGGCTTGACTTCGATATGATGTGGTGGACACCGAACTTGTTCCTTCTCCTATATCCGCTTTTTTTTATATCAAAAGTCATGAAAGGAGAACGTTATTCTTATGCAGGATAGAATTGCAAAGGCTGCCATAGAAGAGATCAAAATTCGGGGATTAAAATTTACAATCCGCGATGTTGCAGGCCTCCTCGGAATCAGCACGAAGACGCTGTATCAGTATTTTGAATCGAAGGAACAGATCATTTCGTTTTTGATTGAACAGTCCATCCATGAAATGAAGGATGCCGAGTCGCGGTTGATAGGTGACGATTCCTTATCACTGATACAAAAGATAGAGCAGGCGTTAATGATGCTTCCAAGTGCGATTGCCTTTATTGATATCCGTACTTTGGACGAGTTGAAGAAATTGTACCCGGGACAATGGAAGCTCGTAGATTCATATGTACAGGAAGGATGGGATAATATCCGACTGCTGATGGATAAGGGCATTCAAGAGCAAGTGATCCGCCCATTTGATCGGGAGCTGTTTATTGATATTTATATAGGGGCTCTGTATCAATTGATGGAGCGCAGAACGAGGGAAGGAAGCCGTATGTCAATCGAGGAAGCATTGCGCAGAACCGTTGATATGCTCATGTACGGTATTCTGAACAAATAAGAAAGGCTGTCTGATTCTGGTCTGCTGGATCATATCTACATACTCGAAAAAAAGAAGACAAGCAGTTGTACAGGGAGCCTGTGACAACTGCTTTTTTTCGTAAGTATTATTCCAATGGATTTGTTCTAGCCGAGTAGTTATGAACGTTTATACAACTCCAAATCGTGAAAAGAAGCTCCATACGAGCTCCCGACGGCTCGTAACTCCAGTTTTGGTGAAAATGGATTTAAGGTGATCCTGTACCGTATAGGCGGATATATGCAGCAAGAGTGCAATCTCCTTGGTTGACAGCCCTCTAATGAGTGCATCGAGAATTTGCTTCTCCCGTTCGCTCAATTCAAAGGCTTCCGCCATACGCCGCAGCGTATCGGACGGACCCGCCGGCTCGAAGGTTACCGCAAGCAGAGGAGCATTATCCATATCGCCGTGCAGATTGCTTGCTCGAATCGTTATGTATGGATATCCGGGAATATGCACGCAGGACTTGCATGAAGAAGAGACATTCGTCATCGACAGTGCTCGGAAGCAAGCAGTTCTGACGGGTCTAGGCAGCGTCGTTGAGCTGGAGATGCCTTCCCATTCGCGGAGTCGGCGCAGCCATTGGTATGCAGTATCGTTGGCGGATAAAGTATCAAATTTATCGTTTAACACGAGTATCCCGGGCTCAACTTCCGGTTCTGCCTGAACTGCAGCGGGTACAGCGAAGCTGGATTTGCGCAGCCGCTGAGCGATGGACGGCACTAGGGAAGCAATAAAGAGCCGCTCCTCCTCTGTAAATGTCGGCTTTTCAAATCGTCTGAATAAGGTCAAGTATCCCCAACAGGCCCCTTTGTATAGAAGTGCGGCCCGCAATTCATCTTGAAAGCCCGCAGGTAACAATACGTCCCGATAGCGTGCGCTTCTCTCCAGTTTTCCTGCCGAAGCTAGACTTAATGTAGCGGTCGAGTCCTCGGATTGAGCTAGCTGATGATAAGGAATATAGTCCTCTCTCAAATAATCATACGCAAATAAGCTGTCATGGATTTGTTCTATTTCCTCGTCTGTCACAGAGCCTGTGGACAATAGGGTGTCGGGATCGACAGTGGTGCAGCAAGCGGCATCGAAGGGAATGGCCTGCTGGAGTTGCTCCAACAGTGATTTTCGATACGAATGGGAGCAGTCGCTTCGTTTAGATAGCTTCAATATTTCAGTCCGAACGGATACTGTGTTCGAATTCATTTGCGTTCAACCTCCTTTTCTGCCCGCAGCATATTTAAAATCCCAGAATCGAGGAATGGTGGTCGTACAGATAGTTCCTCATCATTGAAAATGATTCTCATTATATACGATCAATAAGGAGGTGGGAATAGGGTTCGGCGACATTTCCGTTAAAGGAGATATCTTCTTTTTTAGATAGATTTTATTTCCTGTTAGAGAAGCCATTGTTATACTTAAGGTAAAACCTATGCGGTCAAATCGGGAATTCGGGTGGTTCGGCGTTTCCGCGGTCAAGGGGCTGTTGTCGCTCTAATGAGGCTCGAGCTGTGAGATTGATTAATCATGAGGTGAATCTATGAATAAATTAATCCATTCCGAAAGACTCATTATAAGAGCGCGGATTCATATGGGAAGACCATATTCATATGGTGCTGTTGAATGAGGAGATGGAGCAGGAATGAAAATTGGTTTAGTTCGCCATTTTAAAGTGCAGTGTGAACCAGAAACGAAGTGGATGACTTCAGCGGAGTTCAACCATTGGGTTGAGCAGTATGATCAAGCAGAGGTTATTCTAGGGGATCCCCCTGCTGACAATATCGCATGGAGTATATGCGTGTCCAGTGATTTACCAAGAGCGGTTACAACAGCAGAGTACATACATCAAGGCGGTATCATGGCAACGAATCGTCTCCGTGAGATTGGAATGAAAGCTGTATTTCACACGAAAATGAAGCTTCCGCACAGTTTTTGGATGATCTTGGCGCGATTAGCCTGGTCGTTCTCTCATCCGTCGCAGGAGGAGAAGAAGCAAGATACCTTGAGAAGAATCAGAGAAGTAACGGATTGGATCGAGGAAAATTGTCAGTCGAATGTGCTGATCGTATGCCATGGGGCACTCATGAAGTATTTGCATAAAGAGCTCATTCGAAGGGGGTACAAGGGCCAAGCTTTCTTGAAGCCGCAAAATGGAAAGCTGTATTTGTATGAAACCGCGGCATCTCAAGCGGCTTTACCTGTGAAATGAAGCACACAAGCTGCTGAACAGCTTATTGCCCATCACAATCATGTGCTCCGCTTATTTGCAGAGGTGAAAGAAAGCACACAAGTCTTTTCCTAAATAGGTACACTTAAAAGGCCGCCTTCGAGTTTTTTCGGATGGTGCGCCTTTTTTATTTTCGATACCATTCAAGCCTTATCGATTCGTTTTTTCAAAAGTTTCCTTCAGGAAACATATTTAGCTATGTACAAAATAATTGGATAAATATATAATCAAAGATGTATCCGGATATGAACCAAGAAGGAGATGATTACATGAGCGTATTTACATTGCCAGAACTTCCGTATGCATACGATGAGCTGGAGCCTCATCTGGATGCGAGAACGATGGAAATTCACCATGGGAAGCACCACGCCACTTATGTGGCCAATTTAAATAAGGCATTGGAAGGTCATACGCAATTTGCAAATGCTTCGATCGAGGAATTGGTCAGCAATTTGAACGACGTCCCGGAAGATATCCGCACTGCCGTTCGCAATCAAGGCGGGGGACATTACGGCCACAGCTTATATTGGTCAATCATGAGTCCAACCGGCGGGGGCAGCCCATATGGTGACATTGCGAAGGGAATCGAAAAGCACTTCGGCAGCTTTGAGCAAATGAAGGATGAGCTGACGAAGGCGGCAATTAGCCGCTTCGGCTCAGGCTGGGGCTGGCTAGTCGTAAACGAAGATAAGCTTGAGGTCATGAGTACACCGAACCAAGATACGCCGTTAATGGAGAATAAAACGCCGATTTTGGTGGTGGATGTATGGGAGCATGCGTATTACCTGCAATATCAGAACCGGAGACCCGATTTCGTATCCTCCTGGTGGAATGTCGTGAATTGGGAAGAAGTGAACCGCCGCTACAATGATGCCATTCGCTGAGATTGATGTGTGCAAACTTTGCAGAAGCAGGACGCTGCTTCTGCAAGGTGTGGGCTGCATCACGGGGCATGACGAAAACGAAGCTCTGAATAATAAGCGATCCGGTAGAAACGATGGAAAGGAGCATGGCATGAGAGCAGCAAGTCTTTCCGGCCAAGACAGCACATCCAGAGAACAGGTATTGTTCTGGCTGAAAAAGCTGGGTACCGTCACGGTTCAGGATCTTATTGACCGCATGGAAGTGACTGGTGTTGCGATACGTCGATACTTGACGGAACTGCAGGCAGAGGGACATATTGAAACAAAGGTGCGCCGGCATCAGGTCGGCAGACCGACGCATTATTATCAACTTACAGATTCGGCTGCCCAGCTGTATCCGCGTCAATATGATGAACTAGCGACAGAGCTATTTGATGAATTGGCGACATTGTTCGGGGAAGCGGGCGTGGCCTTGTTTTTCGAACGGAGAGGCGCTATGCTGCAGCAGCGGTATGAAGGAGAAGTCGCAGGAGAAACACTGGAGGATCGGCTGGAGGCGCTCGTCCGAGTGCAAAATGAACAAGGTTACATGGCAAACATGCACCCGAATGCAGACGGCTCCTATTCCTTTGAAGAGAAAAACTGTCCGATTGCAAAAGTTGCATGCAGGTACGGTCATGTCTGCCGCTGCGAGCTCGAGTTATTTCGCACCTTGCTCCAAGCTCACGTAGAACGAACAGCATGTATGGCTGAGGGCGGAAATGTATGTAGTTATCGCATTACGCCAGTTTCGTGATTGGAATCGATATTTGAGCATGTTCGTTAAAGCTACCCTAACAGGCTTTTCGAGCATGCTCTTTTGTGATCCTCCTATTTGACTATATCGGCATGTTTCCAATTATGATACTATCGTTAGCGCATGAACGGATGTATAATAATGGATGGTGTTATACGGAAACCATTTGCGGTCAACTTGCATCCAAGTAGTAGAACAATAGCGTCAATAGCATTTCATTGCCATAATAGATTAGCATCTAAAAAGGAGGTGAAAGGGTAATCCATATTTGTAGAGTCACGATTCTTATGGCTGACCGTCCTGCATTTTGCTTGAATGCTGCATGACAAGTCGCAACTGGTTGTACCAGTAAGAAAAGCGATTAGAATGACACATTCACACAAAATGGGAGGAAGTACAATGATAAACTATCAAGTAATGACGGAAGCTCAAGTGAAGAAATTGAAGGAAATCGATCGCTCGGAGCATATTGATTTGATTTATGAAATGCACGACGGCAAGATGACGGAAATTCATGCGAACCACGAATGTCCGAATTGGGACATCGAGTTGCTGCAAGAGATGGAAGAACGATATGTATTCGAGCTGCAAAACGGCGGGATGGCCGTCGGTGCTTTCGATGGAAACACATTAGTAGGCTTCGGCGTCTTGGCCCATCAATGGCGCGGGGAGCAGCGCGACCAGCTTCAGGTTGATCTCATGTATGTATCTCGGAACTATCGTAGACAAGGGATCGGATCGCGCATTATGAATGAGCTTGCGGAAGAAGCAAGAAGAAGGGGCGCGAAGCACCTCTATGTTTCTTCAACGGAAACTCGCTCGGCGGTATCTTTTTACAAGAGCAATGGAAGCCAGTTGACGGATGAAGTAGATCCTGAGCTCTTCCAAAAAGAGCCGAAGGATATCCATATGCTGATTACGCTTTAAAGAAGCAGAACCGCTGTGTTGCACAAGAAGGTCTGTCTGACGTTTGCCACTGTCACCGAGCCGTGGACGGTGTTGATCCCGACGTAATGGTTATTTAGAGGGTGTAGAATGTTGGAGCACAAAACGGAAACCCACTGGGTAGTGCTGCTTCGGAAGGAAGAGAATAATTTTTATTATTTAGATCCTTGGTATCCTTGGTATACGTCGGATTCCGAATATTGCCGGGTGATGAGTGAAGAAAATTTTTTCGCTGCGTACACAGGGATCGCTTGTCAGATTATTGCACAGCCGGATAGCGGGGAAGTCGGGTCATATTGAACAATCACCAGGTCCACGACACGAGGTAAACGCAAATAGCCTGAAGACGGAAGTATTGCGCGATGCGCGTTAGATTGGGTGTGTTGATTCAGTGCCGGTATATTTGCCGGCACTTTTTCAGTTCGTCCTTTTTGAAAACATAGATGAAAATTCAGGAAAAAGTGAAATCGAAGCAGTTATTAACCGATGAAGGGATAGTAAGAAAAGAAATAAAAGGGGGAAACGAAATTGATAAAGAAGAAACGGTTCATTTTAGCGTTGCTATGCCTGATGTTAATCCTCACGGTCCATACAGGTTCGGTGCAGGCCAAGGGGAATAATGGAAGTGCCATTAGCGAACAGCACTATACACGTATCGGCGAGGATTACGAAATACTTGATGGGAATATGCTTCTATCAAAAAAAGACGGAACGGTATGGTATTGGGACACACTTGATTATTCCGCCCAAGCTTCCGATCCATTCTATCAAGCCAAACTCGAGCAAATTCCAGGCTTGCGGGATGTGAAACAATTCTCGTTCGAGAGCAAGAACGGGGAAAGTAGATTAATGACGAATTACGCTGCATTAAAAAAAGACGGAACGGTATGGTATTGGGATTCTAGGAACAACACCTATCCTAAAGATTCTAGGATTGCTCCGAAGCCTATCAAAGATTTGAATCACGTAACATCTCTCGTCGCCGATTATACCGGCAACTCTAAAAATTATAAGACCTTGTTTGTATTAAAATCAGACGGTTCGGTCTGGTGGTGGTTAGCTCGACAAGGCAAAGCTTCGTCTACGGCTTATGCTAAGATTCTTGATAATGTCGCATCTATAAAATCTGTGAACGGTCGCGTATACGCAGTTAAAAAAGATGGTTCGGTATGGAAATGGGGAGCATACATGTACTGGCCGCATAATAACCAATCAAACCAATCTGATAACAAAGGTCCAGAGCAGATCAAAGGGCTTGACGGCATCGTCAACATAGAGATGGGCGGTACAACAAATTATGCTTATAAGAAAGATGGCACGGTTTGGTCTTGGAAAACTTATGATTCTGAAAGTACTCCGATTCAATTACATAAAGCAACAGGCGCTAAGGGAATTGTTCAATTTGGCTCACAGCTGAAAGATTCGAATATCGATACTACTTATGCTTTGCGAGCAGACGATAAGCTCTGGTCAATAGACAGCGATAAAGTGTTCCCCGAGCTTTCGAATATCGCTTCCGTACACTACAAGGACAAGGACAGCTATATGGAAAACTATGTATTGAAAAAGGATCAGACCTTGTGGGCATGGGAATATAAAGTTTCTGCCTTCCCGAAGCTTGTTGTGTTCACGAAAGAAACGGCAGCTGGCAATCGCTCTGGAAAAGGAAACAAATCAACTGTCGATCATTCTGGGACAGCAAACAAATCAACTGTCGATCATTCTGGGGCAACAGACAAACCAGCTAATGATCGTTCAGGGATCGTAAACAAACCAACAGGCGATCATTCTGAGGCCGTTAACAAACCAACAGGTGATCGCCCTGAGACCAAAACTCAACCGGAGTTGATACGGATGACTTCGCCGGAAGTCAGCCTTTATCCGTTTATCACGATGCTGCAGCCTGGCGGACAACAGCCTATTGTCGCAAACAATGTGCTTCCTGGAACTAAAATAGTGTATACCATTGACGATCCGAGCATAGGAACGGTCACGAATGTGAATGGCATGCCGGTCATCACAGCGAATAAATCCGGACAAACCATTGTACGGGCCACAACAACCAGAGCTGGTTTTCCGGATGAGACGACTTACATATTGTTGTATGTCGCGGACAGCAGTATGGCTTCCGATACGTATTTCACTGCCGTCCGGTCTATTCCTGACGCAGACAAGCAGGACTCGGTTATCGTGGAAGGACTAACGCAAGCAGGAGAGCTTGTAATCACTGCCGCGAGCAGCGAAAAGCCGGCTCCTGTTAACGGCCAGCTCGTCATAACGCCCGAATTACTTAACCGACTGGCAGGCAATGCGTCAAGGGCGAAGTCAGCGGTACAGCAGGCGCTGTCAGAAAATAAGATTGTTCCGTCGAGAGAGCTGATCGTGAATGCGGAAATATTGTCTTTGCCTGGACAGAATGAATATAGATACAAATTGGATAAAAATGGATTAGTTGGTCGGAAGGATATTGACTATATTACCGTTTATGCAGGGGATGCAAAACTCGTATTCAATGTCGCGACGGTAGAGCGCTTGTTCCATACGCAACCGGTTATTGTCATTCATCTGGTGAAAGAGAATAACGGCGGGTACCGCATCCAATTTCTAAATGAACAAGGGCAGGAGCTTTCAGGTGTAGAAAGCAACATCCAGCTCATTTTGCCTGCGAATGATGCAGACGCCGTACATAGCAGTATGTTCTATATGAATGGAAAAACAAAGGAGCCGATTGGCGGGAAGTACAATCCGTCCAAGAACGGCATGGAAGCGGAAATAAACCGTTCTGGAACTTATCTTGTGGACGATAATGCGAAATCATTTCCTGATATTGACGATAGAGATCCAGAGTTAAAGCAAGCGGTACAATTTTTAGGTTCCAAAGGAATCGTTTCTGGAAAAGGCAACGGCAATTTTATGCCCGATTCTCTGCTAACCCGTGCAGAGTTTACGACTATGCTGGTCAAAGCGTTTAACGCTATGGATGAAACGGCGAAGGAAAGCTTTTCGGACGTGGAGCCGTCGCAATGGTATCATCCATTTATCGCTTCTTCCGAAAAAAATCATATCGTCGAGGGTTATCCTGACGGCACATTTAAGCCGGATCGTACGATAGAGCGGCAAGAAATGACCGCTATCGGCGCAAGATTCCTGCATGAGCGGAAGCATTATTATTATCCTTCGAATCCGGAGGAGTATTTAAATCGATTTGTAGATAAAGAAACGGTATCCAAGTGGGCTAAGCCAACGATGTCCTTGGCGGTGAAGCAGCGCTTGATCGATGTTCCTGCCGATAAACAGATTAAAGCAAAAGAGGCGGTTACGCGCGGGGAAGCCGCACGAATGCTGTATCGTCTTTATTTGCAACTGTGACCTTACCATTTCCATATATTGATCGTTCTTTACCTGACCGCTCCATTAGGAGCGGTTTTTTTTCTGTGTTGAGGGGAGTCATAGATCAGGAGTTGAAAAAATGGAAGCAAGGTGGGGGATACCGCGAGACTGATTACGCCCCTTGGTTACGTTGGCTCCCCGGCGGAAATGAAGCAGGTGAATATAGATGATATGGAATTTTGTTGTTACTTTTATCCGTACAACCGTCAAACAATTCCGCCTACTGGTGGTGAAGGAGAAACGGCAGGTAGTAACATGAAACTATTGATAATGGTTCTCATTATAGTTGATTTATCAAATCAGTTTAGAACTTGCAAAGGGGAAGTAGAGAAGATGAAAACAATGAAACGATTCACGGTATTGCTCTGTGCATGTTTGCTGCTAGTTGCAGGATGCGGCAATCATGATGCCAAGGTAAATGCAGAGAAGGAGAAAGAAGTGGTGCAGCAGGCAGCCGCGAGCAGCAAAACTGCATCTGTGGCAGTGTATCCGAGAACGATTACACATTTGTCTAGCAAGACGATCGTGGAAGCCAAGCCGCTCAAGATCGCAACGCCTTATATATCCTTTGTCGATTATATGGCCGTATTGGACACTTATCCGATTGCCGGTCAAGGAATCGAGATTATCGAGCGAAATTTCCCAAGCTTGAGCCAGCGAATTGCTGGCAAAGGAATTCAGGACTTGGGAATGGAGGCCAATCTCGAGAAGCTGCTGGCGGTGCAGCCGGATTTGATCATCGCGGCAGATGATATGAAGGAGCAGTATGAGCGATTGTCGCAAATTGCCCCGACGGTTATTTTCCCGCAGGCTGGAGATTGGAGAGAAACGCTGAAGCAAATTGCCGAAGTCATTGGCGAGGAGGAGAAAGCTGAGCAGGTACTCGCGGAATTCGACCGTAAGAGCGCGGCGTATAAGGAAAAACTGGCGTTCCGTCAGAATGAGTCTGTTCTATTTACGATGTATAGCGGCAAAGAGATGTTCGTGATGTGGAATGACGGTCGATTTGATCCGTTCTATAAGGGACTTGGCTTGAAGCCGGTAGAAGCTGCACAGGCGAACGGACAAATTACGCTCGAAAGCCTTGCTGCCTTGAACCCGGATCACTTGTTCGTCATCAACAACTGGCAGAATCCGATCCAAGGCGGTGTTAGGAAAGCCATGAAGAATAGCAAGGTGTGGAACAGCATGAATGCGGTGAAGAACAACCGAGTGTATGAGCTTGCAGACCCTTCACTGCCTGGGCCGATGGCATTAGCGAAGATCGACGGGATCGAAGAGATCATGCAAGCTATGGGGAAAAAAGAGAAATGAGTTCAAAATTCCAATCACCCGAATTTCATTAGCTCTGGGTAATAAGGAAGGGAGATGTGCATCATGGCAACGACACCATTGCCGTTTATGCTGCGGGTGGTACAGAAGCAGCGCGCTAAATTAATCGCTTCCTGTATCTGCTCCGCGGCAAGCTCCGTATTTGCTTTGGTTCCGTACGTGCTGGTGTTCCGCATCACGGATCTCTTGCTGCGCGCGACTGTGGAATGGCCAGACATACGTTGGCTCGTTCTGATGGCCTTCATTTCGATATTGCTGCGATTCATCTTGATGGGGGCTTCGACGATGCTGGCGCATGCCGCAGCATTTCATGTGCTCTATGATTTGCGTGTGCGCTTGATCGGCAAGTTGGGTAAGCTGCCGCTTGGCTTTTTCAGTGAACAGCACTCTGGACGTGTGAAAAAAATCGTAGCCGATGATGTGGAGCGAATCGAGTCTTTCATCGCCCACCATCTTCCGGATTTGACGGCGTCCCTTGTGGCACCGTGCTTAACGATTGCATACTTGTTCAGCGTCGACTGGAGACTTGCGATCGCTGCCTTGCTGCCGATACCAGCAGCCTATGCGGTTCAGGGCATTATATTTTTGCGTGGAAAACGCTCAGAGGATATGAAACAGATGCATCATTTATCGGAAACGATGAACGGTGCGATTGTTGAGTTTATCCATGCGATGCCTGTCATTAAATCGTTTAATCAAACCGTGCATTCCTTCGCCCGCTATCGCAACTCTGTTGAAAGCTATGCGGCCCTGTGGGGGGAGATTGCGCGCAAAAAGACACCGTTGTATACGCTGTTCCTGCTTTTATTGGAATCGGGATTGCTGTTTATTATGCCGCTGGGAGCATGGTTGTACGTTCAGGGCAATGTGACCTTCCCTGTGCTTGTATTATTCCTGCTGCTCGGTGTCGGCTTAACTGCACCGCTGCGCCAGATTTCTACCTTGGCCCATATGATGCAGAACAACATAGAAGGGGTTCGGCGTATTCAACAGATATTAGCGGAAGAGGAGCTGTCATCCTCCATGTCCGTCTGCACGAGAAACATGCCAACCCAATTCGATATTTCCTTTCAAAATGTCACGTTTGCGTATAAGAACCGGCAGGTGCTACAAGGCATTCATTTTACGGCAGAGCACGGTAAGGTGACCGCACTCGTTGGGCCTTCAGGAGCGGGCAAGTCAACAGCAGCTCAATTAATCGCGCGTTTCTACGAGGTTTCGAGTGGAGCGATTCAGATTGGCGGGATTGATATCCGCTCGATCCCACCAGAGCAATTGATGGATTTGGTGTCATTTGTGTTCCAGGATGTACCCGTCGTGAGTGATACAGTAGCAGCTAATTTGCGCATGGGAAAAGAGGAAGCTCAGGATAATGAACTGATATCTGCCGCTAAAGCCGCGCAGGCGCATGAGTTCATTATGGCGCTGCCAAACGGCTATCAGACGTTGATCGGAGAGGGCGGCGTGCACATCAGCGGCGGAGAACGACAGCGCATTGCAATCGCACGTGCCATTCTGAAGGATGCTCCGATTCTTATCTTAGACGAAGCCTTTGCATTCGCAGATGCGGAAAATGAAGCGAAAATTCAGGACGCGCTCAGCAGACTGGTGCATCAACGGACCGTCATCGTGATCGCGCATCGACTGTCTTCGATAACAGATGCCGATTGCATCGTCGTGATGGAGGATGGACGCATATCCGGCATGGGCACGCATGACGAACTGCTTGAGTACAATCCGCTGTATGCCCGCATGTGGAAGGCGCATCGCGAAGCGGACGATTGGTCGCTGGAAGGAAAGGACGGGGCCTATGTTTGACACTATACGCTTCATCACCGGTCGTTCGGGAGCCTTATTCACTCGAGCAACACTTTTCACCATTGTTGAAATGGCCGCAAATGCCGCGCCAATGGGACTGCTATTCGTAGTATTGATATCCTTGTTCAACGGCACGCCTACGCTTCTTCAAATTGGCTGGTGGCTGGCGATTCTGCTGTTGTTATTTTGCGTACAGGCGATATTTGCAAGTATGGGGCAGATTGATGCACAGCGCACTGGCGCATTAATTATGAAGGATGTACGCCTGCGTCTGGGCGAACATTTGCGCAAGCTCCCGATGGGGTACTTTTCACGGAAGAATCAAGGGGAGATTAGTCACACGCTCTTGGCAAATGTGGATGAGGTGGAAATGATTCTGACGCATCTATTCAATCAATTTATCGGGGCGATTACGCTGCCCGTCGTAAGCGCACTGTTCCTGTTGCTTGTCGATTGGCGTTTAGCGCTCGCTGTATTTGTATCCGTGCCCTTCGCCTTGCCATTATTATTCTGGTCGCAGCAGGTAATGGGAAAGCGCAGCATGCAGCGGCAATCAGCAGCAATAGCTGTAAACTCGCATCTATTGGAATACGTGCAGACGATCCGACTGATGAAGGCTCACAATCAAACCGGTCAGCGATTTATCAGATTAGAGCAAGCCATGGCGCGGCTGCGAGATGACAGTATTCGAGTGGAGGCGATGACTTCGCCTGTCGTCATGCTGTTCTCCATCGTGCTGGAGCTTGGATTTATCCTGCTGCTTATGATGGGCTGCTACTTGCTGGAAGGCGGCTTTATTGACGTCTCTGTGCTGCTCATTTTTCTGGTTGTCAGCATGAAGTTCTATCAGCCGCTTCGCGCAGCAGGCGCTTCACTGATTCAAATTTGCTATATGACCTCAGCAGGGGAGCGCATCAGGGACATTTTTGAAGAGAAGCCATTAGTAGAGCCTGTTCAGCCCCAGCTTCCGCAATCATACGGAATAGAATTTGATCATGTGTCCTTCGGTCACGGGGATGCTGAAGTGTTACAGGATATTCATTTGCATATTCCTGAAAATAGCCTGACCGCAATCGTGGGGCCTTCCGGTGCAGGCAAGTCAACGTTAGTGGGATTAGTATCCCGTTATTGGGATGTGACGAAGGGAGCTGTAAAAATTGGCGGCGTAGATGTGCGTGCGATAAGAAGCGAGGAACTGTTAAGCCGAATTAGTACGGTGCAGCAGCAGCCATATCTTTTCAATGAAACGATTGCAGCCAATATTCGGATGGGCAAGCCGGATGCATCGGATGAGGAAGTGGTGGAGGCGGCCAAGGAGGCCTTTTGTCATGACTTCATTATGAAGCTTCCGCGCGGTTACGATACGATCGCTGGAGAAGGCGGAGCAATGCTCTCAGGAGGAGAAAAGCAGCGAATTGCGATCGCTAGAGCTATTCTCAAGGACGCACCAATCATCATTCTGGATGAAGCGACGGCCTCGCTGGATCCGGAGAACGAGATGCATTTGCAGCGCGCAATTAACAAGCTGACGCAGTGCAAAACAGTGCTCGTCATTGCTCACCGCTTGAAGACAATCCGCGGAGCGGATAACATCGTTGTGATGGAGCAGGGCCGGGTTGCGGAGCAAGGCACACATGAGGAACTGCTTGCGCAAGTAGGCACGTACCATCGCTTATGGCAAGAGCAGCAGAAGATTGGCGGCTGGAAGATTGGGGGAAGAGGGGAGTCTAAAAACGAGATTTTTTAAGAGGAGAAACCGTACTAACGTAAAATGGAGTTAGTCCATTTGCGTTAGAACGGTTTTTTTACACGCAGGAAGTACGGTTCCGGTCTACATTTTTTACACTGAGATGGTATACTAGTTAAGCTAATAGGTATATTTTATCCTTTATAGTGAGGGGAACTTGTCATGCAATCAAATATCCTGATACTTGAGAAAATGCCTTCAGGGGAACTGGTGAAAATAGACGAGCGTGCATGGACTTCCAGTATGGTTCAGTTGCTTGAACATGCGAATTATTTGCTCGTGAACGATGTGGAGTATGAGATGCTGGAAGGCCGGCTTAATGTGAACACAGGCAATTTTGAATTGCTCGTTGAGTCAGCTCGAAAGCCTTGAAAATAGATAGCGGAAAGCAGGTAACGATCAATGGAACGTAATGAACAGGAGCAGAAGTCATCAAGCCAAGAACCCGAATCCTGTGCGACCCCGGCCAAGCCGCTTAAAGTATTAAGTACATCCTTGGGCGTTGCCTTGGCTGCCAATCTGCTCATGAGCTCATCCGCGATGGGACAACAGAGTGCGGCTCAGTCTGATCAGGCGAAGCTGGTTGAATGGTCGACGGAGGAAGTGAAGCAATATTTCGATGCCAATATGGACTGGAACATACCATTACCGGAAGAAGAAGAAATAGGGGACAATGCCGGCAGCAGCACGAGTGGCGGAAGTGGATCATCTGGTGGAAGCAGTTCGTCAAGCGGGACATCTCATCATACCTATGTCCATCACGGCGGAGGATTTGGCTGGGACGACATGCTGCTGTATCACATGATCTTCAATCGAGGAAACGCTTATTCCTCTTCAAGCTGGTCGTCAAGCGGCAGTGTGTATGATACGCGAACGAATTCAACTTATCGTGCGAAGTCGTTCTCCTCGGATAGTTTTCAGAACCGTCCTGTCGTGAACTCGAGGGTTCGTCCTTCTACATCGAATGGGTCAGGATCTATTATTCGCAGATCGGCTGTCGGATCAAGCAAGTCGAGCTCCTCATCGCCAGGAGGGATCGGGGGCAAGTCAAGCAGCTTTAGTTCTTCGAGCAGCTCGAAGAGCGGAGGGTGGTTCGGCGGATAATGGGATTTGAAGTCATCGGCCAGCCGCATTCAAATCGAGCTGAACGCGTTGCGCAATTGGCAGAGCTCGGATTCGACTGGGCGAATATTGAAGAGGAACAATACTGGGTAGATCAAGTCATTGCCATCAATGCGGGCATGAGTCAGGAGCTGCTTGTTGTGTCAGCGAAGCTGTGGAGCATCTTTGACAAGGCAGCCCGGTTTATAATTGGCCGTAGGGATTTATATGAATTATTATCCATTCCGGAAGTGCTGTGGGATGGCTTGGATCGGATTCAGCCCAATGCATTCGGCAAGCTGAGTCAATATGCCCGTTTTGATTTTGCTGTTGATCACAGTGGGGCAATTAAGCTTTTGGAGCTGAATGCGGATACCCCAACCGGGTATGTGGAAGCAGCAGTCGCCACACCGTGGATGTGCAAGCAGTACGGACTCGAGACGCCGAATAGCGAAATGTCGAAGCGAGTGAAGGAAGCTTGGGCGAGTAATCCGCCTGAATATGCTGCATGTGTAGGATACGGCGAGCATGCAGAAGATTCGGGTACGATTGACATGCTCGTTAAGCATTCCGAATTGCCGATACGCTGCATCGATTGCCTTGATTTATGGGTGGATCAGGGTGAACTGAAGGTGGAGGAGCAAACGATACGCAGTCTGTTCGCGCTGTACCCGAAGGAATGGATGGCCATTGACGAAGGTGGGGAAGCGCTTGCTTATTCGATTGAAAATGGACATACAACGATACTGAACGCTCCGCATGCGATCATTTTGCAATCGAAAGGTTTGCAGGCAGTTATCTGGGCCATTCACGAGCTTGGGTCTGAACTGTTCACGCAGGAAGAGCATGCTGTCATTGCGCATTACATGCTGCCAACCTACAACAAAGCTGTCTTTGACGGCAGCTACGTATCCAAATCGATGTTCGGCCGCGAAGGCGGATCTGTGCGGCTATTTGATTCGCAGGGAAATGTAGAAACTGAGGATACAGATGGGTTTGATACGAGCCGATTCTTCAGCAGAGTATTTCAAAAGCGTGCCGATATGGCCAAAATTGAGCTGCATCACGGCTCCTTTCATTTGCTGACCGGCGTGTTCGTGATTAATGGGGCGCCCTGCGGGATACTCGGCCGCGTTGGGGGGCTAATTACCGGGAACAACAGCCATTTCATAGCGATTGGAGTGAAAAAATAAGAATGGGCCGCAACCAGAATCACGGGAGTCGAAATATGAATGTAATTCGTGCGCAACAACGGAGACAACGAAAGATTAACAATCTGTTGGCGCTCGGTATTTTTGCTTGTATTATTATTTTTATCGTGTACGTCATAAAGCTGGGTGCAGAAGAGAACGACTATTCAACAGAGTTGGATACGGCAACGGTACCATGGGATTATAAGATTGAGAGTGCTAAGGTAGGAGACATCATCGGAGGAGATATAACGATTCTGCCGGATAATGAACTGCTTCCGAATGACAACCATTATGCGACTGGCGATCAAATATGGACACTTAAGTACATGACGGCCAACATGCTTCCTGTGAATGAGAAAGGGAACGATGTTAAGCTGTCCTCATGGGAAGCGATTAAATCGTACTCGTCCAAGCAGGCGGCGGAAAGAGATTTGAAGGATTTAAAGCAGAATCTGAAGGCCGAGGTCGACTTAGTAGGGGTGTACAAAACAGAGTATCAGGGCAAATTCCGTCAATTTGCTGTTATCACACTGCCATCCGGACATACGGTGAAGCAGCCGATTGATGATGTGCGTTATAAGAAGTTCAAAGACAAGAAAAAGGTCAACGTGCTGCTGGAGGAAGTTCATGATTTTGTGGACTATGATTTAGCGATGGCCAAATTCCGGGGGTGGGCAGAATGATATTGATGAATATCGCAGTAGGTATTCTTACGATCATGGCGCTGCAGTTCGTAGGCATGTATATTTTCAGCTTGCTGACGCCATTTAATGATTTCGAAGAATTGAAGCAGGGCAATGTTGCTGTTGGTCTTGCGATGGGCGGAAAATTTATGGGTACGGCTATCGTGCTCGGTGTGTCCGCATTTACGAACTCGTCCATTTTATATATGGCGCTTTGGTTTGCCGTGGGGTATATTTGCTTGATTGCAACATATTTATTGTTTGATCTCATAACTCCGAAAATGAGTGTGTCAGAGCAGCTGAAAAACAGAAATGTAGCAGTTGGCGTTCTGCTATGCTTTCTTTATATCGGGATGGGATTCGCAATCAGCAGCTTGATTATTTAATAGCTTGAATGCATAAGGACTTCCTTTATAGAGAGTACAAGGAGACGGACTCTTTCAGCGGGAAGTCTTTTTTTCATGATTGTTGTCGCTGTCAATGTTGATTGAGCTGTACGTTCCTCTATTAATGGATGATTATTTACACGGGATGAATTGCCTCGCTAACGGGAACCTAGTAAACTGTATACAGGATATGGAAAAGGCATGGAGTACGATATAATGAAAGTTTCTGTGCAGGTTACAGATTAAGGGGATAGAAATGTTTCAAAATGTTTCATTCTTGGGGCGAACGGGCATGGCAGTGCTAATACCGCACGACCGTAAAGTTCTAGCGATATCAATGCTTTTATAGATATAAAGCTATATATTTTAGGAGGTAAAGATGAAGCCAGCGATGAAATTATTTTGTTTCCCGTATGCAGGAGCATCTGCCATGATTTATAACAAGTGGAAAGCGCATTTGGCCGAGGGCATTGAACTGATTCCCGTAGAATTGGCCGGCAGAGGCAAGTATTATGGAACCCCGTTCTATGACAGCTTCGAAGACATGATCGAAGACGTGTATCGAAAGATCGAAAGTCAGCTTGATGACGGCCCCTACTCAATATTCGGACACAGCATGGGAAGCTGGATTGCTTATGATCTAGCGCATAAAATATCGGAGCTTAAGCAACCCTTGCCTGAGCATATCTTTTTCTCCGGGCGAAGAGCGCCGCATATCGAAAGCAGACGGACAAAATATTACGAGCTCCCGGACGATGAATTTCTGGATGAAATTTATCGATTAGGGGGAACGCCCAAAGAGCTGCTCGAAAATAAAGAGCTATTAATGATGTTTCTTCCTGTATTGAGGACGGATTTCAAACTTGTAGACTTGTATCAATATAAAGAGCGTCCGAGCAAGCTTTCCTGCAACATTTCTGTATTAAGCGGGGAAGCGGATGCGATCTCATTGCCAGATTTGCATGCTTGGAAGCAGCACAGCTCGGCCGACTGCACCGTACATATGCTTCCAGGGGGCCATTTCTTCCTTAACGAGTACACCACGCAGGTAACCGATATCGTAAACCGTACCTTACTTCCTATACCGATAATGCAATAATGGATAGAAGCTGCTGTAATGATGATGACCGACGTCTGATTAAAGGCGTCGGTCATTTTTTATTTAGATTAAACAAGGTTCGACCATTTAGAAAGAAACGATTTGATTCATTATTAGAATAAGGATTCATAAGTTGACAGTTATCAATTTCTCATGTGAAGAGAGATGAAATTGGTGGTTAAATGTAAAATATTAACTTTGATTTTCTTGTGTAAAGCGATATTTCATTGTAAATAGAGTCTAAATAGCAAAAAAAGAAAATTTTTACTTAACATTTTTTCGAGAGGTGATATACTAATTGAGGAATTTTGGTGGAAGATCCATGATTATGATAGGAGAGAAGAGCATGCAGACCAAAATGATCATATTTGAAAAGACCTCTTCGGGCGAACTAGTCTTGCTCGATGAGCGGGAATGGAACGCTGCGATGATTCAATTGCTGAATCACGCCAACTATTTGCTCGTGGAAGACATGGAATATGAGATGCTGGAAGGGCGCTTGAATGTGAATTCAGGTAATTTCGAGCTGCTCGTCGAAGCCATGAGTAAGCAGCAATAAGGGGGCTGGATGGAATGGGAGAGAAAGAGAAAGAACATGTACATGCGCAGGATGACTGCCATCTATGTGCGGATCAACAGAAGCAGCTAAAAGTATTGAGCACATCGCTTGGCGTTGCCTTGGCTGCAAACCTGCTCATGATTCCGTTCGGAACGGGACAAGCAATTGCCGCTCAGTCGGAATCACCCAAATTGACCGAATGGTCGACGGAGGAAGTCAAGGCCTATTTTGATCCGAGGGCAGACTGGAATATCCCTTTTGTAAAAGAAG
Organism: Paenibacillus sp. B1-35; assembly: GCF_050474385.1. NCBI lineage: Bacteria > Bacillati > Bacillota > Bacilli > Caryophanales > Paenibacillaceae > Paenibacillus > Paenibacillus sp. B1-35. The sequence continues at coordinate 755,618 of NZ_JBCHVJ010000002.1, forward strand.
AAAAGAAGGCGGGACAAACTAGCGAAAGCGTACCTTCTTCAAGCGGGACGAACGGAGCGGCTGGAACGGCTGGATTCCATGGAACTGGTGAATCGTCTCAACCGATTGTCATCCGCGATGGAGGATTTGGCTGGGACGATATCCTTTTGTACCACATGATTTTCAATAGTGGCAGACCCTATTCTTCGTCCAGTTGGGCGACAAGCGGGAAAGTCTTTGATACTCGCACGAATAAGCCTTATCGAGCAAAATCGTTCTCGAGCGATACTTTCCAGAACCGACCTGTAGTGAATTCGAGCGTACGTCCGTTTACCTCGAAGGGTACGGGAAGTGTGACGCGCAGAACGCCGAACGGAAGCGGTACCGATAAAGCGAAGGCCGGCAGCACTTCTGTCAACGGCAGCACGAGCAAGTCGCCAACCAAGAGCGGCAGCGGCATCGTGTCTGGAGGAAAATCATCAACAAGCAGCAAATCGAAGACCGGCAGCAGCTCGGTGAGCCGAGGTTCAACGAATCATTCATATCGCGTGAGCGGCAGCGGATCAGGAACCAGCAGCAAACCGAAGACTTCGGTGAGCCGGGGTTCAGTGAATCATTCATATCGCGTGAGTGGCAGCGGATCAGGAACCAGCAGCAAATCGAGGTCCAGCAGCAGCTCTGGATACAGCAGCTCATCGACTCGCAGCAGTTCCGGTTATAGCAGTTCTTCAAGCCGCAGCAGTTCGTCATTCGGATCTTCTAAATCCAGATCCTCATCCGTTGGCGGTATCGGCGGGAGATCAAGCGGATATAGCTCCTCAAGTCGTTCTTCAAGCAGCTCCTGGAGCGGGGGGTTCGGCGGATAATGAAATTTGAAATCTTGGGGCGACCGCATGCCGATCGCGCGGCACGCGTAGATCAACTGAAAGAGCTTGGATTCACATGGGCCGATATCGGAGAGGAGCAATACTGGATCGATCAGGTGATCGCGATAAGTGAAGGCATGGCTCAGGAGCTTTTGGTCGTATCGGCCAAGCTGTGGAACATTTTCGATAAGACGGCGCGCTTCGTTATCGGCCGCAGGGACATATATGCATTATTATCGATACCGGAAGTGCTCTGGGATGGCTTGGATAGGATAGAACCGAAGGAATTCGGCAAGCTGAGCATATATGCGCGCTTCGACTTCGCCATAGATGATGAGGGCGCGATAAAGCTGCTGGAATTAAATGCAGACACCCCTACAGGATATGTGGAAGCGGCGGTTGCGACGCCTTGGATGTGCGAGCAATACGGACTAGCTACGCCGAACGTTGGAATGGCAGGACGAGTAAAAGAAGCTTGGGCCGATGAGCGGCCGGAATATGCGGCTTGTGTCGCGTATGGTGAGCATGCCGAGGATTCAGGAACGATCGAGATGCTGGTCAAGCATTCGGAGCTGCAGATAAGCTGCATTGATTGCTTGGACATGTGGATCGATGAGGGAGAAGTCAAGGTGGGACAGCAGACGATACGGAGCCTGTTCGCGCTGTATCCAAAGGAATGGATGGGTATCGACGATGGCGGAGAAGCGCTCGCTTATTCGATCGAGACAGACCGAATCAAGATCCTGAATTCCCCGCATGCCATCATTTTGCAATCGAAAGGCCTGCAAGCTGTCATATGGGCCATTCACGAATTGGGCTCAGAGATGTACACACAGGAGGAGCATGCCGTTATCGAGCATTACATGCTGCCCACCTACAATAAGGCCATATTTGATGGAAGCTATGTGTCCAAATCAATGTTCGGGCGCGAAGGAGGCTCCGTACGCTTATTCGATGGACAAGGCAACATGGAAGTCGAGGATAAGGACGGATTCGATACGAGCTGCTTCTTTAGCCGCGTATTCCAGAAGCGGGCAGAGCTGGCAAGCATCGAGCTGAGCCGCGGCACGTATCGGCTGCTGACGGGGATATTCGTCATTAATGGTGTCCCGTGCGGAATTCTGGGCCGTGCCGGCGGGTTAATCACAGGCAATAACAGCCAATTCATCGCGATTGGAGTGAAAAAATAGTCATGAGCCACAAACCCTACAATTCTCGTAAAATATTGACGATGGTAATAGCAATCGCCATCATTATTTTAGTCGCAAATATGTGCAATCATCGTTCAGAAGAGCGGGCGGGCAGCGGTAAGAGTACTGCCAACGTGAACGCAACGACGGTACCGTGGGATTATAAAGTCGAATCAGTCAAGGTTGGCGATCTCATTGGTGGAGACATGACGCTCTCCCCTGATAACGAGCTGCTGCCGAACGATGGAAATTATGCAACCGGCGAAACCATATGGGCGCTGAAATACATGACGGCAGACATGGTCATCAAAGACGGAAAGCGTAACGACGTGCATCTGTCCCCATGGAAGGCGATCAAAACCTATCCTTCCAAGCAGGCAGCGGAAAAGGAACTGAAAAATGTAAAGCTCAGTTTAAAGGCAGAAGTGGAATTGATTGGCGTATATAAAACGGAATATCAAGGGAAATACCGTCAATTTGCGGTTATGACGCTGCCATCCGGGCACACGATCAAGCAGCCGATCAATCAGGAACGGTATTCCAACATGAAAAATAAGAAAAAGGTTGCGGTATTGCTGGAAGAAGTACACGATATGAACAACTACGACCAAGCGATGGCCAAATTCAGGGGATGGGCAGATTGACGTTTAGATGATGAACAGTGAAATGGGATTGATTCGGAGATGCTCCGTTAGAGCGAAAACATACGCAATCTCGTAACTCGTAATCTATCACGGAACGAATGAGTTAGAGCGATTTTGGACTCGAATCGAATAGATCATGGTCTGGCCGAAGAGTGCATTCTTTTTGCCAGGCCTTTTCATTTACAAGGAAAAAAATGACTGATACATCGTCTGCGTATATATTATAATAACGCTTATAAAGAGGAGGAATCCATGTGACATTCAATATAAGACCAATAACGGAACAAGACATCCCATTTCTATGGATAACGTTATATGAATCCTTGCATGTACCTGAAGGCAAAGAGCCGTTCAGTCCCGATATCATACAAGAACCTTCTATTTCAAAATATGTGGAAGATTGGGGCAGGGAAGGCGACTTAGGATATATTGCAGAAAATGCCGCAGGCGAACCCATTGGCTCTATCACGGTGAGATATTTTAGAGAAGGTAACCCAGGGTTCGGATATGTCAGCAGTGAGGTGCCGGAATTGGGGATGGCCATTTTACCGGCTTATCGTGGACAAGGATTAGGAACTTCCTTAATGAAGCAAATGTTTGCTGGATTGCGTGAACAGAGGATTGACCGGGTCTCCTTAAGCGTAGATCCCGAGAATGCGGCAGCCGTGAAATTGTATCAGCGATTCGGGTTCAAGCCAGTTGGTGAGGTGGGTACGTCCATCACAATGCTGGCTCAAGTAATACATAGCGTACATAATAATTAGACTAGCATGGGGAGATCTATGATGAAAAAACTATCTATCCATCCTGTTACGCGGGATAATTGGGAGAAAGCCCTTCAGATCAAGATTCATGAGGAGCAGGTGCCCTTCGTTCCTTCCATTTATGAGGCATTAACGTATGCATATATTAAGCCATGGGATGAGGCGCTGGATCCTTTTCTTATATGTGATGAAGATATTACGATCGGATTTTTCTACATCAGCTATACACCGAATAGCGCGGATAATTACTGGATAGGGGGCCTTCAAATCGATAAGTACCATCAGGGAAACGGCTACGGCAGACGGGGATTGGGAAAAATCATTGAATTCATTCAAGTGAATCATCCCCTGTGCAGGCTGATCTCCTTGACGGTCGAGCAGGACAACAAGCGGGCTCAGCGGCTTTATGAAAGCTTCGGCTTTGTAAACCAACAAGAGCATAATCAAGACGGTGAAGTCATTTATCAACTTATTCTTGAAAGAAGTAACGTATAGAACCGCAGCTCGTGTCACATCTCTTTTCTTCATTTTCAGGATAGCCAAGACTTTGACGTTCATCCGATCCGGCTGTATGCGCGGGACAATCAGGTGAAAACGTATCAGAAATATGCGGACATTCAGATGACACGGTAAGTTAATCATAAAGCTGCCCTCAAAATAATCATAAAGGAAGATGCCCCATAAAGCTGGAATCGCCACGATTGCTTATCCGTGATTTACGGAGAGAAGATTGGCTTGATGTACATGCATACGCCTCCAATCCTGAGGTAACGAATCGGCATGAAGCAGGAAGGGCATATGAGGGAGCATTTATGGAGCAAAGGGGAGTATCATGATTCATACGTGTTCTCTATATTTTGGAGCACGATTACGATACTTCGATGAAATCCTGAAAGCTAACCTTTTTAATCGAACAGATGTTTATCGGCGGCTCGGACCAATGTTCCAGATGACTTGTCCTGTATCGGCGTCTATTTTGATTGAAATATCATAAAAGTGTTTGCTGTACCCTTCCATCCAGTCTACTACATCCTCCGAATAGAACCAAAACGCGAGGATGCGGGAATCAGGCTGTTTTGGAGGTTGCTCCTCCCGACAGTCGATGGAACACTTGCTGAGATCCAGACCTAGTTCATCCGCTTTCGCTTGAGCCGCTTCGATTGCCTTCACTAGATGAGTGGTATAGGTACGGTCGATGTTGAAGATGCTGTTTGGGAACTGTCCATTTTCACATGTCATTGTTTACCCTCCAATTCATAACTCCACGGAAGCCATAGTAAAAGATTCCACAATATTTATTCTATAGTAGATGCTAGAGAAACGGGATCGTATGTCTGCAAATAAAAAAGAAAAAACTGACGCCGGATTGACGCCGACGCCAGTTGCAGCTTACCCTACGGAGGTTTCTTATACGGGAAACCTTCCGTGATCATAAGTTTTTTCGTTATTATTTATTGAAATCATAGTTTGGATTTGCCAAAATCTCTTGTACGAGTTTATTAAGATCCACATCGCCGATAGAACCAGCTTGTCCTAACAAATCTTTCAAATCGGTAGAAAGATTGGACTTATCATCCTCATAATAGTAAGCGAGTTGTCCCAAGTGTTTCAGGCTAAAATCCGTATTGGCGTTCGCGATAACTTCAATCGTTTTCTCGCCAACATTCTCAGTTGCCAATGTGAGTTCGGTTTTTCCATTGTCCGCAATTTTCGCTTTGGTCGCATCTACCTTGCCTTTTCCCAAGCCGATTGCCTTGAATTTTAGATGTAAGAGAACGCCGTCGCCATTGATCCCGTTAGCTTTCCCCTTACTTGCCGTAATAAACCGCAATGGATCATCACTGTGATGCACGATCATCATTTTGTCAGTCGTTTCGAAGCCAACAAGTTGAAAACGAGTTTTGTCGTAGTCGATCGTAAAATCTTCTGCATAAATATTTTGCACGTTGTTTAATGCTAGCTGCACTGTAAATTCTTCGTTAAGATACACGCGATCTGAAACAGACGTAACGTCCAGAACCGGTTCAGTAAAAGGAATGTCAGGGTTGAAAGGTTTCAACTCAGCCGAAGCCGGAAGATCGATTCCTTGAAGAATAATAAATTCATTATCTTTATTGTTAATAAATTGCACGGAATGTTCTTTATCGGACAATCCGGTAACCTCATATTTCAGTCTATGTGTATAATCCGAAGGTCCTTTTAAGGAAAGTGTTTTTGCCTCTTTACCATCAATGATAACCGAAATATTATCCGAGGCAGTGCTATAATTAATCGAAATGATACGGAATGAAGTGCCTGTAAAGTTAAATTTAAAGGCGGCATCTTTAGCGACGGTTTCAAATTCGATGCCTCCATATTCGTGCCATCCTTTCCCGGAGTAAGTAATCTGAGGAGACTTATACGAATATCTTGTCCATCCTTCTTCAGGCTTCACCAATGTCTCCCCAACCTTCGCCGCCCCGAAAACCGTTGTCACTGGGATCATTAAAAATAACATCAACCCAGCCAAAAAAGCAGAAAGCATTTTTTTGCCCACAAACAAAACCCCCTATATATATTGAAAAGATTAACAATGCAGGGTACATTCTACCGGAAAGAACCTAACATGAACAAAACAATATTTGATTTATTCAATATATATTTGTAAAGGATTTCGAGATTGTTTGATAAATTGACAAAATAATAGTATTCATTCGAGTTTTTTATACAGGATATGATGTTTGTAAAAATTAAAAAAATATTCTAATTTCATGTGCAAAAGAAGGGAGAATTGAAATTGAATCTATTGAGAACGGAACGCGAAATGATGGACATGTTTATCGAGTATGCCAAGCAGGATGATCGTATCCGATTGGTAACCTTGGAAGGTTCGCGCACGAACAAAAATATAACCCCCGATACCTATCAGGATTATGATATTTCTTATTTTGTGACCGATCTCGATTCTTTCAAGGCAAACGATCAGTGGCTGGATGTTTTCGGAGCTCGTTTAATGATGCAAAAACCGGAGGACATGGTACTGTTTCCGCCCGAACTAGGAAATTGGTTTTCCTATATCATCTTGTTCGAGGACGGCAACAAATTAGACCTGACGCTGATCCCGCTGAACGAGGTCGAGGCTTATTTCGCTGATAGTGACGGCTTGGTTGAGGTGCTGCTTGATAAGGATTCGCTTATTACCAACGAAGTCGTGCCGAACGATCGCCAATATTGGATTAAGAAGCCGACTGCAAGAGAATACGATGATTGCTGCAATGAATTCTGGATGGTGTCGACCTACGTCGTAAAGGGATTAGCGCGAAAGGAAATCCTGTTCGCCATTGATCATTTGCACGAAGTCGCCCGGCCTAATTTACTCAGAATGATGGCATGGCATATCGGTGCGGAGCATGGCTATACCTTCAGCGTAGGAAAAAATTATAAATTTATCGATCGTTACCTGACAACGGAAGATTGGGAAACGCTACTATCAACCTATGCTGAAAATAGTTATCCAAGCATGTGGAAATCCTTGTTAACGTGCTGTGAGTTATTTCGGAAATACTCGAAAGCCGTGGCTGAACATCATGGATATCCGTATCCGAATTATGATAGAACCATTTCGGGATACATGAAAGTAATTTACGAATCGTTGTCATGAGACTGCTGCATACAGAGTGATGATCAAGAACCATATGAATGGCGATGTAGTTTCTGCAAAACAAATGAAGTCCATGAGTCATCCTAATACGGACACATTGACACGAAGAGAATAATTTTCGTTCCGTTTACCGAAAGGATCGGCGACACTTTTGTCTACCTAATGGTGTCATTTTCTATGTGAGATGATATTTCCAATGGTAGATAATGTCGGTATACTAGGGGGAAGCGAGCAGGTTCAGTATAAATATGGAAAAGGACAGTGAAAAAGAGTTATATCGTTTTCAGGCATACCTAACTCAGAATGCATAAGAGGAAAATGAGCACAGTCCTCAAGAGCATACTCTTCATCTTTTATCTCGTGCCTGTTCACTCGTACGTCAATCAGGCGATTAGTTATCGTTTTTGAAAAAGAAGTATGGAAAATGAAGCTTACAGAGGTTCGTTATATCCGGCCGAAAAAAGGTTCGCAACTACAAGAACGTTATATAAAAAAATGCAAGAACATTAAAGGAGGTGTAAAACATGAATATTGAAATTACTCAAATTAACAAGGATCAGAAAGAATTATTTTTGAACCTATACAATTTTTATTTATATGATCTATCTGAATACACAGGTGATGAACTTAGAGATGATGGAATGTTTGATTCGACTAATACTTATTTATATCTTGAACGAAGTGAGTTGTTTCCTTACTTTATTAAGAAAAACGGTAGAATTATTGGATTTGTATTGGTATGTTCACCTCCATTCGTAGATGAAAACATAGATTTTGCTATACAGGAGTTATTTGTTTTAAGGAAATATAGAGGAAAGAATATTGCTAAACAAGCAGTTGAATTAGTTTTAGGAGCATTAGAGGGGATAATCAGAGTAGAACAGGTAAAGGTAAACAATTCGGCAGTTAGATTTTGGAATAAGTTTTATGAGGAACATAGCATTTTAAAGTTATCAGAGAAAGAGGAGTCTTTTGAGATTGAAGGATTAGAAGGTATCCATACCATAATTAAACAAGAATTTAGAATCTAATAAGTATCTCAAAAGAAGGCATTCCCATCATACAACACCATATTCACGCTCGAGCCGGCTCTCTCTTGGTTCACAGAAGATAGAAGTGTAATCGATGAGGAATTTCAGCAGTACGCAAGTGAACTCAGCCGGACACACTCGAACCAACTAACCGCATCGCGTCCGATCTTATTGGGACCTTGAGGTGGTGGGGCGTCGTGAATAAGAACGTAATACGAAAGGGATGTGTTTAGAAAAACATAATTAAAGTTTAAATCTAAAACTGAATAAAATAAGAACACTTGTGCGCTAGTCTAATAAAAGGTAAAATATAACTACAATTGAATCTTGGGTGGGCATGGTTTCCCTTCGAAAGGAGGTGAAGCCATGGAAGTGAAAGATGCAATAACGATCATGCTCCTTTTTGGAACGTTCATTCTTGCTCTTTTAACATACATTAATAATGACAACAAGAGAAAGTAAAAACCCACCCGAAGGTTGCAGCCAAAGGTGGGTTTATCTCCGCATTGACTAAGAAGGGACTACCCATCCAAGCCAATTGTAGGGGCCAAGTGTTAGCGCACTTGGTCTTTATTAATTATATAATACCATATAAAAAAGTATGTATCAAAGCTTTCGAAGTAATAAAAAAGCAATAAGGTTAAAGAGCATAGTGTAGGTAATATGATGAAGATATCCTCTTTATCTAACACAGCATTCATGCTTCGGGCTTGGCATTCGTCTCCGCAAGAAGCTGATAATGCATGGCGTTACTACAACCGCATTGATGGGGAAGTTATCGATTTTATAGAAACACAAGTTCCTATCAGACTCATTTATCTTGATGTGCAATCTAATAGGGAAGAAGCATTCACTGATACAATTGAAGAGCAATATAAGCATTTAACTCGATTGAAAGAAATACTAGAATCAACAACAAATGACAATACGTTAAAGTAACCCGAAAATGCCACTAACATCGCTCTAACACTCCAAGATATTTAACGCTCTGATGTAAGATCGTTTGTAGAAATAACACCTAAGAAAAATGGGCTATCTCTCTATTGTTAGAATACTAATAATACAAGAAATCGTTATCTTCCAGACAAAGGAGGTCGAGTTAAGTGCGTGATTATCGTTACTATAAAGAAGTCTGCACGGGGCTTACGATGCCCTTTGCCTTCATTGATCTGGATCTGTTGCAGCAGAATATTCAGAGCGTTCTTCATCGGGCAAATGGAAAAAAAGTCCGCATTGCGAGCAAATCGATCCGCTCTGTTGATGTGCTTCGGCGCATTTTGCTGGCAAATGCGCAGTTTCAAGGGATCATGTGCTTCACGGTGCCCGAAGCACTCTATCTCGCGCAGCAAGGATTCACCGACTTGCTGCTAGGCTACCCTGCGACGGACGCACGTTTGCTCGAGTCCGTCGCCATGTATCGGCGTGAAGGGCACAGCATCACGCTGATGGTCGATTGCGAGACGCATGTCGAGCAGGCGGAAGCGGCAGCCGCCAAATATGGTGTGAGGCTGCCGCTCTGTGTGGATATCGATATGTCGATCGATGTCCCTGGGCTGCATTTCGGCGTATGGCGCTCGCCTATACGCTCTAAAGCTGCGGCGCTCGGCCTCATCGAGCGCATCGCGCAGTCGAAGCACGTCGTGCTCGACGGGCTCATGGGCTACGAAGCGCAGGTCGCAGGCTTAGGCGACCGCGTTCCTGGACAGGCGCTGAAGAACGCGGTCGTGCGGCTGCTCAAGCGCCGCTCAATCCGTGAAGCCGCTGCCCGGCGGGCCGAACTGGTCGCGGCGATCGAGCGCCTGGGTATTCCTCCGCTGCGGTTCGTGAATGCAGGCGGCTCGGGCAGCCTGCATACAAGCAGCATGGAGCCTGCTGTCACCGAGGTTACAGCAGGCTCGGGGTTCTATTCGCCCGGTCTGTTTGACCACTACCGTGACTTTGCCTTGCTGCCCGCCGCAGGGTTTGCGATCGAGATCGTGCGTCAGCCGCGCGGCGATCTCTACACTTGCTTAGGCGGCGGATACACGGCTTCGGGCGCTGCAGGCAGCGACAAACTGCCGAGTCCATACCTGCCGCAAGGTACGGCACTTCTTACGATGGAAGGGGCGGGCGAGGTCCAGACGCCGATCCGCTATAACGGGCTAGAGGAGCTGAAACTCGGCGATCCGATCTTCATGCGTCATAGCAAAGCAGGAGAGCTATGTGAGCGATTCGCACATCTCTACTACATTTCGAATGGCAGTATCGTGGGCAAGACAACGACATATCGGGGGGACGGACTATGCTTTCTGTAAATTTGAAGGAGCGCAATACGAAAGTATGGCATAATTGGTCAGGACTCGTACGCGCATTGCCGAGAAGCATTGTATATCCGGTCAGCATAGAAGATGTGGTCGGGATTGTTAAGGCATGTGCCGCCGAAGGGCGGAAGCTGCGTGTCGTCGGATCCGGACATTCATTTACTCGAATCGTACAGACCGATGATGTATTAGTCTCCTTGGATCAATTGCAGGGTGTGATTGCTGTTGATTCGGAGAAGGGGATTGCCGAGGTGTGGGGTGGAACGAAGTTGGACCGTCTCGGGAAAGAATTGCATGCCTATGGGGTCGCGCAAGAGAATCTGGGCGATATTAATGCGCAATCCATTGCAGGAGCGATCAGTACAGGAACACATGGAACAGGGGAGCGGCTCGGGAGCCTCGCAACGCAAGCGGTAGGTTTGACGGTAGTGACAGCGGCAGGGGAAATCCTCGAATGTTCAGCCCAGCAGGATGAAGAACTTTTTCAGGCGATGCAGGTATCACTTGGGATGTTCGGGATTATCGTGAAGGTAAAGCTTCGTGTTGTACCTTCGTACGCTCTCCGCTATACAAGCAGCAAAATGCCATTCTCCCAATGCCTTGAACAGCTCGATCTTTTTAAAAAGGAAAACCGTCATTTCGAATTTTATTGGTTCCCATATACGGATATCGCTCAAGTAAAACTAACCAATAAGACAGATGAAGTTCCCGAAACGCCGAGCCGCTGGAGTTACTGGAAAGTTATGCTGATGGAGAATGCACTATTCTGGTTATTGTCAGAGTGCTGCCGTTTCATTCCGCGCCTTTGTAAGCCAATAAGCCGATTATCAGCAACAGCCGTACCGGATGTGGAGGAAGTGGGGTACAGTCACCGTATTTTCGCGACGCCGCGTCTCGTTCGATTTAATGAAATGGAGTACAGCGTCCCGGCAGACCGCATGCGAATTGTACTTGAGGAAATACGCGATGCAGTAGATCAGAACCAATTTTCTGTTCATTTTCCAATCGAATGCCGTTATGTCCAGAGAGATGATATATGGCTCAGTCCGGCGAATGGACGTAATTCTGGCTATATCGCTGTACATATGTACCGTGGGATGGAGTATGCCGACTATTTTGCCAAAGTAGAGGAGATCTGTAGACGGAATGGCGGGAGGCCGCACTGGGGCAAGATGCACACGATGCGCGCGGAGCAGCTACGTACGGTATATCCGAAGTGGGATGCATTTCTTCGCCTTCGTCAAGAGCTTGACCCTGCGGGCATATTCTTGAACCCTTACTTAGCGGAAATGCTGCAACAGAGCGAGCAGATGAACTAGCTAACGGTGTAACGTAACGAGTCCATGATAATTCGGGACAAATAAATCCCAGAACCCGGTAAGGACACTGAAGTCTTCAATCATATCAGCACCCATGTTCGATACGAGAATCGATATATTGCCTGGCTATACCAGTGCAAAATGGCGATCGCTCTCGGTTCTATACGGTAGAGCGATCGCCATACCAGATAAACAGTTCTTTTATAGCATGGACAACACGGCTTTTGGAACTTTACAAACGACGCCGTAGGCGGGGTTGAATATATTGGCCACCTCGTATTCCACAGACTGACCCAGGAGCAGGCTGGCTTCTGAGCGGTCAGGCCGTAGTCTTTCGTCAGCATAGCCAGCATTTCCGTCGTTGCATGCTGCATCGTTTGTTCAAGCGGCCTAGCGTTGCCGATGCAAAACCAGTGCGTGTCCGATTCGCCTCGCGGCCAACGATCGTTTTCCCCTTCAATATCTGAACAGTGAAACGGACGTCGAGCGATATTTCTACACCGGTGCCTACAATTTCCCCGCAGCCTTGAACGGCATGCCCGTCCCCAAGATGGAAGAGCGCCCCCTCCGCAAACACCGGAAAATAGACGGTAACATCGGCTACAAGGCTTTAGGCCAACCGTCGTGAATACAGAAAGGGATGCAAATATAAAAATGTATTCAAAAATACCATATAGGAACACTTGTACGCAGATGTGGTGAAAGGTAAAATATAACTACATCTTTTGATAAGAAAAATGAGTATAAAGAATTTGATCGAAATGAATATGAAGTACATACCATTGCATCATTTCACTACCTAGACGCTATTTTACTAACGGTCAGCGAAGTTTTTTATTTGAAAAAGTTATTTTGCATTTATTTATCAAAAGGGAGTGGAGGGAAATGAAAACCCAATCAAGTATAGAATATGACCGTTCATTGCCATTAGGTTTTGAGGAACTTTCATCTATTAGGAAAGATGAGCATACGATCAAAGATGTTTCTTACTTAAGTCCGCATGGGGGAAAAGTACCCGCCTATTTAGTTGTTCCAAATGGAGAAGGGCCTTTTCCAGCAGTTATTTTTTTGCATCCAGGCCAAGGCAACAAGACAACATTTTTATCCGAAGCAGAGAAACTAGCCTTGAGAGGTATAATCTCTCTTTTAATTGATGCACCTTCCAAGAGAAATCCCCTCCCACAAGAGCAATCCGAAGAACAGAAACTAGCACTGATAATAGAAGAGGTAGTCGATGTTGAGAAATACATTCAGACAGTAGTAGATCTCCGAAGAGGTATTGATTTACTTTCTACTTTCGAAAATGTTGACTCCAACCGTCTTATGTATGTTGGACATAGTTTGGGGGCTACATGGGGAGGGGTGCTTGCCGGAGTTGAAGAACGTCTTAAGGCATATGTTCTGATGGCTGGCTTATCTAGTGTTTCCGAGTGGCATAAAACAAGTGATCATCCATTTGCGGCCTTTATTCGTCATCATTTAACTAGTGAACGGTTTGATAAATTTATATCTGCAGTAGAGTCTTTAGATGCTATTCATTACATTAAAAATGCTTCTCAAGCATCTCTATATTTCCAATTTGCTAAAGATGACTTTTTTGTATCAAGAAATCAAGCGGAGGGGTACTATCATGCTGCAAGTTTGCCGAAAAAAATTGCTTGGTACGAAACGGACCATTTATTCACCAATTGCGATGCTGCATATCAAGAACGAATGCAATGGATTATTCGGGAGTTAAGCTAATGGGGAGGATTTTATGAAGGTGTGGAAAAAGAATCCAGATCCAAATAATAAATACGGAGCTACGTTTACATTAGGTGAAAGCGATACAGATTTGCCTGAAACTGCAATTATCTCAGTAACTCGTGGAGAGAAATTTGATCTTATCAGAATAATAATAAATGGTATTGTAAATGAATTTGTAAAAAAACAACTCACCAAGAATGAAAACCTAATATATGCGAAACTCTCAGGGCAACTGCAGGGGGGAATTGGTCAAACGGTTACAATTTGGAGAGATAGGGAATCAATGAATCGATTTAGAACAAATGGAGCACATAAATTTGCAAAGAGATTTTTTTCTTGGGTTTTCTATGGCGGAAAAGTAGAAGCTTATTTTTTATCTTGGAGAATAAAAGAGGTGCCAACTGAAATAGAAATCGAAAAAACAATAAAGGAATACGGTAGATACTTTGTAGGAGGAAAACTTGTTAGACAATCAAAACAACCTAACAGTACATCAGAAGGGAAAGTGTAGGTAGTCACATGAAGTCAGGATCTTCACCTAACCCCATATCTACGCTGCGGACTGCGTCCTCGGTTCGCAAGATGTGTTAACGGAGAAGCTGAATCAGCTCACAACCCTGCGAGGCTAAGTCCACTGGATCTGGCGCGTCGGACCTTAAGCATCTCAGGTTCGTAGATACAAGAACGCTATCGGAAAGCTGTGCAAATCATTGTTTAGAGCGAGGTATCCTATGAAGCATCAATTAAAAGGCATTGTATTTGATATGGATAATACGATTTTACGATCAAGAATTGACTTTCAAGCCATGAAGAATGAAACCTATCAATTTCTCGTATCGAAAGAGATCCTACCTGATGGATATAGTCTTGATTACCATACAACATCAACTATTATTGAAGAAGCAATACAGACGAATCGAATGACTGAAGAATTGCTAAATGAAATGTGGGATATCGCTAAGAACCATGAAGTGTATGGAATGCAGGGGGCAGACCTGGAGCCTGGTGCGGTGGAGGTTCTTAGTGAACTCAAAGGCAGATATCACATTGCAATTGTAACGAATAATTCTGTTGAAGCTGCAGAAATCGCATTAAGAGATAATGATATTATGGAATACTTTGATTTCATTATTGGCAGGGAGGTAATGAAAGCATTGAAGCCTTCACCTGATGGATATTTGCGAGTGTTGGATGAGTTTAAGCACTCAGCGAATGAATGGCTCTCTGTAGGCGATTCATGGATAGATGGGAAGGCATCAATAAGCGCAGGAATACGGTTCATCGCTTATCGATCAGATAAAGAAAAGTTGAAGCAGATGAACGTGTATCCGACTGCAGAACTGTCCAATCTCTTGGAATTGATAAGTCTGATTGAGCAATTCGAAGAAGGTCCAGCCATCTGATAACACCATGTGACAACAATAGTAAACGATTGAAGTAAGATAATTTATATTACGTGGAGGTAATCACATGAACAAAACGGATAATAGCAATATACATCGCACGAACAAGAGTTATTGGGACGAGAATGGCAACGATTTTTTAGAAGCGATTGTACTGCCTTATTACGGTTGTAATACGTTAACAGAACATGAATTGAACTTATTTGGTGATGTAGCAGGCAAAAAACTTTTAGATATTGGTTGCGGCAACGGCGAATCCCTTACATATCATGGTAATAACAAGGCCGCCGAGCTTTGGGGCATAGATATTTCTAAAAACCAGATTGAGAAGGCAGCGAAATGCCTTTCAGAAAATGGTTATGCAGCAAAGCTGATTTGTGGGGCAATGGAGGACGAACACGGACTGCCAACAGATTACTTTGATTATATTTACTCCATTTATGCAATTGGATGGACAACGGATTTACAGGGTACATTTGATAGGGTTGCATCCTATTTAAAAAAGGATGGCGTGTTTATATTTAGCTGGTCGCACCATATTCATATGTGCGTGGCATTTGAAGAAGGTAAAGCCGTTTTTAAAAATAGCTATTTTGATGAAACATGGTCTAAGCGGGATCTTGATGGGAAAAATATCTTACTTTGCTCCCGGAAAATATCAACTTACGTAAACGCCTTGGCGAACGCAGGTTTTGTAATTGAGCAAATGATTGAGCAGACAAACGACGAAACTTTGCAATCAACCGGCGAACTTAGCGATTGGACTAAAAAATCGCAAATGGTTCCGTTAACAGCTATTTTTAAAGCGAGAAAGCTGTAGTCAAATACCAGATAATAAGCATAACAACGGCAAATTTGTTTCTTAGTTATGTGAAATACGACAAATGAAAAACAAGGAGCAAATAATGAAGAAAATGCTTGTCTTTATTCTTTTATGTATGACTTTAACTGCTTGTAGTTCAAAAGATGAAAAGTTATCAATGGAACAACTTGAACAGGAACAGATTCCAAAAGTTGATTTAGAAAAAGCTCTTGAAGATATTATGCAACCTGTATCCATTCAGGAATTTTTAGTTCTCTATGATAGATATTTAGAGAAAAGTATAAATAGTCACATGATGGCTATTAATGGCCAAATGGATTTTGAAAGATATAAGTACAATAATAGTATTTCGATAAAGAAAATTTCGACATTGCTCTCATTTTTGTCTAAAGATAGTATTGAAAATTACTCAAATGAATTTATGTTGGAAGCAACTCATTTAGTTAATTCGGGCGTTATCTTGTTTACTGATATAAATTTATTACAGGAATATAATGATCAGAAAATAAAGGAATTCACAAATAAAATTAAAGGAAACCGTAATGAATTATTAATACTATCAAAAAAATATGACGCAGGTATAAGTGAAGATAGCAATATAGACGTACAATTAATTTTTAACAATAATGGCTTCTGATTGTTCTGCGAAGTGCCGAACTTCACATACACTATATTCGACTTCGGGCCATTCGGCCCTCGGCCCGGCGAGAGATTTCGGAGAAGTGCCGGCACCCAATAACACCGTATTCACGCTGCGGGACTACCGCCCCTTGGTTGTCAGATGTATAATCAAAGAAAACATAGCAGACAACAAACGACCCAGCCTACGATAAGAGCTATCAAAGGCTGGGTCGTTTTGTAAACACAACAGCGTTATAAGAAATCCCCGTAAAAACGTTAAGTGCATCTCAAACCGTATCGAGGAGTGCATGTAAATGAAGAGTAAATTAATTCTTATTGTTCTTTTCATCTGTGTTACTGGATGTATGAATAAAAATGATATGCAACTGTTTCAAACAAAGGAAAAAGCAATAAGCAATTTTGTTGAAGAACAGGCTATAAAAAAAGGAGCCATTATTGAGATTGATTTAAGTAATCATGAAACAGTATTGCTTATCGAACAAAGAAGTAACGTATATTACTTAGCGGAGGTAACTAAAACAAAGGAGCAGTACGCATCAAGTAAATTATCCGCGGGGGTATCTATAGGAAATACAACGGGAGCAATGTGGGAGTTTACAACTCATAATGGAAATGAATATACAATCAAAATAACCAAAGAAAAAGAAGATTATGATTCTATTTTTAACGAGGATACTGGAGTGTTTATAACAATAATTCAAGGGAATCGAGATTATAAAGATCGAAAGTTAAAGAATATTATAAAGGGATTTAGAAGAATTCAATGAAACTACTTCGAAAGAAAAGTTGAAGCAGATGAACGTGTACCCGACTGCAGAACTGTCCAATCTCTTGGAATTGATAATTCTGATTGAGCAAATCGAAGAGGGCCCAGCGATCCGATAACATCATGTTCACGCATTGGGAACCACCTCGGTTCGACAGAGGACTGGGAAAATGGGGCAACCATACACACCCGCACCGTCTAAGACATCGCGACTGACCATGTAGTCGGTTGGATGTCGTGAATACAAGAACGTTAACTGGAATACGGTAAGATCAAAAGGGGGAATAAGTCTTGAAAGATACTAGGGTCTACAAAAAAGTAAATAATTGCTCTATATGTGCTGATATATATTATCAGGGTAGTAATTCTCCAGTGATCTTGTATATTCATGGAGGAGCGCTAATTTTTGGGGCAAGATCATGGTTATCCTCAGATCAAATTGAATTTTTCAGACAATCTGGCTTTAGTATAGTCAATATTGATTATCGACTTGCTCCTGAAACTGGATTTGAGGAGATTATAGAAGACATCAAAGACGCAATGAATTGGATAAGAACAAAAACAATCGATTGGTATGATTTCGATGTACATAATATTGCAGTTATGGGCAGTTCAGCTGGTGGCTATCTTAGCTTATTAATTGGGACAATGGATATTAGACCTAAAGTGATCGTTTCATTTTATGGTTATGGAGATATTCTGGGGGGGTGGCTTTCTAAACCGAGTGAACATTACTGTCAGAGACCAATTATAAATAAGGAAAGAGCCTGTCAGCATGTCAGGGATAGTGAAATTACTAATGGTCAATGGGAACGATTTGATTATTATTTATATTGCCGACAGCAGGGTTCCTGGTTAAAAGAGGTAACGGGAATCAACAATGAACATGATGATACGAGGTTAATTCAATATAACCCAATCCATAATATAACGATAGATTTTCCCCCAACATTATTTCTTCATGGTGATCAAGATACAGATGTACCCTATGAACAATCAGTTTTAATGTACAAGAAGTTAAAGGAAAAGGGAGTAGCTGCAAAGTTAATAACTATAGAAGGGGCGGATCATGTTTTCGATCAGAGCTTTTGTGACCCACAAGTTCAAAGCGCTTTTGAAAAGGTGATCGTCTTTTTAAGAACACATCTTTGTAAGTAATTCACAAAAGTAGGAGGTGTTATTTTGTTCAAACAACACAATCAAATGAATATAGGCCGTATTTGGATGACTATGTATTTTGTTGTGTTGATATTAGGATGCAATCATTTATATGGATACTCATTATTGGATAGTTTCTTGGACTTAATTGGGATTGGAAGTTGGACTAAGGTGGGAGAGTGGGGGTGGCATATAACATCATTCATAACAATTCCTATTTTATTACTCAGCATGATTCAAACGTCTCGCTGTATGAGGGCGAGATATCCCAGTATATTTTTAATTTTATTTATTTCATTATTGATTTGGAGTGCGGTGTACCCTAAATTAACTGAAGGTATAGTCAGTGTAGGTGAATTAATTTTAAAATAACCGAGGTTAAATGACTCGAGGAAATTTTATCCTGTTTCGGAGCAGGCAATAATTCCGGATAATCTACGCTGCAGGCACTCCTTTTGGTTCGCTAGAAGTGTAAAGCAGAGGCGGATTCATTTCACACCCCTGCGAGGCTAAGTCTCCGTCGGATCTAACGTATGCACGGTTTAAGCCTCTTAAGTTCGTAGATACAAGAACATTATCTGCACCGATGGATATTCTCTTTAACGTGCTGTCGTGACAGCATGGTAAATGCCCTGGTAAGATTAGCGAAAAAAAGAAGCAGCAAGTGCCCCTGATCAGACCGTTTCTGCGGAATAATTATCAACGTCGATACATAACTAGGATAGATTATTAATAAAAATTGAATTTCCGATTAATGAGTTGACAGCGTCCCTGCGTTCATCATGATTGCGGAGGCGCTGTTGTTTTTGTGAAGAAAGGATATGGTGAAAAAGGGTCTGCAAAAAAACATTTCATTTCGATAAAAGTAAGGGAATTCGCAGTTTTATGATATACTATGGAACAAATGTTCTATATCGAAAGTCAGCGGGTGAAGCGATGAAGGATCAAGTGAAAATCGCTGTGAGACCTTTGGTGGAGTACGTGTACCGCAGCGGGGATTTGGAGAGCGGGTTCAGGACGGGAACGGCCCTGACGGAGGGGACTAAGGCGCATCAACAGGTGCAGCGAACTTACGGTGAGGCGGATCAGAAAGAAGTATATTTATCGGCAGAGATTCCTTGTGGAGATCTGCTGTTTGTCATAGACGGGCGCTGCGATGGATTGTTGGTAGAAGAAGACGGATCCATCGTCATCGATGAGATTAAATCGACTTCTGGCGACATCCCGCAGACGCTGGAGGATACCTATCCGGTTCATTGGGCTCAAGCTAAATGCTATGCCTATATGTACGCCAGAGAGCATGGAGCTGCTCAAATGAAAATCCAATTGACCTACGTACAAGTCGTAACAGGTGAACAAAGACGATTTCAGCAGGAGGCAGTTTTTGCGGATGTAGAGTCATTTGTACGTGATGTGGTAGAGAATTATGCTCCTTATGCGCGGATGCTTCGCGTTCATCGGATTTCACGGGACAGAAGCATCAGCGGGCTGGAATTCCCATTCGCTTCTTATCGGGCGGGACAGCGGAAATTAGCGGGAGCGGTCTATAAAGTGATTGAAGAGGGAGTAAACTTATTTGCCATAGCTCCCACAGGGATCGGAAAGACGATCTCGACAACGTTTCCCGCCGTAAAGGCAATGGGGACGGGACAGCTTGAGCAGATGTTCTATTTGACCGCCAAGACGACTACCCGTACCGCAGCAGAGGAGACGTTCGCCCTGATGCAGACGCAAGGGTTGCAGATGCATACCGTAACCATCACGGCCAAGGAGAAAATTTGTTTTCAGGATAAGGTGAGCTGCCGCAAGGAAGATTGCCCATTCGGTGACGGCTACTATGATCGGATTAATGAGGCGGTACTTGATATATTGACTAACGAGTTGCTTATCAGTCGGCAAATCATTGAACAATACGCACGCAAGCACCGGGTTTGTCCGTTTGAATTTTCCCTTGATCTCGCTTATGCGGCGGATGCGGTAATCTGCGACTATAATTATATTTTCGACCCTAGAATTTCGTTGAAAAGAATGTTCGCCGAGCGGAAGAGCCGGACGGCGCTGCTGATTGACGAAGCGCATAATCTGGTGGATCGGGCGCGAGAGATGTATTCAGCCACATTGAATAAAGGGGATTTCCTCAGCTTGCAGCGGGAATATAAAGAGCTTAACGGCGAGGTGCACAAGGCTTCCAAGGCAGTGAACGCCTTCTTTATACAACTGCGCAAAGAATCGGACGGAAAAGCACAAATTACGCAGGAGGTTCCCGTACAACTGGTTGAACGAGCCGAGGCATTTATCCTCGCGGCAGAAGAGGAGCTTGGCTCCCGTCAGGATACAGCGCAGTCGCAGTTGTTGCTGCAGGTTTATTTTGCGGCTCAGAATTTCGTGAGAATCAGCAAGCTGTACGATGAAAGATATATAACCTATGCCGAGATTTCTTCCAGAGAAGTATCCATGAAGATGTTCTGTCTCGATCCTTCTCATCTGCTGCGGGAAATGGGTAAGGGCTTCCGCTCGCATATTTTCTTCTCGGCTACCCTTACGCCGATTTCCTATTATCGGGACATGTTGGGGGCAAGTCCAGAGCAGGATTATACATTATCGCTGCCGTCACCTTTCTTCCGCGAGCAGCTCGCGGTTCGGATCGAGCCGTTGTCGACGCGTTATCACGATCGCGAGGGAAGCAAGCTTGGGCTGGTAAGCGTACTGGGGCAGATGGTTACCGAACCCGGAAACTATTTATTCTTCTTTCCTTCTTATGCTTATATGAATCTCGTCTATGAAGCCTTTGCTGCTCATGCAGAAGATGCAAACTTGCGGCTGTTGCTGCAGCGGGGGGATATGACGGAGGAGGAGCGGGAGAGTTTCCTGTCAGCCTTTGATGCTGGAAATGAAGGGACATTGATTGGTTTTGCGGTTATGGGTGGAGTATTCTCCGAAGGGATCGATCTAGTGGGAGACCGCTTGACCGGCGTTGCCATCGTTGGTGTAGGGCTGCCGCAGATTGGCTTGGAGCGAGATATCATCCGCGACTACTTCGACGCGCAGGGCAAGAACGGATTTGACTATGCCTACGTATATCCGGGTATGAACAAGGTACTGCAGGCCGGCGGGCGGCTAATCCGTACAGAGACGGATCAGGGACAATTACTGCTGATCGATGACCGTTATCTGCACCCGCATTATGCGGCATTGCTGCCGGATGAGTGGAAGTGAGCGGTATTCCGTATTCGTCAGCTTAATAGAAAAACATCTAACTGGTGGAAGAAGCAAGGCAAAGGCTTTCAGAGGAAGATTCCGCCCTTTTTGAGCAAATATAGGTTTGACCAGTGAATCCGATTCGTGGTTACAAATTACGTGAATTTGTTGTAAAATTGGACCAATTTAATAAGGCTTAGTTATCTTTCTAAGTAAGGAAGGAGAGAAGAAATTCTCTCTTTCTTTTTTTGAAATACAAATTATTGGAAGGGACTGATTATATGTTCTTTGTTAACTCCAGAGCGATAATTGAAAGAAATTTTAATAATGAAAGACAAATTGTAATTCAGACAAGAAATAAACCCCACGAACCATTAAAGATCGAATTACCTGGAGGACGCATTGAACCATATGAATCATTAACGCAAGCATTGAGAAGAGAAGTAAGGGAAGAGACCGGACTGGAAGTAACAGAAATTGAGGGAGAAGACACAAGAATTGATACGACCGGAATAGATCCAGAATTTGAAGTCGAATGTATGAAACCCTTTGGAGCATATCAAACAATAAGAGGGCCAATTGATTCAGTAGGGTACTACTTTAGATGTAAAGCTGAAGGAGAGATAGTACAGAGCGGGGATGAAACGACAGATATTAAATGGATCTCTATAAAGGAGCTATCAGATTTAATCAATAGCAACCCATTACAATTTTCAAATGTTGATCGAGCCGGGATTATTTATTATTTAAAGCAACTTGAAAGATCTTGAATGGGTAGATCGAAGAAGGCACATCTTATCAGTTAAAATCAGAGGGCATCGTGGGAAATATATTTTGTTGTAGGGGACAAGAAAAGGAGCAGAAGTCAATGATTCAATCATTCATCTTCGATATGGATGGCACACTTTTTCAAACCGATAAGATATTAGAAAGTTCACTCGAAGATACCTTTAACCATTTGAAGTCACGAAATAAATGGGATAAAGAAACTCCTATAAATAAGTATCGTGAAATTATGGGTGCACCACTACCCAAAGTATGGGAAACTTTATTGCCCAATCATTCCATAGAAGTTAGAGAACAAACGGATGCGTATTTTTTAGAGAGATTAATTGAGAATATAAAAAGTGGAAAAGGGGATTTATATCCGAATGTAAAGGAGGTTTTCAACTTTTTAACAGAGAATAATTGCTCCATTTACATAGCAAGTAATGGCTTAATAGCGTATTTAGATGCGATTGTAAAGTTTTATCATTTGGATAACTGGGTTACTGAAACATGTAGTATCCAGCAAATCGAATCGTTGAATAAATCAGATTTGGTGAAGACGATTATAGATAAGTATGGTATTACTCATGGTGCAGTAGTAGGGGATCGGATATCGGATATAAATGCAGCTAAGGACAATGGTTTGGTTGCAATCGGATGTAATTTTGATTTTGCACAAGAAGATGAACTTGCTAAGGCTGATGTAGTTATAGAAGACTTAAATGAACTAAAATCGATTGTATTTCAGTTAAAGGAGTAATACTATTGCCATCTTATTTTTCCATCGAAATGACGTTTCCTTATAAAGCCTTAAATAATACATTTGTAAGAGAATTTTATTCAATATTGTTTAATACATTTCCTTATAAATCAGGATATTGGAATAGCGAAAATAACACTTTAGAAGAAATCACCACGTGGAATCAAAAACATCTCGAAAACAAGTTTATTCTTGGCTGCGATGAGCACGTCAATAACAACTATAAGCAAATTCTATTATTGAGTAACTCACATAGCGAGATACGACATTTTTGGAGATATAGAAAGAATGAGATCCATAGCTCACTAATTATCCCGGAAATTGATGTATTAATGGAAGAAGATAAATGGAGGTTTAAAGCTGAGAGCTTTAAACAAATCAAAGACCTATGTAAACACATATGGGAAATAAGTTCAGTCTACACTTTACAGTCATGTTTGGAACTTGATGGTGGACCGATCGATACAAATATTATAAAAAAAGGAGAGCCACCTTCTATAAACCCAATAAGTATTATTAATCAGGAGATGTTTGAAAAAATAAAAAGGTTAAAGGAAACACTAGAAATAACTAAGATAGGAAGACAAGGGATAATGATAGTAGATAAAGAACTCATTGAATAATTGTGATTGCATTCGAAAAAGATTTGGTTTTACATAACACCGTACCACTAAACGAAATATTGGAAGACGCTCAGCCAAATGCTATCTGATTTTTATTAGAAAAACAGATTGCGATACAGTCTCGGTGGGTGACCAAGTAAGCATATCCCTAACTAGGCAATTGACCAATCCTATCTAGCTCAAGCGATGGCGAAAGTGATCAAAAAATAAGAAACTAACATGACACTACAGCAAAATAAATTACTAAGACGCGACTGCTGATTTTCCACATTTGGAACCTATTGAAAATAAACTCATTCTGTTTTTTTCGCAACCTTATATGCTTTGGAAACGTACGAAGAAACATAACATGTTGGGGAGTGACAGATGTATGAGTGGAAAAGGATGCATCAAATGCGGAAGCAGAGACGCAAGGACGAAAGAAGTAGCAATGACCGGCACAGGGCTATCCAAAATGTTCGATATCCAGCACAATCAATTTATAGTCGTGTACTGTGCAAATTGCGGGTATTCCGAATTTTACAATAAAAAATCTTCGGCTGGTTCGAATGTTCTTGATTTCTTTTTCGGTTGATAAGGTTAGGCAACAAAAATTTAATAACACATCTTGTTGAGCAGGCTACCGCAGCCTGCTCATTTTAGTGAGCTTAAGTAAAGTTTAGTTATAATTGTTTACTACCTTCTAAATCATTTGTGTGATGCTATAATTGTAAAATATAAGCAAATAGTAGGGAGTAGGTAACTAATGAAAAATTGTGATGAAGAAACTCGCGAGAAACGAAAGCTCTTACAAGAGGGGATATTGTATGCTAAATAAATTAAGTGATTCCATTTATTATTTATCTAATCAAAACGAGAAAGAAAGACCGACATTAGGGTTGGTTTGTGGAGAAAAATATAGTCTTGTTATCGATGCAGGAAATTCTGTTCAGCATGCTAGGGATTTTTTAAATGAAATCGAGAATGTAAACGTACCTCCAGTTAAGTACTTGGTAATCACACATGCACACTGGGATCATTTTTTGGGGATGAATGAGTTTCATGCAACGATCATTGTGAATAGCCTTACCAATCAATTATTGAATACGTGGCGAGGCTATTCTTTTGACGATCACTCTCTTCAAGAATATGTAGATGCTAAAAAGATGAACTCGCAGTGTGTGGAGATTATCAAGAATGAAGTGCCAAATCGGGATGTGTTCAAATTAAAATCTTCGGATATTGTTTTTGATGGGTCTCTCGTTCTTGACCTAGGTAATAAGAGTTGTGTTATTGAGAGAATCAGAAGCACACATACAGATGATTCTACCATTGTTTATGTTCCCGATGAAAAAGCAATTTTCCTTGGAGATAGTATTTATGGTACAACCAAAAATTCTTTATTTCACTATAAAAAGTCTCATTTAGAGCCAATGATAGAAGATATTCAGAAATTCGACGCGAGTCATTTCATAGTTGGTCATGAATCGATTTGCGATATCGAAGAAATGGATTTGTTCTGGAAAGAGCTAAGATCGGCCAGTAAAGCCACAAATTCAACTTCATTAGAGGAATCATTAGAGACTTTTGAAAATGAAAATAAAAGGAAGCCTATTGGAGATGAACTATTCTTCATTAAAGCGTTTGTAAATGATCAGATATTACATTCAGAAGAGCGTTAATTTGAAGTGATTTTATGATGCCGCAGAGACCCTATAACTAAGTATTCACGCTGGGGGCTTTCGCCCCTTGGTTGCCAGATGTATAATAATGGATGAAGGTTAGACAACAGACGAGCCAGCCTAAGATGAGAGCTATCTAAGGCTGGTTCGTGTCGTGAAATACGGGAACGAGAAATGAAATGACCGAAGTATGTGAATGAGGTGATTCGGTGGAGGAAGATCGAAAGTTTCTCCTTGCGGCTTTTGAGGAGGCTGAAAAATCTTTGAAAGAAGGAACTTACCCAATTGGAGCTGTAGTAGTAAATTCAATAGGTGAGATTGTTAGTAAGGGAAGAAACAGGGTCTTTACTGAATGTGATACAATTGCACATGCCGAAGTTGATGCGATACGAAATGCATCAGAATTAATGCTGGATATGGAGAACAAGAAATATAAGAAAAGAGAGTTGACGTTATATACAACGTGTGAGCCGTGTCCCATGTGTTGTGGTGCCATATTGCTATCTTTCTCAATAAAGAGAGTTGTTTGGGCAGCGAATGATATATCTATGGGAGCGATGAGGAAATTAAAGCAAGAACCATTATTTATCGATAGATTTTCAGATATATCTATTGAAGCCAAACCGATAAAAGAATTGCACTGATAAAAGAATTAGAAGATCGTCAGAGAAAGATGATGGCTGAGTTTTTCTCGAATCGAGGGAAGATAAGGACTGAATGGCATGATGCTTGATTTTAATGGAGCAGGTCACTTCATATAACAACGCATTCATGTGTCGGGCCTTTTAGCCCCCGATCCCGGAAATATGGATGAGGAGGTAATTGCTGAGACACATCTGGGAGACTAAGAGTAGTCGCTATAAGGTTCTCGACGTCGTGAATACGGGAACGTTATCTGGAAGGTATGTGAATTACATTAAAACCATGTTCAAACTGTAACTTCAAAACAATTATAAGAACACTTGTACGCGGATGTGGAAAAAGGTAAAATATAACTACAATTGAATCTTGGGTGGGCATGGTTTCCCTTCGAAAGGAGGTGAAGCCATGGAAGTAAAAGACGCAATAACGATCATGCTCCTCTTTGGAACATTCATTCTTGCTCTTTTAACATACATTAATCATAACAACAAGAGAAAGTAAAAACCCACCCCAAGGTTGGACGCCAAAGGTGGGTTTCCATTCATGAATGACTAAGAAGGGATTACCCATCCAAGCCAATTGTATGGACCAAGTGTTAGCGCACTTGGTCTTTATTACATATATAGTACCATATCAGAAAAGATGTATCAAAGGATTGAAAAAATGTTGAAACAAAAAGACGTAGTCATTCAGAATCGAAAGAATCTCGAAGATGTGACCCCATCAGCTAAAACGAATTATGCTGTGGGTTTTACCCTTGGTTCGCGAGAAACGGTGAGCAGAGAAGCGGTGAGCAGAGAAGAGGTAAAGTCCATCGAACCCGTTTGTAAGCGCTAAGCATCTTAGGTTCGTAGATACAATAACATTAAGTGACATTTCCAAATTCATTATTACTGATAGTGAATTTGCCTGTGAAAAAAGTTGGTAGCTATGAGTTTGAAAATGGGGGGAAACATGTTAAAAAACACATTCGGATACTACAGTCGGGATTGCCGGAATAAGGTGGTGCGTCGTCGTAAATGCAAAGACGTTAGGCGAAATTAGATATAATTATTTGAAGGGTGTGGAATCAATGGCGAAAAGGAATCAATCAAAGCAAAAGATGAAAAGGGGATTCAGCAAGATTACAGTGCAATATTTAAATAGTATTAAAGATAGATACATGAACATATCGAAAAAAAAATACTTCAAGATTACAATGAATGCATTCACTATATTCTTCGCGATTATAGGATTTTTAAGCTCAATTGCAACTTTGGATAGTTACATCAATGATGACCGTAAAGCTGAAAGTCTCTTCTTAAAAGCAAAAGATTATTATAATGATAAAGATTATGATAAGGCTAGCAAAGCTGCACAGAAAGCCTTTAATATTAATCCTAATATTGAGAATTTAAAATATTATTATACCTTATCATTACTAAAGAGTAACGATCCCAACCGCTTCGAAGCAGCAAAGGACGTTTATATGGGAAATGTATTAAACTCTAATGCTAGTGAGTTAGCAATACTGGGATACATTTATCATAATGATGGAGAATATCATAAAGTTTTGGAAACGTTTGATAAAATAGATGATCCTTTGCACGTGAATAAAGAGATATATCCAATATATGTAAAATCATGGGTTGATTCAACTTATAAAACTTTATCATACGAAGAAGCAAAAAATAGAGTTAATAAATATATGATTCAAATAAATCGGAAATATAACTCTGAAAAAACATCTATGAGTGATGGCATGAAATTCTTGTATGTTGAGAAAAAAGGAGTAGAGATTCATTTTAAAGACATATTTGATTTTGATTTAGAGCCCATAAATTACTCGAATTTGATACTCAATAATATTGCTTTTAATTACGCTATGGAAAATCAAGATTCAGTAAACCTTGATAACATAATTGCGAATGGGGCACAAGGGTTTGATGTATTTAATTATCAAGAAATCGATTTAAATAAAGATTTCTTATTTCAATTCAATAGCTACATAACGTCGTATAGTGGATTTACTGAAACACACTTAAGTAACATCAAATTTACATTTGATAAAACCATAGATGCACTTAAAAGAGCTCAAAATTCAATAGAATATCAATATAAGGATGAATTACAATTACTTTATTTGTTGAATAATATTTTTGTATCCAACAATAACCTTGATTGGGAAAAATACGATATTCAATTGCTGGAGGATAAAAAAATAAATATATTATTACCTAAGAAGATTGAGGACTATCGATTAGAAGGTGAGATTTTTGAAGGTATAGCAGTGAATTACAAAGGAATAAGCAATACTGGGGTTTTTAAAGACTGGTATATATACGAGATAGGAATCGAAAAAGGAAAGTATAGAAGTAGTGACAACTTTACATTTAGAGATGTGGATAATAATATGGTTCCTTTATTTTTCGTGAGAGAGTTCTAATGAGTTTTACTTCGCCTAACATACTATTCCCGCGGCGTCACTAACGTTCCTTGATCTACCTTGCGGCAGTTAATCTCTGGCGAGGGTCGGGAATAGTCTGAACGTTATGCACAATTGCCAAAGCCCGAATAAATTGTAAGGAGGAAATATCTTGACTACCACGTTCACGAAAGTAGTTGGCATCGGTTTTATTGTTTTATCAGTATTAAGGCTAACACCATTAATTAATGCAACTGGGAAGTGGTTGTTATATGTATCAATTGCAGCGTTCTTTTTAATATTATTGGACGTAATTGAATACATTTTAGAAGGAATTAAAGAAAAGAGAGGTTTTAAGATAAATAATTTAAAAGTTCTACGCTCAATTTTTCTAGGGTGTACAGTAATCGCAATAATAGTTTTTCCCAATTTAAAAATTGATATTCCTGTTAAGACTATTAATGCATGGAGTGACGCAATTTCATTAATTAGCTTAGGACTTGCAATAACGTTAATCGGTTTTAAAACAGAGAGGACTCGAAAGTCGTTATCTAATAATACTATGTTTACAAGAAATGAAGTAAGCGAATTTTTTAAATCAACTGAAGGACAGAATCTTATTGATGATCGTATAAGGAGACTAGTGCAACAAGATGTACACATATTTTGAGAATTGAATGTTGGCAACAGCAGATAACACTATATTCATGCTTCGGGCATACGCCCACGATCCAAACAATGAGGAAGGAGCGTGGGCGGATCCAACCGGATACATTTAACCCTAAGATAAGAGCTATCTAAGGAAAATCGACGACAGGAACACAGGAAAGTTAAGCGAAATTACTGAAGATAATGAACAATTTATAAGAAAAATTCGATAATAGTAACAACTCCTGCAAGTAATGTAATAATTGTTGAGATAAGTAGAAGCCACTTAGGCGATTCAGTTTTTGATTTATTGTTGGTATCGTTATTTTTCATATTGTGGGGGATTAACGCACTTTCATCACTATTACTATCCTTGTCTTGAACTAATTGATGATAATTGTGAGGTGTATCTTTATTTTTTAATCCATTTTTGAAATCAAGTAAAACATGTTCAGCAAAGGCTTTCTCATGAGTTTCTACTTCAAGTAATGTAAATTCATTTATAAAATGACTAAATGTTAGTTTGTTTATCATTGATTCATTTCTAGTAGTATAGAATGTGTAGATAATTGATGTAATTCTATCTTTCAATAATATTTCCTTGTCTAGATCATCGAAAGAATTGAAATCAAATATTATATTCTTATCATTATTGATAATTACTTGTTGTATTATCTGATTGTAATCATCGATTTGATACAAAGTCATGAAATTTGTTGCCAATGTATAAAATCTTTTTATGGTTTCCTTGTTGATCTTTTTATAAGGAAGTTTTATTGACATCGCTATAGGCATGTTATTATCCTCGAAGATGTTTTTTTGTAATTATACCATTGTTGGTTTTGTGTGTAATCTGTAACAAGGAATTAGATAGTTGGAGGTTCAAGGAAGTCAGCAAATTCGCTTAACCCGTATTATGCTAAGGCTACGCCCTTAGTTTGCTAGATGAGGGAAGCAGAGAAGTAGAGCCAGCTCACAACTCGTCCGTCGAACCCGGTCGCGTTTGCTCCCTGAAGCCTCTCGGGTTCGTAGAAGCAAGAAGGTTATACGAGATTGATTAATGTGAATGTATGAAAAAATAATAGAGTTCAAGTTTACTTGAACTCTATTAAGATCATTTCTTTTTTGATTTAGATTGTGCTAACGCGGAGCCAGCGACTGACTTGGAATTTGCACTATACCTACCATCCGTTAGAATCTTTGAAGCTGTTGACGCAACTTTTGGGGATGTTACTTTATTTGAACTTCTTTTTGACATGCAAGTGCCTCCTTTCTATTTTTATGACTATATATTGTGTTAAATTCGTGATGTTCTTGTTTTGTTCGTACTATATATTGATTATATTGCAAGTGGTATTTATAGTCAAATATAATTTTGGGAAAGTGGGAATTGTTGAATTATTAAATAATTGTCGAGGGGGGCGAAGAAGAATCAATGTCATATTACCGTATTTACGTTACAGGCTCTGCCCTTGATTTGCCAGAAGAGGGAAGCAGAGAAGTGGAATCAGCTCACAACCCTGTGAGGCTAAGTCTGTTGGATCCGGCGCGTGCGCGTATTAAGCCTCTGAAGTATACATAAAATCAGATATTGATATTATTGGGCTGAATCTCCATATGTAGAAAACATGAATCTGAGACTTATGCAGCCCAGCGAAGTAAGAAAAGTAATCATAGAGGGAATACAATTAGGATGGAATTACAAAGAACCTGGAAAGCCAATTGTATTTGATTTGAAGAAAGAAAAGATATATAGAAGATAATTTAAGTGGGGGTATTTCCAGTAAGTTGAGGGTATTAGAT
Organism: Paenibacillus sp. B1-35; assembly: GCF_050474385.1. Taxonomy (NCBI): domain Bacteria; kingdom Bacillati; phylum Bacillota; class Bacilli; order Caryophanales; family Paenibacillaceae; genus Paenibacillus; species Paenibacillus sp. B1-35. The sequence goes on from NZ_JBCHVJ010000002.1 coordinate 786,396, forward strand.
AACACCGTATCTTCGCGGCGAACCTTTCGTCCCATGGTTCACAAGAAGAGGTGAGCTTTTGAAGTGGAATCAGCTCGGCTAAGTCCGTTGGACACGGCACGATGCGCTTCTCATGTTCGTAGATACAAAATGACGTTATCTGAAAGATTACCCCTAACGATTTGAAAGTAATTCAGTTGCAACATCCTGTTACTTAATAGATATAGTAAATTTAGTGACCAGATTACTTAACCAACAAGGAAAAAAAGTATTAGAAGAGAACGGAGAGGAAAAATTTGAATGAATAAAGAACAAAGAATTAGCAAGGAGGTATTTAAAAATTGGATGTAAATAGTAGTTTGAAGGATATAGAAGCTTCAATAGATGAATATAATATTGATCTATATGACTCGAATTATTTAAATATTTCGATTAAATTAGCTTATTTTGAACTTGATGAATATAATCAATTGATCCTTGAGTTAAATCAGGAAAGATATGCCTGTGAAACTTATGAGGAAAAAGAACTTCTTGTTAAGAAATATAAAAAAGTTTATTTATCCTTGAGAAAGATGCATAACCGCATTCTAAGAAACTTATGTAATGGAACAGTAAATATACTGTATCCGGATACCCTCGCAGATAATGAAGAATATCTTTATGGGGCGCTAAATCGTTTCAGAAAGTTTGACCCGAATAAATCCTTGGAAGAGAATTTAACTATTTATATGAAAGAGAAACTGAAGCAGAATATTCGAGAGTCAAATCAGGAGTTATTCACATTAAAGCATTATCCAGCAAAGTACATCAATACTTTTAGTACTTATATTGGTTCAAAAGTCTTGAAATACAGAGACGATATAATTATCTACAAAGATGTCTTCATTACTGCAACGGAATCGCATAGTTTTTCTGTGTTTTACAATGAAATAACAACGGATAATAACAAGAATTCCTTATTGAACATTCTAGCTTATTTAAATGGTCACCCCTCTTTTTACTTTACCGAAAATTACGACTTTAATAGGAAACTTACCGAACTATACGATCAATTTGACTTATTAGATACGCTAAGATTAAGAAAAAAAGACTTTTTTGATAGCAAATATAAGGAACCAATTTATCTAGAATTTCCAATACTTAAGCAAAAGAATGGCTATAATATGGTGTGTTTTGAAGATTCGCAACATGAATTTATTTTTGAGTTATACCATGCTTCATTGAAGCAATTCGAGTCACTTCCAAGATGTGTATTTCTTTATCGAGTGTTTGAATATGGAGTAACTAATCATTATCAACCACTAATACGTCCTATAAATAATAGGCCTGAAGATGCTCTTAACTACTATGTTAACGAAATCATGACTCATAGATATATTCCATTATATTATGTCGATTATGGTACATATGTAAATGAAAAAAAAGAGATATTCAGAAAACGGACAGCAAAATACGTCAATTTCACGACCAAATTAAAGGAGGAAGCAAAAAAGATTAAAAAAGAGTGGAGCAATCACTCTTATCTAAAAAATAAAAGTATTGGAAGTATCATTTATGTTACAGGAAGAAATGCATCTGCTCATGGTGGTAGTGGTAGGGGGAATGCAAGATATGATTATTCAAGTAATTATAAACATATTAATGATGTGAACATATTCCTTGAATTGATTGCCCGATATATTATTGAGAAGTTGAATCCGCAACTTGAGCATATGGTTGAAAAAAGAACTAAATACTATGTTGAGTACAATAACAACGTCTTTAGTGAACAAATAAAAAATTGAACAAAACTAATGAGAAGCTTAAGAGAAAGACTTCTCATCCACGAAGGCGACATATGGGGATGTTACATAAATAAATGAGAAGTTTTCTGGAGTCTTTTACACTATAGGGTAACTGATACAGAGTAGATGGAAGGGTGAGTGTTTTGAAAATTATTACAAGTGAAAATTACTATCTACCTGATGAAACGATAGAATCATTTGGATTCCTTGAAAGGAAAACAGGTGAACAACGTCCTATAACAGAAGAGGATATGATAAATCTTGCTTCAAATCTAACGTTGAATGAATATGTACCAAACGAGATTAATGAAATGTTTGAAGCGTCAAAGGCACTTTACATGTATGGATACCTATATTGGACGTTCTTAACATTGGCTCAAGAGCAATCATTTAAAGCTTTTGAAGCAACTATTGCTAAAACACATGAAATAGTTTTCGGTAATAATTACAGTCCAAATGGGAAGAAAAGACTTCAACTTTCCGATATGATTAATTGTCTTGTAAAATTTGGGATTATACCTGAGGAAAAGGAAAGAAAATATTGGGCAATTAGAAATTTTAGAAATCAATCATTTCACCCCTCAATGCAATCACAATGGGGAAATTAGTTTCATATGAAATAATTGAACAAATAAAAGAAGAAATTAATTTGTTGTTCATAGCTGTCGTGGAGAAGAAATGAAGCAATAAGTTTGAAATGGAGATAAGTAAAAGTAGTTTTATTGCCTTATATAAAACTCACTATGAAAGTAGTGGGTTCCTAATTATAGAAATATGTTATAATGAAATATTTTTATTATTTTTAATAATGGGTGATGTTATGGCGTTTCCTATCGGAGGAAGAGGAGACAAATTAGGAAATAACTACGAGGATAGATGGTTAGTCAGAAAATATTTAGATTTGCTGAATAATAAAATTCAATCCATTACTGTAGAAGCAATTGGTCTGGACGAGGAGGGGGTTGAGTTTTGGACGCGACACTTTGACGGTACTCGTGAAGCTTATCAATGTAAGGCAAGAAATGCAATGAATGAAACATGGACTGTTTCAAATCTAAAATCCAAGGGGGTCTTATCTAAACTTCAAGATCAATTGGACAGAAGTGAAACACATAGATTCATCTTTGTTTCTCCTGTAGCGTCCATTTCATTAAAGGATTTGTGTGATGCTGCTCGTAATTCCCCAGACAATGTGGCACTATTTTATGAGCATTTATTAGATGGAAAAGAAAAAAAGGGGTTATATCAGAGCTTTTGTAGAGCTTTGAATTTAGATTATAACAAGCCCAATGAAAGTGCTATGGCCTTTGAATATTTAAAACGAAGTTATTTTGAAAATTTTCCAGATGAGCGTTCTGATTTGTATAATCTAGTGAATTTTACGTTATCAGGAGATCCGGAAACAATAGTTTCTATGCTTGCGGCATATGCGATTAATAACGATCGTTTAGGTATAGAAATTTATGCTGACGAGTTGTATGCATACTTACAAGATCGAGACATATACCCACGAAATTTGGCTTATGACAACAGAATTGTTCCTGTATTAGATATATTAAAAAATCAGTTTCATGATTCTATCGAACCAGTACTAATACGCGGCGGCCTTCTGGCAAGAGAAGAAACACAGGAATGTATTGAGAAACTGGAACAAAGCGGACTTTTAATTATTTATGGTGATGCAGGTAGTGGAAAAAGTGGAGTTTTGTTTGAACTAACACAAATATACCAACAAAACAATATTCAATATCTTCCCCTTAGAGTCGATAGACAAATTCCAAAACATACTCCTAAATTATTTGGAGAAAGTTTAGGATTACCTGATTCACCAGTTGTTACTTTGCACGCGATTGCTGGAGATCGCCCTGCTTTAATTATCATTGACCAACTCGATGCAATTAGATGGACGAGTTTGCATTCTTCGGATTCGTTCGAGGTTTGTAAAGAACTAATAAATCAGATTTTGCTTTTAAAGCGCCAGAATCGGGATATACGAGTGATTCTTTCTTGTAGATCTTTTGACATGACTAACGATCGCCGTTTGAATAATTGGCTGTCCAATATTAAAAATGACACTCAACATGAATGGTCTTCTGTTGAAGTGAAAAGGCTTTCAGAGGATTTTGTAGAAAATGTTGTCGGAGATGAATTCGCAAAATTTAATGTGTCGCAAAAGCATCTTTTAACCAACATCCAAAACCTTTTTATGTGGTGCGAATTAAAAGATAATGGTTTGATTACTAACTTTACTTCTTCAATTGATCTATTGAGTGAATTTATGCGAATTAAAAAACAACATATTGAAGATGAAGGGGTTAGTAATGTTGAAATTGAGTCTGTATTAAAGGTCTTGACTGAGCATATGGAGAGTCGGAGTGAAAACTCATTTCCTGGTTATTTAGTTTCTGGTCTATCCCCGAGAGTGGTAGCGGCTTTGAACTCAAGTGGAATCTTAACTGAGGTTGACCGCAAATTAAGTTTTGGTCATCAAATATACCTTGATTTTTTAATAGCACAGAGAGTCATCTTTGAGATCAACGATGGTCATAGTGTAATAGAATGGTTAGATTCATTTGACAAACAAACGTTGTTCCGTCGTGAGCAACTAAGGCATGTTTTAATTATGTTGTCCCAAGATAATATCGACAGGTTTATTTCAATATCGGATTTGTTATTAAATAGCTCGAAGGTTAGATTTCATTTCAAACATTTAGTTCTTGAAATATTCTCATCTTTATCAAATTCAAGTCATAGCGTCTATTCATTTCTAACTAATTTACTCTACGATGAGTTTTGGAACCCACACGTAATACATTCTGTTATTAGTGGGAACTCAATGTACATTAAGGGGTTAATAGAGAATGGTTACATTCAGAAAGAGCTTAATTCTTCAAATGTGAATGATATTGAAGGAGCAATTTGGTTGCTTCAATCGGTAAACCAAAGCATTCAGGATGAGATAGTACAATTGTTGGAGTCGTTCATAGATAAAGGAACAGAATGGTATCCGCGTATTCTAAATGCTATTGGCTGGGATATTGAAAATGATACAGCGACAATGTTTGAATTTAGGTTGAGATTAATGGATAGAGGGTATTATCCACATTTTATTTATTGGAAAAAATTTATTTCAAATCCTTTGAGAGCTTTAAAGGTTACTGAAATAATACTTAATGACAATGTAGTTCGGCAGACTCAGCGGACTAGAGCGCATAGAATTGAGAGACACGATTTAAAATATATTTCAAAAGCAGTTAAATTATATCCGGTAGAGGCTTGGGAAAAATATATACCACTGATATTGAGATCCTCAGAAAACCTGGAAGAATATGAACTTGGAAGGTTGAATAGACATATCAGTGAACTCTCGCCTTTAGCGGTGTTAGTTGAACTAACGATTATTGCAGCAAATGAAATAGCATCATCACACCCCTTCACGTTTACTGAAAAAGTGAGGGTTTTGTCTAATATTGACTTTCCCATTATCGAGTACATTATTGCTAGGGGCATGGCGCATCTACCCAATGATTATGCCGATATTGGCATTCAGTGGTTATTAGATGACCCAGCACGATTAAGGGTAGGGAATAGCCTTGGTGAGCCCAATTACTTATGGTCAAGATTTATTATTGAAAAATTGACTCCACATTGCAGCGATAGTATTTTTTCTGGTTTAGAACATTTGGTAACTCACTATCATGAACGAAATGAATTGGATAAAGCAAGAAAAGTGCTGTCGTATCGTAGGAAAAGTGAAGGAAGTATCTACTATCCTTATTGGGGGGTTCCCCAATATTTATTAATCTCTAAATTGTCAACGAACCGTATGTCTATAAAAACAAGAGAATTATTATCGGTTTTAAAACGTAGGTTCAGCGGCAGAACTGACAAAGATATGATGGGTATATCTGGTTTTTCGGGAGGGTGGATTGGGTCTACCTTAGAAAAAAATTTAGAACGAATAAGCGATAGATCGTGGTTAGGTATTGTTTCCAATGAAAAAGTGCTATATGAAAATCATTTTTCTAGGAGGAATTCAGATAAAGATGATAATCTTGAATCATCTATTTGGCAGTTTTCTAAAAGCTTAGAGAAGGCAGCAAGAGAAAACCCAGCTCGATTTGTAAGTCTAGCTCTTCAATTCCCTAAAAATGTCCATTCGCAATATGTTTCAGTAATTCTAGCTGCAGCACAATTAACCAAAGATAGTTATGGAAAGCAAGGGGAAGGTAGCGAATTATGGAGAGCAGCTCCTATTGAAGATGTGATAGCATTTATTGAAAGGTACCAGAGTTTTGAAGATAACAATGCGGCAATCTCATTATGTAGGTTAATTAAAGAAAGAAATGAAGAAGATTGGTCCGAAACGATATTGATTAAGTTAGCTAAGTTTTCCATGTCTCATCAAGATCCATTACCTAATGAACTGAATGTACATGATTCTAAATGGGATGGGGATCTCCAAAACGCAAAGATTGAAGATATATTTACAAGCGGTCTTAATTGTGTTAGAGGAGCAGCTGCTCAAGCAATTGCTAATGTATTATGGAATAATGGAAGGCTATTAGAGTTTTTTGAAAAAGCAATAGAGTCTTTAGTAACTGATCAACATATTGTTGTTAGAATGGCTTCTGTGTATACACTGTTACCTGTACTAAATTTAGACAAAGATCTAGCAGTTCAATGGTTTCTTAAGGCTGTCGAGGGGGATTTGAGAGTAGTTGTGTCAAGATACGGTACTCGGTTTATCTCTTATGCAATAAGGACACATTTTTCTTCGATAGCACCTGTTATTAGATCCATGGTTGAATCGGATAATGCTGAAGTTGCCACTCTAGGTGCTGAATTCATAACTGGTTTTTGGGTGTTCTACGATTTTTTTGAAGAGGAACTTCAAAAATGTTTGACCGGAACCATTGATCAGAAAAAAGGAATCGCTAAATTTGCAACAGAGCATCTAGGACAATCAGATATGTTAGAGAAATGCAATGTTTTACTATCTCGATTAATTAAAAGTGACGGTGAACAGCTTTCTGAAGAACTCTCAGGAATATTTAGATTCGATATTATGAACCATACAGAAAATATCAATTTAATACAACAGTATCTTAAATCGGATGCATTTACTGATTCATCGTTGATAGTATACAGACTTAAAGAGTATGAAGGTAATTTATTCGATTTTTCCGAGGTTATTTTTAATTTGTTTGATGCATTTGTGCATCATAAAAATAAGGGAAAAGATTTCTCGTATCGTTTTAATCATGATATTGAAGAGGCTATTGAGTTACTTATCATCCTATACGAGCAATCCAAGGATCGTGATCCCCATGTCTTTAATAAGTGTCTCGACACTTGGGATCTGCTTCTAGAAGAAAGAATTGGTCGGGCAATAGTGTTACAACAACAGCTCAATAGGTGAGGGTGACACTAAATTGCTGTAAAAATGTATGTTTGATTAAAATGAGTTAGGGAAGCCATGGGTAATTTCAACAATATAAAAATTTATTATGACGAACTTGATACAGTGCTAAGAAGTCAATTAAAAGAGCGCCCTGAACTGGTAATATCCCCTCATGGTAGACAACGTAAAAAAGACATCTGTTAAGATGGACTTAAATCGTTATCAACCGGAGGGGATTTTTTCATGGGAGAACGGGGCCGTACGAATAACAATTATCCTGAATAGTTAAAAATGCAAGCAGTTAAACTGGTAACCGAGTGGAATATGTCGTACCGAGAGGTGGCCAAACAACTTGGGATTCGAAATAAGACACAGGTAGAAGTATGGTTGAAGCGGTATCAGGAAGGCCAACCATTTGAGCAAAAAGCCTTTCGTAAAGGACGTCCGAAGATCAAGTTCGCAAGCGTAGAAGAAGAAATGGCGTATTTAAGGGCGGAGATCGAGTACTTAAAAAAGCGGTATCCAAATCTACACGGGGAGTGACGAGTAAATCGAGTCGGTGTGAAATTGTTGAGGAGATGAGGTTGAAGTATCCATTAGGATGGCTCCTAAAACTGGCGGAAGTCTCACGCGCAGGCTATTACAAATGGCGTAAAAAGGTAGCCTATCCTAATCCCCATGTTTTGCAAGAGAAGTTGATAGAAGACCATATTATGGCGATACACCGAATACACCCGTACTTTGGCTATTTGCGTATGACAGTAGCTTTGAAACGCGAAGGGCTGCACGTTAACCACAAACGTGTTTACCGGCTCATGAAGAAGCTTGGTATCCGCTCCGTGATCCGGAAGAAGCGGCGCTATTTCGGCAAGCAGGCGTCTGTTGTTCATCCCAATCGGCTGGATCGCAAGTTCCATGCAGAATCGCCGCTGCGCAAGCTAGTCACTGATATTACATACATTCGTGTGGGAGAGCGTTTTGTATATCTCTCCGTAATCCAGGATCTATACAACAACGAGGTTGTGGCTTGGCATCTGTCTGAACGAAACGATCTCTCACTTGTTACGAAGACAGTGGACATCCTCAGCGAGAAAACAAATCTTACCGGTGCTCTTCTGCATTCTGACCAAGGGTTCCAGTACACCTCAAAGCCGTTTAACCGTAAACTCACAAAGCTTGGGATCGTTGGTAGCCATTCTCGACGTGGAAACTGCTTTGACAATGCCTGCATCGAATCGTTTTTTTCACATCTGAAAACCGAAAAAATATATCTAACCAATCTACGATCGATCTCTGACTTGGAACAAGTTATCCATGAATACGTTTCGTTCTACAACCATGAACGCTTTCAGAAGAAACTAAACGACCGTTCCCCGGTGGAATACCGAGAAACGGTCGCAGCATAATAGTGTCTTTTTATTCTTGTCTACTTGACAGGGTTATGACCAAACACGGCGCTCTTTTAATTGACCTCAGTACTTAGCGTAGAAGTTGAGAGACTAGAGGATGTCAGCCATTAATTTCTCTAAAAATCAGCCTCTTCCTTTTATGGTGAAAGCGGATGATGCGATGTTGGAAATGACTAACGGAACAAGTGGTCAGTCCCTCACCTATCAAATTTTTATCTTAATTATTATTCAGCCCCTTTTCTGGGACTACTCTTGTTTAGTCGGTTATACTACAATTGATCTCTTATTCTGTCGCGGAATGTTTACACATTAATTTATATATGGTAGTTTGTATGTAAATATATGTAATATTATTAAGTGTAAACGTGGTTTTGAAAGAAGGTGATGGTTTGAGTAAAGAAGATAGGCTAATCGGTGAGTTAATCTATGATCATAGGAAGAGTCTTAGATACACTTTGCCGCATTTATCATCGTTATCAGGTATTCCAAAAGGAACGATATCGAAAATCGAAAGAGGGGAGACGAAGCACCCTGAATTGAATACTATTCTCGCCTTAAGTTCTTCGCTATCCATTCCATATTCGGATGTGGTTGGTCATTACATCGTAACGGAGAGGCGTAAGAAGGTGCTGCAACGTCTGCTACTGGAAGCTATTCAGAGGGGCGAAAGCACAGTTATTGAAAAGATAGCAGCTAGGTTCCTGCAATCTGACAGTGAAGACAGCTACGATTTAATTGAAGAGCTGTACAAAATGACAGAAGCTGTGACTGATAATACGATCAGACTCACATTATTTGCTCTAATCGCAAAGTATGCCAGAGAGCACGGAGTACAACCTTACGTTGCCAAAGCTTTTTTTCAAACGTACTTGATTGAACGTAATGATTTTAGCAGGCTGGAGCAGACATTTCATACAGGAATATACCTGATTAATTACATCGATTTTTTTCCAGAAGAGGAGAAAGCGCTTATTCATTTCAAATTAGGTTTTCATGCTTACGCGCTACAAATGCATGAAAAGAGCATTGAATTACTCTCTGCTGTTGTGGAAGAGTATAAGAGTGATCCACTTACCAGAGCTCGTGCCCTGCTTCTGACTAGCAATTCCTATTACTATTTGGGTAATTACTTTTTGGCAGAGCATTACATGCACGAATGTAACAAGTATTCGTTTAAAGAAATACAAGAAAACATTAAGCTTAATGAAGCTTGCATCCTTGGCAAGAAAGGACATATTGAGCAGGCCATATCACAACTCCTTATCTGTTTACAGCAATCCTCATCTGATCAAATCATCCATATCATTAACGAGCTTTTCGAATTATACCTTCATAATAAAGATCTAGTTTCAATTAACATGTTACTAAAGAAGTATGAATCTCAAATAATAAACACTGAATATAAGACGCCTTTTAAAAAATCTGAATTGGCTCTGTATTTTAAGTTAAAGGCAGGATATTACATACAGCTTAAAAAATATGAAGAAGCTATTGACTGCTTCATGCTGAGTATTTTGCATTATATAGGTGTAGATTCTCGTGTCAGGGCGAATGATTGTTTCAATTTAATATTATTTATATTACCCAAATGGGCACAACAACAAGTTGATGAGTCGACATAGTAAGAGGAAGGGAAGTAATTTTTATTACTTATCCTACCTCTTATTTTTGTTTGTGGCGGAATATGTCGAAAAGGTTTTGTTAGAGGAAAAAAATAATGAATATAGGAAACCTGGTTTAAATTTACATTGAGAAGGGGGGATCCAGTCTCAATGCTAACTCAGGAAGAAGAATTAATTCAATTAAAAGTTAAAGAGTTGCGCGAACGCTTGGAAAGAAGAGTAGAAGGAATGAAAAGCCTAAGCGATAGACGTGTAGTGGAAATTAGTCAGGAACTCGATTGGTACATATTGCAGCTTCAAAAAAAGAATTATTCGGATACGAAGAATAAAGGTAACCAAAAGGCGATAGAAGGAGCTAGTCTTATTCTTCTCTCTCAAGCAAGATAACCTGATTAAAGAGGTTGTCTCAAGGATGCTACATGTTAGTCATGCTAGCACTCTTGTTTCAATAATTTAGAGTCGATTCCAGACGAGCATAGCAGGCAACACCGGAAATCGACTCCGAAGCGCTCCTTCCTTTGCCGTGCAAAGAAAACAGCTAGAAATTATTATAACACCAACAAAATCTTTGTAATATTGGATCGGGTAGCCGCTAAACAGAGGAGGTATGCCTATTTTATTTGGTTGTAGAGATTGACACTAAATGGATTGCTTTAGTAAGTACTTTTGTCCATACCGCATCAAATCTCATCAAAAAATTGATTTAGTTCTAAAGTCAGATCCATGAGATATCGAATCATTATATGATTAAGGAGGAAAAAAATGAAAAAGCAAATCATCACTTCAGTATTGAGTGTAAGCTTGTTATTGTCAGTCTTTGCTCCAGCCGCATTCGCATCAGAGGCCTCGATTGCAAAAAATCTTCAGCAACAGTCACAGGAAAGTCGAATTCTTGAGATTGGCAAGGATGCTTTTTCTCGAAGTGTCTTGGAAGCAGCTCCGGTGATGGATAAATACATCATCATTGGTGAAGAAAGCATCTCTCTTGATCCTGTGGCAAAAAGCATCGTCTCCCCAGAAGTTTACAACCAATACGTTATAGGTGTAGAAAGAATGAATGAAGCGTTACGGGATGGGTATCTTTCAATTCAAAATGGGCAGATCAAGATTATGCCGCCAAGTGAATTTCAAACAAATGCGTTTAGCAATGTATACTGGTGGGGAGTTGCTGTCACATACAGCGATTCAGAAACAAAGAGCTGGGTATATGCACTTAATCAAGGTGCAGGCTTATCTGGGTTTTTAGCAAGCATGGCGTCATTGATTCCTGGAGGCCAAATCGTGTCGTTCTGGTCGGCGGTTGCAGGTTTCGGCGCTTTATGGTTTGCGAATGAACTGTCCTACAAAAACGATGGAAAAGGAGTAACGTTTAAGTTTCATTGGCTCCCTGCACCATATTTTGTTATAACATCAAATAATTGATCGAACAGAAAGGAGGGGCTATGCACAATATCTTGCTAATTATATTTGCTGTTTTAGTAATAGCCGCTCTCGTAGGTAGCTTGATTTTCAAAAAAAACATTTTCAAATCAGATCAAACTGTAATGGTATTGTTTGTACTTATGGTTATCTTATCATGGAATTATACAATCTCATATGACCATGCAAACATATACTATTCGATTGCTATGACGGTTATCTTGATTTTATTTGCACTAAAAACATTCTTGTGGAGTAAGAAGAAGTGATGTAGTAAGTACATTAGGTATCACACTATCTAGCGTGCCCTAAATCTCAGTAAGCTTAAATAAGCGGATTGAACTCACAGGAACAGAAACTTGTGCTTGTGAGTTCTCCCTCATAATTGGAAGGGAGCACGAGGCTTGGAGATTAAGGATTAAAAGAAATGAATATGTTAGACCCTCTAGTCTGTCAAGGAGTTGAGACTTTGAAGGTTAAACGAAGATCGTTTTTATTTTTTACTATACTCGTTATTATCACTTCGTTCACAATAACAAGCTGTGGAAAAGAGCAAGTCTATAAAGGTAGTGGTAAGTATTGGACTGTTAAAGTTGTGCAAAATTCGGTTCCCGATCACTTTGAGATCGGCTTCGAATATATTGGACAAGAAAGTTTATTAGAATCATTGGAATTCAAGTTTCTAAATAGCGATTTCAATGCTTCTGGATCGACCCAGATCAACAAAAAACCTCCCTACATTTATAGTGTGAAGTATGTAAAAGAACAAGATGCAGGTGAAAAACTTCAATCAGATTCATTAAAGGCAAAGATTAAATGGAATAACTTAGAAGAGGAAGTGACACTTTCGAAAAGATAGTCCAATTTGAGTTCAGTAATTACTTCAAAATTATCAGAGCCTTTTACTGAAAGGGGACGCTAGAGAACTTCTGGATAGCATGGAAGCAAGCAAAAAGCCAGTTCTGTTAAAAGAAAAGCTCCTTCCCTATGAGTTTGAGGTTGAAATAGAAGAGTAATGATTTAATAATTACTCGAAGTGAAGATATGATGAAAAAAGAAGCCAGCTTCAATTAGTTGGCTTCTTTACTTGTAACCATGTTTATTAAAATTGAAGATAGAAAATGAAAAGGAATAAAGAAATCCTATTGTGATAGTAAGTATACTATTGCTTCTTATTATGATTGGCATGGCTGCCTTTTTGCTATTCTTCCATATTGGTATTTTCGAGGTATTAGGGGTTCAATACGAATCGTGGGGATCGATACTTCTGTTTATTGGGTTATCGATTGTTGCTGATGCGGTTGCCAAAGTATTATTTATATTTATGAAGACAAGGTACTTCCTCTCTAGGTCTACATTTTAAGCAGTACCATGACGCTATTTTCCGAATACTCCTCGATTTTATGGCCGTTCATCTGATTGATGAATGGATGACTACCGTTCATTTTTCTATTTTTTCTGAGATCGCTTTTGTTCTTATTATCTATCTGATCGATACTTCGCTATTTCGAAAAAAAGAAAAGGATCGTAGATCATTATAATATCTCCATAACTTTGATACGCTCCAAAACAATTAATCAGATATTGAAGACTTCTTACAGCACAATTACTCCTACTTTATAAACGAATGATTTTGCAATACAGGTATGATCGTTTGCGACAACGGATTAGATACTCTTTTGCCGCTGCTCGACCCTTGGAATGTCCCCCGTTCCACACGACGATAGAACAGCCCAATTCCATTGTGTTCCCAGTAAAGAATCTTGAGTTTATTTGTGTTCACGATTGTAGAAAACGAACAGACTTGGGGAGAAGGGATCGAGCTGAAATCCTCTCTGCATGAGTGAGGCTAGCCGTCAATAGACTTGGGCATCGTTCCTTTCGTATTTGGCAGGGTCACAGTCAAAATCAAGAAGAAACATTACAGACTATCGAAGAATAATAATGTATATTTGCTTTAAATGAAATAAAAGGAGGGGACTTTTATATGAAGAAAATGCTATCTATTTCGGTTGCTTTTTTCGTATTGTTGTTGTTTTCTTTCTTGGTTATACGCTACAATAGCGGCCCAAAAACCATAAAAGAAGCGTTAAGTATTTCACATCCAGAGAAAATAAATATTATCCATGAAGAAAGTACGGAACACGGAATTGTAGTTTTTTACCAAAAATTCAATGATACTGGATTTTCAGCAGCAGTTTTAAAAGAAAGCTTTGGTAACTATAAAGTGATTTATAGCGCCGCTCAAGGTGATATTAGTGAACCATTAAATCGGTTCGGATTCACTTATATGTTTTTTCCATCTATAAAAAATACTTCTCCCCCTATGTATTATGGTCTTATTCAAAATCCCGATATAGCTCAAATCAAAATTATAGAACAGAAAAGAGGTATGGATGGACGGGCAAAAATTATTGAGGGAAGAGACTCCAGATTATGGTTGATGGATATGTCTCCATTTGAAGGATCAGAATTTCAAATTATAGCTTTATCTAAAGATAATAAGGAAATTTCAAAAAGGAACGACAATCTATCACTTCAAGTAACGGATGTTAATCAAAGTGGAACGGAAAAATAGAAAAAAGAACGACCTTAAAGTAGTAGTTTTTACAACAAATAAAAAGCAAGATGGATATATTACTCTTTACAAGGATGAAAGTAATAATATAATAAGCTCCGTGGTGAATTCTGTTAGGGCAGAGGATTCGGTGCTAAGTACGCCTTTAACTAGAAAGAAAATGTCGGAAGAAAAGGCCTGTCGTTACCGACGGACCATTCTGGAACAAATTGGGTTGTGTTTTGCAGTGTTCCCTCACAGGGGTGCTTCTTTTCAGGCTATGCACTAATCACTGATACGGAGAAGGAAAAGATCTAGTCAAGCGAGAGGCTTCCGGAACATCGGCAGCCGCCAGAAATTCTCCTTAAGGCGTTGATGCGGTTCAACGAGCTCGAGCGGCATTCCGAACGATGGAGCGTATCGTCATGTATGTGGCGACGAAATTGCCGTACGCGCCACCAGCGATTTCCGCCACGCCGTCCAAGAATCCTCGGATGGATGGAGAAGAGCGGGATAGCGGACATGTTGCAGTCACCAATGATAAAGCCTTATGCTTTACAGTTATAGGAGTTCTGGGTATCCTTAGAAATAAGTTCGCTAATTGATTTTGGCTGCAAAGTATGCCTCCTTTATTACTGCAAGTTGACCAAAACCAAGATTAGCCCCGTTCCATGTGAAAGTGTACCTAATGCCTTGCCAAGAAGGGCTCCGTGACAAGACTCAGGGTCAGAAGCTTTCATTGCGTATCCCAGAATAGATGAGGTCGTCAAAAGATCCCCCGGTTTAATGGTAACTGAAAGGGCTTCTGCCTTGCAATAGACGCGTCCGGCAAGTGCCACATAAATTTCTCCTTCCAGCACGTTATCCTGCTGAAGCTTCAACCCTGTGTTCACTCCGCCTGCTCCGCTGACTATTCCTGCTACCTTACGATCGTACGCCATATCACTTATCTTTAGTTTGCCGGGATGACACTCATCGATGGCCATGACCGTACCTGGTTCAACTCCCGAATCTTTCTCCACTGAAAAAGGCTCAGCCAGATCACTTCCTCCTGTAATTTGGAGAATATCCACGGTCGCCATACCGTTCACATGCAGTGGCGTCTGAGGGTTTTCATTGTTGATTCCGACACGTCCCCCACGTAGTGTCATTATGTTGCCAAATCCCTGATTATGGAAATTCATGACATCACCACTTACGGCTATGTCCCAAAGGGGAAAAGGTACGGGTACCCCCGGTCGATCCGGGTCAATACCGTAGTTTTGAAACCGCAAACGTGAGTATTCAGAAAGGGTTCTCTGTGTAATTTTTAATTGGGGAGAACTGAAATCGCCTGTTGAACTAACATGAAGCTTCGCTTCCGGATTTTCAATCCCTATGCCAATATTACCGGAAACACCGATACGCGTTGCTTCTCTTCCGTTCGTCTTGAAAACGAGTGGCTTTTGGTCTGTTGTGCCCAAGAAGTGTGTTGGCGGATTGGTGCCGGCATTGCCACTGAGCAGCCAATCTGCCTGTTGCCTGAATTCTTCTGGTAGCGGTTGGATTGGATGCATTTGAGGATACTGTTGCTGCGGATACAATTGATGATAATGATGCGGATAAGTAAATTGCGGGCATGCTTGATAATACAGGTTTTGATACATCATGTTACCTTCTTTCTTCTAAAGAAATTAAAGTTTGACGTTGCTGGAGGCCGCAGACATTAGCTTGGTTTCCCGATTACAACGGATCCCGGAAAACGATCATCCCTTTTAAGGGTTAATGGAATATTGATATTAATTTTTTCGTCATAAAATCCTGGCCTGATTAGAACAGTCCAACCATATCCGCTGCGTCTGGGATCGCGAACACCGTTCGGCGTTGTGCCTTCTGCTCGGGTAACAGCTTTACCGATCATATTATAGGGAAACCGGAAGGTCCCGTGCTCACCAACTACCTGCCCCTTCCAAACATCCCCGTTTGGGCAAGGATCACACGGGTCTCCGACCGAATCGATTACTCTCCATGGGGGTTGCCGGGTTCCATCAACATGCAGCGGGTTGGGGGGGACGGCATATTCGAATGTCCAATCGTTCTGATATTGGCCCAACCGGATGAAATTTATGTTTCCAACCCTTATGCCGT
This sequence comes from Paenibacillus sp. B1-35, assembly GCF_050474385.1. Lineage (NCBI taxonomy): Bacteria > Bacillati > Bacillota > Bacilli > Caryophanales > Paenibacillaceae > Paenibacillus > Paenibacillus sp. B1-35. Next base: position 802,697 of record NZ_JBCHVJ010000002.1, read on the forward strand.
TCTCTACTTCCTCCTTCGAGGCACAACGATTATAAATAGTTAGTTCAGGCAAGCAGGGATCAGTACTGGTACATACCACTGCCATTCCGGCTATTTCCGGGACAGTTGGATATCGACCACCGTGTTGGCGTTTAAATTCCTCCAAAAAAATAAACCTTCCCCTAAATACATCACTGATCGCTTCAATGCCCACCTGTTTTTTGAAGTTATAATCAAACTCTTGATCTAATTCTCCCCATGTTTTTATATCCAAAATAATAAATACGGGGCGATAATTTAAATTAACGGACATGGTATTGCGAATCTTGTGAAGGAAATCAACCAGATAGACACCCCAGCTTGTACCGTGCCCCGGGCGATCATGCCCTACCAGAGCTCTTGGTATTCCATTTTCTCTGGTCACGCTGTAGTCTAGCTCTACCACCCAAACGCCGAAATCATCAATTTGTACTTCGGGCGGGTGGGCCATGCGTGGGCAATCCAGATCTCCATCTTTGTTATTGTAGGAGTTATGCGTTCCTTTGAAAATAAGTTCATTAATTGGTTTTGGCTGCAAAATGGCCCTCCTTTACCGCTGCAAAGACTAAAACGAGGATAAATCCCTATTTATGTAATATAGCCCAATATCTAGTTTTACATTGCAGGTGACCCAAGGGGCAGGGGGAGTTTAAAGTTGGGAGTTATCCATTAATGTCTAGTCCTCTTAATTTATTTAACAACAGTTCACGATAGTGTATTCTAGACTTTTGTCCCTAGTGATAAGTTTTTTTGAAAATTACGAAACGCAAAGAAAGATTCATTCTTCTCGAATATCAAGAGTAATGTTGGGTTTGATACTTCCAAATTGGCTTGGACTGTGTTTAGAAGCCGCCTTTTTGTTCGGAATAGACGATCCCCACCCCCATCTTGCGAAATTATTCATTTATAATAATTATTCTGTGTCCCGGAGGGGTTATCCACTCTCTTACCAACGATTCGGCAACCTCAGAACGCGCGGGCAGATCTCCTCGTTGAAGAATTTCAACCATCGTATTTTTAATTCTGTTTTGTTTTGCCATTTGCTCAAGATTGCTGTGCCCGAAGTTCTCGGTCTGCACTCGCTTCTTCGCGATATTTCTTGCAATTTTGCGTAACTGTTCGTCCAAGTTAATGGTGTTAATTTCTCCTTCTCTCGTTCGAATTCTAAGTCTGGTGGAGTCAGCTAGAAACGAAGGAGCTTCTCGCGTTAGGGGAAGTCGTGCGGCGAGTGGGCACTGATGAAATCGCGACAATGATGTGGGTTTCGATTCAAAAGGAGAAAAAAGAATTCGTTCTAACATGCAAGCAAGGAAAGAAGCAAGGGAGATCCCCTTGCTTCTTCTAGTACTAATTTCGGATTGCAAACCGATTCATTTGCTTAGATCTTTATTCGAATCCATTATCACATCGGGAATTATGATTTGGTTCCAATGATCTAATTAATCTGAAGGGAGGACTTTGCCGGACATGAACGGGATCGAGGCGCCCCAAAAAATTCGGGAGAATGAAAGTCAGTGTTTTGACCTCCTATACGGATCGTGATCAAATCATTAAGGTGTAAAAACTATTTGACATTCATGAATGTAGATACATATAATTAAAATGTAAAAACTATTTTACATTTAATAAGGAGAGATGTTTATGAAAGACTTTAAAAAAATGGATGAAATGGAGAAATATATTTCATCTAAAAGTGTATTTTGGACTTATACTTACATGGTCACTTTTCTTGCAGTTTGGATAGTTATTAATTTGCTCAATAAGATGTCTGTTACTGTACCTTTATTTTTATTTATTTCACAAATACTGTTGCAGAGCATAATTAGGTCAACTTTAAAGAAAAAGATGAATGGTGGCGATGAAGAATAGAATTAGAGAGTTGAGTTATTATTTGGAAATAATTTGTTGGTATTTTGATCGCGTTTTGATGAAAACTCTGAGTTATACTTAGTTACGTCGTTGGCAATTAAGGCCGAACGATTCGTATACGAAGGCAAAAACCGCTTTATTTTTCAACGCCGAACGCGAACAGAAAGAGGTGAATGAAGTTGAAAAGAAAAGCGATGCGTCTTCTTGCAATACTTTGTGTAGTGGTCATGTTTTTACCTTCCGTTGTATTTGCTACAGATAAAAAGGAAACAAGCATCATTGTAGCAACTGGAAAAGATGTTCCTACAGGTGGTATTCTAGGAAGCCTTCCAGAGAAATACCCTGCAAATGCTGTTGAGTTTGTTACGCAAGATGGAGTTAAATTATGTGGTTATGTGTTAGGCAGTGGTAATAAAGGTATCACACTTGGTCATGAAAATGGATGGATGGTTGATAGCTGGCTTCCTTTTGCTGAAAGACTTGTAAAGGAAGGATATATGGTGATTCTTTGGGCATTTAGAAATGATGAACCTTCTGATTCGGTTTCTGGAGATGGAACTTATCGTAGGGATTTAGATGTACTGGCTGCTGCTCAGGTGTTAAGGGAACGTGGTGCAACTAAAATCTTGTCTATGGGAGCATCCATAGGTGGTACTTCTACAGCTGTTGCTGCGCCAAATATACCGGAATTAGTAGGATTAGGAATATTATCTTCTCCACGACAATTTGGTATAAATCCGGCAATAAGCGCGTTGGAGGCTGTTAAAAAGATAGATGTACCCGCTTTTTTCGCGGTATCAGAGAAGGATCCTACCGGAAATTATTATGATGAAGTCAAAGCTCTTTATGAGGCATCCGCCTCAAAACAAAAGCAGTTTCACGTTATCGATAGTCGTGAACATGGTACAGATATGTTGTCTGAGGAGGGCAGGTATTCCAAGCTTTCCAAGGATTCGACTGGTGAACAAAAACAAGAACGTAAAGCATTAGCCGACAAATTGTTGCTTTTTGTCAATAATTCCTTTGGCAAGACAACTAGTACAGATGATGATAGTAATAAATCATCAAACAATACAGCCAATCACAATACATCAGACAAGGTTGATACAAACAAAACAGAGATGACGGCATTTATGAATCCTACGATCATTGGAGCGGGAATATTATTTATACTTGCTATCGTAGCCATCATAATGGTTAAAAAGAAGAAGTAGGATCTTTTATTTTGAAAGTCCTACCACCGCGTATGTGCAGTCATGAAAGCAAGCAAAAGGGACTAACCCGTAAAGGGTCAGTCCCGACAGCTGCGTCTTGCTATTATTCTACAAGCTTCCAGGATTCATCGCTGCCCGGAATGCTCTTCGTCCACCACTTGGCTTGGTAGAGCTTGCCCTCATAGCGAACCAAATTGCCTTCTACATACACATTGCCCGGCACGTAATCCACACTGCCGTCTTCATTTGGAATCACTTCTTTTTCCCATGCTTGGGAGGAATCCGGCGCTTGGCCTTGTACCCACCATTTTGCCGTGTATTTCTCTCCTTTGTAGATGACCGTATCCCCTTGATAGTAGATCTTGGTCGGATCATACGTATCCGCAAGCCCGTCGAGAACGGTAATATTGCGCTCTACAGAGGCTTGCAAACCTTGATTGTCTTCTACGGTGTACATCAGCTTGTAGGTTCCCGGAGTAGAGGAATCCACCGTTCCTTCGATCACGATGCGATCGGTCAGGTCGCCGTCCTCTTCATCTGTAGCGGAAACCCCTTCTTTCGGATCGAAGTTCTCGCCAACGAGAACCGTTTTATCTGTTGCGCCATGAATGACTGGCTTGTGATTCATCTTTTCTGCCACAGTAATCGTACGTTCAACAACCGCTTGCAGCCCTTGGCTGTTCTCTACGGTATACACCAGCTTATAGGTTCCTGTAGCAGAGGAATCAACTGCTCCTTCGATCATGATGCGATCGGTCAGGTCGCCGTCCAATTTGTCCGTAGCGGTAACTCCTTCTCTCGGATCGAATTGTTCGCTAACGAAAATCGTTTTATCTGTTGCACCATGAATCACGGGCTTTGTAGCAACCGGCGGGGTGCTTCCATTTCCGAATGCTTTGAAAATATCGGTATATTGATATTGCGCCGTTACGCCATTGTTGTTTTCCAACATCGCATCCCGATTCATCGACCAGAAGGAGGTCATCGCCAGCCCTTTCTCGATCGCATGATCCACAACCAATTGGGACCACTCTGTCGTAAAGATCGGATGAGCCGCGCCTTCAAAGCCGATGGATGGCGTCGTTCCAATGATGCCATAAGCGTCTTGATCCGTTAGATCCGTGTTGGCAAATTGCTTGAAGTACTGCTTGACTTGATTCTTCGTCGAATCAACGGCTCTCAACGAAGCGGAACCATAGTTCTCGCCAGGCAGGAGCGTTCCGCTGCCATAGCACATCGTCATGATGTTCACGACTTTGACATCCACGCCGGCAGACAAGTAAGCTTCCAATACATCCAATTGAACAGAAGTCAGACCGCTTGGCAGTACAGGAAGTGTTAATACAATATCGACTCCCGTTGCATCCTGAAGCTTCTTAATCGCCTGCGCGTTAGCGACATTCAGCGCTTTGTTCTGAGCGCCGCCCTCAATGTCGAGGTCTAATCGGGTTAGTCCATAGCCTTGAACAATTTCCATATACGTATGGAAGAGGGTATCGGTGTCTTGAGTCACTTCCCAAAACGATACGCCATTCAAACCGCCCAGCGAGATCGTGACATCGCCGCCCATTTCGCGAATTTCCCGAATAGACTGCTTAATCCCTTGGTATTGGGTGTTATCCGCATTCTTTTCATTCAGTACGGAATATCCTCCCCAGCCCCATTGCACTTTGCCGTCCGCGATTTGCTGCGAACTGGATTGAATAAAGCCGAGATTGAAAAATTTCACGCCGGTATCCTCGGAAATTCTAGCGAGGTTAGGGGCGCCGTTGTTGGAGTATCCTGGCTTGGTAACCCATGCAACCATATCAACGAATGGAGAATTGACTTGCTTCGGCCACTCGATTCCTTGGCCAACCCCAAAATCATATCCCGGGGCTGTCGCTTCGATAACGGAAATGGTGCGTTTTTTCTCGACCGTTAATCCTTGCGAATCCGTAACGGAGTACACCAGCTCATACTTGCCGGCAGCATTCGTATTAACATCTCCCGTCACGGCAATACGGGAAGTCAGATCTCCGTCTTCTGCGTCCGTAGCAGTTACGCCGGCCAGCTTATCAAAGTTGTCGCCAACTGTAAGCGTCAGATCTGCTATGCCATGCAAAAAAGGCGGTTGATTCATGCTTGGAGCTTCTTCGACAACAGTAATGGTGCGTTTTTTCTCGACCGTTAATCCTTGCGAATCCGTAACGGAGTACACCAGCTCATACTTGCCGGCAGCATTCGTATTAACTTCTCCCGCCACGGCAATACGTGGTGTGAGATCTCCGTCTTCTGCGTCCGTAGCAGTTACGCCGGCCAGCTTATCGAAGTCGTCGCCGACTGTAAGCGTCAGATCCGCTACGCCATGCAAAACAGGCGGTTGATTCATGCTTGGAGCTTCATCACCCAGAATGAGTTGTCTGTTCATTTCCGGGCTGTTATTCGACACCCGCTGAACCAGCTCCATGCTTGTAATCTTGGCATCTCCCTTCAGTTTGAACGTATAGGATCTGCCAGTTTCAATCGTTTTTGCATCATAGACCGATTTCAAATCGACGACCGTGTAACCGTTCTCATTCGTTACGGTTCCCGCCAAATAATCGCCGGAAGTCAACGGCCCATCGGCTTGGATGTAAAGCTTCGGCAGCTTAACCGTTTTTGCTCCTCTTTCCACCGCTTTCAACACTTGATTCGATTCGGTCAAAGACTCGTTATTGAAGAGGGTAATTTCATACCCTTTGCTGTTGCCCCAAGCCTCAGTATACGGTTTCACATCCGCCGTTACGTCCAGCTTGGTATATTGGATTTCATGTGTTGTCAACGCCTGGCTTCCGAAGAGGCCTTCTTTCGTTGCCTTTGTTAATTTGTCGCGCTTGGCAGGATCCGTAGTAGGGGCATCATTGGAAGCCATCCAAGCAATGACGCCGCCCAGACCATTTTCAAGCACATATTTCGTTTTCTCTTGAATAGATCTTTCATTGTCATACGTGTAGAATACGCCGGTAGTCCCATCATACAGATATGGAGCTTTGGCAGCATCATCCCAATATTCCTTGAGATTCGGGTAAGTGGCCTTCAGCTTGTCGAGGTTGCGATAAGACCAAATCCCTGTTCGGCGGCCGCCGTCCCCAATAGCGAGCGCTGCTTCGCCAACCGCGCCGCGGGATGGAGTCTGATCCGCATCCTTCGCGGATAGTGCCGCATCCCCGAATAAACCCGGATGATTCGGATCGGATCCTTGCGACACTTTATCCCAGCCGCGAGTATAGTAGGCTGCCCCGATCACAATCTTATTCGGCTCAGCACCTTGCTGAATCAAATAATTCACGCTCTCGTCGATGGACAGGTTGTTGCCCGTGAGCGGGTCGTTCGGGTTCGTATACAAGCCGGTATGGTGGCCGCTTACTTCATCCCATGCGCCGCGCATGTCATAAGTCATAATGTTGGCAAAGTCTACAATGTTGAACAGTCTTGGCACATCAATGCCGATATCAATCTTGCTCTTCGGCGCTGGAAGCGCAACAGACAGTTCATATGCTTTACCAAGCTCGGCTCCTTGCTTATTCAATGCGTTTTTGATATCTTGCAGGAGCAAAATATAATTGTTTTTGTCCTCCGGCATGGCGTATTTCGTGCCTTCATCGTTCTTATTATCGACCAAATCGGGCTGTCGAACTTCAGCCGGGAACTCCCAATCGACATCCACGAAGTCCATGTTTGTGTACTTGATGAATTTCATGACATTTTGGATCAGATTCGCCCGTTTTGAAGCATCGGCTGCTACGGCAGCGAAGTCGCCTGATTTCGACCATCCGCCAAGAGAGATGCCGATCTTCAGATTCGGGTTTTCAGCGCGCAATTGCTGCAGGGCGATAAGGATGCCTGCATTGGCCGCTTGCCATTGAACGCCATCCTGGCCGACAGGCGCTTCTACAGCCGCATCCTTGTCCGTAAATACAAGGTTGCCTTGGGCATCAAAATCGAGAAACGCATAGTTCAAATGGGTTAATTGATCGGCCGGAATATCCTTGGGATAAAAGTTTCCTTGTCCTCCCCAAATTGACCAATCGCCATAGTACATGACATTCCGGATTTCCTTTGTTGCATTTTTGACCACAGGTTCCTGTGCTGCGGAAACAGTCGTTCCTGCGTAAGCCGGCGCCAACGAAGATACGAACATCATGATGGTCATTACCGTTATTGCGAACAATCTTCGGGCACTCCGCTTTCTCCCAGTCTTCATCCGTTATTCACTTCCTATCAATAGATTTTATTAATAGGCAGCTAGGGGGGGGCATCTCGCCATGAATCATACAAAAACAACGCATACGACGAATAGAGATGGGGTTCTATTAATCGGCATCTGGCTGGCATAGAATTTCTTCCTTAGCCCCTTTAGTTTTGCGTCACTAGATTTCCCTAGCTTTGCCTAGTCGTGCTTGTGCAAACATGCATACTCTTGCATAACGATACATGTTTACACCGTTAAATATACAGCAGTTTCGCGTTTCGTTAATGGGTCATGCGGCTCAAATGTGAATATATGAACATAGGACGATATTATTATTCAGTTGAAATCTATCATGTTGAAATTCGGATGGAATAAGGAGATGTATGTTAATTCCATATGGTTTGATACTGGACATCAAGCCTGTAACTGCAACGTTCCCTTGTTACTCCTTGTAATGCTTTTTTACAGATTCTTCATGTCCGGAAAGGCTTGGGCAGTAGGTCTTAGGGAGGATGGGAGATGTATTGTAGTGTGGGTGAACGAGCCAGAGTTCGCAAAATAATAACGGAATATAACTTTCCTTATAAGTCAAATTCATGCAACTAAATAGTTCCTTGGATGGATTTAAAAGGATTTATCCTTCGTTTTTGGGTAATTATACCTCGTCCATAAGTTGGAGAATCAGGAATAAAACAGTGGGCTGACGATCATTTTTCAAAAACGGAACCAGGATTGCTTTGACAGGTAATCCATTTTATTTTATAGTAAGTAACATACTAACTACTAAAGGAGTTGCCATGGAAGAACTTTTTAAAGAACTTCAGAAGTGGGGCTTTTCGCAATATGAATGTAAGGCGTATATAGGGCTGTTAAAAAATTTCCCCATAACCGGATATGAAATAAGTAAAAGGTCAGGTGTACCTCGTTCAACGATTTACGAAGTGTTAGCAAAATTAATGGATAAAGGTGCGGTTTATACAGTACCTTCTGACCCTGTAACCTATGCACCCTTACCCGCAAAAGAATTAATCCGTCGCTTGCGTAATGACTTTGATAATTCTATGGATTATCTGGAAAAGAATTTATCTGCGTTAGAAAGTGAACAGGAAGTAGATGTCATTCGACGCATCAGCAGTGATGAACGCGTTGCGGCCGAAATGATTGACATTATCGATAAAGCGGAAGAAGAAATATGGTTGTCGATTTGGGAACCGCAAGTCTCTTCTGTAAAAGGTGCTATAGATAGGCGGATAAAAGAGGATATCCACGTTTTTTCGATTCTTTTTGGAGCACCTGAGATTCGGCTTGGTGTAACGACTCATCACAATTATATGGCTCCAGAAGTAGCTGAGGAACGTATGAATGGTCGCTTAACGATTGTTGCACGGGACAATGAAGAAGTATTAATTGCAAACTTTTCGCCAAACACACCGGCATGGGCGGTAAAAACAGAAGACCCTGCACTTGTGTTAATTGCGATGGAATACATCAGACATGACATTATGTTTTCAGAATTAGTGAAAGAAGTGGGGCCAGAGAAAACAGAAGCACTTTGGAAAAACGACCCTAACCTATTTCATGTTGTTACTGGAAAACGGTTCAAATAAATTGAACCGTATTTTCTTTCTCTTTTTCATAGTAGTTAGTGTGTTAGCTTCTAATGTTTAAAAATAAGGAGGGGATGAAATGAGTCTGTCGAATGTCCAAATGAATTCGACTCAGAAAGATGAAGACAGCTTTATCCAAGGAGTAAAAGATTGTATCCCTACCTTACTAGGGTATTTAAGTATCGGATTAGCTGCTGGCGTAATCCAAAAAACTGCGGGACTTAGCATAGCTGAGATCGCTCTAATGTCTTTAATTCTTTATGCGGGCTCAGCTCAGTTTATTGCTGCAGGCATGATCGCAACAAGTAGTTCGCTTACTGCTATAATTATTACGATTTTCTTTGTTAATCTTCGTCATATTTTACTTAGTGCAGCACTAGCACCTTATTTTCGGCATCTTTCTCCGCTTCGAAACATGCTGGTAGGCTCTCTACTCACCGATGAGACATTCGGTGTCGCGATTACCGAGGCTGCAAAGAAAAAACGAATCAGTGAGAAATGGATGCATGGCCTCAACATAACCGCTTATATCAATTGGCTTGCAGCTAATGTAGCAGGAGCATTTTTGGCACAATGGATTTCAAATCCTGAGAAATTCGGACTAGCATTTGCCTTACCCGCTATGTTTATTGGCATTCTCATCCTCTCCATGTTAGGGCGAAATAAAATCAAACTGGATATCTTTGTCGCCATTATCGCAGTTGTCATTGCAGTGGGAAGTTCTTTCGTGTTATCCAGCAGTATGGGGGTTATTATTGCTACAATTATTGCCTCAACAATAGGAATGGTGGTGGAAAAATGGAAGTAAGATGGGACATTTTTTTGATTATTCTCGGCTCAGCGTTTGTAACGTTCCTTCCAAGGGTTGTTCCTCTTATGGTGCTTAGTCGTTTTGAATTGCCAGAATGGGGAATGCGATGGTTAAATTATGTTCCGATTTCTGTCATAGCAGCTCTGATAGGTCAAGAGATATTTATCCATGATGGAAAGATTCCACCGCTTACAAATAACATCGAATTTTTTGCAGCCATACCGACTTTTTTGATTGCGATAAAAACACGAAGTTTGCTGGGAACCGTAGTGGGAGGTATTATTTCCATTATCATTTTACGCTTTTTGTTTTAAAATGAGATCTTAATTTCGTCAGGTTCCACGTTTACATGCAACACCACTGCTATTGGAAAGAGCATATTTGTCCATTATCGGCAAACCCGCGCAGTGTGCGGGTCTTTATCTATACATGAGCCTGTTCTTCGATATAAGGACAGGCTTTTCGTACATCTAAAAGAAGCACCGACTAGATACCTCCCTATTTTAAATGCGTTCCTTAAAAACACCATTCCATGTTTGAACACCTTTGGCGAGATTGCATTTACAGATGCGAAAAAATGGGAATAAAGCCCTTTTTTCTTTTATGGTCAAGTCCTCTACATATATCCAATACTAAATCGATAAATTTGAATAAATTATATAGATCTTTGTGCTTCTTACTAATGCTCAAGGAGGAATCATATGGATGACTCGTGTGTACTCGGCCCCATCGACCCGGAGGAAAGGCGATGTAAAGCGTACCAAATTCGGAAACAAGCCGCCATTGAAGAAAAGTTGCGCAAAATCCTGCCGCAGCCCTGCAATCACGATGAAAAAAAATATCCGAACAAAATCGGGAACTTCTCGAAAGGCCTGCCGCATAACGTTCTTGGAGAAGTTGATCAGCATGCTTACAAGACCTATCTCAAAGCATTAAAAAGCGGAAAGCCAAGTAAATTTGAAAAAATTCCGCTCGGGGGAACGCTCAAGCTCGTTAATCCGCAAGCCTCATACGTGTATGATCTTGCCGGACCCGACGGGCATTCATTAACGATTCCAGCTCCGCCTTCGATAAACAGTGCTGCGGCCGCCAGCGATATGGTCGAACTGTATTGGGCATCGCTGTTGCGCGATGTTCCTTTCAATCGGTACGATAGGGATTCATTAGCGGCTGCAGCAGCGGAAAACCTGTCAAATCTGACGGATTTTTACGGACCCAAAATAAATGGACAAGTAACGCCGCAAACCTTATTTCGCGGCGTTACGCAAGGCGATCTGGCAGGTCCATATCTCTCGCAATTTTTATATAAAGAGATTCCATTTGGCGCCACTGCCATTATTCAAAAATACAAGGTTCCTTTGGCAGATCAACATTTTTTAACGGATTATCAATCATGGCTAAGCATTCAAAATGGCGCTGCTCCATCTGCTTCTATTGCCTATGATCCAGAGCCCCGATATTTAAGAAACGGAAGAGATCTAAGCGAATGGGTGCATAAAGATTTTTCTTATCAAGGTGTGTTAATGGCCTGTTTATATTTGTTGAGCTTGGGGCCTTCCGCACTTGACCCGGCCAATCCGTATTTCCAATCGCGCACCCAGACTGGATTTGTCACCTTTGGTGCTCCGTATATTTTGGATTTGGTCGCTCGGGCCGCGAATTTCTCGATGGAATCTGCTTGGTATCAGAAGTTTCTGGTGCATCGGAGACTGCGGCCGGAAGAGTTTGGCGGTCTCGTTCAAAATCAACGAACGAACACAGTAAATTATCCGATTAACCATCAGCTTCTGGATTCTCCCGCAGTTGAACTAACCTTCAATAAATATGGCACTTACTTGCTGCCGCAGGCTTACCCGGAAGGTTGCCCGGCACATCCTTCTTATCCGGCAGGTCATGCCGTAATTGCCGGCGCAGGCGTCACCATGTTAAAGGCGTTCTTTAAAGAAGATTTTGTTCTGCCGAATCCAGTTATAGCGAGCGACGACGGCCTGACCCTTGAGCCTTTAAACGGGGTGCCGCTCACAATAGGCGGTGAATTGAATAAGCTTGCCAATAACTTGGGCATCGGTCGGGGATTTGCAGGCATTCATTATCGTTCCGACTGCTTCCATGGAATGAATCTGGGCGAGGCTGCCGCCATTGGTTTGCTTCGCAACTACAGGCATACGTTTAACGAACCATTCCGCGGATTTACGCTTACGAAATTCGACGGCACAACCATAATTGTAAAATGATCGCCTGGGCATAAAGCGGCCTCAGATTTTCCTCGAAAAGTAGTGCAAGGTGTTTTATGAAAATAAAGATTGTTAGGAAACAGTGACAGTATGGACGAGAAAATAAAGTCCTAGACTGTCACTGTTTATATCACTAGCGTCTGACGTTCCTGACGCATCCATTTACTCCCATTTGAAGAAGCGAAGAGACATACTCATACATGTCACTGTAAGCACAATCATCACAACCACGGGGATGATGACACGATCCATTGGCAAGCCAAGTGAAGCGGCCTTCAACATCTTAATGCCCTGTGTCAGCGGTAATATATCGGCCACTTTTTGAAGCGCTGCAGGCATAACTTCATAAGGCAAGGTAGCACCAGAGAAGATAAGCATTGGAAAATATAGCAGGCTGGCTACAGCACTTGCTATTTTCATGTTTGGCGCGAGTCCACCCACCAGTAGTCCTATGCTGAACATGGACAGCATAACCAGTAAGTATGCGCCTAAAAATTGCAGCCACGAGCCATGAAATTGATAACCAAAAAAAATCGCTGCAGTCATATAAACGAGGATAAGGGAAGCAATGGAATAAAGGGCATAGATTACAACTTGTACGGCTAATATAAGAGCGGGACTGGTCGGCGTAACCTTAAAACGTTTTAGTATCCTCCTGCTTCGATAATCGGATACCACTAGAGGAAGTCCCATAATTCCGCCAGCGCATATTGCAATCGTGGCCACCGCTCCAAACGATTGTTCCAGGAAGGTATAAGCTGCGCCATCGAATGCTAGCTTATTTCCGAAAATTGTGCCTAAAATGATCACGACGGCGACTGGCATGCAGATCGCAAAGATGAACATGTCCATCCCGCGAAGAGACAGTTTGCACTCTGTTTTGAGCAGCGCCCTAAATGCTCTCATTTTCTTTCCTCCTCATCTGTATACCAAAGATATGCATCCTCAAATTTCTCATGAGGACTGGCCGCAATCGCTTCCTGTACGGTTCCGCAAAAAATGCTTTTCCCTTTTTTCAGAATCATGATTTTGTCACACAGAGCTTCCACCTCGTCCATAAAGTGAGAGGTCAACAGAATGGTTAACCCTTCTACTTTTAAATCAGCAAGGCTTTTCCACACATCCCGTCTTGCTCTCGCATCTAGCCCAGTAGTCAACTCGTCTAAAAATACAACCTCGGGATTTGGAATTAACGCAAGAACGATGAACAGTCGTTGCTTCTGTCCTCCCGAAAGCTCGCTTACATGACTTTTCAGCTTGTCGGAAAGTCCAAATTGATGTAACAAGCGCGTGTAATCCTTAGCGGTTTTGTAAAGAGATGCAGTGACCTCACAAAGTTCCGACACTTTTATTTTCTGTTGGTAATTGGCTTCTTGAAATTGAACACCGACCTTCTCAAACAGCTTTTTACGTTCCGTTTGCGGATTCATTCCCAATATGGCCACCGTACCGCTGTCCTGTTTTTTGGTGCCTAATATACACTCAATGGTGGTGCTTTTTCCTGCACCGTTTGCGCCCAGCAAGCCGAATACTTCACCACGACAAATCGATAGGTTTAGATGTTCAACCGCTTTGACGTTGGCGTAAGATTTGCTCAAGTTTTCTACCTTGATCGTCGTTTCCACGTTAACCAATCCCTCCTAAATGCTCTCTTTGCATAAATAAAATAACACCAGAGCAAAGTCTGGTGTTAAAGTGTAGGGTTTGTGGTAATTGCTTTTTCATTTTCTCAAGGTGTGTGAGCATCATTCGTGTGTAACCGTTTCAAGCTGGTATCAAACTCTTTCTCGATTGATTCGTCTCGTTGATAGGTAAATAGGCTTATGGCAATACTGACAATAAGGTTGACAATAAATCCGGGAATGATTTCGTATATATCTTTCGTAATTTGCAGATCAATATTTTTCCAAATGATTACTGTTGTTGCGCCTGCTAACATTCCGACAATGGCGCCCCAATTGGTCATTTTTCTCCAGTACAGGCTTAACAGGATAACGGGGCCAAAGGAAGCGCCAAAACCGGCCCAGGCATAAGCGACGAGACTTAAAATGGTTTTGTTTTCACCGCCCAACGCAAGCAGGCAGGCGATGACTGAAATCGTTAGAACAGCCATTCGTCCAAAGAACACAAGTTCTTTGTCAGAGGCATTTTTACGCAGAATCAGCTTATATAAATCTTCTGTTAATGCACTAGAGGTTACAATGAGCTGAGAAGAAATCGTGCTCATGATTGCAGCCAATACGGCAGCAAGGACAAGTCCGGCAATAAACGGATGGAATAAAATTTGTCCAAGTTGAATGAAGACAGCTTCTGGATTAGACAATGTATAATTTGTTTGTGTAAAAAAAGCAAGACCCACCAATGCTGTTAATGAAGCGCCAAGTAATGAAGCAACCATCCAGCCCATACCAATGCGTCGTGCAGTTTTGGTCTCTTGTACAGAGCGGATGGCCATAAAGCGGACGATAATATGCGGTTGTCCAACATAGCCAAGTCCCCAGGCAACTGCAGAGATGATGCCGAGCGCAGTAGTACCGGCAAATAAGTCCAGGAGGGACGGATCTATGGCTCTGATTGTATCAACGGTGTTGGCAAACCCACCGGTCTCGCTCATTGCTAACACCGGTACAAGGATAAGGGCAAGCAGCATGATAAGCCCTTGGACAAAGTCCGTCCAACTGACCGCAAGAAAGCCCCCAAACAATGTATAGGCTACAACCACTCCGGAAACGAGGAGCAGCCCCGCTATGTAAGGAAGGGAGAAGGAATTTTCAAAAAAGACGGCTCCTGCCACCATACCTGAGGAAACATAGAACGTAAAGAAAGTTAGGATAACAATAGAGGAAACGATCCGCAGAAGTTTGGTGCGATCCTTAAATCGATTTTCCAAAAACGACGGAATGGTAATGGAATTCCCGGAAACTTCCGTGTATGTGCGCAAACGTGGGGCAATAAACAGCCAGTTAAGATAGGCGCCAACCGATAAGCCAATGGCAATCCAGATATTTGACAGTCCCGTTAGGTAAATCCCTCCCGGAAGCCCCATTAAGAGCCATCCGCTCATATCGGAAGCGCCAGCACTTAAAGCAGTTACAGCAGGCCCTAAGGAACGTCCCCCTAACATATAGTCCGTCAAGTTGGTCGTTTTTCGGAAAGCATACCACCCTATACCTAGCATAGTTGCCATATATATCACGATGGCAATCAATTTTGGGGTATTTTCTAACACTGTTCCACCTCGTTTAAAAATGATTATTTATTCAATATATAACCAACACATTAACATATTGACCTGAATTTCGAAAGTGAGTTGAAGGCTGTAAGTGGGATGTTCGTACAATGTTATCTGGGAGCGTCAGAGAACTTCAACTTGCCAATAGGTGGAGGAGTGGGCTATTTTCAGTGTAAGATGATATTTTCCAATATTACATACTGTAGGTATACTTAGGGGAAGCGAGCGTTGCGAAAGCATGGATAAGTACAGTGGAGTTGAACTGGTGAAGTTTGCCGAAGCGAGTGCGGATTCGTGGGTTTCATTTCAGTATTCGTAAAAGGAGAATTCTCGTAAAAAATAAGAATGTCGACAGCCTGAAGCACCAAAAACCCGCATAAATTGCGGGTTTTGGTACGTTATTGTTCGGAGAGGAAAGGCGTTATCCAGTAAATACCTGAACCCATGTGTTGTTATAAAAAGCAATACCGATATGGGTATAACTATTATTCAGTATATTTGCTCTGTGGCCTGGGCTATTCATCCAGTCATTCATAACCTGGGTAGGGGTGGTTTGCCCTTTTGCGATGTTCTCTCCAGCGGTATTGAATGTGACCCCGAATTCCTTCAGCATATCGAAGGGGGATCCATGTGTTGGAGAAATATGATCAAAGTAATTGTTGTTGTACATGTCCTGTGCCTTGACCATAGCCACATTTGACAATTCTCCACTCCTACTCAATGAACCTAATCCTGTTTTAGACCTTTCTTGATTTACTAGATCCAGAACCTGCTGCTCGAATTCGGATAGATTATTTTCTTTATTACCTTCCTGTACTGATCCTGTTGAACCTGTCGGCTCCTTATTTTCAGGATTTCCTGTAGGCGCCTGGTTTGCTGGATTTCCATCCGGTGTTCGAATCAGATCTAATAAATCCAACGGAATTCCATTTTGTGCTTCTTTTGTTGTCATGGAAGATCGCTCTTTCCATGACGTAGCTGTTGATGATGCCTGTGTGAGGACAGAGTTTGGCGCAGTAGTTTGACCATGAGTTGAAGTTCGTGTTTGTTTAGGAGTCACTTGCTGTTGCGTCATATTGTTATGGGACGAACAACCTGCCACCAATAATAATACTGCTAATACGAAAAACTTTGCCATTTGCCAACCTCCCAGATCTGTTAATTAATGAAGTTACCGGATTTAGGTTTTCCTGCAAGCCCTTTACTTATTCCTCAGTACGGTTTTCTTCTTATCCAGAGTGCCTTTTTGTGAACGATACCACTTAGATAACCTTTTCTATCTTGATCGATGTTTCCACGGTATCAAATCCTTCCTAAATGCTCTCTTTGCATAAATAAAATAACACCAGAGCAAAGTCTGGTGTTAAAGGATAGGGCTTGTGGTAAATTGCCTTTTCATTTTCTCAAGGTGAGTGAGCATTATTCGAGCGTTGTTCTCGGCGTATTGTAAGGATGTAAGCAGTTTATCGCATACAGAGATAATGTAGTCCGTCTCTTCGGGTGTATCAATTGCCTCTCGTAGGTCCACGTTGGGATCACTGGATAAAGCATTTAGCATCCGCAAAATTGCGGCAAGGGAATAATTTGCGCAGCGTAAAGAACGTATAATTTTCAGCCTCCTGAGATCCTCTTCGGAATAAACACGATACCCATTTTGCTTTCGTTTCACAGTCAATAAACCATTCAATTCCCAATTTCTTAAGACGTCTATTGAGATTAGCAGAAGGTCAGCCGTTTCTTTTCTGGTTAAGTTAGTGTTACTTAGTTCTTGGTTTTTGCCTGACAAAAGCTTCTTTGTAATCGCGATAGCTTCTTCGGCGTTTTGTTGTTCTCTTTTTATTTGTTGGTAATAACGGTTTGTCAGATGAATAGCTTTGTCAAAATTTCTGGCAGACGAGGTCTTAATAATATCAATTGCTTGTTTTCGCAGACCGTTTTGCAAAACCTCAACTTGTAGAGCTGTTCTCACAAATGTAAGCTGCTCCACATGGAAATCTGTAAAAACACGGTAACCATTCGCTTTTCGTTCCGCTTTTGGAATAAGTCCAAGTTCCTCATAAAGCCGCACAGTGTTGGGATGGATTCCAATGCTGCGAGCTATTTCTGCTGTTTTGAACGTATTCATGAATCCTATCACCTCATCTTTGCACGATATCATCACGTAAAGGTCTGGTGTTATAATGGAGGGTTTTACAAGAATAAGTAAGGAGAAGTAATGTAATCGGGCATGTTAGTTTTTACATTATCTAGCATGCCCTAAATCTAAGTAAGCTGAAAAATTGGGTGTGACTAAGGAGGTTCTAACTTTATTTATCTTTATGTGATCTATAAGTGAATGATATTATTATTATCGCCTGTTGTGGAAAAAGGTTTGATTATATTTGTTAATTTAACAGTACTCACCTTATTAGTAGTAACCCCGTTTGCTTTATATACGATTTCAATATTAATTTCATCATCAGTTCGAACCTTTACATCTCGAATTAAATTTCTAGAGGTATAGGTTATCTTTCCATTAGAAGCATCCGGTAAAGTGAAGGGGTCATTTGCTTGACTTAACGACAAAATCATTTTTCCATGAATAGATATACCGTAGGCAACACTTGAAAACTGTTTATCTTCCCCAATGATTTCTAAATCGTGATCAGAAACATACACAGAGTTTGAACCTGGATAAACTACAAATTCGATGTTTTTTATTCGTAAGTCAGGTGTTTCAATAGTAAAGCTATAGACTTTCGGGTCCTGGCGGAAATGAAATTGCTGATACGAAAGAATAATAGTAGCCACGATTAGAATAAGACATAATGATGGTAACGCAAAGTGTTTTCTAAACATACGGTCCCTCCTTTTCATCACATTTATCTAAGGCAACTTATGAAAGTAATAGGGAGACATTTAAATGTCTCCCACTAAATTATATAAGATTTCTCAATATGGAAGTTTCGAGTCTACGTACAATTTTCCTCTTATTGCACCGAGCCAAAGGGAACAAGTGGTTCCAATAGAAGTATTTATACCATTTCCTTCCCATGAAAAATTAAGATCAGTTTTTGCAAACCAGTAGGAACGAGCCAGAGCGGATCTTTCTTTTTCAAGATCCTCAATCGGTCTTATTATTTCTGTGCTAGGAGTACCAGTAACTCCAAACCCCGAAGCATTTGCACCATATAATTTAAAGATTTTTGATTTGTATCCATTCCCTTCGAAAGCCAAGAAGAAGTCTGCGTATACATAGGCACTTGCTGTACCAACGATTTTTTGGCATTTAAAATCCCAATATGTAGTTCCATATTGATCTGTTGAGCTTCCAAATGGTTGTATCATTCCAGGATCCTTACTTGTCGTTCCAATCTCCGTTCCGACATAGATGAAAGAACCATCAGGAAAACGATAATATTTATCCTGGTTACCTAATTGAGGCTCGAATGCAAAAAAGTCAGCAGGAATTTGTTGTTGCAATTCGGGTTTATATGCGTCCCATAATTCATTATTTCTGACTTTTTCCTTAAGTAGCTCCTGTTTTTCTTTTGGTACAACATTTTCTTCAAAAAATTGA
This sequence comes from Paenibacillus sp. B1-35, assembly GCF_050474385.1. Lineage (NCBI taxonomy): Bacteria > Bacillati > Bacillota > Bacilli > Caryophanales > Paenibacillaceae > Paenibacillus > Paenibacillus sp. B1-35. The sequence goes on from NZ_JBCHVJ010000002.1 coordinate 821,454, forward strand.
TTTAAGTCAATACCTTGCACTCCATTAACATCAGTAGACTGAACTTCACTAGCACTAGCAACACCTAAAGACGTAAACAACAACACAATAGAGAATACAAAGACTGCTCCTTTTTTGAACAATTTCATTGCTACTACCTCCTGTATTGTTTTCACTACGTGAAAATAGTAACAAGTATTCCAGAATGTAATATATAAAACAAATCACAATTATACCAAAAAAAACCGATAGTAATAAAAATAGCATCTTTAAAAACAATATCTAAAATCTTGTATCAATTAACAAAAAATATCATATTCTATCTCGCAAAAATTATCGAACTGACTTCATAGGAAAGGACAGCACGATATCGTGCTGTCCTTTCTACAGAGACAGATATCTAATATCAAGCATACCGCTTGATTAGTGTTTCATACACACTTTTAGGACGGAGCCCGACAAGTTTTTCGACCGGCTCGCCGTTGTGAAACATAATGACGGTTGGCATAGACATCACACGGTATTCGGATGCGATGGCAGGGGAGTCGTCACAGTCTACCTTGAGTACGGTTACCTGTTCACCATATTGATGATCTAACTCGTCGAGAATGGGCAGAAGCGCTTTACATGGCGGGCACCACGTTGCTCCGAATTCAACAAGGGTCACCCCCTGCTCACGAATAGATCCCTGAAATGATTGTTCATTAACTTCGTGCATACTCATCGTCATTCCTCCCGGTTCGTTGTTTGTCTTTCGTTCAAAATAAAGCGGATGCGCTCCTGCAGATTGGACTTTATAGATTCAAGAAGATGGATTTGCTCGTCGATTTCCGCAAGTTTTTGTTCATAGATTGGGAGCACTTCTTGACAGAAGGCTTCTTTATTCTTGAGAACGCATTGCAAAAATCCAGCGATTTGCTCCGTGGAGAGTCCAAGTCCTAAATAAAACTGAATAGTGCGCACTTGTTCTTCCGCCAGAGGTGAATACTCGCGGTAGCCATTTGCATGCCTAGCGGGAGCAAGCAAGCCCTGCTGCTCATAGTATCGCAGCGAGCGAAGGCTAACGCCAGTTCGGGCGGAAAGTTCACCGATTCTCATGACAAAATCCCCTTCTCGAATGATTCTTCCTCATTATAAACCCTGACACTGGTGTTAAGGTCAACCACTACGTGATGTGATGTAACAAAATAGTTGTTCATCCAGCTAATGGCTGTCGGATATGCTAAGCGCCGTTTAAACGAAAAAGGCTGGTTTTAGGAGTTTCTCCATTTTGTTCAGCTTGGATTTGTGCATCAACCTGTGTATTTCCTCAAGCGTATAGTCGTGAAAAAAACGGAGGATAAGTACGGTTCGCTGCTTGTCGGTCAGTTTTTGGATTGCCTGCGATATCATTTGGTTCGTCCCATCCATCAACACAGTAGGTTGATCCCAAAGAGACTCTTCCCGAGAGAAGGCACGGATGCGTTCAAAAATACGGAATCTCCGCCGAAATCTCTGCACTTGTCGGATTACCAAGCCGCGCAGCCAGAAGTGGAAAGGTCGGTTCGGGGTCTCTTTTTATTTTTTTCTCAAACGGATGTAAAAGCAGAAAAACCTCCAATTCCACATATCGTGGACAGGAGGTTTTGTTAAGGTAGATGAGCTACATGAGGATTCTATTTAAATAAATTGAGCGTCGTAATAATGATGGGCACGGCAAACACGTCGATAAGAAAGGCGCCTACAATGGGGACAATTAGGTATGCTTTGCGGGAAGGGCCGAAGCGCTCCGTTACGGCAGCCATATTGGCCATCGCATTGGGCGTGGCGCCGAGGCCATGTCCGGTGAACCCGGCGACCATCACGGCGGCATCATAGTTTTTGCCCAGCAGCTTGAACAAAACGAAAATCCCGAACAGAACGATAAAGAGGACTTGTACAAGCACGATGGCGAGAATCGGAAGGGCAAGATCCGCCACTTCCCATAGCTTGATGCTCATAAGCGCCATAGACAGAAAGATGCCAAGCGTCACGTCACTAACCAAGTTGATGCTCTTCATGTCAATGGCATTCGGACCCAGTTTATCCACGAGGTTGCGGACGATAACGGCCACGAACATGGATCCGACATATCCGGGAAGGACAAAGCCTGTTGCTGATGTGAACAGCTCTCCCAAATACGTCCCTATCGCCATACAGAATGTAATGAGCAGCACTTGAATGAAGAAGGAATTTGTCGTTATCGGTTGAACGTAAGCTTCTACGCTCGCTGCTTCTTCATTTGTTTCCGTTGGCTTCAGATTGTATTTCGCTATCAAAAATTTAACCGTCGGACCACCAACCAACCCGCCGGCGATAAGACCAAAGGTAGCTGCCGCGATCCCGATAGACAATGCCGAGTGGATTCCCAAATCTTCTATGGTTTGTCCAAATGCGCTTGCCGCTCCATGTCCGCCTTCCATAGATACGGCCCCCGCCATCATCCCAATCAGTGGGTGTAAGCCGAATAACGAGGCGAGGGAAACCCCGATCACGTTTTGAGCCAAAGCGAGGAATCCGCAGGCAAGCCAGTAAATGATGAGCAGTTTGCCGCCTAATTTGATAAGTTGAAAGCTTGCACCCAATCCTACCGTGGTGAAGAACGTGAGCATGAATAGGCTTTGGAGCGAAGTATCCAATGTGATTTCCAAAAGTCCTGTCGTTTTGAGGATCGTAGCTAGGATAGCAAACAGCAGTCCTCCGACAACGGGCGCTGGAATACAAAACTTTTGCAGTACTCCTGATTTTTTGACAAAAAAGGTTCCTAGTACAAGCAGGGCTACGGCCAAAAATATCGTATTCACTTGATTAAGCGCCAGCGTCATCAGTGTTCCTCCCCATAAATGTCATGATCGCTTCATTCGTTAAGTATGCTCCCAGCTTTATGGTTCTTCCGTTCTCGTCAACAGCAGGATTCACCTCGCAAATATCAAAAGAAAGCGTTTTCTTATGAGCGGCGATCGTGCGAATTAGGCTACGAACTACCATCGGTGTCAATCCGAAAGGAGAGGGAGCGCTAACTCCTGGCGCAAATGCCGCATTGAGAACATCGGTACAAAGGGTGAGCATGACATAATCTTGTTGTTCCATGAATGTGTGTAAGGATGAAAGGATGTTATCAATCTGTCCTTCATGCATGTCTTCTTCTAGAATGTAGCGGGCACCGAGCTCGTCCGCTTTGTCGAACAGTTCTTGTGTATTGCCGAAACGCTGGATGCCAAGCACGAAATAGCGGCTGTTGCCATCCTGCTCTACTATTTGGCGGAACATTGTTCCTGATGAAGGCTGATTGTCGTAGGGGCGCAAGTCGAAATGGGCGTCAATGTTGATAATTCCTAGCGAAGCATCTGATCCGATATGCTGCCGAACACCTAAATAATGTCCATATAGCGTCTCATGTCCTCCGCCTAAAATAATAGGGGTAGCGGATTTGGAAAAGAGATCAGAGACGGCATGGCCCAATGCTCTCTGGGCTTCTTCAAGCTTGTCATTGGAACAAGTCACATTTCCCGCATCGACAAGGCGATGGCCTTCCGCTGTTCTCCAGGGGAGGCTTGCGAGCGCTTGCCTGATCGCATTCGGAGCCTTTGCCGCGCCTAATCTTCCTTGATTGCGCCGAACGCCTTCCTCACATTCAAAACCGATGATGGCACAAGTGTTGGTAGAGAAGGTTTTACATGGTCCATCCAGCTCCATCCGTTCCACAATTTGATGGTAGCGGAAGCTACTTCTTCTTTCCGTATGATCGGTTCGGCCGATCCATACATCGGCTCCAATTGATTTTCGCAATGTCCCCACCCTTTCTCGTATGCTGTTGTTTCATTATATGATGACATTCTTATAATTTTAAATATATAATACAAATAAATTAATAGTTTTTAGCTATAAATAGAGAAAGGAAGATCGTTCTGGATATTAAACAATTACATTATTTTGTGACGGTTGCCGATCAGTTGAGCTATTCCAAAGCCGCGCAAAAACTGCATATATCACAGCCATCTTTAAGCAACGCCATTAAAAATTTGGAGCATGAGGTCGGATCGCCGCTGTTTGAACGCAGCACAAGAAAGATCGAACTAACGGACGCGGGCAGCGTTTTGTATGAAAAGTCGATTCGACTGCTCTCCCAAATGAACATTTTGAAAAAGGAGATGGAAGAAGTAAAGCTGACTGGAAGAGGGGAGCTTGTGATTGGCATGATCGAGTCCGTGAGGCAGTGGGTTCCCCAAGTGATTCGCGAATATCAAGGCCGTTTTCCTTCGATGCATATTAAGCTGTTCGAGGTACTGAGCAGAAAGGCGGTGGTCGATTCATTGCGTAAATATCATACCCATCTTATCATTACCAACCAGTGCATCCACGAAGACGATATTGAATCGATTCCTTTGTACAAGGAAAAGTTAGTCCTGGTGCTGCATCGGGATCACGGGCTATCCCAGAAGGAATTCATTACATTCAAAGAGTTGGAGAGAGAACCCTTCATTATTAGCATGGAAGGATTCCAGACAAGGGAGGATATATTGAAAGCCTTTGCGCTCGAGCAAGCATCTCCGAACGTCAAATTTGAAATCGAGCGGTTTGAGACCGCTTTGACATTGGTAAGCGAAAATCTAGGCGTTGCCATTATTCCGGAAAATTATTTAGTTGAGTTGAAGGATGAATCGATTGTCCGCAAAACGTTAGATTCGCCTGCGTTGGAACGCACAGTTTATTTAATGATTATGAAAAATCGGTATTTGGCACCTGCGGTTCAATGCTTCTTGGAAGAGATTCAATGCAACTTTGCGCCAGGTAGCAAAGCATAAAAGTGCTTTTCCCAAGTTAAGCGGTGTTTCCCTACGATAGAAACGATAATACATTCGGAGCAACTCTAAGTGGTGGCACAGAATGGAACTCAACGTTCAATAAAGTCGGCAGCCTAGGACGATAAATAAGCCCTAGACTGCCGCTGCAGGCTATCGTTTCCTTATCTCAAAAGACTATATTATTTAGAGTTATTGACTGATAACAAGAATATCTCTAGGAGGTATTCCAGTTCTTTGAATTTGAGATATTTCCGCGTTAGTAAGATTACGGCCTACCAAAATGAATGAAGATGTGACATTGTCGAAATTGAATCTACCCAAGTTAGCTACATTTTGACTGCCACGGAACACCCGGAATGACCCCTGAAAGTTAATTCTCGAAAACAGTACAAGTGTTACTTGATTTCTTTGCACAACATTTCTGAGTCGGAAGCTTGAAAGCACATTGTCAAATCGAAACGCCCCAAGATCACGAACCGCAACCCCTCCGCGTCTGAAGAGGATCCGACGACCAGTAAAATTGGTACCTGACCAAAGCGCAAGACGTAAATCTCTGTTTGCCAACTATATCACTCCTTTTTCTAAGGATGGTATAGTATATTGCAGTTCTTTAAGAATGGTATAGATAAATGGAGCAAGGTAATAGATTGATTTTATTAATACACGATATAATGAATGATTAAAAAGATGTTTTATAAAGAACAGAACTTGATCTACTGAGTGAACGGGAGGGATACAAGGTGAAAGAAGCATGGGAAAGATCAAGTAAAAGTATGCACTTCACATATGAGATTCTAAATCGAATGATTAGCCAAGTTTTCAGAGGAAAGCGGCTTATAAAAGCGGAAAGAACAAAAACAGGACTTAGTAATGGAACCTATAAAGTGGAGATTGAAGGATCTGCTACACCCTACCTTTTAAGGATCTTTGCTGGAGGTTCAGACGTAGCTTCAATAGAAGAAGCAATCGCTAAGCGATTGCGCGGCGTCGTGCCTGTAGCCGATTATATATATCTTGATACAAGCCGAAAGCTAGTAGAATATGACTGGGCTTTAATAGAGTGGAAAGAGGGAGTGTTACTGCGTGATATCCTGCAAAGAAAAGAAGAACACGAGATTGCAAAAGTTGCGGAGTCTGTCGGCAGTGTACTAGCTCGTATTCACAGCCATTCTTTTGAATGTCCAGGTTTTTTTGCAGGGGATCTTACCGTCGCCCATCCATTTAACATGGATGAGGACGAATATTACTCTTTTATTTCTGAAAGCTTGGATAATGGAGCAACCGGGCATTGGCTGGGAGCGGAAGCAACTGAAAAGGTTCGAACATTTTGTAAGTCTCACCGATCACTATTATCTGAAATTCATGAACCGCCAGTCCTTGTTCATTCGGACTTCAATGGTTTAAATCTTTTAATGATCGAAAAGCCAAGTGGCTACGAAGTATCAGCGGTATTGGATTGGGAATTTGCTTTTTCAGGAAGACGCTATGTGGATATTGGGAATTTACTTCGGTATGAACAGGAAGATTCCTTGTTCGAACGTCATTTTATAAAGGCATACCAGAGTTCTGGTGGATTCTTGAATGGGAATTGGGTTCAATTATCTAAACTGGAAGATTTGATTGCCTTGTGTGATTTACTGAATCGTTCGACTCCAGAAATGCCGAACCGGATCGCAGATGTAAGACAGCTTATTATTCAGACTATACAATAAAATTCGACCAATGGGAGCATTAGCTGAAACCGCCCGAAAACATAAAAAACATGAAGGAGAACAAATCTAATGAACATTAGAGTCGCTACTCACCAAGATACTGAAAGATTAGCAATGGTTCATGTGAATAGCTGGAAGACAACATATCAAGGAATAATTCCAGAAGCATATTTATCAAACTTATCCGTTGAAGGACGAAAGAAGAATTGGGGACTGATATTTAAGAACCCAAATCAGGATGAAACGATTTATGTAATCGAAGATGGAGGAAAGATCATCGGATTTATAGATGGTGGAAAGAATAGAGAGCTTGGAATGGATTATGATGCGGAGATATATTCTTTTTATTTATTGAAGGAAGTCCAAGGAAGAGGATACGGTAAATTACTTTTTAATAGACTTGTAAAGAAATTAAGATCAGACAATTATAACTCACTTATGGTCTGGGTACTTGAAAGGAATCCATCGATTGGATTCTACGAGAAAATGGGGGGAGAATATATAACTAAGAAAGAGATCAAGATAGGGGAACAAATAGTAATCGAAACGGCATTTGAATGGAAGGATCTGGGGGCTATGAGTCTTTGAATGAAAATTCGAAGAAGCGAGCGGCGTCATCCTATCCGAAATCTAAGCATTCGATGTAATCAAAGCTGGAAAGGGGCGAATGGATCTGATAAGAGGTATTAGTTTTGAAATTCCTAATGAATACGAAAGATTCCTCGGGGATATACTGAAACCTTTTGACACAAGCGTATCATTTAAGCTGTCTCAAGTCAGCTCGGAGTATCTTTAAAGAAGATGCCAAGATTTATCCGGAATATCTTCGTGAAAATGTCGAATGTCGACAATTCCTATCACTTAGCGGCATGCGTACCTTGTTGTACAAACTTGGCCTTGACTTAAGCTGGGAGATAAAATTAGGTTTCCGTGACAAGTGGGCGATGAAGCAAACCTCATTTTGTGCAACATAACGTGCTTTTGGGGATTTTTTCAATTGTGTATTTTTCATAATTTAGATACAATTGAATGCGGTTACATTGAATCGTTGTGGAGGAAGAATCGGGTCGTTGTGTACGCTGTACACGTAACCGCAGCTCGCTTAACGTTTAACCCAACGCCTTTTCCAGGCTCCCCCCAACCCCCATGCACTACGATACATATATATCTTCATATTTTTATTGCGTAAACATTTTAATATTAAACAAGCACGGAGGTCCGTTATGAACAAGAAGAAGCTAGGTACATCAGCAGTTCTGACAACATTGATTAGCACGCTATTCGCCGGATCATTATTTGCAGCTCCCCTGCAGCCCATTAACCATGTCGATTGGATGCAATCCAAGAGCTACATATCTGGGGCGAATGACGGTCTCGCGCTAGATCGTCCAATCACGCTTGTTGAAGCAGTAGCCATGATCGCGCGCGTACAGGACAGGGAAAAAGAAGTTCAACAGATCGACCCTGCTATTAAAGGCTGGGCAGCCAAAGCACTCACTTGGGCGAAGCAACAAAACATCGTGAATGCAGAGCAATGGAAGGAGCTTCATCGTCCGGCAAATGCAGCGACACTTCAAGCTGTAGCCAATAAAGCAGGTCTGAACCTGGAAGCAACAGGCGATACGGTAACACGCGAGCAGTTCTTTACCGCACTTGGTAACGCAATTACGACACATATTACGATCGGTCATACAAACGATACGCACGGACATATGCTGGAAGACGCCCAGGCTAAGGAAATGGGCTATGCCAAACTCGCTACCTTAATGAAGGAACTGCGTGCAGAGAATCCGAATTCCATGGTACTCGATGCAGGCGATATGATTCAAGGTACGATTTACGTGAACTTGTCAAAAGGGGAAAATGCAACGAAATTGGCAAACGCTCTTGGATATGATTTCATGGCGTCCGGCAACCACGAATATGACTTCGGTCACGAGCAGTTCGCAAAGGTGGCGAAGATGTTCAAGTTCCCTGTGCTCGGTGCGAACGTATTCGATACACAAGGCAAGCCACTGCTGCAGCCTTACGTAACGAAGCAGATCGGCGATCAGAAGTTCGCCATTCTTGGCTTGGTAACGGCAGATACACCAATCGTTACTCATCCTGACAACGTTAAGGGCTTGACGTTCAAGGATCCAATCGAAGTCGCGAAGGAATGGGTGCCGAAGCTGCGCAAGGAAGCTGATCATGTCATCGTCCTCTGTCATACGGGCATATCCTATGACCGTGAGATGGCGAAGCAGGTTCCCGGCATCGATATCATTGTGGGCGGACACTCGCATACACCTGTTGATGCGCCTGAGCTCGTCAACGGTACTTATATTGTTCAGGACTGGGAATACGCCAAGTCGCTTGGCCGAGTAGACTTATACTACCATGGCAAGGATCTGGTTCATTTCTCTGGCGGATTGATAAAGTATGATGAATCCACAAAGGCTGACCCGGAAGTCGCTGCAATCGTAGAATCTGTAAAGAAAGAAGCGGATACTCTGTTGAATGAGAAGATTGCGATCGCAAGCGTGGATCTGGACGGCGATCGCTCCAGAGTGCGGAAGCAAGAGACGATCATGGGCAACTTAGTGGCAGATGCGATGCTGGCGCGCACGCGTACGATGCCTGGCTTCGAAGCTGATGTAGCCATCACGAACTCAGGCGGCATCCGTACGAGCATCATGAAGGGAGATATTACGAAACGCAATCTGTATGATGTGCTTCCATTCTCGAACTCACTGGCTGTCGTTGAGGTAAAGGGTAGCGATTTGATAGCAGCTTTGGAAAGTGGCGTTAGCGAAATTGACGCCGGTTCCGGACGCTTCCCGCAAGTTGCAGGCCTGTCCTTCTCTTTCGATAGTAATAAGCCGACAGGAAGCCGCGTATCGGATGTGAAGGTTGGCGACAAAGCGGTAGAAGCCGACAAAACGTATCGTGTAGCTACAAACGACTTCTTAATCGCCGGAGGCGACGGTTACTCCATGTTCATGAATAAGAAATCGCTCGATACCGGCGTTACGCTTTACGAAGTCGTTGAACAATACATGAAGGAAAAGAAAGAAGTTACAGCGAAGATCGAACAGCGCATTAAACAATAACGCATTAAAGAATACCGCATTAAAGAATAATTCGCTCCGACATACTCGATATATCCCCCTCCTTCCGAACAGAAACACGCTAGGCGATTTCCTCTTCACGCCTAGCGTGTCTTCTTGTTATACGGCCGCTCCACGTCGCAGAAATATATCCTCATTCTTCGCCGGTTATCCGATGACTTGCGGCTTTCAAGTTTATCTGTAAATATGAACATTGGATAAAGTATTCGTTCATATACTAATGAATAGATATTCACCTTGTTTGTAAGCGCTTAACCACTTATAATGGATGTTAATCCACAAATATCCAAATAAGTCTGGAGGGGGTTCTGCATGAAGCTTTTGGCCGCAGTAACCGTTCCGAGCGTTAAACGGAGCAAGAAACGTTGGCCGCGCGTTATCGGAATCATTGTTTTGGTTTTAGTGCTTTTGATTGCCTGCGCAGGGGGATACGCATATTGGTTCGTGAATAAAAGTCTGCCTGTCGTTCAGGGAAAACTCAACATTTCTGGACTGAAAAAGGAAGTGACGGTATGGAGAGATGCTTCCGGCGTTCCGCATATCGAGGCGCAAAACGAACATGATCTCTACATGGCGCAAGGTTACGTAACGGCGCAGGATCGCCTGTTCCAGATGGATTTGAGCCGCAGGCAGGCTTCCGGGCAGCTTAGTGAAGTGGTGGGGGATAAGGCTATCGACCGCGACAAATTTTTCCGTGCGTTCAGTTTGCGGCGTGCGGCAGAGATTTCTCTTGACGCTTACTCAAAAGAGTCCAGACAGATACTGCAATGGTATGCGGATGGCGTCAACAGTTACATCAAACATGCTAAAGCCGCCAGTTCACTACCGGTCGAATTTGCGATTCTGGGGTATGAACCCGCGGAATGGCAGCCTGTGGACTCCTTGACGATTGGCAAATACATGGCCTATGATCTGGCAGGCAACTGGGAGGGGCAGGCTTTCAGATATGCCATGGCACAGAAGCTGTCTACCGAGAAATTTCAGTCGCTTATGCCAACCTACCCGAAGGATGGGGCAATGATCATCCAGGCGCTATCAGAACATCCGGTCGATCTGACAGTGCTGGCTACTACTGCGGTTCCGCGGGATCCGTTTAACGGAAGCAACAACTGGGTCGTTTCGGGAGAAAAATCGGCATCCGGCAAGCCGATACTGGCCAATGACCCGCATCTGGGTCTAAGTTCGCCGTCCATCTGGTATGAGACGCATCTCTCAGCGCCGGAGATGAACGTGAGCGGGGTGATTTTTGCTGGTGTTCCGGGGATCATTCTCGGGCATAACGACCTAATAGCCTGGGGGGTGACGAATCTGAGTCCGGACGTGCAGGATCTCTATATTGAAAAAAGAAACCCCGATAATCCGCATCAATTTGAATATATGGGCAAATGGGAAGATGCCAAGGTTTATAAAGAGGAAATTAAGGTAAAAGGCGAGGCTCCGGTGCCATATGAAGTTGTCGTGACCCGGCATGGGCCGATTATCTCTGAATTCGCGCATGACCAGCGGCAGGAAACGGCACTTGCAATGAAATGGACTGCCCTGAATGCAACGACAGAGCTCGAAGCGATTCAGATGTTCGCGAAAGCGCGGAACTGGGAGGATTTCAAGCAGGCGTTGAAACATTTTGAAGCACCTGCTCAAAATTTTGTTTTTGCTTCTACGGACGGCACGATTGCTTACCGTGGGAACGGCCTGATTCCGATCCGCAAAAAAGGCGACGGTTCGGTTCCGGTACCGGGCTGGACGGATGAATATGAGTGGACGGGATATATCCCATGGGATGAATTGCCCACAACTGTGAACCCAAAGGACGGGTTTATCGCTACGGCGAACAATAAAGTGATCGGCGACAGCTACCCGTATCATTTAACGGACGTCTGGTCCCAGCCATACCGCGAAGCGCGTATCCAACAGGTGTTGTCTGCCAAGGAGAAGCTGACCGTAGAGGATATGAAAAACCTTCAAATTGATCGCCATAACCTTCAGGCGGCAGAGTTTTTGGATGAGCTGATTGCCAAGATTAAAGACTTGCCGGATTTGCGGCAGATCGACCGCGACGCGCTTTCGCTCTTGCAAGGCTGGAATAAAGTAAATGATCCAGAACAGGCTGCTCCGCTTGTCTATGAGCTATGGATGCAGAGTTTTGATGATGTGCTGTTCAAACCCGAAATCAATGCTGACTTGATGGAGCTGTTTAACAATAAAGCGGTCGTTAAGGATGAAATGCTCCGCAGGGCGCTTCAAGGCGAGCGGGAGCCATGGATCGACGAAAAAGGCGGAATCGAGAAGGTGGCGCTGCAGGCATTTCATCTGGCTGTGGATCAGGCTGTTTCGCTGCAGGGCAAACATCCGGACAAATGGCAGTGGGGCAAGTTCCATCAGGTTGATTTTGCCCATCCTCTTGGCGCTGTGAAGCCGTTGGATCTGATTTTTAACGCCAAGACTGTCGCGATGGGCGGTGGGCGTGTCACCGTCGGGGCTGCAGGTTGGAATGCAGAGAACGGCAAAGTCACTCTTGGAGCACCGTGGCGAACGGTCATCGATATGTCCGATCCGACCCATTCGTTGAATGTGGTGGGACCCGGCCAATCCGGACATGTGCTGAGCAAGTGGTACCATGATCAGGTAGATGATTGGATTACTGGACAGTACCACATTACGAGTTCCATACCCAATGAATATCGAAAGGCAGGAAATGAGCTGAAGTTAGTGCCAGAATGAAAGAACTGGTAGATAATGGGCGATAACTCAGACAATACACGACCCAGTCTAAGATAGAGCTATCTAAGGCTGGGTCGTGTGGAGCATACAACAATTGAGATATTTCTGAAAATGGAGATCATCTGTTGTTATGTGATGGTAAGTTTGCAAGCTGAGAAGATGAAATAATACGGTATGATTTCAGGAAGGGTTGGTTTTGTTGTAGGGTAGTGATAGGATTGTTAGACGCTGGGTCTTTATTTGTACTGAAAAAACCGGCCTCTCGGCCGGCAGGAGTCTATCGGAACAGGTAATCAGGCTCTCAGATGGACATCTTCTGCAAATGTGCTTCGAGCCGGTCAAGATTTTCCTCGTTGGCTGGAGCTGCGATTTTCTTGAAGGCGTTGAATTCGGCTTCGTCTTTGAAAAGCTGGCGCCAAGTTAATCTGGTTGTGCCGTCAAGATCCTCGAAGGTTGCCGTAAGTCGAAAATGGGGTTTACATGTGCGCAGCACGATCCGTTCTGGCCCGATTTCGATAAATTCGTTTTTATTGGGATAATCGACTCCGTTCGGTCCGTGCATCACAAACTCCCATATCCCTCCCGGCCGTAAATCAAATTTATGAAAAGTGTTCGTAAACCCATTCGGACCCCACCACTGTGCCAAATGCTCGGGTTTTGTCCAGGCTTCGTAAACGAGAGCTGGAGAAGCATTCATCACCCTCGTTGTTACCAATTCGTTTTCTTCCGCTCTGCTGAATTCGCTGTTTGCTGCACGGTTTTCCGTCATGCCCGTTCCTCCCTCGCATGTTAAAGTAGGCTAGTCGATCTCCAACTGCACACCCAACTTGTCCAGCATCTCCTTGGTGCCGTGCTCGCGCTGAGCCGGCGAATCGTGGCCGTCCAGGAAGACGCCTTGCTCGGTGAAAATCAACTTTGTTCCTTCACCCTCCGCCTTGAACTCGACGGTCGTTGCGGAAATGGAAATTCGCGTCTCATCCATGTCCAAAGTATAGGTATACACGATCCGCTCGTCCGGCACAATGTCGTGGTACTGGGCATCGAAGGTAAATACCGCTCCGCCGGGAGGCCCACCTTGACTGCGTTCGCCACCGCCGACACGGAAGTCAAACTCATCTGCTTTCGAAAACCATTGCTCTTTCATGCGAGGGTTCGCCCAGTAGGCAAAAACCTTTGCCGGCGAAGCTTTGTACACTCGCTCAACGACGAAAGTGTGATGAATGGAAGATCGTTCGTTCATGATTTTCAGCTCCCTTGATTCGATTCGTCGGCATCCTTGTCGAGGAGGTCGCCCAGCTGATCCAGGCGATGCTCCCAATTCATCCAACGTTCGAGGATTACTTTTTCTTGGCTCTTTTTCATCATTTCTAATAATTTTGTAAAATCTTCAACCGTCACTGGTTGTTTCAAAAGCATGAGTTCGGACACGGATTCCAATCCGGCCAAAAGCTTTTGTTGCATCTGGATCGTTTCTTTTAGACGGGCGATTTGCAGCGACACAATTTGCAGCGGACTAAAATGGCCGCCGGTTACTACGGACTTAATCTCCTCAAGCGATAAGCCTAGCTCTTTTAAGGACAAAATTTGCTGCAGTCTCGATAGGTCGGCCTGGTTATACAGCCTGTGCCCCGAATCGGAATGCGCCGAAGGAGAAAACAGGCCAATCTGGTCGTAAAATCTCAATGTTCGTAATGTGAGTCCTGTGAGCTTAGCAAGATCTCCGACTTTCCAAAGCTGCTTCATAATCACCTCTTTTTGTGCTGCGCATCTATTTGCCGGCACCTATACTATAAAACATGACGTTACGTCAGGTGCAAGTGTTATCTCTTGTAACGGAAAAAATATAACGAAAAAGGCCCTAACATAACGTTATGCTAGGGCCTTTAGTATTCCTAAATCACTCCAATTACATTTAAAAATACGATCATAATTGCAATTGGTGCTATATAGCGAAGTAAGAATAACCATAATACAAATAATTTATATCCTTTATTTTTTTTACTTACTTCCAATTCTCTCATTAATACATCTTTCTTCATTTTTAACGGTACGAAGATCGCAACTAATAATACACCGAGTGGCATAAGAACATTACTTACTGTAAAGTCTGCTAAATCAAAGACGGTTTTGCCAAACAATTTCACATCGCTTAAAACGCCATATGATAGCGCCGATGGAATCCCTACAACAAAGATTAGTAATCCAACAATCAGTGCTGTTTTTTCGCGTTTTCCGCTCCCTTTTTTTGTTAAAGAGGCAACGCTAATTTCCAACATCGAAATTGCGGATGTTATCGTTGCAAAGAAAAATAGTAACAGGAAAATAATGAAGAATAGCTTTCCGAATGCCATTTTACTGAAAATCGCTGGCAATACAATAAATAATAGACCTGGCCCTTGAGATGGTTCCATTCCAAATGCGAATACAACTGGGAAAATAGCAAGTCCAGCAAGCAATGTAATCACAAGCGTTAAACCGACGATAGAAAATGCGGAGCGCGGTAAACTTTCTTCTTTCGGTAAGTATGAGCTATACGTTACCATGACTCCTACACCGACAGATAATGAGAAGAATGATTGCCCCATCGCATATAACACAATTTCAGATGTTACATGTGAGAAATCTGGTTGTAAGAAGAAACGAACTCCTTCTCCAGCACCATCTAATGTAAGTGCTCGAACAATTAATACAAAGAATAAAACAAATAGTGCGGGCATAAAATATTTATTTACTTTTTCAACACCGTTTTGTACACCTTTACTTACGATAAAAATAGTAATCAGAATAAATAATAACTGTGATCCAACTGCTAAATATGGATTGGAAATGATTTCACCAAAAGTTGCTTCGTACGCGCCATTTCCTTCCCATAGTCTGCCTGTAATTGCATTCCATAAATATAATAAAATCCATCCTCCTACAACACTGTAGAATGAAAGCAATATGAAACATGTTACAATCCCTAATTTACCGACCCACGGCCATAGCGTCATAGGAGCAATATCTCTATATGCCTCGACAGCCTCTTTTTGTGCACTTCTTCCAATTACAAATTCCGCCAATAATAACGGTAAACCTATTAATAAAGTAAAACCGATAAAAATAAGAAAGAACGCACCGCCGCCTCCAATACCGGCCATATACGGGAACTTCCAAATCGCGCCAAGCCCTATTGCTGAACCTGCTGCAGCTAAAATGAAACCTAATTTCGATGTCCATTGCTGTGAATCCATCTGTTTATCTCCTCTCTGCTTCTTCTATTTCTTTGTCTATTACGATTCGGTCTTTATTCATATTGTTCTATCGTAGATACTTTCTCATACAACCACTTCCTTTCAAATCAAAAACGTCCCTACGCAAATACGTAGGGACGATGAAATATCGCGGTACCACCCTAGTTGTGAAGATACAACAAGAGTAAGACCTAAATAAAAACGTCCCTACGCAAATACGTAGGGACGATATATATCGCGGTACCACCCTAGTTGTGAAGATACAACAAGAGTAAGACCTAAATAAAAAACGTCCCTACGTAAATACGTAGGGACGATATATATCGCGGTACCACCCTGGTTGTGAAAAAATTCTTCACCACTTTATTTGATAACGGTATTCACTACCGTCTTTCATTTCCTCACAACGTGAGATTTATGAAAGATGCTCCAGGACGAACTTCATGAATAATCTATATACTGATTCACACCAACCATCAGCTCTCTGATATAGGGAGATTTTCACTACTTTATCCCTTCATTGCCCAAATATTATTTTCCGAATTGATATTAACATTTTTATCATGCATTAAAAATAGTGTCAACTAATTTTTTGATTTTTATGTTTATACTTTATTGAGCAATTGAGCAATTTGCATAATTCCGTGTTGGCTTCAAAAAATAGAAACCTACAAATTCTCAGGTCATAAGTTAGCAGTCCCTCGAAGGTAAACAAACTTTCTTGTAGAATATACAAGGTGACTTCTCCATTCTTGGGGTTTCAAACACCATAAATGATTTTTATTGTAGGATTACTTATGACTAAACCCGACAGGCCGAGCGCACATTATTGCTTTTTTAGGGGGATTACATTATGGACGATGCAAATGAGCTAATGGACCAATACGTATCCATGAAAGATATAGCCAAGCGCAATGCGATTTTAAAGCAATTCATTTTTAATCTTCCTCCCGATGGGAAGGATTTTTTCCTTAAAGCATTTAAAAAAGAACGCTATCTTGATATGAAGCTAATGGCAGTAAGAGGTTATGCGGCATTTGCCGACCAGAATGAAGTTGCTGTCCTAATGAAAAAATTACTGGAGCTTCTAAAAAAGCGTCCAGAAAGCACACCATATAATTACCAGGAGTATGAAATATTGCGTTCTGCTTTTTTGATGCCGTACTTACTAAAACAATACAATTATGAATGCTTCAAGGCTTTTAATGATCAATTGGAACAACAATACGATGCTATGCCGGAAGCGTTCAAAGGAGTTTTCACCTGTGATGAAAATGGAGATGTGGTTCAACTGATTCCACCGGAAAAATCTCGGAAACGCATAGATGATTTTTTCTCAAAACAAATGAAATGACCAAATGATGTATGAGAGGATGAGATAGATTGAATCTAATGCAACTTAAGGTGCCAGCAGGTTATGCCGTAACCTATAACAAATTCTATGATATAGATCCTGTCCTGAGTGAGGGTAATGATTACCTTATTGAAAACTGGGGGTTCTTCACAGAAGATTTATTACAAATAGTTAAACTAAAAATTCATAATGGAAAATGGTACATTCCTGAAAGTGAAGACACATTACTCTTTGATCTAGGCTGGTACCCAGATTCAGATATAAATGGTCATTACCATTTGCAACTTGTGGATGGTAAATGGAATGAAATGAAAAGCATCTCTTCAAAAGATCGTTTTTTAATAAAAGTGGCGCTTGAAGAATGGATGGAAGAACTACAAAAAGTGTAATCAGATCATTTTTGCGCAACTCGAAGAAAAAACTGATCATGAAGCCAACTTGAACATAAAAAACACGGAGTATCCTTTTGAAGGAATACAGAACTTTTTAATAGTAAATATAATCTAGGAATAGTGAGGGCATGAAGATGACGAAGAAGCTATATTATGAATCCGCCTATATCCGGGAGTGGAAGACACAAATCACTCGCAGAGTGGAGCGGGAGGATGGAACCTATCTAGTATTGAATGAAACAGCCTTTTATCCACACGGCGGGGGACAGCCCTGTGATCTAGGGTGGATCAATAAAATTCCGGTTCTTGATGTCGTTCTCGAAGAAGGGGAAATTCTTCACAAAGTCGAGAGTTCTCCAGAGCAGGAAGAGGTTGACTGCCGCTTGCATTGGGATAGAAGGTTCGACCATATGCAGCAACATAGCGGCCAGCATCTGCTGTCAGCGATGTGTCTGGAGGCATGCCAGGCAGAGACGCTCAGCTTCCACCTAGGTGAGGATTATGCGACGATTGATGTTGCTCGAACTGACTTGCCGAAGGATCAGCTTATGATGCTGGAGTTGGAGGTAAATGATCAGATTTACCTGAATCGCAAGGTTACTAATTATTTTGTGACTCAGGAGCAAGCTGCCGAGCTGCCACTCGTGAAGCAGCCGAAGGTAACCGACGATATTCGAATCGTTGAGATCGAAGGTATCGAGTATAACGCTTGTGGTGGCACACACGTCTCAGCAACAGGTGAGATTGGAATGATCAAGCTGCTGAGAGCTGAGAAGCAGAAGGGGCATATGCGTATCTATTTTAAGTGCGGATACCGTGCGTTGAACGAATTTAATGCCAGTGTGGAGATTCTCAGCAGTTTAGCGGCTCGGTTCAATACTGGAAAGGAAGAGATTCTGGTTCGGATTGAGAAATGGGATCAAGAGCAGAAGCAACTGCAAGCTGAATTGAATGCAGTAAAGGCCGAGAATGACGCTTATCTGGCTGGAAAGCTGTTGGCAGACCGTCAGGGAAGCTTAGTTAAGCATGTATTCACGGATAAATCGCTGAAGGACATGCAGAACTTGGCTGCAAAGCTTACCGAGCAAGCTGACGTCATCGTACTCTTCGTGTCCAATTCAGATCATAAGGTACTCCTCGCCCGAGGAGGAGAGGATGGTCTCGCCTGCGGTTCCTTCTTCAAACAGCATTTGGCCGATTATCGGGGCAAGGGTGGAGGCAGCGATAAGATGGCACAGGCCGGATTTGCCACTCGAGAGGATGCCGAGGCATTTTATCAATTTGCAGCACAGTCCTTACAAGGAAAATAGCTTTTTTGATCTCTTCATAAGAGTAGGATTGAATGATTGGTAAATTCGTGATGTAATTCATGGAACAAACTGCAGGTGGACTGTCATCTCAGAAAGATTACGTTGTCCGATCATTCGTTTTAAATTGGAAAGGCCAAGTGTTAGCGCACTTTACTTTTATTATAATACCCTAATAAGGTAAGGGAGTATAACGTGCAATCGAGCACGAAAACCGCTTGTTTATTTATTATTAGTCCTAGAGGGTCTACCTCTACTTATTTATCCCTTTGTATTACTCGCGAACCTAATGGCGCTTGCTGCACATCGGACTGGAAACGAAAGTGTATTCTTGATCACAATTGTGTTTCTTTTTATATCCATGTCAAGTGCGTATCCTCTGTCGTACTTATATGCGATTAATCATTATAGAATCAGTAGAAACGCACATGTGAACCAGTGGATATTATTCCTTCCACTATTCCATATTATTATTGTAGTTCTATTGGGTTTTTTATGGGGGTTATATTGAGATTAATCGTGGGAACAGGCTACGAATAACCTATTCATAGATAACAACCAGTCAGGAGAACAAAATGTACCATTGGAGGATTACCGAACTATAAAAAAGGATATTCATCGTTCTTTTCAGAGACACTGTAATCTGCCTACAGGCGGAGGAGGTGTCTCTCTTTGTATATAAGATGATATTTCCAATATTACACACTGTCGGTATACTTAGGGGAGAGTGAGTATACAGCAATGATCTTATCCGGCCGCATCATGAGTCAGTTCGATCGGATAATAAGTGATATAGGGGAGTAAGAAAAAGAGATGTAAAAGACTACTCATTCTCGAGGCGGCAGGGAGGTTTCGAACAATCTCGTGAATTTGCAGGTATTCGCGAAGTTCATAAATATAACCTTATATAACGTATTTGCGAACTTCGCAAAAAAAAGACGTTGTCGGAAATTCATGCGATTACTTTATTAACAAATATAAAGAAGGTGTATATCATTGGAGAATACACATATAAAAGTCTACTTTAGTATATTCGGGGATTCTTTTCCGATTGATGAGGTAACTGAGAAACTATTATTAAATCCAACTGAATCATATAATAAAGGCGATGTAATTCGTAAAGAACCTTCTTTACTTTTAAGGAAAGAAACCGTCTGGAATTACGGAATAGAATACGAAGAATCATATGACATTATGGACCAAGTAAATCAGGTGTTAAATGTATTAGAATCAAGAAAAGATATATTGATAGAGCTATCAAAAGAATTTGAAATAGAATTTTTATTTATGATTGTTATATGTGTAAGGGATGGGCAAGGACCGGCACTCTATTTAGATAAAAGAATTATTAAATTTGCTGGAACAATAAATGCTGAAATTCACTTTGATGTATATGATTTTGCATAGAGGTTTTTAGTTGAAGCAAAGAAGGCATGAACATCCGATAACAATGTATCTACGCTGCGGGGGTCAAGCCCCCTTGATCAGCCCGATGTAATTCGAAACCACCAGAGGTAAAGAAAGGAACTGCAATAAAATGAATCTCTTTCAATCGATTTAAAATATTATTGAGAAACATAATGAAATACTACCCTTTTCAGGAGCTATATTCTTCCAACAACAAGGAAAGACGTTTGAGCAAGGATATGGATATGCAAATCGCTCCGAAAAAATACAAAATACTTCTTATTCGAGATTTGGGATAGCATCTGGATGTAAAATTTTCACTTCGGTTGCTATATGTCAGCTTGTTCAAGAGGGGGTACTGTCTATTGATTCATATTTAAAAGATTGTTTAGATATTTCTTTTCCTAATTTCGATCCCGAAATTACAATACATCATTTATTAACCCATAGTTCAGGAATACCAGATTATTTTGATGAAGAGTTCATGAATGATTTTGAAGAACTATGGAAGGTCTTACCCATGTATTCCATTCAATCACCAGAATGGTCAAATGGAATTTTATCCAGGAGAGAGATTCTCCTACAATAATGCAGGTTTTATTCTATTAGGTTTAGTAGTGGAGCAGATTACGGGGATGGAATTTACAGATTACGTGGAGAAGAATATATTTCAACGCTGTGGGATGATTTTGTTGACTCCACATATCAAGGACAATGACCAGACGTATTACGGATATGGTGTTTGGATGTTAGTGTTTGATAACACCATTTTTAAATACTTTGTAATGGGTAGTGACCCGGGAGTAATTATGCAGTCATCCGTATATCCAAAAAGCAATTTACAAGCACATATTATCGGAAATATTAATAAGGGTGCTGGTATGATAGCAAGTAAAATAGATGAAGTAATCTATAAAGAATTATGAAAGTAAAGATTTTATAAGGACGTCGGAAGGTCTCTCAGCTTAGACTTTTATGATCGAGAACTCTGGAAGAGATGAACATCACTTAACAACGATCTACGCATCGGGCTAGAAAGGGATGAAAGAGATGGAAAAAATCAAAGCGATAAAAACCGAACTGGGTGAAATTCATGGAAGAGACGCGATCTTCTTAGATGATATTCAATTCAATTATCAAAAGAATGAAGTTACGTTAATTGGCGAGATAAGCGGAGGATTATGTACAGAAGCAGATGATGATGAGTTTATTGGATATGAATTGTTATTTAAGAAAGTTTATTATTTTAATATGGTTGAGTTAGATGTAAGTTTACAGATGTTTGATCATTCCTACCATGAAAGTAGTAGCTTCGTGGAAATAGGTAATACAAAAATACTTAGAGATATAAAGAATGCAAGAGGTCTAGAGCTGAAGCAATATG
Source organism: Paenibacillus sp. B1-35 (assembly GCF_050474385.1). NCBI lineage: Bacteria > Bacillati > Bacillota > Bacilli > Caryophanales > Paenibacillaceae > Paenibacillus > Paenibacillus sp. B1-35. The sequence continues at coordinate 842,876 of NZ_JBCHVJ010000002.1, forward strand.
TAATATATACATATGACGACGTTTTCGTTATCGCATGTCAAGAATTTGAATTAAGATTAAAGAAATAAAAGCAGGAAGCAACGTTACACGAAAGATTGAGTAAGGTTTTGTCGAAATATATGTTTGGCTAAGCGCTTGATCCGCAAATAGTATAAAGAAGATGAAATTTCCTAGGAGGTATAGATCGATATGTCTGATCCTTGGGATATTTATTTTTGTGAGATTGAAGGTAAATTTGCATCAGTTGTATAGGATATGGATATCTGGAAGGAAATTGAGAAATCTGAGTATCCACATCCGATGGTTTTAAGAATACGAATCAAGAACCCTGGAGAAAGCGGTACTCCAATTAATGAAGAGGCTAAATTAATCAACGACCTAGAAGACAAAATCAATGATGAAAGTGCAGGTTTTGGATTCCATGTTGGCAGGGTGACTACTGATGGGATACGGGATGTATTTTATTATTTTTCTAAACCTTACGAGCTAGAAAAAGCAGCAGAGACGTATTTCTTGGAACATGGATATGAGACAGAGGTTCTTCATCTTGAAGAGGAAAATCCTTGGGATTTTTATTTTGAGTACCTTTACCCTAACAAGTATCAAATTCAACATATGGGGAATCGAAGAGTTGTCGAGCAGTTACGAGAGTCAGGGGATACGTTTGAAGATGTGAGAAAAGTAGATCACTGGGTCTATTTTCAATCTATTGAAGATAAAGAAAATTTCGATGCTAAGGTTAAACTTTTAGGATTCGAAATCGAATTAGATGCTCCTAATGACGATAAAATTTATTCTCATGTCTATCGTTCTGATTACGTCGACTTCCATTTGATAAATGAAGTTACGGATATTCTTGTTGATATAGCAGGAGAATGTAATGATGAATATGATGGATGGGGAACTACAGTAGTAAAGTAGATTAGGGGGAGAGACCCCTTCGCCAGGCTCAAATTGAAACAATATTTTTATAGTACCATATTCAAAAAACAAGATAAGAACACTTGTACGCAAGTGTGAATAAAGGTAAAATATAACTACAATTGAATCTTGGGTGGGCATGGTTTCCCTTCGAAAGGGGGTGAAGCCATGGAAGTAAAAGATGCAATAACGATCATGCTCCTTTTTGGAACGTTCATTCTTGCTCTTTTAACATACATTAATCATAACAACAAGAGAAAGTAATAACCCACCCCAAGGTTGCAGCCAAAGGTGGGTTAACTCCGTATTGACTAAGAAGGGATTACCCATCCAAGCCAATTGTATTGACCAAGTGTTCGCAGCACTTGGTCTTTATTACATATATAGTACCATAATCGAAAAGATGTATCAAAGGTCTGAATTGTTGAAATAGAACAAAAGATCCTTTTTCTCCATAAAGCCTCTTGGGTTTAAGATGCGACGGTTATATCGGTAGTAGTACAAAAAATGAAATTGAGTATACAATTGAAAATGGGAAAACGATTAGATACTTTTCTAAAAGCGAAATAGTAAAACACGATACGAGAAACAATGATACTATGACTGGCGACTGGCAATTAGAACTCACTGGGACAGTATAAAGGAACTTTCTGTAGGAGTAATCTCGAACTCAACCGTAAAGTATGTTTATGATTGGACATGATGTGTAGGCGAGTATGAAGCCGTATCTCTGCCATATGTACATAAAATGACTGCAAAAGCAAGTACTCTGCTCGAAAACCACGAAATATGCGTGAATAAGGCAGCAAAGCTCACTTTCATCTTCTCAAAAGAGTGGTATAATAGTGCGTCACTATGTAAGGTCAAGGGGATCCTTGGCACAATACACGAAGAAGAGATGATACGGTGAGTACAATTGTTCCCAGTATAAAGAGAAGAACGACCTTCCTGTTGAATAAATATTTCACAGGAGAAACGCTTGATTATAAGCAAATTATCGCGATTATTATTCCGATATTTGTGGATCAAGCTTTTATTATTTTGATGAGCCTGCTGAATACGGCCATGATCAGCTCCTCGGGAGTAGCGGCGGTTAGTGCGGTCAGCATGGTGGACTCGTTGAACATCTTCTTGGTCAACGTGTTTGTAGCTGTGGCGACGGGGGGAACCGTCATCGTAGCACAGTATAAAGGCCGAGGCAATGCAGATATGGTATCGAAGTCAGCTGCTCAAGCCATATCGGCAGTTGCGCTGCTGTCGATTTTGATCAGCGCGGTCGTTATTATTTTTCATAACCCCACACTAGACTTATTGTTCGGTCGTGCGGAAGCGGATGTATTGGATAACGCAAGGATTTTTTTGATCGGGAGCTGCCTCACGTATCCGTTCATTGCGATTTTCCAAGCTGTGACGGGGGCGTTGCGCGGCGTGGCAGAGACGAAGGCCTGTTTGGGTCTATCGTTCATTATGAACTTGACCTACCTGTTTCTAAATATATTGTTCATTACGGTATTCGATATGGGCGTAGTCGGATTGATCATTTCTATGCTTACGGCTCGTGTGCTGGGGATGGCGATATCGTTAATTTATTTGTTGAAGATCAATCAGACGCTGCAGTTCCGAATTCAGAATGCACTGAAGTTGAATTTTTCAATTTTGAAAAAAATTATGATTATCGGCATTCCATTTGCAGCGGAGCAGATGTTCTTTAACGGCGGGAAGCTGCTGACGCAGACGTTTATCGTTCAGCTCGGTACGCTTGCGATCACGATCAATGCCATAAGCGGTTCCATATCGCTTGTGTTCCAGATCGGAGCGAATGCCTTGAGCATCGCGATCGTCACGGTCGTAGGCCAATGCATCGGACGACGCAACATTGAGGATGCGAGGAAGTTTATCAAGTCATTTCTGTGGTTGTCCTCCATCATATTCGTTATTGCGGCAGTGATTCTCATGCCTTTATTCCCTTGGATCGTGAGATTGTTCTCTCCTCCCGCAGAGATCATTCCGGAGATCTTTACACTTACGGTGCTGATTGCGATTACCCAGCCATTTTTATGGTCGATCAGCTTTATTATGCCATCGGCTCTTCGCGCAGCAGGCGATTCCAACTTTACTTCGATTACCGCTATGCTCTCGATGTGGTTGTTCCGCGTCATTCTGGGCTATGTACTCGGGATACCGCTAGGCCTTGGTATTATGGGGGTATGGATCGCAATGGTCACGGAGTGGGGGATCCGCGGCTCCGTCTTCCTCTGGCGTTTCCGCGGGGAGAAGTGGTATAGCCGAAAGTTGATTTGATAGTTTCAAGAGCCATTACATTAGCTTTTGAAGACAAAGAAAAGACAGCGAATTCCTATTAAGAAGAGGAGTCACGCTGTCTTTTTTTGTTCTTGTACACTGGATAGCTCCGAGAGGCAGGAAGAGGGTGGTATTTCGTGGAATATTCTAAATGAAATATATTGCCATATGATAGGTAGCGGCCCAGTTATACATCATCAGTTACATTTATCCGCATCGCGCATCCCATCTATAATGCAATTTTACACCCATCTGACTACCACTTCGCAATGCGTTCTAACCGTTTCATCACAACATTTATGAAAGGGAGGTTTCTATGGAACTGCAAGAAATCAAGCAGAACTTAAAGGAAACAAGAGACAAACTGCTTGGAATTCTGAAAGGATTAACGGAAGACCAATTGAATGAACGAAAAGACGAAGATAGTTGGACTATCGGTCAGATATGTCAACACCTTGCCAAGGTAGAAGAAATATATGTCGTTGCCATTAAGCGGGGGTTGCAGAGCACAGAAGAATCATCCGTAGAACACAAATCAATCGATTCGCTGCTGGACAGAAAAATAAAGCTAGCGGCCCCGGACATTGTAAAGCCAACGGATGAACGTTTCGAATATGAAGACATCATTGCAAAGCTAAACAGTTCTAGACAACAGTTTGTTGAGATGCTAAACGCGATAGTGGATCCATCGATACTGAGTAGAAGACATTTTGTTCACCCTGCTTTTAAAGAGATGTTACTGATTGATTGGGTGAAATCGACGTACGTACATGAAGAAAGGCACATTCAACAAATTCAAGATATTATAAATGGGGTTAGATAAAGACTGGCATGCGGAAGATGCGGTCATTTCATTCCGAAATATACAGGTGAAGTCATTTCACTAGCGAATTTCATACGAGCAACAGCCGGTAATTGAAAGCAACTTTACGCTTGCATTCGATTGCCGGCTTTTTTTAATATTTTATTGAAAAAGGAGGATGCCCATGTACAAATTAATACTCGTTGATGATGAAGAAGACGTACGAGAAGGTGTGCTGCATGAAATTGATTGGGAGTCATTAGGGTTTTCGGTCGTGGAGACGGCAGAGAATGGTCAAGAGGCAATGGAGTACATTGAAAGATTGCAACCGGATATTGTGGTGACCGATATTCATATGCCTTTCATGAATGGATTGCAGTTGGCGGAATGGATTCGCAGCCATGATCCATCGATCAGAATCATAATCCTGACGGGCTACGATGAATTTGAATATGCGCAGAAGGCGATCAAGCTCCAAATTGATGAATACGTGCTCAAGCCATTTTCCGCTTTGGATTTGCAAGCCGCATTGGTGAAGGTCAAGCAGCAGATGGATCAGGAGGTTGCGGAGAAGAACAATCTACGAACCTTACAGGATCATTATAGGAAGAGCTTGCCCGTATTGCAGCATGTCTTTCTATCTTCTCTCCTTACAGGCAAGTGCTTTTTGGAGGACATTCAAGAGAAATGCGAGCGCTATGAGATGGATTTATCGGGTTCCGCTTACTTGGTCTCTGCAATTCAAATGGATCATAACAAAGAAGAGAAGAACCGGTATTTAGTGCAATTCGCCGTATGTAACATTGCCGAAGAGCTCATGTTGAAGCATATGCCGGGACGGGTATTTATTCACCATGATCATGTCGTTGTGTTAACGATGAGTATAAGTCAAGAGGAAGAAAGAATGAGTCGGGAGACGATCGGGCTCGTAGAAGAAGTTCTTCAGAGTGTCCACCGATTTCTCAAAATAACAGTTACAATTGGCGTGGGAACTGTCGTAAACGATTTGTCCGAGTTGGCCTCTTCTTATCAGGAAGCGGTACAGGCACTGCATTATCGATTGATTCACGGAAATCATCGCGTCATCTGGATTGAAGATGTAGAGGCGAAGCGGGTGAATCCGCTTGTATTCGATGATATGAAGGAGCAGGCCTTAATCCGCTGTATGAAGGTAGGGACGATAGAAGAAGCGCGGACGATGATGGACGAGCTGTTTGCTATCGTGGAATCATCCAAAGAGGTGTCGCTGCAAGACTTCCAAATCTATTGGATCGAAATGTGGACAGCTATGATGAAAGTAGTGAAAGATATGGACGTAAAATACGAGCAGCACCTTGGAGGTACCGTACACCCTTTGATGGAAATCTATCATTGCAATAATGCGTCAGAGGCAAAGAATTGGATGCTTCAACGATGTCTGAAAATCATGAATTGCATCGCCGTCGAGCGGCAGACTGGCTACAGGAAACTGGTGGATGAGGCAAAAGCGTATATGAAACTACATTATGCGGATCCGAATATTTCGATTCCTATGGTATGCAGGCATTTGCACATCAGCACAGGATACTTCAGCCATATTTTTAAAAAGGAAGCCAAAACTACTTTCGTAAGTTACCTGCTGGAGCTAAGAATGGAAGCGGCGAAGGAACTGCTGCGGTCGACGGATCTCAAAGCATTTGAGATTGGCGAAAAGGTAGGATATGCAGATCCGAATTATTTCAGCTTCTGCTTTCGCAAACGCTTCGGATTGTCGCCCAAGGAATACCGCAATCGGGATCGAGGGTGAAGGCATTATGGTAAACACCAAGAGCATTCAGTTTATTATTGCAAAAACGTTTATATTCATTACCGTGGCAGCGGTGTGTATAGTCAGCATTATGCTGTACAACAAATTTTCTAATACGGCGGAGAAAAATGCGGACTTGAATATTCAGCAAGTCGTGGAACAGGTTAACTATAACCTGGAGATATATGTGAAAAACATGACAAGTATCTTCGACGTCGTTCAAGACCTGATTCGTAAGAGTTCTTCCGTAACGAACCCCATTTTAATTGAGCAACTGAAAACCATTATGAAAACAAGAGAAGATTTGATTTCGATCGCCTTGTTTACCAAGCAGGGAAAGCTAGTATTCAACACCCCTGAACTGCCCATGCGGAGCAATACACAATTAGAGCGGCAAAGCTGGTTCGAATCTGCTATGGAGCGTCCAGATCAGTTATCTTTTTCATCACCTCATATTCAGAATTTATTTAAAACCACTTATAAATGGGCTGTCTCCATCAGTAAGCAAGCTTCCTATCGTGCGGGGGCAGGCAAGCCTGATCAAGGTGTGTTAGTTATCGATATGAACTTCAAGACGATCAATGAATTGAGTAAGCAAGTTTCTTTCGGCAAGAGAGGATATATCTACATCATCGATTCCATCGGCAATATCGTCTATCATCCGCAGCAGCAATTGATCTATGCAGGATTAAAGTATGAGAACTTAGAACGCGTCCTTACCTATGCGTACGGTAGCTTCCAAGATAACACGAGTGACGAGAGTAAGTTGATTACGATCAAAACGGTGAATCCGATCGGCTGGAAGGTTGTAGGCGTCGCCTACAGAGATGAGATCGTAACGGCCAAGTCAGAACTGAATACTTTTATTTTGTGGTTTCTCGTCATCGTCATATTGTTCGTGCTGCTCGTGTCGATCATCGTATCCGCGAGAATCTCACAGCCCATTCAGAATCTGGCAAAATTAGCAAAAAGTATTGGAAAAGGGGATTTTACAGTACCGATTACGACGATTGGCATTTATGAAGTGGATCAATTGTCCAACCGATTCAACATGATGCTTCGGCAAATTCGGCAGCTGATGGATCAGATTATTGTGGAGCAAGAGGCGAAGCGCAAGAGTGAACTTGACGTGCTGCAAGCACAGATCAATCCACATTTTTTATATAACACCTTGAACTCGGTCATTCGGCTTGCGGAGCGGGGAGAGACAAGGGAGGCTGTTACCGCAATTACGTCCTTATCGCGATTTTTTCGGATTAGCCTGAGCAAAGGGAAGAACATCATTACCGTGAAGGAAGAGATCGAGCATGTAAGGCATTACTTAATTATTCAGACCATTCGTTATAAGCGAAAGTTTCAATATGCAATTGATATTCAAGATGAGGCGCTGGATTGCATGACCATGAAGCTTATTTTGCAGCCAATCGTCGAAAATGCGATCGTGCATGGGATTGAGATGATGCAGGAGGAAGGAATGATCACCATAACAGCCGCTATTGTAGAAGATAAATTGATGTTGCAAGTAACGGATAACGGCTTAGGCATGCCGCCACAGATTTTGAAGGGTCTACTAACGAAGAAGGTAAGAAGCGAAAGGGGCTCAGGCGTAGGCGTGAAAAATGTTCATGATCGAATTCAGCTATGCTACGGTCAAGGCTACGGACTGGAGTTCGAGAGCGAGCTGGAAGAAGGCACGATGGTTAAAATCTGGCTTCCCATTGTCCGGAATGAAAGAGAGGACGAGTGATGAAGCGAATGAATCTATTCTTAGTCGCGATTTTGTCACTTTCTTTCTCCCTATCATCGTGTTCCATTCAAACCGATGTGATGTCGGATAATAGGTTCGTCATTGATCTGATCGTTAAAATGAATCAAGGCGATTACTGGAATACACTGAGGAGCGGGGCTGAGGCTGCGGCTAAGGAATTCAATGTGAAGCTTCAATTCCTGGCTCCGAATGATGAAGATGATATTTCAGGCCAGATCGAGTTAGTGAATCAATCTATACAGAACGGTCCAGATGCCGTAATTCTTGCGGCAAGCGATTATATGGGGTTGGCACAAGTGACCGATCGAATTGCCTACCACAACATCCCGATCATATCCATCGATTCAGAGGTGGGGTCTGCACGCGTGAAGACGTATGTCGGTACGAACAATTATGAAGCAGGGCAACTGGCCGCTAAGCGAATGATCGAATTGATTCATGAATCTGGGCAGATTGCAGTCATGAATTTTGTCCAAGCAGCCAAAAACGCGAGTCAACGAGAGGAAGGGTTTCAAGATTATGTGGCGAGATTTCCGAATGTTCGTGTTGTAGATATTCAATATTCGCAGTCCAATCAACGAAATGCGGAGGAGATCACACGCAGATGGCTCGCACAATATCCGAGTCTGGACGGGATTGTCGCATTAAATGCAGAGTCTTCAATCGGCGTAGGGCGAGAGATTCAACGATCCGGCAAAGGCGGAAAAGTGAAGGTGATCGCATTCGATAGTCCGCCCGAGACAATGGGATTATTGCAAGATGGAGTTGTTCAGGCGCTGATCCTGCAGAATCCGTTTAATAACGGGTATCTCGCTGTAAAGAATGCCGTGGATATTATTGAGGGGCGGAATGTGCCTGAAAGAATGGATACGGGCATCAAGCTAATTGATTTGGATAATATGCTGTGGCCAGAAAACCAGAAGCTGTTGATTCCATTCGTGAAATAAATGAGGCGCAAGGTGATGAGAATTTCGATAGAACTCAGGAGGATTTTCGATACCGTTTCTCATGGGAATCCATCATAATGAAAGCGTATTCTTTTGAAGGGCATTCAGGAATGATGTTGGAGGAGGTCTAGATCAAATGAGGAAAGCAACAGCTTTGATTATGGCGAGCGCATTATTTGCTGCTGTCATTACCGGTTGTGCGAGCGGAAAAGGTACAGGCGGGGATGGCGGCAGTGAACCGCAAGTAGGTGTTGCGATTTATAAGTTCGATGATACGTTCATGACGGGCGTACGGAATGCGATTGCGGATTCAGCCAAAGGCATTGCCCAAGCCGATATCGTGGACAGTCAGAATTCACAGCCGACCCAAAACGATAAAGTGGATTTGTTTCTTACGAAAGGGGTTAAAGCCTTGGTCGTTAACCCTGTTGACCGTACGGCAGCGGGTGTCATTATCGATAAGGCGATGGCCAAAGACATTCCGGTCGTATTCCTGAATCGCGAGCCATTGCCGGAAGATATGAAGAAATGGGATAAAGTCTATTATGTCGGCGCGAAAGCGGAGGAATCCGGTACGATGTCCGGTCAGCTCATTGCAGATTACTGGAAGTCGAACCCAGAAGCGGATAAGAACAAGGATGGCGTATTGCAATATGTCATGTTAAAAGGGGAGCCTGGTCATCAGGATGCTGAACTCCGTACGAAGTACTCAATCCAAGCGATCGAAGATGCGGGGATTAAAGTCGAGAAGCTGCAAGAAGACACAGGTATGTGGGATCGCGTAAAAGGGCAAGAGAAGATGGCGGCATTCTTGGCTGCGCATGGCGATAAGATTGAGGCCGTGTTTGCAAATAATGACGATATGGCCTTGGGGGCCATTGAGGCATTGAAGGCGAATGGCTATTACAAGGATAACAAATATATTCCTGTGGTAGGTGTCGATGCTACAGCGCCTGCGCTGCAGGCATTGGAAGAAGGCACATTGCTTGGAACCGTTCTTAACGATGCAAAAAACCAAGGAAAAGCCGCGATCAATCTCGCTAGCGTGCTCGCGAAAGGCGAGAAGCCTACGAAGGATAATGTAGGTTATGAGATCACAGATAATCAATACATTTGGATTTCTTATAAGAAAATTACGAAAGACAATATGGCTGACGCGAAGTAATGTGAACCGTTGCGATAGGCTTCAGATTGAGGAGGGGGAATATTCGCTATTCGTCCCTCCTCTTTTTACGAAGAGAATTAGGGGGCGAAAGGGATGGGCCAGCATGAATTTGTGCTCGAAATGAACAAGATCTCCAAGGAATTTCCGGGAGTTAAGGCGCTGGATCAGGTGACGCTGCAAGTGCGTCCTGGAACGGTGCATGCATTAATGGGCGAAAACGGAGCGGGCAAATCAACATTGATGAAATGTCTATTCGGGATGTATGCCCCTGATGAAGGCGAGATTATGGTGAACGGCGAATCTGTGCTGATTCCGAATTCAAAAGCGGCATTGAATATCGGGATATCCATGATTCATCAGGAACTTCACCCTGTGCCTTACCGGAATGTAATGGAAAACATTTGGCTGGGACGATTTCCGACAAGAGGGCTTGGCCCTCTACAATTCATCGACCATAAGCGTATGGCACAGAATACGCGTGATTTATTCAGGCAGCTGGATATCGATTTGCAGCCCGAGACGATGGTTCACACGTTATCGGTTTCCAAAATCCAATCCATCGAAATTGCCAAAGCAGTTTCCTTCCATTCCCGCATTATCGTAATGGATGAACCAACGTCATCACTTACCGATGTCGAGGTTGAGCAGCTATTCCGAATCATTCGAGAGTTGAAAAAAAATGGCGTCGCCATTATTTATATATCGCACAAAATGGAAGAAATCCTTCAAATATCAGATGAAGTAACGATTATGAGAGACGGTAAAAAAATCGGGACGTGGCCGGCATGCGACTTAACAACGGATTTGATTATTTCCCGTATGGTCGGGCGCGATCTGACGAACCGCTTCCCGGAACGGAACAACGTGCCCGGCGAGGTCGTAATGCGCGTTCAAGGGTTGACCTCTCCTCTAGCAAAATCATTCAAGCATGTGAGTTTTGACTTGCACCGCGGTGAAATTGTTGGGATCGGCGGATTGGTAGGCGCACAGCGCACCGAATTGATGGAAGCTTTATTCGGACTCCGGGACATCCAATCGGGAACTATCTCGATTCAAGGCAAGGAGGTACGGATCGATTCTCCCGTCATTGCGAAGAAACATGGTATGGCATTGTTAACCGAGGAGCGCCGCGTGACTGGCATTTTCCCGGTACTATCGGTGCATGAGAATGCGGCAATCGCGAATTTGGAGCACTATCGCAAGCCTTATTTTCTGTTAGACGGGAAAAAGAAGAAGGCGGAAGTGGATGCGATGGTGCAGAAATTAAGAACCAAAACACCATCTACGCGCGAACTCATCATGAACCTGTCTGGCGGGAACCAACAAAAGGTGCTGTTTGCACGCTGGCTCCTGACGGAACCGGATATATTACTGCTGGATGAGCCTACCCGCGGTATCGATGTCGGCGCAAAATATGAAATCTATTCGATCATTGCTGAACTGGCCTTGCAGGGCAAAAGCATTATTATGATCTCTTCGGAAATGCCGGAGCTCATCGGGATGTCAGACCGCATTATGGTCATGTCCGAAGGGCGATTGACCGGGATTTTGAATGGAAAGGAAGCGACGGAAGAGGAAATCATGAGGCTTGCGGCACAGCATTAAGCGGCAGAGAAAGGTGAGATCTACGATGAACGCGAAGCGAATTCAAAGTTTTATGTCCCAAAATGTGATCTATATGGTTCTAGCCGTTTTGATTATCGGAATTGCGATTTACGATCCGTCATTTCTAGGATTAAATCCACTCCGGGATATTCTGAATCAATCATCTACACGGGTCATTATCGCACTGGGCGTTGCATTTGTTCTCATTACAGGCGGTACAGACTTGTCAGCGGGAAGGATTGTTGGTTTATCCGCAGTCGTGTCTGCGTCTATGCTGCAGACAACCGATTATGCGCGCAGGTTTTTTCCCGATTTGGGGGAGTTGCCGTTATTCGTACCAATTCTATTAGCGGTCGTTGTAGGCCTAATATTTGGACTCATTAACGGGGTAATCGTCGCTAAGTTCAAGGTGCCACCATTCATAGCGACATTAGGTACGATGGTGGCCGTGTATGGTGTCAACTCCTTATACTTTGACACAGCTCCGAATCATTCGCAGCCGATCGGCGGGTTGCGGCCAGATTTTAAAGAATATTTCGGAACAGGAAGCATCGGGGTTGGCGGCGTATCCATTCCGATTATCGTGGTGATTGCAATCGCAGTTGCGTGTATCGTATGGATTGTTTTCAACCAAACGAGACTGGGCAAGAACATGTATGCAATAGGCGGGAATCAGCAGGCAGCAAGGGTATCAGGCATTAACGTGGGAAAAAACCTTGTGTATATCTATGCCATTGCCGGTGCGCTTTATGGCCTGGCTGGGGTTCTTGAAGCCGCAAGAACCGGGGGAGCGACAAATAATTACGGGAATATGTACGAATTGGATGCGATTGCCGCTTGCGTAGTCGGTGGCGTATCGACCACTGGGGGCATCGGAACCGTTCCAGGTGTAGTGACCGGCGTACTGATTTTTACGGTCATTAACTACGGTCTGACCTTCATCGGCGTAAGCCCGTATTGGCAGTTGATTATTAAAGGCTCGATCATCGTAGCGGCTGTTGCCTTCGATATGCGGAAATATGCAGCTAAGAAGTAATGGTAATGATTTGGTTGAAACCCTTCCTTACGGGAGGGTTATTGTATTTGTTAGTTCGTGGAAATTTTTGCGGGATGGAATGTATAGTAATGGGAGGGGCATGAACGCTGCTTGGTTCCATTATGGGTTACATTTATTTGAAGGAGGACAAATCATGAAGCGACTAAATCTTAGTGCAATCATCTGTTCGTTCCTTGTGGGTCTTTCTCTTGTTGTTAGTAGCGTCATTCATGAAAAAGATAACTCCTTTTTCTATGTCTGAAAAACCTTGTCACTGCACGGGGTTAGATTATGAAATTGATTCAACCAGCAACAAACCAATAACGTGCAACTCACCGCCTGATGATATCCGAAATGCAATAGTTGTGTTATTGACTTCATTCTTAAGTTTCCACATCATTTTTGTATTCTAATATATCCCCAGGCTGACATTCCAAAGCCTTACAAATTGCCTCTAAAGTTGATAATCGCACCGCTTTTGCTTTACCATTTTTCAATATAGAAAGATTAGCCATTGTTATTCCAACTCTCTCCGAAAGTTCTGTAACACTCATTTTTCTTTTAGCCAGCATCACGTCAATATTGATTATAATCGCCATTGTTTGCACCTCAGACAGTTAAGTCATTTTCTGATTTTATAGCAATAGCTTCTTTTAAAAGCTTTTGTAAAACTGCAGCAAAAACGGCAATCACCATGGAAGCAAAAATGATAATCAAGCCGATGACTATAATCCCTGGGGCATCATCTCTCTCTGCCATGAGATAAAAGAGTGGCATACCAACTGCATACAAGCAACTGATTGTAATTGCACAGTATTTTATTTTCTTTAAAACCCGTACAGACATTTCCGAAAAAGCTTTGTTCTTGTCAATATAGCCTAACAGCTTAAAAGCTTGATACAGCGCAAAGTAAAAAGGTATCGCCGAGGCATACAAATCGATGACAATGAGATATTTCATTAAACCAAAATCTGGATATAGTTCTGCTGCGAAACTCGCTATCCCCGGCACCACAAATATGCATAAAGCAAGAACCGGGATTCCAATAAGAATAACCGCAGCCCTTAAAAAAAGTGTTGATCCTTTTTCCATAAAAACACCCCTCACAGATTTATTGTGAATTGAATTTATCACATAATTTATCGTTTTACAATATATTTTAATCGAAAAACAGTGATTGTTGGCTGTTTTATATTTTCAACTAAAAGGCCGAGCTAATTGACTATTAAAGTCATTAGCTCGGCCTTTGTCACCTTTTTATCTCTCTTTATCTCTCTTTTTCCATTCTAAAAATAATTCTAAAACTGACCAAGATCGATATAATTCAAATCCATGTTAGCTTCATCTTCAGCCTGATTTGCAGCCTCTGTTGATACTGCTTTTCCTTCGTATTCAAGGTTACCGCTTGTCAAATTGAATACATATAGACGATTACCTTTGAAATTCTTATGACCCATAATATAGAGATAGTCTTGTTTAAAAACATAGGTAATGTTGTCACTTAAATCTATATTTGTATTCTTCAGAATCGTCTCATATTCTTTACTAACGAGATCGTAAGAAATAACAGTGAATCCTATATTTTCCTTGCCCGATACAGCTTTTTGCAGGAAATAAATTTTCTGTCCATAAGCATTCATAATATTATTCAATAACATTTCATGCCCTTGGAACGCGAGCGGCGAGATTTGTCCTGTTTTAACATCCACTTGATATGACTTTTTATGATTATCTTTACTAACACTTAAAATCCATTGATCCGTGTGATCCAGATTTTGATTGGCTAACCTTACGTATTGATTATCCCCATTTGCTGCTACAGATTTAGCTCCTGGTAACGCGAGCGGCTCATTTGTAATCTCTTTTGTTGTTAGATTAACACGGATAATCTGCGGTTCATATACATAACCTTTGGCACTGTGAATCAAAGACACCATTGCAACAAGATGCTGATCAACAAGCTGTACATTTTGTACAAAGATATCTGAAACATCATGATCTACATGGATAACGGATCTGATTTCCTGCGTATTGTCCTTCTGCTTGTTAAGCACAGAAATACTGAGCTTAGCATTCTTCTTCGCTGATGGATTATTGGATTGCTGCTCATCTACGGTACAATTCACATAAGCAAGTATATCCTGATTTTCATAGAACCCAGCTAAGTCGTTCTTCCCACGCATGAACTGACGATGCTGATCCACCCATTTATCCAATTGCGTTTTCACTGGTCTTCGGTTGAACCTTTGGCTTATCGTTAACTTTTTATCTGTATACTCTGTACCATTTGTCGTGATATAGGCTGATTCGATGCCAAAAACACTGTCCTTACTCATGTAATTTCCGTATAAAGCTATACCTTCAACGAGAGAAGCATCCCCTTGAACCATCGTCAGCTTATAATTAGGTCGTGTCTCTTGTGAAGCCTGTACATAATACGTCCCGATTGTAATAACCGCGAACACTGCAAGAATGGCGTTAACCATATATTTCCTCATTCTTTAACCTCCATACCCCTTCAATTATACCGATATTTTCTTACGCAATAGATACAAGCTGTACCAAAGCGAACCTCCAGCAATGATCACTATTAATCCGATACAAGCGCCTATGATTTCTCCTGGATAGAAGTAGCTATCGTATCTGCTATAACCCATTAGATAGGGTATTGAGGCTAATCCAGCTAGAACCGCTATGTATAGTACGATGAAGCCGAGCCCTTTCAGTCTGTAGCTCCGCTCCATTAGAATCGCTGTGAACAAGACGATCAAGCCCGTAATGACCAGACCATAGTATAGTACAAACTCAGAAAAGTTGGGCGGAACCAGAACTTTAAGCACAGTAGGATGCTTCAAATAATCAAATACCGAGATGGTTCGATATAATTCAGCAGGAAGAATCGACTGTGCTATCAAACTTTCCAGTGGAACAAGGACAATTTGCAGGGCGACAAATCCAAATACGAATAGCAAGATCGTAACCAGCTTGGCAAAATACAAATTCGCCCGATTAGATGGCAACGTGAGCAGGCGATATACTACTGTATTTTTACCTCTCCAGTCACGGTACCAGATGATGCAGCTATATACTAGCAACATTGTTATGCTCAAAAATATGGATCCGAAATATAGAAGTCTATTAAAGTGATCATACACCGTACTGTTTAGCTGAATATATCCAGTCACATTGTGATATTGCTCAAGGGTCCAGTGATTCACTCTCATTGCCTCATTCGCAGAATCCAGCCACTGATTAGCACCGATGGTGACTGCTGCAAGTTGCAAGGCGACTGTCAGCGCCATGAGTCCAATATATATTTTTGAAAATCGGTTCATTTCAAAATTCAATAGCTTCACAAAAGCGCTCATTTCATGTACACCTCTCTCATTACGTCCGAAATGGACTTACCTTCCTGCTCGCGAACTTCTTCACAGTAGAATTCACGTTCTACCTTCCCGTGCTTTAGCAAGACCGATTTATCAATTAAATGCTCAATATCGTTAATTTCATGAGTTGTAATAATCACACCACAATCCTCGATCAATTCACTCGTGAACACATCAGCAATTTGCTCGCGGCTGAACATATCAATCCCCGAGAACGGTTCGTCCATTAGAATGTAATCACAATCCAAGGCAAGTCCGAGCAACAAATTTAACTTCGCAGCCATTCCCTTAGACAATGAGGATACGCGACCCGAAGAGCTCAGTTGGAAGAACTTAAGCAATTCCTTTGCACGTTCAGTGTTCCAATTCCGATAAAAGTCAGCCATAAAGCTCAAGCAATCAGCAATTCGCATATTGGAGGGCATCGTTAACGAATCTGGAATGAAAGTAATTTTCTCATACATCACAGGTGTTAGTGCTACATTATCGATTAAGACTTCTCCTTTGTATGGTGTCAGTCCCATGATGGACTTCAGCACCGTTGACTTCCCGGCACCATTGATTCCGATCAGGCAGGTAATCTCTCCCTTGGCAGCAGTGAAGCTAACGCCATTTAGTACCTTCTTGAATCCATAATTCTTCACCATCTGATTCACCTGAATCATCTTGTGTCACCACCCTCTGGAGATAACTTTCGCTCGGATGTATATTTTGTCTTTATAATATCTACCAGTTCTTCAACTGGTATTTGAATATTCCGAATGGAACTGATGAATATATCGACTGCACTTTCGATTAATTCAGCACGAATCGAGCTTAGTATTTGCTGATCCTGTGTAATTCGACTTGGGGAATTTCCTTCTGTTACGATCAAACCCTGTTCCTCCATTTCCTTATACGCCTTCTGCACCGTGTTCGCATTAATCTTCATTACTGATGCCAGTTCACGCCGTGAAGGAATTTTGTCTCCCGCTCCGATTTGCCCTGTAGCAATCTGTTCCTTGAAGTAGCGGACAACTTGAATATATACCGGTTCTCGAACATTAAAGCTGACACCTAATTTTTGTTCTTCTGTCATACAACCAACTCCATACGGTTAGTGTGTGTACTAAGTGGTTCATACATCTTATGCATGTACTATACGTGTAATACACTTTTGTGTCAATAGTTTGATTTTGAGCACAGGCTTCAGGGGTTATCGTTCTTAGCCATTGTATTTTGTGCAATCCATCCGATGATAATCAACCTTTTTATCGAGCTCATGCTTCTAATTTAACAAACGATAGTTATTTCTTATGTAGTTAAAGCCATGTCGAATATATGGCATAGGTTGTTCCTATTGATGAAGTATGTAAGATACCTGGTTCAAACAGGTAAAAGCCTCCCGCCCCACAAGGAGTGGAGCAGGAAGCGGAATGTGGCAGGAAGGGGCTTCGCTACAACAAGCCGCGTGAACGGCGTTCGCTGCCTTATTGGAATTGTAGAGGCAAAGAGACGAATCCCCGCATAAGATAAGTGGGCTGCCATTCGAGCTGCTCGGGCGGTATGGCCAGCTTCATCCGGCTTCGGCGACGCAAGAGCGTATCAATTGCAATTCGTCCTTCCAGGCGGGCGAGAGGAGCTCCCAGGCAATGATGGATCCCCAGTCCGAACGCGATATGATGGTTCCGTTCCCGGGACAAGACCAGCCGATCTGGATCCTTGAAGTAGTCAGGATCACGATTGGCTGAGGCAAGTGCAACGAGCACCATGTCTCCCTTCGAGATGAGCTTGCCGTTCCATTCATAATCTTCTCCGATCCAGCGATTCGTTGCGAATTCGACCGGGCCCATGAACCGCAGCAGCTCTTCGACGGTGGAATCCATCAAGGAAGGAGTGTTCCGAAGTTTCTCCAGTTCGTCCGGATGAGTCAACAATGTGAATATTCCATTTCCAATCAGATTTACGGTCGTTTCATGTCCGGCTATGATCAATAGAATAATGGTCGATATCAGTTCTTTTTCCGACAAGGAGTCCCCTTCGGTTTCCGCTTGCACAAGCAAGGATAACAAATCTTCCTTCGGATCTTGGCGGCGCCGCTCAATCAGGTTCGTAATATAGTCCGTAAAAGCGTCTATGTCCGATTCGATTTGCTTATATTTCTCCGGCACATTGATGGCTGAGACGAGCGCATGGGACCATTCGCGGAACTTATCCCGGTCTTCGTTGGGCAGACCCAGCATCTCCGATATGACAATAATCGGAAGGGGATAGGCATAATCTTGAATCAGCTCCATGGATCTCTGATTCTCTACTTGATCAAGCAGCGAATTCGCTATGTTCTGGATACTTTCCTTTAACCTCTCAATCATGCGGGGGGTAAATGCTTTTTGCACGAGGCCACGGAGCCGGGTATGATCCGGCGGATCCGAATTCAGCATATGTCTGACTAGCAGATCCATTTGGAACGGGGGAAGTCCCATTTCCTCGGGCGTGACGAATTGGAACAAATTTTTCCTCAAATAATCGGCTTTCAGCGCTGCTACGGCATCTTTATAGCGTGTCACGATCCAGGCTGTTCTGCCGTTCGGCAAAGTAATTCGGTGAAGCGGATCATGTTCTCTGAGCTTCTCATACAGCGTATAAGCATGATCCTTGAAATCGGATGAAAATGGATTGAACGACGGGAGTGTCGGGCTTATGGTCATTCAAGCGCCTCCTTCATTCATATTTTGCGGTTACCGGACAGGTATAACCACACTTAATAAGTATACTATTAATAGATAAATATGCCATATCGTACATATATTTCATTCCGCTATCCCCGGCCCATTGAAGATTGAGCAAAGTATGATTGAGGGAGTTATGAATCTATATAATTGAACACTAGATGTAGAATCATGGGAGAACTTACACGACCCGACCTAAGAGACAAGCTATCTAGGGTCGAGTTGATTTACATGGGGGGGAATTGCCAACGTAAAAACACCTCCAAGGTAGACTCTCGTATCTTACGATATAAGGTCATTCTCTTGAAGGTGTTTTGATTTGATTCACGTTATGGTGGCAGTTTCCTCAATTCACTGGCTATTTCCGTTCCGTCTGTCATAGGTACAAAAGGTACTACTTGTTTTTTATTTCCACTAAAATTTTAGAGATTGCCATCCATAAATTGATAAACATCAAAGTTCCGAAAATATTAGCCACAACTACATTATATCCTGTAAATTGGTTTTCAAAGTGAAATAATGGCGTGTTATAAATGGCTATGAATAAAGACATAATCATGGAAAATAGAAGAAGTTTTTTCTTGGTTATCATATAAATGCAATACAGGAACGTATAATAAGCCCAAAATTGTGCAGCATACCATGCATGAGAGAGTCGAATGCCTGCTTTAGTATGTAGAGTTGTTAAAACCAGTACGAGTAGAACAAGTAAAGCAATGAAAGGAGCAAATTTAACGAACTGCAAAAGGTTTATGATAAATCTCTTCTTTGAACTTGGAAGATTTGCTTCATATTGAATCTTATGGTTCGATAAATAATGAATGAAAAATAGTAAACCTAGACTTAATGCCAACATCAAAAACATCATCATAATTATTCCTTCTTTTCTAATGTAATCAACTAAGATGCCAAAAGATTGATAACTTATTTCAACTTTTATTATTTTATTCTTTATTAGGTAAATTTCAAGTTTTATTTGAGGGATTCATGTAACGGGGTAGAATGATTCTGAAACCTCCAATTGTGCAAAGGAGATACATATATAATGACATGGAGTTTGGACAGTGTTGTTGAAAAACATAAGGAAGCGCCATATACGTTTTATGTTCCAAGTGAGTACGTATTAAGCAAGGTTGAGGTTGGTGAGTTGGTCAAGCTCAGCTTTCTCAGTGATGAAGAAGATGCAGAATATTGTGGGGAGAGAATGTGGGTTGAAATCATCCATCGATCAGGTGATGAACTGATTGGAACCTTACGGAATGAGCCGATATCTATCAAGGATTTAGTTTTCGGTCAAGAAATTCATTTTAGAATCGAACATATTTGTGACACGATGCAGCACGATCCTAGCGCTGTCAATTGGGATTATTATTTTGAGAAGAAGGTCGTTGTAACGAACGACGTGTTGGATCGAAATGAGTTTAATTTTATGGTAAGGGACTTTCCTAATGAAGGCTCAGAATCGGATACGGGATGGAGTTTCTTTACGGGATATGAAGAACATGATCCTGACGATGTTGATAATTATCAATTTATTTCGATTGGAAAGGTATTGAATATGGATGATTCGATTCTTGCGTTTATAGATCGGGAGCCACAATGTGCCTTTGAAAGGAATCTTGAAACGAAAGAGTTTTATGAGGTATTTGATTATGAATGGGAAGAATAGTTGAAAGGATTGCAAAATGCGTCCTGAGCCTCTCAGAGAAATACAATATGCGAAACACTCGAAAGGAAACTAGATCATGAAAATGAAAATATCAAGCTTAGCTGAAATCATAGCAAAATCCTCCTTCTTAATGGATAATTCATATACATCGGAAGAACTCCTGGAAAATGTGAATTACATTCTTGAATATGTAGATGTTATTGGAGAAGACAATCTTCCTCTTCGGAATCCTCTGAATCTGGACGAGAATGTATATTACTTCAGAAAGCGAGAAGTCCCTTTATCGGGAGAAGAAATGGTAGCGGGGGATTATTTGCTATTTGATTACGTTGGGCACAATGAAGACATGTTTTTAACACAATTTAAATCATTACATGAGCTCGAAGCGGAAATGACGAATAGCGGTGGAATAACAAATCCTTTTACTACTTATCAGATAGCTATTATACATGGTGTTGTAAAGAGATATGATATCTATTTTACAAACAAGCTTGATGGCAAAGAGTATAAGTTTATAAAGGATTTACACGATGCATTGCCCGAATATCGGAGCCTATTTTCGGAATCAAACGAGCCTGAAACAAGAGAATACGAAATAACAAACGTAAGGATTGTTTGGAGAGACTCGTAAACGCATAATAATGGAGGCGCATCAAATGTTGAAACTAGAACGAGCAACAGCTTTAATAAAGAATCAAAACATTTCAATAATAACGAAATTGGTGGGCCAGCAGGATATGATTCAATGAGTTGGCAAGCAGATATGATGCAATTTTGTAACTATTTTAAGGTGCTCTTTAATGAAGAAATAATAGGGGGAGCTTTAATCGTAACTCACCGAAATTTGACTTATCTTAGCTCCTTCTCTAATATATTAGGTATCTAACATATTTCCGAGGGTGAGCTGCTTGAACATCTATGAACAAGTAAAACAAATTAATGAAGCTGATTATGCCATTAACCGCTTGATTTACAAACACTATAAACCATATTTAGCTAGCTCTATCACCACTCAGCAAGCTGTATTGCTGGATATTGTATACGCTGCCAACAAGATAACGGTTGGTGAAATTGCTATAGAAATGAACATTAGTTCTAGTGCAGTAAGCCAGCTTATTGCGAAGATGGAGAAAAACCAGTTTATTCATCGTGCAATTAATCCTGATAATCGCCGTGAAGTGTTTATTACGTTAGGAATTAAAGGTGAGGAGTACTTTGAAAAGCAAGAATATGTCGAGCGCTCTGTGGCCGATCGTTTATTTTCTAAACTAACTGTTGCCGAACGTAACGAGTTAGAAAGAATTACAAAAAAATTGAAACAAATTGCAGCTGAAGAGTTCATTTGAGTTCTTTACATCCAATATGTTAGATAACTAATATATTTAGGAGGCTTACTTATGTTTAACTCTATTTATTCTACGCTTGAAAAAATCCAGTTTAATGGTGCAGTTTATGTAGAAACGAGCAATAACGAAATTATAGATGTTACAGTAGGGTTTGCAGATATGGAAAATTCAGTTCCGATTACGGGGGAAACACTATTTAACATTGCTTCCTTAAGCAAAATGTACACTGCTGTGATGGTACTTCAATTAATAGAGCAGAAGGTGATTCATTTTAAAGACAACCTGACAAAATGGTTTGATACAAGTATTTTTAAAGATGTAACGATTGAGGATTTATTGATGCATACATCTGGTATCCCAGAATATATAGGTAATTCCTCAGTTGAAGATTTTGAAGATATTTTACATAACAAGGAGCCTTATTTCCTACCGGGTTGCGGTTGGCTTTATACAAATACAAATTATGTTTTGCTAGCTAAAATTATCGAACAAGCAAGTCAACTTTCTTATGAGGATTATTTACAAAGAATGATTGCCAAGCCTCTTCAACTTCAAAATACAACCACGATGCCACAATCGAAACCAGTTGCTGTCGGCAAGCTATTTGATTTTATAAATAAGAAATATATCCTTGCAACAGATGATCCGATTTTTAAAGATATCAATAAGAAACACGATTTTTATGGAGACGGAGGGATTTATGCTACCGCTCAAGATATTGCCCAATTTGTAAAAGGATTTCTTCAAGGTAAATTAGTATCGCTTGAAATGGTGAATCGCGCACTTACTCCTTCACCGTTACATAGCTCATATGGTTGTGGGTTTATCATTCAAGACGGTTCTTTTGGTCATTCTGGTGGCTGGCCTGGCTATTCGTCGCATTGCTTATGTTCTTTGACAAGCGGAGAGGTGACGGTTCTCTTAACGAATGAAGAGGTAAGTCCTGTTTACGAGCAGCAAATAATAGAATTCTTAGGCCAACCTAATGACAGTAAAGAACCTAATGCTTCAAAGCAACCTAGTATCATGGAATTCAATAGTGCCGATCATATCGCAGGTACTTATCAACTTGCTGATGAATATCAAACATCCTTCATCATTAAAGAGGGGATAAACTCCTATATTATATCTTTCCATGACCAACATGATACCCAATTATTTAAAGTTAAACCTAACCTGTATTGGATTCGAAATACGATGAGTTATATCCATATTTCTGAAGGAATCTTTATTGATGAAGGCGTAGAAATACCGTTCCATAAACAATAGGCATCTACGAATGCAAAGTGTGAAGGACGGCAAGGCGCGAAGAGCTGACTTTATTGTGTCCCGTTCATCCTAGCAGAAGAAGCTTATCAATAGATAGAAGCCCCATCGCGCGATGGGGCTTCTTTTACCGTACGTCCAGCATGGGTGTTATAAATTAGATAATAAAACCAAATACGGATTTTATAATATAAATGGTATATAATATGTATGAAATCAAAATACTGGTAATGGAGGGGTAATGAGAGTGAAAAATTTTTTGAGCAAGTTGACAGGATTCCAGCCTGCTGCCGCACGCTGCATCTTAACGCGCAAAGTGGTTTCCTGCCGCTCCGACGTCCTGTGCATTATGCAAAAAGTGTCCTCCTGGGAGTACTATGTTGATCGAGATACGGGTGAAGTGTGTTCAAGTCAAACAAAAGTAAGATGCGGATGCTAGGAACAAGCCTATTTTCGCCAGAATAGGAACGGGATGAACCAAGGAAGCGATTTGGCCTCTATTAAGATGCTAAATCGCTTCTTTCTGTGGCCGTTTTTCTTACCGCGCTAATTTACTCATTCATAACCGATAAGGGGCCGGGGATCCCTCCATGGGAACTCGCCGTTTCATTCTCCAGCATGTTCCACAGCATGTTCGAACTCATTAATGAATGATGAGATTCTAGGATTCCGTTTTGATTTACTAGAAAAGCATAGGGTACTTTGCTTACCCCATAAGCGTCCATAATGTCCACAGAACGAACATATTCGATGCCGGAAGGGAGTATCGCCTGAATCTCTTCGTCATTGGATTGCTTATCCGTATTGATAACGACGATGTGTATATCCCAATTTTCAACAACTCTTTGTAAGTCAGGCAGTATGCTTTTGCAGGTTTGGCATGTCGTGCTGATAAAGAGAAGCAGCACTTTTCTGTGGTTCAACAATTCCCTTAGAATCACTTTGCGCCCCTGTGAACCCCATTCACGAAAAAGCGGAACTTGCTCACCAATTTGGAGCTCGGTTAAGGAAATCCCGCCCACGCTTTTTATTTTCGTAAGAAATTGCCCAATGAGTCTTGCCAGCATGAATATAAGCAGCAACTGGATGAGTACCAGCAATAAAGTAATGATAATGATAAAATCGGTCATTCAAATCCCCTTCCTCGTGTTTTCAGATAAACATCTTCATGAGGTGAATAAGTTTCTTCTTGATGTTGAACACTTCCTTGAACAGATAGAGCAACGAAAAAAGGATGAGAGAGAGCATGAATAGCTCAAGTCCATAAATAAAAGCGATCTCTTCTGTGTACAATGTGTGAGATTTCCATATCCCTACAACCAAAAAAACGAGAAGAAGATTACGAAGCACTAATCCCCAGTTTAGCTGATCATTTTCGAGTATCCCGCCACAGCCGCAATTTATATGCCGATGCCCGCGCATCAAATTGAAACCGATTGCAAAGGTATAAATACTTAGCAGAGAACCTATGGAAACCACATGATAAACCGTGATGCCGGACAAGAGAAGCGAGAGACCTATCGCAAGCTCGGCCGCGGCAAACAATATAAAAGAAGGAACTATGAATCGGGCTGGCACAAGGTGATAAGCATTCATGATGCGAATATGTTCACCATAGTTCAGTGCTTTATGTAAAAAGGCGGAAAGAAACAAGAAGGCAAGCACATTTTGGAACATAACAACGAGAGCCATGTTTAGACGACAACCCCGCTTTCCTGATTATAAATTTTGGTTTGCGCCCGATATAAACGATGGTATTCTCCCTGTTGGCGCAAAAGCTCTTGATGTGTGCCTTCCTCGACGATGCGGCCTTCCTTCATCACCAAAATATAGTCCGCCTGGACGGCGACACCAAGACGATGCGTAATGATCAGCACCGCTTTATCATTGTTCTCTTGGAATAATTCATGAATAATATCGAGCTCCGATTCCGGATCCATGGATGAGGTGGGCTCGTCAAGAATGATCACATCGCTATTTTTAAATAGAGCTCTGGATAGGGCCAGCTTTTGCCATTGTCCGCCTGATAATTCATGGCCCCCTTCAAAATGACGTCCTAGCAATGACTCATAATACTCAGGCAGCTTGGATATGTGCTCATGAATTTTCGTTTTTTGGGCAGCAGCAATCACTTCGGACTTACTTGGGTTTTTCAGATTGCCAAAGCTGATATTCTCCCGGGCGCTGAACTCATATTCAATGAAATCCTGAAATAAAGCAGCAATCCGTTGATGATAGGATGCAATATCATAGTTGTGCAAAGGAACTTGGTTCACGTATATCGTATTTTCTACCGTATCATACAGACCTAGTATGCATTTGATCAGCGAGGTCTTGCCGGAGCCGTTTTCTCCGATGATGACTATCTTTTGTCCCTTTTTTATAGACAGATGAATATTTTTGAGAGTCGGTTCTATTTGATTCGGATAAGTAAACGTGAGATTTTGCACGCTGATCTGGTTGATGGCGCCGCATTTGATTTGAGAAGATGAGCTTGACAGTTCCTCTTTTTGTTGAAAAGATTTGAAATCCTCGATATACAAACTGATTTCGTAGATATTGGATAGTGAAGCGGAAATTTCGGTTAAACTGGACTGAATATTTTGAATCGATTGCAGGGACGCCACGAACGCCCCAATTGCTATCTTTTTGGCCGAGATCAGCAGGATAATTAGAATCCCGGACACAATATAGGTCAACGTGAGCAGCATGCTGCCGACAAGCTCCCATATGCCTTGATTTTTAGATAAATTGTATTTTTCTTGTGCGCTCCGCTTATAGAAGGAAGACCATTTCTCGATCAGATGCGAGCCTAGTCCAAAGAGGCGAATCTCTTTCAAGGAATCTCGTTGGGTTAGGAGATCGGATATGTACATTTCTCTTCTGTGGTAGGGAGTCAGAAATCGAGCGAGCGCATATCTTTTATTGCCGAAACGGATATGAATCATCAGGATCGGAATTGAAAATAGAAAGATAATAACCAGCAATCCCCAATGAATATGGGTAATGTAGCCCACTAACGACACAACCGTGATGATGGTGCTTCCTAAAGACATAATGGCCTTAACCATCGAAACGATTTGGAAGTGGCTATTGATAATTCGCTGGTTCTGATCATAAAAAGACGGATCCTCAAAGGTGGAGTAAGGCAGATTCATAATTTTGCGGAATATCTGTTTTTTGAGCACCAGTCCGAGCAGATTTTCAAGTTTTTGATCATTTAATTGAGATAAAAATTGAAGAATATAGGCAGACAGAATGATGACCATTTGGAAGCATAAAATCGATAACGCTGTGGCAAATCCATGCCCGGGTTGAGCGATTAAAATAACCTCGTTCACGAGTTCTTGCATTGTCCATACGCTAAGCAGAGGCAATAAACCTAGCGCGAGATGAAGCGTAATAGAAACGTAAAAATAGGGTTTGTTCAATCTCCAAATATAAAGAAGGGCAAACCCGGAACCTCGCCAAATAGGTAAGAAAGAATACATCATTTTTCGCCTTTCGTCAGTATTTGCCATCAAAGTAAAAGACAGGTAATATATAAATCGAGTATATACATAATATGGTAGGTTCGCAAGGACGAGATTTTTTATGGCGGAGGTTGATATGGCTATCTATTTTCAATTCGCTTTGCTAGCAAGCGTTATATTTGCAACTATCGTTGTTTACAAAACCTTGTCTTCTATGCTTCAGCGGACGAAAAGCATGGAGGGAGAATGGGAAAGTCGCCGACAATACCCCTTATTGCACCAGCAGGCTCCCTCGTTTGAGTTGCCGGATGTCGGTGATACCCGTTTTGACTTAAGCCATGCCATAGCGAAGAATGGAATCCTGCTTATATTTATCGATTCACACTGCCCATACTGCATCCCCTCATTAGAGAGATGGATACAAGCAAGCATGGAACGGGGAAGCGCCCTAAATGCTGCAGTTTTGCTAAAAGAAAGCGGAATTGGTAGCTACAAAGATCTGTATAGCCATAGCAATGGAATCCGATTTTTGCAAGCTGACGAGAACATATTTGAAGCCTACCAGATAACGGAGTATCCATACTTTGTCTATGTGAATTCCAAGCAAGAGATTGTGTATGCTTCTCCGGATCCGGAGGGATGGTGGGGGAGGAAGGACATCCCGCTTCAAAGCTGCGCAGAGTAAAGAGGAATAAATGCTGGAGAAGCTGCGCCTTCAGCACAGCTCCCCGTATTTCCTTGCTAGAACCTGCCGGATCGGAAAATCGACAACAGCAGACAGATGAACATCAAGGCCACGATGAGGAAGCCGATCTCGATCGCGGGAATGTCCCAGAGCAGCGTCGGCCTCCTGCTTAGCGAGGAGCCAACGATCAGCCCGACCATAATAACACTAAAGGCAAGCAGCACGATGCTGAAGGAGAGCCGGTTGCTGATCTGATCGAGCTTGTGCAGCACCTGTTCCAGATCTGGCAGCTCCATTTCCGCCTTGATCTTGCCCCTGCTGAGCAGGTGTGAGAGCCGGTTCGCCTGCATCGGCAGATCGGATACCGCTTGCACCAGATCGAGCGCGCCGCCGGCCATCTTCTTCTGGATGCGGCGGAGGCTGTACTTCTCCTTCAGCAACTTGACGCCGAACGGCTCAGCCATATCGAGGGTATCGGCCCGCATGCCTAATCCGCACGGCCGTCCGTCTCCATATTCGGCTGTCCATCCTCATCGCCAGGTTCATCCGAGCTAGCCCCTTCGAGCGCGGCAATCCGCTGCTCCAGCATCATCCGTTGCTTCAGTGCGATCAGGTCGGAACTGGCGGCCATATCGAAGTCCTGCAACTTGCGATTCACCATATCCTGAATAGAGGCGCTGAAGAAGGCTTGCTCCTCTTGCCCCCGTTCCACGATTTGGTTAACAAGCGCTTTCGACTGCTCGGGAGCGATTTGTCCCTTCTGGACAAGCTCGTCCACGGCTGCCTCGATTTTCTCCTTGCTGACCACGGCGAGGCCCCAGCCCAGGGAGACCGCTTTTTATCAACAAATCACTCACGTTCCCAATTCCTCCCTCATCGTAATATCCCTAATATGCCCAGGAGGATCTAATTGCATTGATACACCCGAGAGGAGGAGGGAGAACACGATCAGTGAGCCATCCGCTTCCATCAGTCTTACAGATTTGCGAACTCATAGATCGCACGGGATAGAATGACGTTGCCTTCAGCATCTCGCCAATGATGATGTACTCATCGACCTGATGCGTGCTCTCTTTTTACGCCTGGGAAAGTGCGCCGAAGGCTGCGCCATTGTCGAGACGGCAGAGTGCATTCTGTCAAGAGCAGCGTGGGCTTCTACTCCGTCACTTCCTCGTATGTACTATAATCAAAGAATAAAACTTAACTATTATAGAGGTAATGACTACTGATCAGTTATAAACCATAAGAGAAGTAGTCCCAATAAGAAATCAAAGACTATCCAAACATTTATGTTTAAAATCAATACTAACAAATGGATTTTTTTATGTTATGATAATATTAATCCTCAAGGAGTCACGGCACCCCAGATTTAACAGCAAATGAGGTCATAAGGAGATTCAATTTTTTTGTATCTAGAGTTTAACGAAGGGGTCTCAATTGATATTCCTTTCCACTGAGAACAGGGGTCTTTGCTCTCAGGTTGAATTTTTTTGCTGTTTAAGATTGCTGTTTTCAAGTCGTTGGTGAGAAAAGCATAATGGGGATGATCGCTAATCAAAAATTGGTGGTACCACGAAGTTATTGCGTAGAGCATTTTTTATGTCCAAAAAAGCAGTACTAGCGCAATTAAGGGGGCTCGCAGGGCTGTTATTCACTGGAATCGGCAAACCAAAACAATAACGCTCGGTAAGTAGTTGAGTGATGGCATTGGTTTTGTGCATTCCGATTGACTATCTGGATGAATGAGTCAAGCAGGCAGATGCGCCTATATCTTTTCTACAAATACATTAGCATGTAAGGACGGTAAAAATGATCAACAGACAAACTAAAACAGACGTTATCTTAATTGGTGCCGGAATCATGAGTGCGACATTGGGGACAATTCTAAAAGAATTAGCACCGGACTGGGAAATTACTGTGTTTGAAAAGCTTGCAAACGCAGGAGAGGAAAGCTCCAACGAGTGGAATAATGCAGGAACTGGGCATGCTGCACTCTGCGAGCTTAACTATACCGTCGAAAAACCGGACGGATCAATAGATATAAGTAAAGCAATTAAAATTAACGAGCAATTTCAGGTGTCCAAGCAATTTTGGGCTTACCTAGTAAACAACAATCTCATTCGAAATCCGCAGGACTTTATTATGCCTTTGCCTCATATGAGCATGGTACAAGGGGACAAAAATGTTGCATTTCTGAAAAAACGATTTGAAGCGCTATCATCGAACCCTTTGTTCCAAGGAATGGAGTTTTCCGATGATCCAGTTAAATTGCATGAATGGATTCCGCTCATTATGGAAGGCAGAACTATAAATGAACCGATGGCGGCAACTAAAATTGATTCCGGAACGGATGTCAACTTCGGCGCTTTAACGCGCATACTTCTTGATCATTTAACGAAGAGAAATGTCAAAATTAATTACAGGCAAAGTGTGGAAGACCTCAAGCGTACGAGAGATGGAGCTTGGGAACTAAAGGTGCGCAATCTCCAAAGTGGTTCTGTTGAACGACATACGGCCAATTTCGTCTTTATTGGCGGCGGCGGTGGAAGCCTGCATTTGCTGCAAAAGTCCCGTATTCCTGAAGGAAAAGGAATCGGAGGCTTCCCTGTAAGCGGGCTATTTATGGTGTGCAACAATCCAGAAATTATCGAACAGCATCATGCCAAGGTATATGGAAAAGCACCTGTTGGCGCTCCGCCGATGTCTGTACCGCATCTTGACACAAGATATATTGACAACAAAAAAACATTGCTCTTCGGGCCGTTTGCCGGCTTTTCGCCTAAGTTTTTGAAAACAGGCTCCATGTTTGATTTGATCACATCTGTCAAGCCGCACAACCTCGTGACAATGCTGGCAGCAGGGGCTAAGAACGTTCCGCTGACTAGATACCTGATTCAGCAAGTTATGTTATCGAAAGAAAAGCGCATGAGGGATTTACGCGATTTTGTTCCGAATGCCAAGAGCGAAGATTGGGACTTGGTCGTAGCAGGACAGCGTGTGCAAGTGATCAAGGACACTTCACATGGCGGTAAAGGAACGCTTCAATTTGGTACAGAGGTCATTAATGCCGCAGATGGTTCAATTGCTGCGCTGCTTGGCGCTTCACCGGGAGCTTCCACTGCTGTTCATGTTATGCTGAAAGTCATTGAGCAATGCTTCCCTCAGCATTTGAAAGAATGGGAACCAAAGATTAAACTGATGATTCCATCCTATGGTCAGTCCTTAGCGGGTAATCCTGAGCTTATCCGTGAAATTCAAGCAGCAACGGCAAAATCACTTGGTTTGCACAATGAGTTACAGCCAGTCATGTAGACAATCGCATCTAATAGCAAAAGGCAAGCGGTCTTCATCCGGTACGTTATGGATTGGGGCCGCTTTATTATTTGCTAACGACGCTTGGATGCGATGAATCGTAGAGAATGCAATGATGCTACAATGAAATAATACTTACAGAGGAGCTGAATCCTCAACGTCACGTAATGTATGGTAGCTGATTAGGGGGATATTTCCAACATTTGAGATGCGCATGAGATAAAGAGTAAGAGGAAGGAAGAATAATGAAAATGGAGAGATCGAATAAAACAATTAGAACATGTAAACGAGGCCACCAGTACGAGAGAAGCAGTGATTGTCCAATTTGTCCAATCTGCGAGCGAGAGCGAAAACCGGATCAAGAATTTATGTCCCTGCTTTCGGCGCCGGCTAGACGTGCATTGGAGAACATCGGCATTACTTCTCTGGACGAACTGGCAACATACAGCGAAAAAGAGATATTGAAACTGCATGGGATGGGGCCAGCCTCGATGCCGAAGTTAAAATCTGTTTTGCATGAAGCAGGATTGTCATTCAAATTGTAATCAATCAAATGCTAAAGCTGCTTATGAATAAAGAAAGACGTCATGACAGTAAGGAGAAATAGGGATGTCAATATGGGGATAGATGCACCGCTTTGGATTTTGCTCGTAATCGGGATTGCCTTTTCCCCTTCTGAAAGGTAGACGAGGGTTGCTAGACATTTGCTAAGAAGCTGAGATTCGATGGCACATACAGACCGCTTGAAGAGATACATATTGCATCAAACATAAGTAAGGAGAGCAGCAGTCTCAACCAACCACCTTCCGATCCACTGCTGCTTCCCTTTATCTATACTCATCCTTTTGTACAAAAGAAGCAAATGATAATTTAGTGCATTACGTTCATTGCATATTCCAATTCAAGATCAATCCCATCTACATATTTCGCTATAAATGTATTTCGATTCAAGGGAATTTGAATATCGGGTACAACGCCGCCATTTCCGCTATAATCGCTGTCTCCTTGAATCTCGTAATGCTGGTTCAAAGATCTTCCATCTGGCAATCTAACCGTGAACCCCTCAGGCATGTTAATCGCTATTGCGTTTGTAACCACACCAAAAGAGCCATTTGTAGGAGTCAATCCGATGATTTTCACGTTCGGCAAGCCCTTTAGAACGAGAGGGAGTCCTTCACCGGTGCTGATCGTTTGACTGTTGATTAAGATCGCAATCTTTCCATTATATATTGGCTTATTCGGAGTAACCATTCGTTTTTCATTATAGTTAATTTCGAACTTCTTGGTGTTTCGGTTATAAAAGCTCGTTATTTCGTAAAAGCGTTCTTTCGTGACAAAATGCCCAGCTATATCAGCAGCTAGTTGATCGTACCCGCCTTTATTGTCGCGAAGATCAATAATTAAGCCTTTCATCTGTTTATCGAGAAACTGCTGTAGATAATCGGACACGATGTTGTTAGAGGTTGAGAGAAGATCCTCTGGAAACCAAGAGAGTTTCAAATAACCGTAGCCGCTACTAAGAAGTTTTCCTTCAATGGCATCATGGCCGGCAATTGCTCGTTGCAGCGTCTTGAAGTTGTCATCGTACGCTTGCAGAGTAACTTTTTTGGCTTCCTTGTCGTCTAGGTTGATATATTCGACTGTAACATCCTTACCAACCGGAGCTCTTGTCATAAGCAGTCCTTGATTGTATGTTTTAGCTTGCTCGGTAGCTAATGAGGCTGCGATGATGCCGGAGTTATTGTAAGCTTCTTTACCGTTGCGTCCATCCCAGGTCACTATTTCTGCGCCAATTTTTATACCAGCTTTGTCTGCGGGGCTATCCTTGATTACTTTATTTACAAGTACCGTACCATCATCCAACCGAATCGCCGTAATCCCGAATCCTCCTCCGATTTCAGCTTTGAGCTCTGTCATGATGTTGGTTAAGGCTACATGACCATCGGGAATCGAGCTGATGTATTCCTTAAGGGTATGGTAATACAGAGCTTTATCATGTTTCTGTTCGGCTATTTGAAAAAGCGGCTCGTATTTGCTTCTTAGTTCATCCCAATTGATTTTTTTCCATTCTCCAAATGGGTACTCAATCGACAATCGTTCATTCATCTTCACAAAAGCTTGCGAATAGCCCATATCACTTAATTCACTAGTGGGATTGTACCTAAGTTCACCTGCAAACATAAGGGCGATTACGAATGGGATAGCCCCGATTATACACAAGATCACTCTTGCCACGCGATGCTTAGGCATAGGCCTGTGGTTGCCAGGTCTAAATACCCTCTTTATCGTGCAGAGGAAGAGAAGGAAAGTCCAAGCATAAATCAATAGAGACAAGTCTGATGTGTCACCATATGCGATGCAGAGAACAGCAAGCAAAACGTTGGCACTTGGCAAAAAGTCAAACCATCTGTGGGTCTTCTGAATCGGTACTGCATACCAGAACAGGACAATTAGATTTATGACAGCAAGAGCTATCTGCCAAATTGTAAACCATTTGATGGAATCGATCGTCCCATAAAAACTCATGAGTTTGCTCCTCCTTACAAATCAGTTCTTCTATATAGCCATTCACAAGCTGCCTGAACAATACTTAAAAAATGCCTAAATTTTGAGGGGTGCATGAAATGACAAGCAGGGAATTGATACCTATTCAAAAAGGAATTGTTGCAATTGCAATACTGTTGCTTCTTTTGCTCACAACCGGCTGCGAAGAAGAGAGACACATGATTTCAATCAAGCTCGAATGTGAGCAAACATCAATGGCCGAGAAATGCACCAATTACGAAAGCAATGACGAGAAGGTCATTCAAAAATTCGAAAGGGCGATCGAGACAGCAACCAAGATGTCAGTGAACTGAACTATGTGCCGCAATACATGGTTACAATCCACTATTCGGACAACGCTGTAGAACAATATCATTTGTCCATCGGAACAGATCAAGCCAAAAAGGGAATTGTTGTAAATCTTGCAGCTTCGCAGATTGGCTATGAGATCGGAAAAAGCTATACCAATCAATTGCGCAAAATATTGGGGCAATAAGATGACAATTATTATTGGCATATCGCTGGGCTATATTTTTATATGAATTTGGGTGCGCACCAACCAACCTACAACCATCAGGTGGCTTGTTATGATCGATTATGAACGGCTTAGTGGAAATCTCATTGCCTTAGTCCTTATAGTAAGAGGATTTTGAGCGATCCGTCTTATAATAGAAAGTATCAAGGAATGGGTCGTTCTATAAACTCGCTCACATCATAAACAAGAACATTTGTTCTTTATCAGGAAGTAGTTTGATAGTACAATACGCAAGGTGAAGTAGTATTTACCATGACGAGGTGTTGCAAATGGAAAAATATATCGTGATTAAGAACCACAGATCCAATTACCCTAACCCGCTCAAATTAGTGAAGGGACAATCCGTCATTGTCGGGGAAGTTTATAAAGGGACGGAAAACTGGGAGAACTGGATTTTCTGTACGACGAATAAAGAGGAAAACCAAAAAATCAGCGGATGGGTGCCGATGCAGTTTCTCGATGCTAAGGGAGCGGAAGGAATTGCATTAGTGGATTATACCGCACGAGAATTGAATGTGAATGAAGGCGATAGACTCGCAGGCCACAAAGAACTGAATGGCTGGGTATGGTGTACGCACCGAATGAACTTCGAAGAAGGATGGGTACCAAAGGAAAATTTACAACTTGAAAATGAATAGATTTCTTAACTAGGAGGCTGCTTCGTTGAATGACATTCATATCCTAACAAAAACAAAAATCAATAGACTGCTCGGATTCATTGATTGCTTTCAAAACGCCGATCATGAACATCTTCAATTCGTGAACAGATATCCGAGTGAAAGCCAAGAGGTTATTGCGTTTCGGAAAGCGCTCGATGAGTGCGGATTTTTGATTGTATTTGATTGGAGGGCGTGGATTTCGGAGCACGAAATATATAAGGATATCGAGCAAAATATTGAAGAGCAGATTAAAAAGGCGGACGTCGATACGCTGCGCAAGCTGATGACCTGCTATATTCGCGGTGACCGTTTTAATGAAGGATTGTTTGCTGCTGTTGTTCAAAACGGGAATGTTGCGAAAATCTTATACCGATTAAGTGAATTATTTCCGGAGAAATAAAATGTGTTAAATCAACGAGTTATCGTGGGGAAATGGTGACTCGTTTTTTATTTTTTCAAAACATTATAACGTTATATTGACTCCTCAATGACGCGGTGCTACTATGAATTCAAACATTATAATGTTTGAATGGATTTATTGTTATGAATCTAGTAGGCATTCATAGATTATTACTCAAAGCGAGGTGAACAGCATGAGCGAACGGATCGTCGTAAGAGGCGTGAAGCGTCTGGACGGAACAGCTATGGACATCGTGATTGAAGATGAAATCCTTGCACATATCACGGAAGCAGGCGAGGGTCAAGGGGAACATATTCTGGATTACAGCGGCTCCGATACCTTTGTGTCCAGCGGCTGGATTGATATGCATGTCCATGCTTTTGAGGAGTTCGATCCTTACGGAGATGCGATCGATAAGATCGGTGTGGAACAAGGTGTTGCGACCATCGTCGATGCCGGCAGCTTGGGTGCGGAACGGATTGGTGAGTTAAGAGAGAAGGCTGGACAGTCAGATACAAATGTACTTGCGTTTCTCAATATATCCAAAATCGGACTAAAACGAATCGACGAATTATCAGATTTGGCATGGATTGATGAATCCGCTGTGCAGGAAGCCATAGAAAAGCATAGGGATTTCATCATCGGTCTAAAGGCGCGGATTAGCCGTAGTGTTGTACGGGGCAGCGGTATTGAACCGCTTCGAATGGCACGGCAATTTTCTAAGGACACAGGGCTTCCTATTATGGTACATATCGGATCGGCCCCACCCAATATTGAAGAGATTGTCCCATATTTACAGGATAAGGATGTCATTACTCATTATTTGAATGGCAAGCCGAATAACTTATTTGATGATAATGGTGAACCGCTTCGCGTATTGCTCGACGCAATCGCACGCGGCGTTCATCTCGATGTGGGTCATGGAACCGCGAGTTTCTCCTTCTGCGTAGCGGAGGCAGCTAAGCGGAACGGCGTTCCGCTCCACACGATCAGCTCGGACATTTATCGGGGGAACCGGCTGAAAGGTCCGGTATATAGCCTTGCTCACGTGTTGTCCAAGTTCCTTTATCTTGGCTATACATTAAATGAAGTGATTGCGTCAGTAACGACACGCGCTGCAACATGGCTTGGCAAGCCAGAGCTTGGCCGAATCCAGGTGGGCGATCGCGCGAACTTGACGCTATTCGAAGTACGGAATGAACCGATTCAGCTTATCGATTCGGAGGGCGATGTCCGTACGGGGCATCAACATATCG
This sequence comes from Paenibacillus sp. B1-35, assembly GCF_050474385.1. Classification (NCBI taxonomy): domain Bacteria; kingdom Bacillati; phylum Bacillota; class Bacilli; order Caryophanales; family Paenibacillaceae; genus Paenibacillus; species Paenibacillus sp. B1-35. The sequence goes on from NZ_JBCHVJ010000002.1 coordinate 878,446, forward strand.
TAACGAAGGGAGTATTTGCAAATGGCAAGTACGTTGCATGCGAAGTACGGACTGAAGCGCGTCATTAATGCGAGTGGACGAATGAGCATTTTGGGAGTTTCCGCTGTGTCGGACACGGTTATGGAGGCCATGAAGCTCGGCGGACAAAGCTATGTAGAAGTTGCTGACCTTGTCAACAAAGCGGGGGATTATGTTGCTGAACTTATCGGCTCGGAAGCGGCTGTAATCGTGAATTCAGCATCGAGCGGGATTGCACTCTCGGTAGCTGGCGTTGTCACGCAGGGAGATCGTCGTAAGAGTCTTCGACTGCATCAGGATCCGATCGAGAAGAACGAAATTATCATTTTAAAAGGCCACAACGTACAGTACGGTGCTCCTGTTGAAACGATGGTGTATTTAGGGGGAGGCAAGCTTGTAGAGGTCGGATATGCAAATGAGGGAAAGGTTGAGCATATTGAGGATGCGATTCACGACAAGACAGCAGCGATTCTGTATGTGAAATCCCATCATGCCGTCCAGAAAAATATGATTTCGGTCGAAGAAGCCTGGGAAGTCGCACAGCGAAATGGAATACCGCTCATCGTCGATGCGGCCGCGGAAGAAGATGTGCAGAAGTACGTGCAAGTCTCCGATCTGGCGATCTATAGCGGTTCGAAGGCTATTGAAGGACCTACAACGGGCATCGTTGCCGGGAAGCGGCAAGCCGTTGAATGGGTAAAGGCACAGTTGCATGGCATCGGGCGCAGCATGAAAGTCGGAAAAGAATCGGTATTTGGATTGCTGCAGGCGTTGGACGAATATATGGTGAAGGAAGACAAAAGCGAGCAAGAGAAGGTGGAGCTTGCCAAGCTAATGCCGCTTAATGAGCTTGAGGGCGTTTCCTGTACGATCGTGCAGGATGAAGCGGGGCGCGCCATTTTCCGTGCACGAATCAGCATTGATTCTGCTCTGTCCGGCACAACTGCGAGAGAAGTCGTGACAGGACTTCAAGCGGGTGAGATCGCTATTTATACCCGAGATTATGGGGTTAGACAAGGATACTTTGATATCGATCCGCGTCCACTTATGGGCGATGACATGGATGTTATTGCAGCACATATTCGTAAACTAGTAGGAGGGGCTACACATGTCTAATATGGATAAACGCTTGTACAAAGGACGTGCAGCGCTGAACGTGCTGGCCAACAGTGTGGAGAACGCGAAGGAAGTATTCAAGGCGGCAGAAGGGCATGTGCTGGTAGGCGTACTGTCCAAAAATTATCCGACTGTCGAAGCAGCCGTCGCAGCGATGAAGGAGTACGGGGCAGCAATTGATGATGCGGTATCGATTGGACTTGGCGCCGGAGACAATCGCCAAGCGGCAGTGGTAGCCGAGATTGCAAAATATTATGGCGGCGGACACATCAACCAGGTGTTCCCGGCAGTTGGGGCAACTCGTGCAAACTTGGGCGGCAAGGATAGCTGGATTAACAGCTTAGTGTCACCGACCGGACAGGTTGGATATGTCAACATTTCGACGGGCCCTGTAAGTGCGGATCAAGCAGACAAAGCGATTGTTCCAATTAAGAGTGCAATCGCGCTCGTGCGTGATATGGGTGGAAATGCTTTGAAATACTTCCCAATGAATGGGCTTGCCTGTGAACAGGAGCTTCGTGCTGTTGCGCAGGCATGCGGCGAGGCAGGATTCGCGCTTGAGCCAACGGGCGGCATCGATCTTGACAACTTCGAAGCCATTTTGCGGATTTCGCTTGAAGCGAACGTGCCGATCGTAATCCCGCATGTGTACTCATCCATTATCGATCAAGCAACAGGCAAGACGAAGGTGGAAGACATCCATACCCTATACGCAGTGATGAAAAAATGGGTCGAGCATTATGCTTAATGTGCCTAAGCAGGGCTTCAAGAGAGTTGCTGCTTTCGGAGAAGTGATGATGCGGCTGACGGTTCCGGGAGTTGAGCGGTTGAGTCAAGCCAGCAGGCTTGATTACTCGTTTTCAGGAACGGGCGTTAATGTCAGCTCGCAGCTGGCCCGCTTCGGTCACGAAGCATATTTAGTATCCAGATTGCCGGACAATCCGTTTGGGGAAGCTGCTGAAGCCTATTTGCGCAAGCTTGGAATTGGTACGGCGTTCATCACCCAGGGCGGCAAATATATCGGAATGTACGTTTTGGAGAAGGGGTTCGGGGCGCGTCCAGGCCGTGTGACTTATACAGACCGGCTTGGGAGCAGTTTCAATACAGCTCCCGAGGATACATATTCCTATGCAGATATCGCAGCCAATATTGACGCGATTCATTTCTGCGGTATTGCACTTGCCATGAATGATAGTGTACGCCGCCATATGAAGGCGCTGGCATATGCGGTGAAGGCAGCAGGAGGATTAGTCATCTTCGATTGCAATTATCGTCCTGCGCATTGGGGAGAGGGCGGTTATGCGAAGGCTAAAACCCACTATGAAGAAATGCTGCATGCTGCCGATATTGTCATGATGAATGAGATGGACGCCATGCTGACATTAGGAATGGAGACCGAGAAGCTGGATCGGCGTGAACAACTAGAGGAGTTGATTCCGCGCGTCGCCAAGCAGTATAATATTTCGGTCATCGCAGGTACTCATCGCTCGATCCATGAGAATCAGATGCATTCGCTGCAAGGTTTTTTATATAAGCAGCAATCCTTTGCGTTTTCAGAACGGTTAACATTTGCTGTCCATGATCGAATTGGAGCAGGTGATGCCTACACTTGCGGCATTCTGCACGGAGAATTTCAAGGCTATTCGCCGGAACAAACGGTAGAATTCGCTGCTGCTTCTAGTATGCTGGCGCATACGATCGAAGGTGATACGCCAATGGCGACCGAACGAGAGGTGCTGCGGGCAATGATGGAGTCAGGGATAGATGTGGAAAGGTAGGCCGTAACATTGAGATTGTCACGCAACAAACGACCCTTATACGTACAAGTAAGAAATATTTTGCGCGAGCGCATTTTGCATGGGGTATACCCGCTTGGATCCTATATTCCGTCAGAGCCTCAGTTGGAAGAAGAATTTCAAGTCAGCAAAATTACAGTACGCAATGCGATTATAGAGCTTGTACAGGAAGGATATGTAGAAAAAGGAAGCGGAAGAGGCACGAAGGTCATTCGCAATACATCTGCCTCAAAGCTGTCCAAATGGAAGCGATTTACGGAAATTCTTGTTGAGGAAGGACATACAATTCAAAAACGGGTTATTCGGGCCGAGGTCGTTCCGAATGTGGAAGGAAGCGTTCCATACCGATTGTTTGGTGATCGATGTCTGTGCATCGAGCGCGTATATGATTTGGACGGTTCACCGTATATCCACTATACTCACTATTTGGCGCATCAAGCGGAAGGTCTTGATTTGTCAGAATTAAATGAGCAGTCATTATATGAATGGCTGGAAGAGCAGCAGATCGAACTGGGGAAATATAAGGACGAATTTGCTGTCGCGACAGCACCAGAGACCGCAAGAGCAATTCTTACTGTGAGTAATGATCTACCGTTATTGAAACGTTCCCGGTATTCCTATGACGTGGATGGGTCGCTTATTGAATATAGTGAAGGTTACTATCACACGGAGCTCCACAGTTATGTCGTCAATTATGATGGTTAAGCTTTTGCGGGGACGAATTTTTATTTAGCTAATATTCTGGACAGGAGCCCTTCTTTTGTAGATACAATCGTCTATTAGAGGAGGAGTAACTCCTGTCTTTTTTCGTTGCAAAAGAAGTTGAGTTCAATTGTGAATAATGATTGACAAAAAACGGCGTCCATTTACATAAAATTAAAGAATTATACTAATTTATAGTAAATGATATTGTTAATGGGCTCAATCCTGTATATAATACGTTATGGAAATGATTAACTATCCCTGCAAAAGGTTATCTCCTTGCATAAATTTACAAAGGAAGAGGGAACTAAGGAGGTGTCCAATATTCAACAGGAGGGCTTGGCCAAAGCCTCATGAACGTTCTTTTTGTTCTCTTATTCAGTTCAACTTCTGATCGACCGACCACATTGCATCTTTGACATGAACAGGTTATTTGCCCTTACTTCCTAGATGCCCTCATGATTAACACTGCTGCCGACTTATCAACTGTTTTGTTGCCCACACTCATGACGAACAATTGCAAATTTAATTTCATATAGCCATGCATCTAATCTCTTCTGCGGAGATGATCGCGAACTTATCCGGAACGTCAATTGACGGGTTCGGACGCTTACGAATATTTCGAATAGGGGAGAGTCAATGTGAACGTAAATCCTAACGAATGGTTTCCTTTGACGCAAGCGCAGCGAAGAATTTGGTACATGGAAATGATGCATCCTAATACGTCGGTTTCTACCGTTGCCGGTACGATGTACATTCGAGGCAAGGTCGACGTTGATATATTGAAGATGGCGATTAGCCAGGTGATCAAGCAGCATGATGCTTTTCGAATCCGAATTGAAACGGCTGATAATCAGCCGATGCAGCAATTCGTGCCGGAGGAACAAGTTATACCGAATATTGATTACTTAGAGTGGGAAAATCGTGAAGAAGCCGAGTCTTGGCTAAATCGCTTTAACCATATCCCTATTCATATATCGGATTCATTGTTGTATCATTTTGTTATTTTTAACATCAATGAAGAAGAGTTCTGGTTCAATCTTAAAATGAATCATATTGTCACGGATGGCGTGTCATCCCATCTTATCGCCAATAAAATTATGAAGAACTACACAGAGCTGGTAAGCGGCAACGTGGCGGCGAATGAGCAAGATAGCACCTACTTGGATTACATATTCGCGGAGCGGGAATACGATAACTCCGAACGATCTGCCAAGGATAAATCTTATTGGCTGGACAAGTTCAGAACAATGCCGGAAGTAGTAGGCATGAAATCATATCCTCCTTTTTCAATCGGAACGGAGGCCAGACGGACAAGCATCGCGATTAGCGGTGAAACGTACGAAAAAATTTACTTATTTAGCGAGCAGCACAAAATTAGCCTATTTACATTGTTTTTGGGTTCTTTGTACGCCTTCTTATATAAAACGACCGGTAACAATGATATTGCTGTCGGTACCGCTTATGCCAACCGAACATCCAGACAGGACAAAGATGCGATCGGCATGTTCGTTAGTACAGTAGCCGCCCGTTTAACGCTAGATCCAGAGCACGATGTGCTGACCTTCCTACATAATGTCGCCAAAGAGCAAAAAGCGAACCTGCGTCATCAAAAATACCCTTATAACCAGCTTATTCTTGACTTGAGAGAACAAAATAACAATTCCGATTTACAGGATTTGTATCGCCTCTCTATAAACTACATGCCGATTCATTGGACAACCTACGGAGATCTTTCCGTCCGCCAGCGCAGCAGCTTTTGCGGGCATGAAGTAGACGATTTTGCTATTCATTTAGAGGACATGCTGGACGACAAGCAGATTAATTTCAATCTTGATTATCGTGTACAGTTGTTTGGAGAGCATGAAATCAATCGCTACATGGAACAAATCATGACCATCGTGGATCAAATGCTGAGCAACCCGAGCCAGACGCTGCATGAGCTGTCCATGATCAGCGATAAAGAGGCCCAAACGATTCTAACCCGATTCAATACAGCTTTGGCGGTGCAGCAGCCTGCCTTAACGGTTCATCAGTTGTTTGAGGAGCAGGTGGAATGCACGCCTGACAAGGTAGCCGTCGTATATCTGGATAGACAACTGACTTATAAAGAGTTGAACGACCGGGCCAATCGCCTAGCCCGAACCTTACGCGCCAACGGGGTAGCAGCCGAACAATTCGTTGGCATCATGGCGGATCGCTCCTTAGAAATGGTCGTGGGCATTCTAGCGATATTGAAGGCAGGCGGAGCTTACGTTCCAATCGATCCGGAGTATCCGGAAGAACGTATCTTATACATGCTGTCGGATTCCGCTGCACGAGTGCTGGTATCACAAAGTCATTTGCAATCGCGAGTCGATTATAAAGGCACTTGGATTATGCTTGATGATGAAAACTTTTATGACCAAAATTGCCACAATCTGGAGCAAATAAACGATTCGAGCCATTTAGCTTACGTTATCTATACTTCAGGGACAACAGGCCAGCCGAAGGGCGTCATGATAGAGCACCGGCAAATCACTGCATTAGGGAGCGCCTGGAAGGAAGCCTATCGCTTGGATGAGCCGGGCATACGAACCCTGCAATGGGCCAGCTTCTCGTTTGACGTATTTACAGGAGACATGGTGCGAGCACTTCTCTATGGCGGAGAGCTGATTATTTGTCCTAGCGAGGCGCGAGCCAATCCGGCGGCCATTTGCGAGTTAATTGAAGCACATCGCATCGATATTTTTGAATCGACCCCGGCGCTCGTTATTCCGTTAATGGAATATGTGTATGAACATAACAAAGATATTAGCAGCTTACGCCTGCTCGTCGTTGGATCTGATCACTGCCCAACCACCGAGTATCGCAAATTAGTCGAACGATTCGGTTCGCAAATGCGAATTTTGAACAGTTACGGCGTAACAGAAGCTTGCGTTGATGCATGCTATTACGAAAGAAATAATGCGGAATCCCTGCAAGTGCTTCCGATAGGCAAGCCGCTTCCTTCGGTATCCATGTACATTTTGGACGAAAATAAGGCGCTGCAGCCGATTGGGGTTGTAGGTGAGCTATACATTGGCGGAGCTGGAGTTGGAAGAGGATACTTGAACCGTGAAGACCTGACGGCCGAAAAATTCATTGATGATCCCTATTCACAAGGAAAGATGTACCGAACCGGCGATTTGGCAAGATGGATGCCGGACGGAAACATTGAATACCTTGGAAGACTCGATCACCAAGTTAAAATTCGGGGTAATCGGGTAGAAATAGGTGAAATTGAAACTCGCTTGCTGCAAACATCACTCGTTCGTGAAGCTGTCATCGTTGCGCGCGAGGATGAAAATGGACTTAAGGTATTATGCGCTTATTATGTTGCTGACGGGGAAATTGCGATTCATCAATTGCGGTCAGCACTTGCGGATCAATTGCCGGATTACATGATTCCGTCTTACTTCATGAAGCTGGAGCGGATGCCGCTTACGCCGAACGGCAAAATCGACCGCAACGGACTGCCGGCTCCATCCGGACAAGCATATACGGGCAAGGAATATTTGGAACCTCGGTCTGAAGTGGAACGAACATTGGCAAGCGTATGGCAAACGGTTCTGGGTGTGAAAAGAGTCGGACTGCTGGATCATTTCTTCGAGCTTGGCGGAGATTCCATCAAATCGATTCAAGTATCTTCTCGCATGCAGCAGGCCGGATACAAGCTGGATATTCGGGATATGTTCAAATACCCGACTATTGAACAGCTGAGCCCGCGTATGGTGGCGGTTCGGAGGAAAGCTGAACAAGGAGAAGAAAGCGGAGAAGTCGAGCTCACTCCAATTCTGCGCTGGTACTTCGGGCAGCGCGGGGATCATTTGCATCATTATAATCAATCCATCATGCTGCACCGCAAGGAAGGCTTTGAGGAGGAGGCGCTGTGCAAGGCGCTGCAAAAGATTACAGAGCATCACGACGCGCTTCGCATCGTCTTTCGCCGCACGGAACGCGGGAAATATGAGGCTTGGAATCGGCGAGCAGATGAAGGCTCGTTATATTACTTGGAAGTAATAGATTTTAAGGAGAAAGTCGAAAGTGCTGAGTCGGTTCAGAACAAGCTTCTGGACGCTGCGGAAGCCATCCAAGCCGGAATTGATCTTGGATCAGGGCCTCTTGTTCGTGCGGGTCTGTTCCGCTGCACGGATGGGGATCACCTGCTTATCGCCATTCACCACGCTGTCATTGATGCCGTATCTTGGCGTATTTTGCTTGAGGATCTCGCATCTGGTTATGAGCAGGCATTAAACGGAAGTGAGATTCGTCTTCCTGACAAAACCGATTCCTTCCGATTATGGTCCCGGCAGCTTGCTGAATACGCACAGCAGTCGACAATGGAGCAGGAGAAAGCATATTGGAAGCAAATCGCCCAGAAAGAAGTTCAGCCGCTTCCAACGGACGAATCGGCAGTTGCTCTACAGCGGGACAGTGAATCGGTCACGATTGAATGGAGCTCTAACGACACCGAGCTGCTGTTGAAGCAAGCGCATCGTGCTTATAACACGCAAATGGATGATCTCCTTCTGGCAGCACTTGGCATTGCCATCCGCAAATGGTGCGGACATGGGCAGATCAGAATTAACCTGGAAGGACACGGGCGGGAGTCGATCCTGCCGGATATCGATATTACACGAACAGTAGGCTGGTTTACGAGCGAATATCCGCTGCTTCTCGAGACGGAATCGGAAAAGGACTTGCCGCGTACGATCAAGGCGGTCAAAGAAAACTTGCGCGGCGTACCGAATAAAGGCATTGGTTATGGCATTTGCCGCTATTTATCCAAGTCTTGTGCCCAATTGGATTGGGGAACTACACCGGAAGTAAGCTTCAACTACTTAGGGCAGTTCGACCAAGATTTCCAGAACAGCGGATTTTCTCAGTCGCCGCTTTCAACGGGAAGCAATATTAGCGGAGATCAACCGCGCCCTTATTTGCTTGATATTAATGGGATGGTCACAGACGGAAAATTACAGCTCGATATCAGCTACGGACGCACGCAATACCGCATGGAGTCGATCGAGCAATTCGCTGGTCTATTTAAGGTCAGCTTACAAGAAATTATCGAGCATTGCGTGAGTAAGGAACGAGCAGAACTAACACCTAGTGATGTAACACTGCCGCAAATCAGCATTCAGGAACTGGAGCAAATTGTTGAACGGACGAGCAGCATTGGAGAAGTGGAAGATATTTATGTACTAACACCAATGCAGAAGGGCATGTGGTTCCATGCTGCCATGGATCGTCAGAAGGGAGCATATTTTGAGCTTACTCGCTTGACGCTTAAGGGAGAGCTGGACATTCAAGCCTTCGCTGCCAGTTGGAACGCATTGTTGGCTCGGCATGCTGTGTTCCGTACCAATTTCCTTGTCGATACGAACGGCGAGCCGCTGCAAGTTGTGTTTCGAAGCAAGCAAATCGAACTGAGGCATGAAGATTTGCGTGCCTTGGAACCAGCCGAACGGGCTGAGGCTATTGAGAAGGTAGAGACAAGGGAACGTGTTGAAGGGTTCGATTTGGAGAATGGGGACTTAATGCGCGTAACCGTTCTGCAAACAGAAGACGAGGTTTATGAGGTGATGTGGAGCTCTCATCACATTTTGATGGACGGCTGGTGCTTGCCGCTAGTTGCTAAAGAAGTGTTCGGCACATATTCCGCGCTCGTCGGAGGCAAAAAGCCAGTTCAAGCTTCCATTCCTTCTTACAATCAATATATCGAGTGGCTTGGACGGCAGGATGAGTCGGCTGCTGCAGCTTACTGGCAGGACTACCTGTCAGGATTTGAAGAGACAACTTCATTGCCGCACAGCATTGTGCGCGGACATTCCGGCACGTATGAAGCGGATCAATTGCGGTGTGAGCTTGGTGTAGATCTAAGTCTTAAAATCAATCTAGCAGCGACGCAGCACCAAGTGACGTTAAATACGCTGCTGCAGGCGGCATGGGGTATTTTGCTGCAAAAGTATAACCGAACATCTGACGTGGTTTTTGGCAGCGTCGTATCTGGCAGACCGGCGGAACTCGTCGGAATCGAAGACATGATCGGCTTGTTTATCAACACGATTCCAGTGCGTGTTAACTGCCAAGCGGACATCAGCTTTGCAGAAGTGATGACGCAGATACAGGAGCAGGCTTTATCGTCTGCCAAGTATGACTACTATCCACTGTATGAGATTCAAGCACAGAGTGCGCAGAAGCAGGACTTAATCAACCACATCATGGTGCTTGAGAATTATCCAATGGAAGAACAGCTTGATCAGTTCAGCAGCTTGGACGGCAAAGGTCTGAAATTGGCGGATGTGATTGTGTCCGAACAAACGAATTACGATTTGAACCTTATCATTGTGCCTGGCGACAATATCGTTATTCGCTTTGATTATAACAAGCTGGCGTTGGATCAGGCTGGCATAACCGCATTTAAAGGGCATCTGCTGCACCTATTGAAGCAAATTGCCACCAATCCGCAAACGGCTGTTGGCCAATTGGAACTGGCAACGGAGCAAGAAAAAACGGTTATTTTGAACGAATTCAACGATACGTCCGTAAGTTATCCGCGCGACAAGACGATACATCATTTGTTCGAAGAGCGGGCCGAACAGCAGCCAGACGCGATAGCTGCCATATTCGGCAATAAGCAGATGACTTATCGGGAGCTGAATGCGAAGGCCAACAGAATGGCGCGGCAACTGCGGGAAACCGGAATCAGTACTGGGGCTCGGGTTGGCATCAGCGTGGAACGCTCATTGGAAATGCTTGTAGGCTTGCTGGCTATCCTTAAGGCTGGCGGAGCCTATGTGCCGATCGATCCGGCATATCCGCAAGAGCGGATAAATGCCATGGTGGAAGATACGTCGATGGCAGTGATGGTGACGCAGAAGCATTTGCGGAACATGTGGCCGGAAAGCATGAGCGTCATTGCACTCGATGAAACTGAATCTGCAGTAGACTATTCTGCGAACAAAGCGCAGTGCGAGAACCTGCCGAATGCAGGGACGGGAGAAGACTTGGCATACATCGTCTATACGTCTGGTTCCACAGGTACGCCGAAGGGCGTATGTGTAACGCATCGCGGGGTCGTTCGTCTCGTCAGTGCCGCAACCTATGTAGACATCAATGAAAATGATGTATTTTTGCAGGGATCCACGATTTCATTTGATGCGGCTACCTTCGAAATTTGGGGCAGTCTGCTGAATGGAGCAGCGCTTGCTATCCTGCCTCCAGGCAATCAATCGCTTGCGGATTGGGCAGAAGCGATACAGCGCCATCAGGTAACGACAATGTGGATGACGGCCGGGTTATTCCAAGTGATGGCTGAACAGCATATTCATGGTTTTAGCGGAGTCAAGCAGCTGCTGGTAGGCGGAGATGTCGTATCATCCGCACATGCCCGTAAAGTGTTGGAGCATCATAGCGGAATTCGCCTCATCAATGGCTATGGTCCGACGGAAAACACAACCTTCACCTGCTGCCATCACATTGCAGAAGCGGATTTAGAGCGTGCGTCGATTCCGATCGGCCGCCCGATCGGCAATACGCGGGTGTATGTGCTTGATGAAGCTGGAAATCTTCTTCCGGTTGGCGTAGTAGGCGAGCTGTATACAGGTGGAGACGGATTGGCTAGTGGTTACTTGAACCGACCTGAATTGACGGAGGAAAAATTCGTAAACGATCCGTTCGTCCCAGGCGAGCGGCTGTACCGAACCGGCGATTTGGCGAGATGGCTGCCGGATGGAACGATTGAATTTATGGGACGCTGTGATGAACAAGTGAAGATTCGCGGTTACCGGATTGAACTCGGCGAGGTACTGGCCCATGTACTACGGATCGAACAAGTGAGCGAAGCTGCGGTCATAGCGCGTGAAGATGCAAGTGGACAAAAAGTATTATGTGCTTATTTCACGGCAGGCTATGAGCTTGCGCCTTCAGAACTCAGCGAGGCACTAGCCCGAGAATTGCCGGGCTATATGATACCGTCTCACTTCATCCAGATTGACAAGCTGCCTTTGACGCCTAACGGCAAGGTCGATCGCAGGGCGCTTCCTGTCCCAGAGGAAGGACTTCGTGTCCATGAACTCGTCCAGCCGCGCACGGACTTGGAGGCAAAGCTGGCATGCATTTGGAAGGATGTGCTTGGTCTCGAGCATGTCGGCGTTACCGATTCGTTCTTCGAATTGGGCGGCCATTCCTTGCGCGCCACGACGCTCGTCAGCAAGCTGCATCGGGAACTCAGTGTTTTGCTGCCGCTCCGAGACGTGTTCCGATGCCCTACGATTGAGCAGATGGCGATCGCCATTGAAGGCATGCAGCAGGAGCATTTCCATTCCATCAACAAAACAGAGGAACGCGAGTGGTATCCAGTATCGTCCGCTCAGAAGCGGTTGTTCGTTCTCCATCAGATGGAGGGGGCAGAGCAGTCCTATAATATGCCGGGTGTCATGATGATGGAAGGCAAGCTAGATCGCGAACGCTTGGAATCCGCGTTCCACGGCTTGATTGAAAGGCATGAGGTACTGCGCACCGGGTTCGAAATGAAGAACGGCGAGCCTGTACAGATCGTATATGAGCAGGCAGAGTTCACTGTGGAGCATTGGCAAGCTGATGAAGCATCGGAAGTCGAATCTATTCTGCGTACTTTCGTCCGTACGTTCCAATTGAATCAGCCTCCGCTGATTCGCGTGGGACTAATCGAATTAGGCGCTGAGCGCCATATGTTGTTGTTCGACATGCATCACATTATTTCGGATGGGGCTTCCATGGGCATCTTGCTCGAAGAGTTCGCAGCGCTATACAGCGGCGAAACTCTGCCGGATTTGCATATCCAGTACAAGGATTATGCAGTGTGGCAGCAAAGCGAAGGATATCTGTCTCGGATGAAGGAGCAGAAATCATACTGGTTGAAATCGTTGGACGGCGAGCTGCCGGTTCTGCAGCTGCCTGCGGACTATCCGCGACCTGCCTTCCGAAGCTTTGCAGGCAGCACGCTGGAGTTCTCCATTTCTGCTGACAAGGTAGATGCGCTGAAGCAGATCGCGGCAGGATCAGATGCTACCATGTACATGGTATTGCTGACCCTATACTCATCTTTGCTTTATAAGTATACGGGGCAGGAGGACGTCATTGTCGGCATGCCAATTGCAGGCAGAACGCATGATGACATTCAACCGCTCATCGGTATGTTCGTCAACACGCTTCCGCTCCGCAATTACCCGGCAGGAGAGAAGACATTCCGTTCCTTCCTGGAGGAAGTCCGGCATACGACATTGCAGGCCTATGAACATCAGGAATATCCGTTCGAGGAACTGATCGATCATATTCAGCCGACGAGGGACGTAAGCCGCAATCCGGTATTCGATACTGCGCTCGTCCTGCAAAATACGGAAAAAGGCTTATGGTCCATTGATGGACTTACTGTGACGCCGAATCCAATCGAGCATGCGGTGGCCAAGTTCGATCTTACACTGCACATCGAAGAAAACGATGCGGGCCTCATGTGCAGTATGGAATATGCAACTGCTCTGTACAAGCGTGAAACGATTGAACGAATGACGGCCCATTTCAATCAATTGATGGAGGCGGTTATCCATAATCCGGACATTCGATTGGAACAGCTCGGCATCGTAACCGAAGCAGAGAAGCAGCAATTAATGGAGCAGTTCAATGATACGGCGGCAGACTATCCGAGAGACATGACGATTCACCGTTTGTTCGAGGAACAGGTCGAACGAACACCAGATGCAATTGCTGTAACGGCAGCGAATGGTATCCTGACTTATCGGGAGCTGAACGAACGGGCGAACCGCTTGGCTTGGACGCTGCGTACGGAAGGAGTCAACGCTGATACGCTGGTAGGCATCATGGCCGAGCGTACAACAGACATGCTTGTAGGGCTTCTTGCCATTCTTAAGGCTGGGGGAGCCTATGTGCCGATCGATCCGGAGTATCCGAGCGATCGCATCGGCTATATGCTGAGCGATTCCGGTGCGGATATTTTGCTGTTGCCGCAGCATCTGCAGGAGCAGGTTGATTTTGCAGGCAAAGTTATGTTCCTTGATGACGAGCAAGCATACGGCGGAGACATTTCTAACCCGGCACCGGTCAACAAGCCTTCCGATTTGGCCTATGTCATCTATACGTCGGGAACGACTGGCAAGCCGAAGGGAACTCTGATTGAACATAAAAACGTCGTGCGCCTGCTGTTCAACAGCAAAAATCTGTTTGACTTCCGATCATCCGATACATGGACGCTATTCCATTCCTTCTGCTTCGACTTCTCGGTATGGGAAATGTACGGCGCGTTACTATACGGCGGGAAATTGGTAGTCGTGCCGCAACTGACGGCCAAAAATCCGGCGAAGTTCCTAGAACTGCTGGCCGAAGAACAGGTAACTGTCCTCAATCAGACGCCGACCTATTTTTATCAGTTGATGCGGGAGGCATTGGCTGACGGATGTCCGAAACTGAACATCCGTATGGTCATATTTGGTGGAGAAGCGCTAAGTCCACAACTGCTGAAGGATTGGAGAGCGAAATATCCGAGCACGAAGCTGATCAATATGTACGGCATTACCGAAACGACAGTCCATGTTACGTACAAGGAGATAACTGAGACGGAAATCGATCAAGCGAGAAGCAACATCGGGTTCCCGATTCCGACCTTGCGCATTTACATTCTAGACACGAACCGGCAATGCGTTCCGGTAGGCGTGGCGGGAGAAATGTATGTCGCGGGAGAAGGTCTTGCACGTGGATATTTGAATCGTCCTGAGCTTACAGCCGACAGATTTGTTGACAATCCGTTCGAGCCGGGAGGAAAGATGTACAAGACCGGCGATTTGGCGAAATGGCTGTCAGACGGCAATATTGAATATTTGGGCCGGATCGATCATCAAGTCAAAATCCGCGGCTATCGAATCGAGCTTGGCGAGGTTGAAGCACAAATTACTAAGATAGCATCGATTCGGGAAGCCATTGTCATTGCTCGGGAAGAAAACGGCGGAGAAAAACTACTGTGCGCCTATTTTGTGGCGGATCGCCAGTTGACCGTAGGCGAATTGAGAAGCGAGCTGGCGCAGGAATTGCCGGCATATATGATACCGTCTTATTTCGTGCAGCTGGAGCGCATGCCGCTCACTTCCAATGGCAAGGTAGATCGCAAAGCGCTGCCTGCTCCGGAGGGAAGCATCAATATAGGCACGGAATATGTAGCGCCGCGCACACCGCTCGAAGCGAGCCTTGCCCGCATGTGGGAGCAGTTGCTTGGCCTTGAACGAGTCGGCGTGAATGATAATTTCTTCGAGCTCGGCGGCCATTCCCTGCGCGCGACGGCTTTGGTTAATAAGGTGCATCAAGAATTGAATATTCAGTTACCGCTGCGAGATGTGTTCCGCTATCCTACGATCGGAGAGCTGGCAGCCGCCGTGTCCGCAATGGCTGAGGACGCTTATTCGTCGATCGCGGTAGCTGAAGCACGCGAGTATTATCCAGTGTCCTCCGCACAAAAGCGGCTGTACATTCTGCATCAGCTTGAAGGCGCGGAGCAAGGCTACAATATGCCTGGCGTCATGCTGATCGAAGGAGAACTGGATCGAGACAGATTCGAGACCGCATTCCGCAAATTGATCGAGCGGCACGATATATTGCGTACGAGCTTCGATTTGGAGTTTGGGGAACCTGTACAGCGTGTACTCGATACCGTGAACTTTGCAATCGAATACCACAAAGCCGCAGAACGTGACATCCAGCAGTTAACGCGGCAGTTTATTCGTTCGTTCGATCTCAATAAGCCGCCATTACTGCGAGCAGGACTGATCGAAATTGCGGAAGCAAAGCATCAATATGTACTTCTGTTCGACATGCACCATATTATTTCGGACGGTGTATCGATAGGTATCGTGCTGCGGGAATTGTCACAGCACTATCATGGGGAAGACGTACCACCGCTCCGCATCCAGTATAAGGATTATGCAGTATGGCAGCAGTCGGAGGCACATAAGGAACAATTGAAGCAGCAGCAAGCGTACTGGCTTGACGAATTCCGCGGAGAATTGCCGATATTGGAGCTGCCGACGGATTTTGCTCGACCGGCTGTGCAGAAGTATGACGGCCTAACACTTCCTTTCAGAATCGACAAGAACGTGAGCGAGGGCTTGAATCGAATTGCTGCTGAAACCGGTACGACGCTATATATGGTGCTTCTGGCCGCCTATACCGTCATGCTTCATAAGTATACGGGCCAAGACGATATCGTGGTTGGGACACCGATTGCAGGAAGAACGCATGGCGAGCTGCAGCCGATTATCGGAATGTTTGTTAATACGCTCGCGATTCGCACTTATCCAGAAGGCGAGAAGCTGTTCCGCTCGTATTTGGACGAGATCAAGAATACAATGCTAGGCGCTTATGAGCATCAGGACTATCCATTCGAGGATTTGGTGGACAGCTTGCAATTGACTAGAGATTTAAGCCGCAACCCATTGTTTGACACGATGTTCGCGTTAGACAATACGGAGCTGATGAACGATTCACTGGGCGAGCTGGAGATGAAGCCATATCCGTTGGAATACACAATTTCTAAATTCGATGTGAGCTTGGACGTGAAAGAAGATGGGGACGGACTGGATTGCAGCATTGAATATGCAACTTCCTTGTTCAAGTCGGAAACGATCGTCCGCATGGCCCAGCACTTCAAGCAATTGTTAACCGATATCGTCACACAGCCGGAAGCTTGCCTGAAAGAGCTTGCCATGTTGACGACGACAGAGCGGGAAGAAATATTGACTGTATTCAATCGTGAGAATTTCTCAATCCCTTCCGCGGGCACGATTCACAGTTTGTTCGAAGAGCAGGTTGCGCGCACGCCGGAGCACACTGCGGTCGTGTTCAAGCAAGAGCGAATGACCTACCGAGAGCTGAATGAACGGGCCAATAAACTAGCAAGAACACTTCGAGGACAAGGCGCAAGGCCGAATGAGCTGATCGGCGTTATGGCTGATCGTTCGCTCGACATGGTTGTTGCAATCATGGCTGTCTTGAAGTCAGGTGGAGCTTATGTCCCAATTGATCCGGAATATCCGGAGGATCGTATTCGCTATATGCTGGAAGATGCGAACGCACGGCTGCTGTTGACACAGCGCCATTTGCAGACAAAAGTATCCTTTGACGGAACGTGGGTATTGCTTGAGGAGGGAGCTTCCTATCAGGAGGACGCGACGAATCTAGAGCCGATCAGCGGGCATTCTGATCTATGCTATGTCATCTACACGTCGGGAACGACTGGCAATCCGAAAGGAGTTATGATCGAGCACCGTCATCTGGCTGCCATGGCCGACGCCTGGAAGTCGGAATATGGACTGCATGAGCCGGGAATCCGTTGGCTGCAGTGGGCCAGCTTTTCGTTCGACGTATTTTCCGGAGATCTTGTTCGCACACTGCTGCACGGCGGAGAACTGATACTTTGCCCGAGCGAAGCAAGAGCGAATCCAGCCGAAATTTGCGAGCTGCTTCGCAACTGCGGCATCCATATGTTCGAATCGACGCCTGCTCTTGTCATTCCGCTTATGGAGCATGTCCATGAGCATCGGGTGGACATCGGCAGTCTCAAGTTGTTGATTATCGGTTCGGATTTGTGTCCAGCGGATGATTTCCGCAGGCTGATTGACCGCTTTGGTTCACACCTGCGCATCGTTAATAGCTACGGGGTAACCGAAGCGTGCGTGGACTCCAGCTATTATGAACCGCAATCAGCGGTGACGGTTCGTGCAATCCCAATCGGCAAGCCGCTACCATACGTTGCGATGTACGTTCTGGGCGAAAACCAATCGCTCCAACCTGTCGGCTTGGCAGGAGAACTCTATATCGGAGGAGCTGGGGTGGGCCGCGGATACTGGAACAGACCAGAATTGACGGCGGACAAGTTCGTAGATGATCCGTTCGCACCTGGTCAACGCATGTACCGCACGGGCGATTTGGCAAAATGGCTGCCTGACGGCAACATCGCATTGATTGGACGTACAGATCATCAGGTCAAAATACGCGGATACCGCATCGAAATTGGAGAAGTTGAATCGAAGCTACAGAACATGCCAAATGTTGGCGAAGCGGCCGTCGTTGCAAGGGAAGACGGCAGCGGACGGAAGGTGCTGTGTGCTTACTATACGTCAGAACGCGAGCTGACAGCAGGCGAATGGAGGGCGGCGCTGGCGAAGGAACTTCCAGCATATATGATACCGTCGCATTTCCTGAGACTTGATCAAATGCCGCTTACACCGAACGGCAAGCTTGACCGCAAGGGACTTCCAGCGCCGGAGGGCATTGCGTATACCGGTATAGAATACGCAGCGCCGCGCACGGATGCAGAGAAGGCGTTGGCTGCGGCATGGGAGAGCGTCCTGCATGTAGAACGGATTGGAACGAACGATCATTTCTTTGAGCTGGGCGGGGATTCGATTAAATCAATCCAAGTGTCCTCACGGCTGCACCAAGCTGGCTACAAGCTGGAAATCCGAGACCTGTTCAAATACCCGACAATTGCACAATTGGCGCACCAGCTTCAGCCGATCGGCAGAATAGCCGACCAAGGAGAAGTATTCGGCGAAGCCGAGCTGACACCGATTCAACGCTGGTATTTCGGACTGGGATTGGATGAAGCGCACCACTACAATCAGTCGTTTATGCTGTATCGGCAGGACGGATTTGATGAGACGGCTCTACGCAAAACTTTACGTAAAATTGTGGAACATCACGATGCGCTGCGGATGGTATTCCGCAAAACCGATGCTGGATATGCAGCTTGGAATCGGGCAATCGAAGAGGGCGAGCTGTTTAACTTTGTTACTCTGGATGTGGAGAACGAAGAAGAGGTTGCACAGGTCGTCGAAGTGAAATCAAGCGAAATTCAAGCAAGCATCGATTTGCATAGCGGTCCGCTTGTGAAGGCTGGTTTGTTCCGCACCGAACAAGGACATCATTTGCTTTTGGCTATCCATCATGCCGTTGTGGACGGTGTCTCCTGGCGCATCCTGCTGGAGGATTTTGCGGCAGGCTATGAACAAGCGCTCAATGGCGGCGATATCCGTTTGCCTTCGAAGACAGATTCTTATCTCGCTTGGTCGCGTAGTCTAGTTGAATACGCTGCAGACACGGCGATGGACAGAGAGCGCGAATACTGGACAAACGTTTTGAGCGCCGGCGCTGCTCCGCTGGCGAAAGACTTTGAAGCAGAGAAGAGCATGCAGCAAGACAGCCATTCCGTCGTCGTTGCGTGGAGCGAAGAGGAAACTGAGCAACTGTTGAAACAGGTACATCGTGCTTATAACACGGACATGAACGACATATTGCTTGCTGCATTCGCAATGGCTGCACAGAAATGGAGCGGGCAAAATCGAGTACTCGTGAATCTAGAATCGCATGGACGTGAGCCAATCGTCGGCGAGCTTGATATTACGCGGACGGTAGGCTGGTTCACAAGCGAGTATCCGGTGCTGCTGAAATGGGAGCCGAACCGGAGCTTGGCTTATCATATCAAGGAGCTCAAGGAAAATCTGCGCCGGATTCCGAACAAGGGAATCGGGTACGGAATATGCCGTTACCTGACTGCAACGCAAGAAGGCTTGGACTGGGGCGCTGCGCCTGACATCAGCTTCAACTATTTGGGGCAGTTCCATCAAGAAACAATAGGTGACGGCATGTCCGTATCTCCGTATTCGCGAGGAGCGGATGCAAGCGCCAAGCATGCTAGACAATATGCGCTCGATATCAACGGAGCGATTACGGACGGCGCACTGTCCTTTGACATAAGCTACAGCGGTTCTGAATATCGTCAGGAGACGATTGAGCAGTTGGCCAGCCATATGCGTGCGAGCCTGCTTGAGATCATTGATCATTGCATGGCGAAGGAGCACACGGAGTTGACACCGAGCGACTTACTGCTGCAAGGGCTGAACATTGAGCAGTTGGAGCGGATTACAGAAGAGACGCAGGATCTTGGTATCATCGAAAATATGTACATGCTGACCCCGATGCAAAAGGGCATGTGGTTCCACAATGCAGTGGATGGGGAAGAAGGGGCTCATGGTGCTTATTTCGAGCAAACTCGATTTACGCTGCGGGGCGAGCTTGATCCTGACATGTTTGCCAGAAGCTTGAATGAGCTGGCTCTAAAGCATGCCGTGCTGCGTACGAATTTCTACAGCTTGGAAGGCGAACCGGTGCAAATCGTGTTCCGCGAAGGACGAATTACGTGCACATGTAAGGATTTGAGCGAGCTGCTGCCTGACGAGCAAACGGCAGCAATCGAAAGTATCGTGGCGGGTGACAAGCTGCGAGGATTTGATCTTGAGCGGGATCCGCTAGTGCGCGTCACCTTAATGCGGACAGGAGAATTAAGCTGCCATGTGCTGTGGAGCTCCCATCATATTCTGATGGATGGCTGGTGCCTGCCACAGCTGACGGAAGAACTATTCCGCACGTACTCAGCCCTCATGGATCAACCAGTCCAATCGGCGCTGCACGAGGAGGCTGATATGCCTGACTACAGCCGATACATCGAATGGCTGGCGCGTCAGGACATGAATGCGGCGGCTGACTATTGGAGTGGCTATTTGGGTGGATATGACCAGCAAACGCGATTGCCTAACGGTAAGATCGCAGGCAAAGATAAGCCGTATAAGCTAGAACAA
The DNA here is from genome assembly GCF_050474385.1 of Paenibacillus sp. B1-35. Classification (NCBI taxonomy): domain Bacteria; kingdom Bacillati; phylum Bacillota; class Bacilli; order Caryophanales; family Paenibacillaceae; genus Paenibacillus; species Paenibacillus sp. B1-35. Next base: position 898,778 of record NZ_JBCHVJ010000002.1, read on the forward strand.
GCGTCCTGCAAAATGGGAATCGAGCTGACATCCCGCATGAACCGGGCTGCCAAGCAGCATCAAGTGACGTTGAACACGTTGCTGCAAGCGGCGTGGGGGATCGTGCTTCAAAGATACAACGGCACCGAAGATGTCGTATTTGGCGGCGTTGTATCGGGTCGTCCGGCTGACGTGCCGGGCGTCGAATCGATGATTGGATTGTTCATCAACACGATTCCGGTGCGAGTAAGCTGCACAGCCGACGCAAGCTTCGTCAAGGTAGCGGAACAACTGCAAAATGCGGCGCTCGAATCCGGACGATACGATTATTATCCGTTATATGAAATCCAATCCAGAACGGCGCAGAAGCAGGACTTGATCAGCCATATCATGGTGTTCGAGAACTATCCGCTGGATGAGCGTATGGAACAAACCGGCGATGGCATCGGTCGGGATCTTGCCATAACGGATGTGCAGGCTGCCGAACAGACGAATTATGATTTCAATTTCATGATCGTGCCGGGTGATAATCTCCTTATTCGCTTTGATTACAATGCGCAGGTTTACGATCGTGCCGACATGGAGCGGCTGCAAAACCATCTTAAGCATGTGCTCGAACAAGTGGCAAATAATCCGGACATTGTTGTAGGCGAACTGCAACTGGCTACAGAAGCCGAACAGACGGAGCTGATGACGGCATTCAACGAAACGGCAGCCGAATATCCTTGCGAACAGACGATTCATCGGATGTTCGAGGAGCAAACGCAGCGGATGCCAGATGCGGCGGCCGTGCTGTTCGGGGACGAGTGCTTAACGTATCAGGAATTGAATGAACGCTCGAACCGACTAGCGAGAACATTGCGGGCGGCCGGTGTCGTACCGGATCAGATCGTCGGCATTATGGCGGAACGTTCGTTGGAGCTGATGGTCGGAATCATGGGTATTCTGAAGGCCGGCGGCGCCTATGTGCCGATTGCGCCGGATTATCCGGAAGATCGCATCCGGTACATGCTGGAGGATTCCGAGGCTCAAGTGCTGCTCGTGCAGGGCAGTGCAGGAGAAGGAATAGACTTTGCGGGACGCGTCATCGATCTGGACGATGCTGGAGCGTACGATGAGGATGCTTCCAATCTAGAAGCGGTCAATAAGCCGACCGATATGGCCTATATTATCTACACGTCAGGCACGACTGGCCGTCCAAAAGGGGTTATGGTCGAGCATACATCGGTCATCAATCGCTTGCTGTGGATGCAGAAGCAGTATCCGATTGGCGCAGAAGACACCATTATGCAGAAGACGGCGATTACGTTCGACGTATCCGTCTGGGAGCTGTTCTGGTGGGCTTTCGTCGGCTCGAAGGTGCTCATGCTTCCAGTTGGCGGAGAGAAGAATCCGGCAGCGATCGTCGAAGCGATCGAGCGTCACGGCATCACGACAATGCACTTCGTGCCGTCTATGCTGCACGCCTTCCTCGAGCATGTGGAGCAGCTGCCTGAAGCAGAGCGCAAGCGCGGCTTGTCGCCGCTGCGGCAGGTATTCACGAGCGGTGAGGCGCTGCTTGTGTCACAGGTAGAACGGTTCTATCGCTACATCGCGCCAGCAAGTGATGCACGTCTGATCAACCTGTACGGACCGACAGAAGCGACAGTGGATGTTACGTACTTCGACTGCGAGCCTGGGCAAGCCTACGTAAGCGTGCCGATCGGCAAGCCGATTGACAATACGCGCATTTATATCGTGAACGGGCATAATCAGGTGCAGCCGATCGGCGTGGCGGGCGAACTGTGCATTGCAGGTGTTGGATTAGCACGAGGATACTGGAACCGTCCGGAGCTGACAGCAGAGAAATTCGTCACAGTATCTTCTGTGGGCGAACGGATGTATAGAACGGGCGACCTGGCACGATGGCTGCCAGACGGCAATATTGAATATTTGGGACGGATCGACCATCAAGTGAAGATCCGCGGATACCGGATTGAGCTGGGCGAACTGGAAACGGCGCTTCTAAATATCGATGCGATTAGAGAGACGGTCGTTGTAGCGCGGGAAGACGAGAGCGGCCAGAAATCACTGTGCGCTTACTATGTAGCAGACGGTGAGCCAGCAGTGAGCGACTTGAGAGCAGCGCTTGCCGCAGAGCTGCCGAGCTATATGATTCCATCCTACTTCGTACAGCTCGAGCAGATGCCGCTGGCGCCGAATGGCAAGCTGGATCGTAAAGCACTCCCGGCTCCGAAAGATATGATCCGTACCGACGTTGAGCGCGCAGCACCGCGAACGCCGTTAGAAGTGAAGCTTGTGCGTATTTGGCAGGAAGTGCTTGGTCTAGATCATATCGGTGTGAAGGACGACTTCTTCGAATTGGGCGGACACTCCCTGCGGGCAACCGCGCTTGCCGGCAAGCTGAGCAAGGAACTGCACGTTGCTCTTCCGCTGAGGGACATTTTCCGCAATTCGACGGTTGAAACGATGGCGCAGGCGATCGCCAAATTGGAGAAGCAGGAATACCGTGCGATTCCGATAGCACCGGTAGCTGGACATTATCCGCTCTCCTCGGCTCAAAAGCGGATCTACATTTTACATCAGGCTGAAGGGGCGCAGCAGAGCTACAACATGCCAGGGGCTATGCTGGTTCAAGGGCATATCGATCGCTCCCGCTTGGAAGCGGCGCTTCAGAAGTTGATTGCCCGTCATGATACACTGCGTTCCAGCTTTGAAATGGTGGATGGAGAACCGGTACAGCGGATTCGTCAGCAAGTCGAAATTGAACTTGAGTATTCGTATGCCACAGAGAAGGATGCTGAAGACATCGCTGCGCAATTCGTCCGAGAATTCGATTTGGAGCAGCCGCCGCTGCTTAGAGTCGGACTCGTCCAACTGGAGCATGAGGAGCAGCATCTCTTACTGTTCGATATGCACCATATTATTTCAGATGGGATTTCAACGAACATATTGATTGACGAGCTTGCCCGTTTGTATGACGGGGAGGAGCTTCCTCCACTGGAGATACAGTACAAGGATTATGTGCTGTGGCAGCAGTCAGAAGCGCAAAGCGAGCGAATGAAAGAGCATGAGCAATTCTGGCTGAACTCATTGGGCAACGAGCTTCCGTTGTTGGAGCTCCCAACCGAATTCGCCAGAACCGATCGCCGCAGCTATGACGGAGACAAGCTGCATTTCGCGATTGACGGGCAGTTGAATGAAAAGCTGCAGCACCTCGCAGCCCAAACTGGAGCAACCATTTATATGGTGCTGCTGGCAGCTTACACGACATTGCTTCATAAATATTCAGGTCAAGACGATCTTGTCGTCGGTACTCCAATCGCAGGCAGAACGCATGCAGATACGGAGCAATTGATCGGAATGTTCGTCAACTCGCTGGCAATTCGCAATTATCCGCATGCGGATAAGAGCTTCCTTCATTATTTGGAGGAAGTGAAGGAGTCGACGCTGAATGCCTTCGAACATCAGGATTACCCGTTCGACAAGCTTGTGGACCAACTGCAGTCAGCTTGGGTTCCTGGTCGAAATCCGGTATTCGATACCATGTTCGTGCTGCAAAATGCAACTGCCCGCACGGTCAATGTGGGAGAAATGTCCTTTGAGCCATTAATTCCATCGCATACCGTAGCAAAATTCGACTTAACCTTGGAAATGGAGATCGAAGACGGAAAGCTGAGCGGGCAATTCGAATACTGCACAAAGCTGTTCTCTTCGAATATGATTGCGAACTTTGTGGAGGATTTCTTGGATATTCTGTCTCAACTTTGTGATCGACCTGACATTAGATTGGGCGATATTCAATTGAGCGGCAGCGGGGAAGAAGACGAAGTGTTGGAGGAAGAAATCGATTTTGCCTTTTAATTTCGCTCTAAGCTGCTGTTCCGTCTGAACAGTGATTGCAGAAGGTATGGCCTCGTTCATACCGGGTGCGTGCAGCATTCACACATGCACCCGGATGGACGATTGCCGTCCGCTTCAAGGATTTACTTGACTTGAGAGGGAGATGATCAGAATGGCATTTGAAAAAGAAATAGATTTTTGGAGATTGAAACTCGATGCTGAAGATACTCCTACGACCTTGCCTTACACGAACACCCCAAGCAGCGAAGCGACACCGTATTATTCTACTTCCGTTACATTACCTTCCGACATTTCGGAACGGATTATCCAACTTTCCAAAGGGGCTCATCAAGCAGCTTTTATGATCCTGCTGGGCACGATTCAGTGCCTGCTGTACAAATATACGAACGAACAGCGCGTTGTTATTGGTATGCCTATCGTACGCAAAGCCGGTGAAAAGAGACTCCCGATTAACCAAGTCGTGATTTTAAAGGAAGACATCCATGAAGAGCTTACATTCAAATCCTTACTCGCTTCTCTGAAAAAATCATTTACCGATGCGATTCGCCATCAAAATATCCCATTTCGGCTCATGACTGAGCAGATGAACGTGCAGGAAAAGAACGGCTTGCCTGTCGTCAATACGATGGTGGCTCTTAAAAACATACATACCGTTAATTTTATTCAAACGGTCGTTGCCGACATATTATTTCAGTTTGAATTCGAAGATGATCGTCTTTTATTAAACGTCGTTTACAATGAACACGCATTTTCTTCGGAATTTATTGCCCAAATTATTGACCATTTGCAGCGAATGCTGAGCATTTTGGTATTTGAGCCAACTACGAAATTGAGCGACATTCGCCTGCTTTCAGATATTGAGACTTCCCGGCTGCTGGAAGATTTTAATCAGACAGCGACGGATGATCCTCGCGACGGAACCATCCATGAGCTTTTTGAAGAACAAGTTCACCGCACTCCGGATGCAGTTGCTGTTGTGTATGGGCAGCAGCATGTAACCTACAGCGAACTGAATGCCCGCGCGAACAGGCTTGCCCGCACATTGAAGGAGTCCGGCGTTCAGCCGGATCAGCTTGTCGGCATGATGGCGGAGCGGTCGCTTGAGATGATCGTAGGCTTACTGGCCATTATGAAGGCGGGTGGAGCCTATGTGCCGATAGATCCCGAATATCCGTTGGAACGTATTCGTTACATGCTCGAAGATTCGGGAGCTCAAACGCTTATCCTCCAAGGCCATCTTCGCGACCGCATCAATTATGACGGTACGGTTATTGATATCAACGATGCTAACAACTATCAGGAGGACGATCTTGATTTCGCTTCTGTCTCCAATTCGAGCAATTTGGCTTATGTCATTTATACGTCCGGAACGACAGGCAATCCAAAAGGTGTCATGATTGAACATCGAAGCGTAACAAATGCGCTGCAGTGGAGAATTCAAACATACGAGTTAAACTCTTCTGATCGCGTTCTTCAACTATTCTCTTTTTCCTTCGACGGTTTTGTCATGAGTGCCTTCAGTTCCCTTTTGTCTGGTGCCGGCTTATATCTGTTGAAGGAAGAAGAAGCAAAGGATCCGTTGGCTTTACATGATGCTATCCGTCAATCGAACATAACGCATTTCATCTGTGTTCCGAATTTGTACGGAGCATTGCTCAACGTGGCGGATTCTGAATCAGCGTCCACGCTGCGGAAAGTGACACTGGCCGGCGAGGCTGTCAGCAGCGCATTGGTTGCTAGAAGCAAAGAACTGCTGCCCCATGTGGAACTGTTCAATGAATATGGCCCGACAGAGAATAGCGTTGTAACGACATGCGCAAGCGGCTTGGAGAAAGGGCAGGCGATTACGATTGGAACGCCGATCTCGAATGCACGCGTGCTGATTTTGAATCCTTCCGGCGAGCTGCAGCCGATGCAAGTTCCCGGAGAATTATGCATTGCAGGCGTGGGGCTGGCGAGAGGCTACTTGAATCGTCCCGCGCTTACTGCCGAGAAGTTTACGTCCCATCCGTATGCACCAGGCGAACGCATATATCGTACTGGGGATTCTGCCAGATGGCTGCCTGACGGAACGATCGAGTATTTGGGGCGAATCGACCATCAGGTCAAAATCCGCGGCTTCCGAATCGAGCTGGGCGAAATTGAGTCGAGCTTGTTGAAAATAAAAGGCGTAAGAGAAGCGCTTGCGATAGCCCGGCAGGATGGGAACGGACAGCAGATGCTGTGTGCATATATGGTGGCGGAACGTGAGCTTACTGTAAATGAACTAAGGGAGTCACTATCTGCCGAATTGCCGGATTATATGATCCCTTCTCATTTTGTGCAAATGGATCAGTTTCCGCTTACGCCGAGCGGCAAGCTGGATCGCAAGGCATTGCCTGATCCACAAGCCAATATCGCCATCGGCACGGAATACGTTGCTCCCCGCACACCGCTGGAAGAACAGCTTGTACTAATCTGGCAGGAGTCGCTCACTGTCGAGAAAGTTGGCATTAAGGATAATTTCTTTGCACTTGGGGGGCATTCTCTTCGTGCGGCTGCGTTGGTTAGCAAGCTCCACAAAGAGCTGAACGTGAATGTTCCACTGCGGGAGCTGTTCCGCAATCCGACGATCGAGGAACTGGCTCTTCTAATAGAAGGAATGGAGCAGCAGGAATTTAGTGCAATTGAGATCGTTCGCGAAAGCGAGCATTACAAGGTGTCCTCGGCGCAAAAGCGGCTGTTCGTTCTGCAGCAGCTGGAAGGAGCAGAGCAAAGCTACAATATGCCGGGAGCAATGCTGCTGGAGGGGCAGCTTGATCGGGGACGATTTGAAGAGGCCTTCCAAAAACTGATTGCTCGCCATGAGACGCTGCGCACGGGATTCGAGTTGGTTGACGGCGAAACGGTGCAAAAGGTGCATCAGGATGTCAGCTTTGCGGTGGAATATATGCAGGCAAACGGAGACGCGGAAGCAGCGCAGAAATCCCGCGAGTTCATACGTGCGTTTGATTTGAAAACACCGCCGCTGCTGCGGGTCGGCCTAATTGAACTGGAACCGGAACGCCATATCCTACTCTATGACATGCACCATATTATCTCCGACGGCGCGTCTATGGGAATCGTAGTGGAAGAATTCGTTCGTCTCTATGGCGGGGAGGAGCTTCCTCCGCTTCGGATTCAATATAAAGACTATGCGGCTTGGCAGCATTCGGAAGCACAGCAGGCACGAATGAAGCAACAGGAAGCTTATTGGCTGCACACATTTGCCGGCGAGCTGCCGGTATTGGAGCTGCCAACGGATTATGCGCGTCCAGCCGTCCAGAGCTATGAAGGTGAAACGTATGAATTTGAGGTCGACACGAACATTAGCGAAGGTCTGCATCGTCTTGCCGCGAATAGTGGAACGACGTTATACATGGTGCTGTTTGCGGCTTATACAGTGCTGCTGCACAAGTATACAGGCCAAGAAGATATTGTTGTCGGCACGACAAATGCGGGCAGAACACATGATGATTTGCAGCCGCTGATCGGCATGTTCGTGAATACATTAGCAATTCGCAATCACCCTGCTGGGGAAATGCCGTTCCGTGCGTACTTGAATCAAGTGAAGGAGCAGGCGCTATCTGCATTTGAGAATCAAGAATATCCGTTCGAAGAGCTCGTAGAGAAGCTTCGTGTGACAAGAGACATGAGTCGCAACCCGTTATTCGATACGATGTTCTCGCTGCAAAATATGGATAACAAAGATTTCGAGCTTCCTGGTCTTCAATTAAAGCCGTACGCTTTCGAGCATCAGGTCTCAAAATTCGATCTCAGCTTGGACGTAGCGGAAGGAACGGACGGGCTGGCTTGCAGCATCGAATACGCTTCGGCTCTATATACGCGAGATACGATCGTAAGAATGGCTAACCATTTTAGACAGCTGCTTCATTCGATCGCGCAATCACCAGAGCTGCAAATTGCCGAGCTTGGCATGCTGACACAGGAAGAACAAGAACAGATTCGATTCGTGTTCAATAGCGATACGACAACGATTTCGCAAGAACATACAGTCCACCAGCTCTTTGAAGCACAGGTGGAGCTTACTCCAAATCGAATTGCGGTAACGGACGAGAATGAACAATTATCGTACCGTGAGTTGAATGAGAAAGCGAATCGTTTGGCACGAACATTGCGCAAGCACGGTGTTCGGCCTGAACAGCTTGTAGGTATTTTGGCTGATCGTTCTGTGGACATGATCGTGGGGATTATGGCGATTTTGAAAGCCGGAGGCGCTTATGTGCCGATTGATCCGAAATATCCGGAAGAGCGCATTGCCTACATGCTGGAGAATTCGAACTCGAGCGTGCTCGTTTCGCAAAGCCATTTGCAGTCTCGTTCTGCGTTCGGGGGCACTTGGGTGATGCTGGACGAGGAGTCATCCTATACCGAGGATGCTTCCAATCTGGAAATGGTAAATGAACCATCGCATTTGGCTTACGTCATTTATACGTCGGGCACGACAGGCCAACCGAAAGGCGTCATGATTGAGCACAGGCAGCTGGAAGTTCTGTCAAGAGCTTGGGAACAAGAATATCATCTGCGGGAAGAAGGCACAGAAGGCATCCGCTGGATGCAATGGGCAAGCTTCTCGTTCGACGTATTTTCAGGTGATTTGATTCGGGCACTGCTGCACGGCGGCGAGCTGATCCTCTGCCCTGAGGACGCACGCGCGAACCCGGCTGAAATATACGAACTGATTCGAGAACATCGCATTCAAATGTTCGATTGCACGCCGTCTATCGTTATTCCGCTCATGGAATACGTGTATGATAACAAGCTGGACATCAGCAGCTTGAAACTCGCAGTCGTAGGGGCGGACTATTGCCCGCCGGAAGAGTTCCAGAAACTGCTTGATCGTTTCGGCTCTCAGTTCCGCATAATTAACAGCTATGGGGTAACAGAGACATGCATCGATTCCAGTTATTACGAACCGACAACTCGGGACATCCCGAGAGCTTTGCCGATCGGTAAACCGATGCCAGGCGTTACGATGTATATGATGGATAGCCAGCGGAATTTACTTCCGGTTGGGGTCATCGGCGAATTATATATTGGCGGGCCATGCGTGGGCCGCGGATATTGGAATCGGCCAGATTTAACAGAAGAGAAATTCGTCGTCGATCCATTTTATCCAGAACAGCGGCTGTATCGTACCGGAGATCTGGCTCGTTGGATGCCGGATGGAAACATCGAATATTTAGGCCGCATCGACCACCAAGTGAAAATTCGCGGGTATCGCATCGAAATCGGCGAAGTCGAATCCAAGCTCCTGAAGGTGGAGTCCGTGAGAGAAAGCGTCGTCGTAGCGCGTGAGGATCAAAACGGCACGAAAGCACTATGCGCCTATTTCACAGCAGATCGTGAATTGACAGTAAGCGAAATGAGAAACGCTTTGGCGGACGAATTGCCGGCTTATATGATTCCGTCATTTTTCGTTCAATTGGAACGATTGCCGCTTACGCCGAATGGCAAAGTCGACCGCAAGGCGCTCCCGGCTCCGGAAGGCGGTGCGCATACAGGCGTAGAATACGTTGCGCCGCGGACGGAAGCGGAGCAAGCACTCGCCATTGTCTGGCAAACCGTGCTTGGCGTTGAACGAGTCGGCATTTTGGATCACTTCTTTGAGCTTGGTGGCGATTCAATCAAGTCTATTCAAGTCGCGTCCCGTTTGCTACAAGCAGGCTACAAGCTGGAAATTCGCGATTTGTTCAAGTACCCGACGATTGCTCAGCTTGGTTCCCATTTGCAGCAGGCAAGCAAAATTGCGGATCAAGCAGAAGTATCGGGCGAAGTGCCGCTTACTCCGATTCTCAGCTGGTTTTTCGAACAGCAATTCGAAGACCCGCATCATTATAATCAGTCAGTCATGCTATTCAAAAAGCAAGGCTTCGATGAAGCTGCCATTCGCAGCACGCTGCAAGCGGTAACGGTGCATCATGATGCACTTCGCATCGTATTCCGCCGCAACGAACAAGGGGAGTACATGGCCTGGAACCGGGCAATTGAAGAAGGAGAATTGTTCCATCTGGACGTGTTGGATCTGAGAGGAAATGCTTCAGATCGTGGTGAAGATGAGGTTCGCCAAGTTATTGAAACCAAGGCCAATGAGATTCAGAGCGGCTTTGACCTGCATAATGGGCCATTGGTGAGAGCAGGATTGTTCCAAACCGACGAAGGAGACCATCTCCTGATCGTCATGCACCATGGCGTCGTTGACGGAGTATCCTGGCGCATATTGCTGGAGGATATCGCTTCCGGGTATGAGCAGTCCTTGAAGGGCGAGCCAGTCCGTCTGCCATCCAAAACGGACAGCTACCGCACATGGGCAAGCCAGCTTGCCGCATATGCCAATAGCGCAGCAATGGAAGAAGAAAAAGCCGTCTGGGAGCGGATTGAAGCGGATGTAACCGCGATCGCTGCCTTGCCGAAGGATTTCGATGCGGAGATATCCTTGCAACAAGATCGTGCATCCGTCGTCGTAGAATGGAACCGCGAGGAAACGGATCAGCTCTTGAAGCATGTTCACCGGGCTTATAATACGGAAATGAACGACATTCTGCTGGCAGCTCTCGGCATTGCCGTACAAGTATGGAGCGGACATGATCGCGTGTTGGTTACGCTTGAAGGACATGGTCGGGAGAATATTGTGCCGACAGTTGATATATCGCGCACGGTAGGATGGTTCACAAGCGAATATCCATTCCTGCTTGAAAGTGATCCGGACAAAAGCTTATCCTACCGAATCAAGCAAATGAAGGAAAACCTGCGACGCATTCCGAACAAAGGCATCGGGTACGGAATTTATCGTTATTTAGCGGATTCCAGCAATGGTTCTGAGGTTCGTTCAAAAACAGCATTGCGTCCGGAAATCAGCTTCAACTATTTGGGGCAATTCGATCAGGACTTGCAAAATAATGAAATGGAAGTATCACCGTACTCGGGTGGAGCGGAGCTAAGCGCGCGCCACACACGCACGAGTACACTGGATATTAACGGCATGATCTCGGATGGATCTCTTGCCTTGGAAATTAGCTATAGCAGCAAGCAATATCACCGCGACACGATCGAACGGCTGGCTTGCTTGCTTCGGGAAGGACTGCAGGCAATTATCGCGCACTGCATCGCGAAAGATAAGCCTGAGCTGACGCCAAGCGACGTATTGGTGAACGGTCTCGGCATTGAGGATATGGATCGCATCGCGGAGCAGACGAAGGATATCGGGGAAATCGAGAACATTTACACGCTAACTCCGATGCAGAAGGGAATGTGGTTCCATAGCGCCATGGATGGCAAGGCGGGTGCGTATTTCGAGCAGACTCGCTTTACGATACAGGGAGAGCTTGACGTACAATTATTCGCGAATAGTCTTGAAGTGCTTGCCACACGCCATGCAGTACTGCGCACCAACTTCTTCAGCGGCTGGGACGGCGAATTATTGCAGATCGTATATCGGAATAAAAAAATCGAATTCGGCTATGAAGATCTGACCGATTGGCCTGAGCATGAGAAGCAGGATCAAGTTGAAGCAAAGGCGATTGTCGATAAGGAGCGCGGTTTTGATTTGGAGCGCGATGCGCTCATGAGAGTGACGGTGCTGCGAACGAGCGCGAACAGCAGTCACGTCATTTGGAGCTCTCATCATATTCTGATGGACGGCTGGTGCTTGCCGCAGCTGACACAGGAATGGTTCGATACGTATTCGGATTCTGTGCAAGGACGAGCAAGCACCCGGGCAGAGACTGCACCGTACAGTCTATATATCGAATGGCTGTACAAGCAGGATTACAAAGCAGCATCCGCATATTGGCTCGATTATTTGGCAGGTTACGAGCAGCAAACCGTTCTGCCGCAAAAGAAATCAAGCGGACGCAGCGACGTTTATACAGCTGAAAATCTTGTATTTAGTTTAGGTGATGCCTTAACGGCGAAGATGAATCGGGTAGCGAAGCAGCATCAAGTCACACTGAACACGCTAATGCAAACGGTATGGGGCATTATGCTGCAAAAGTACAATGGCACCGGCGATGCCGTGTTCGGGGGCGTCGTATCAGGCAGACCGGCGGAAATTCCGGGAATCGAATCAATGATCGGACTGTTTATCAATACGATTCCGATTCGCGTTGCGTGCGAGGAACACAACAGATTTTCCGATGTGATGAGACAAATTCAGGAGCAGGCGCTGGAGTCAAGCCGATTCGATTATTATCCGCTTTATGAGATCCAGGCGGTAAGCGCGCATAAGCAGGATTTGCTCAACCATATTTTAGTGTTCGAAAATTACCCGATGGAAGAGCAAATGGAGCAGGCTGGAGACGAACAAGGGCAATTGAACATTACAGACGTGCAAGTGGCAGAGCAAACGAACTATGATTTCAATTTCGTTGTTATGCCTGGCGATGATATGATGATTCGCCTCGAATATAATGCCGGCATGTATGAACGGGCAGACATGGAGCGTGTGCGGCATCATCTGATTCATGTACTTGAGCAGGTAACGGCTGATCCGAGTATTGCCATAAGCGAGCTGCGACTGGCAACTGAAGCAGAGAAAGCGGAGCTGATGACGGCATTCAACGATACGGCAGCCGAATATCCTTGCGAACAGACGATTCATCGGATGTTCGAGGAGCAGACGCAGCGGATGCCAGATGCGGCGGCCGTGCTGTTCGGGGACGAGTGCTTAACGTATCGGGAATTGAATGAACGCTCGAACCGACTGGCGAGAACATTGCGGGCGGCCGGTGTCGTACCGGATCAGATCGTCGGCATTATGGCGGAACGTTCGTTGGAGCTGATGGTCGGGATTATGGGGATTCTGAAGGCCGGCGGCGCCTATGTGCCGATTGCGCCGGATTATCCGGAAGATCGCATCCGGTACATGCTGGAGGATTCCGAGGCTCAAGTGCTGCTCGTGCAGGGCAGTGCAGGAGAAGGAATAGACTTTGCGGGACGCGTCATCGATCTGGACGATGCTGGAGCGTACGATGAGGATGCTTCCAATCTAGAAGCGGTCAATAAGCCGACCGATATGGCCTATATTATCTACACGTCAGGCACGACTGGCCGTCCAAAAGGGGTTATGGTCGAGCATACATCGGTCATCAATCGCTTGCTGTGGATGCAGAAGCAGTATCCGATTGGCGCAGAAGACACCATTATGCAGAAGACGGCGATTACGTTTGACGTATCCGTCTGGGAGCTGTTCTGGTGGGCTTTCGTCGGCTCGAAGGTGCTCATGCTTCCAGTTGGCGGAGAGAAGAATCCGGCAGCGATCGTCGAAGCGATCGAGCGTCACGGCATCACGACAATGCACTTCGTGCCGTCTATGCTGCACGCCTTCCTCGAGCATGTGGAGCAGCTGCCTGAAGCAGAGCGCAAGCGCGGCTTGTCGCCGCTGCGGCAGGTATTCACGAGCGGTGAGGCGCTGCTTGTGTCACAGGTAGAACGGTTCTATCGCTACATCGCGCCAGCAAGTGATGCACGTCTGATCAACCTGTACGGACCGACAGAAGCGACAGTGGATGTTACGTACTTCGACTGCGAGCCTGGGCAAGCCTACGTAAGCGTGCCGATCGGCAAGCCGATTGACAATACGCGCATTTATATCGTGAACGGGCATAATCAGGTGCAGCCGATCGGCGTGGCGGGCGAACTGTGCATTGCAGGTGTTGGATTAGCACGAGGATACTGGAACCGTCCGGAGCTGACAGCAGAGAAATTCGTCACAGTATCTTCTGTGGGCGAACGGATGTATAGAACGGGCGACCTGGCACGATGGCTGCCAGACGGCAATATTGAATATTTGGGACGGATCGACCATCAAGTGAAGATCCGCGGATACCGGATTGAGCTGGGCGAACTGGAAACGGCGCTTCTAAATATCGATGCGATTAGAGAGACGGTCGTCGTAGCGCGGGAAGACGAGAGCGGCCAGAAATCGCTGTGCGCTTACTATGTAGCAGACGGTGAGCCAGCAGTGAGCGACTTGAGAGCAGCGCTTGCCGCAGAGCTGCCGAGCTATATGATTCCATCCTACTTCGTACAGCTCGAGCAGATGCCGCTAGCGCCGAATGGCAAGCTGGATCGCAAAGCACTGCCGGCTCCAGAGAGAAGCCTTCAGGTTGGCGCCGAGTATGTTGCGCCGCGTACGGAAGTCGAACAAATGATGGCCTCTGTGTGGCAATCCGTACTAGGGATCGACCGCGTTGGCATAACGGATCACTTCTTCGAGCTAGGCGGAGATTCTATTAAGTCTATTCAAGTAGCGGCAAGGATGCAGCAAGCAGGCTTTAAGCTGGAAATTCGCGATCTGTTCAAATATCCGACTATCGCGCAGGTTCTGCCTTACATGCAGCCGATCAATCGAGTAGCGGATCAAGGAGAAGTATGCGGAGAGTTGCCGATGACGCCGATCCTTCACTGGTTCCAGCATCAGCAGTTCGCGAATCCGCATCATTTCAACCAGTCGATTATGCTGTATCGCAAGGAAGGCTTTGACGCAGAAGCTCTACGCAAGGCGTTACACATGCTAATCCAGCATCACGATGCACTCCGCATCGTTTTCCGTCCGACAGAGCAGGAGTCATATTCACTTTGGAATCGGGCTGTTGCGGAAGGCGAACTCTACGGAATGGAAGTGTTTGATTTAACGGATCATTCAAATGTAGACGATGTAGGCGCAGCTATCGAAGCGAGAGCAGGCGAAATTCATAGCGGCATCGACCTGCAAGCGGGTCCTTTGGTTAAGGCTGGATTGTTCCGAGTCAAGGACGGGGATCATTTGCTTCTCGTTATCCACCATGCGGTCATCGATGGCGTATCCTGGAGAATATTGCTCGAGGATTTGGCGACTGGCTACGAACAGGCAATGAAGAATGAACCGATTCGTCTGCCTATGAAAACAGACAGCTTCCGTACATGGGCAGAACAGCTTGCTCATCATGCGAACAGCGAGGAAATGGAGCAGGAGCATGCATACTGGAATCGTATTGCACAAACGAAATCGACAGCCCTTCCTGCAGATTTCGAAGTCGAAGCTTCCTTGCAGCGGGATAGTGAATCTGTTGTGGTCGAGTGGGATCAGAATGATACGGAGCAGCTTCTGAAGCACGTTCATCGAGCCTATAACACCGATATGAATGATATTTTACTAACAGCGCTGGGCAGATCTCTCATGCAGTGGCGCGGTATGGAACGCGTGCTAATAACGATGGAAGGCCATGGCCGTGAATCCATTTTGAAAGACCTTGACATTACGCGTACTGTCGGCTGGTTTACGACTGAGTATCCGTTTGAGCTGGCAATCGAGCCGGGCAGCAGCCTTGCTTCCCAAATCAAAAAAGTAAAAGAGGACTTGCGCCTCATTCCGAACAAAGGCATCGGTTACGGCTTATCCCGATATTTGACCGATTCAGGCAAGCAAGCCTGGTCTCAGGCGCCTACACCGCAAATTCGCTTCAACTACCTGGGGCAGTTTGATCAGGATTTAAGCAATAACGAGCTAAGCGTATCTCCGTATGCAAGCGGCTCAGACATCAGCGATGAGCAGGAGCGCAAGTATTCACTGGATATTAACGGCGTGATTGCCGACGGACTGTTAACACTCGATTTGAGCTACAGCGCCAAGGAATTCCGCAAAGAGACGATGGAGGAATTGGGAGAACGGCTTAAAGCGTCTCTTAAGGAAATTATCTCTCATTGTACAGCGCAGCAACGGCCGCAATTGACGCCAAGCGATGTTCTATTCAAGGGGCTGAGCGTAGATTGGCTCGATCAGCTTGTGACTCAGATGCAGCATATCGGCGAGATTGAAAATGTATATGCACTAACACCGATGCAAAAGGGAATGTGGTTCCACAGCGCTATGAACGGTCAGACAGGAGCGTATCATGAACAAACGCTGTTTACCCTCGAAGGCAAGCTTGATGGAGAACTCTTCTCCCGCAGCCTGAACGAATTGGCCAAACGGCATGCCGTGCTGCGTACGAACTTCATCAGCGGGCCGCAAGGGGAACCGGTACAAGTTGTGTTCCGGCATAAATCGATTGGATACTCATTCATTGACGTGCGCAGTCTTCATAAAGAGGAACAACAAGCCTATATCAAGGAGACAGCAGGCAATGATCAACTGCGAGGATTCGATCTAGCGCACGATGAGCTTATGCGCGTGTCCGTCATTCAGACGGGCGAATTGACATACCGGGTACTGTGGAGCTCACACCATATTCTGATGGACGGCTGGTGCTTGCCGCAATTGATGCAAGAGCTGTTCGATACGTATTCGGCCTTATTGAATCAGCAGTCACCAGATTCGACGGCAGTGCCCGCGTACAGCCAGTACATTGAATGGCTGGAAAATCAGGATCAAGAAGCGGCGGGGTCATACTGGTCCGCATATTTGGCTGATTACGATCAAGTTACGGTAATCCCACAGGAATCATCTGCAGGAGACAGCGAATCGTACAAGGCTGAGAAATTGAGCCGTGAATTGGATGCTCATCTTAGCGCTTCGATCAGCCGAGCCGCGAGACAGCATCAGGTTACGCTCAACACCTTGCTGCAAGCAGTGTGGGGCGTCATTTTGCAAAAGTACAACGGCACAAATGATGTCGTCTTTGGCAGTGTGGTGTCCGGCAGACCGGCGGAAGTTCCAGGCATCGAAACGATGATTGGCCTGTTTATCAATACGATTCCGATCCGCGTCAATTGTGAGGCAAGCATCAGCTTTGCCGAAGTGATGGAGCAACTGCAAGAGCAAGCGCTGGAATCAGGGAAATTCGATTACTATCCGCTATACGAAATCCAGTCCCGCACCGCGTTAAAGCAAAATGCGATCAGACAAATCATGGTGTTCGAGAACTACCCGATGGACGAGCGGCTGGAGCAGGCGGGCGTCGACGAACAAGGATTGCCATCGATCACGGATGTAGCGGTAGAGGAGCAAACTAATTACGATTTCAACTTGATTGTCGTTCCGGGAGAGCAGCTTTCCATTCGATTTGATTACAACGCCAACCGATTCAAGCGAGCCGATATGGAGCGATTGATGGGTCACCTGATGCATGTGCTTGAGCAAGTTTCCGCCAATCCTCGAGTTGCAATAGAGGAGCTGGAACTGGCGACAGAAGCCGAAAAATTAGAAATGATTCATAGCTTTAACGACACGATTGCGGAATATCCGAGAGATATGACACTGCACCATTTATTTGAGCAGCAGGCGAAGCGAATCCCAGATTCAATTGCTGTATCCTTTGGCACGGCTCAGTTGACATATCACGAACTGAATGAGCAGGCGAACCGTTTGGCACGTACGCTGCGTGCTCAAGGAGTTGGAACGGATAAGCTGGTAGGATTCATGGTCGAGCGCTCGCTGGATATGATCGTAGGCATACTGGCGATCTTGAAGGCAGGGGGCGGATATGTGCCGATTGATCCGGAATACCCGGAAGATCGGATTCGGTACATGCTCAAGGATTCCGGGGCACGCATTATATTGACACAGCAGCGCTTGACAGCGAAACTACCAGATCTGTATCTGAATGCAATTATAGCTGTAGACGATGAGCGATTCTACGATAACGACGGTTCAAATCTTGAATTGGACGGCAGCGCAGAGGATTTGGCGTACGTAATCTATACGTCCGGTACGACAGGCAAGCCGAAGGGCAATCTGACGACGCATCGAAATATTGTGCGTGTAGTGAGGGGCGCTGCGTATATCGGAATAACGGATCGCGATAACGTGCTCCAATTGTCGAGCTACGCCTTTGATGGATCGACATTCGATATATACGGAGCTCTGTTGAATGGAGCCAAGCTCGTTCTCGTTCCACAAGAGACACTACTGGAAGTTCGACAGTTGGCTGAGATGATCGTAAAAGAGAGCATTTCGGTCATGTTCATTACGACGGCGTACTTCAACGTGCTGGTTGATGTTCAAGCTGCATGTCTGCGCAATGTCCGGGCCATTTTGTTCGGGGGCGAGCGGGTATCCGTCAGCCATGTGCGCAAAGCGCTTAGAGAAGTCGGGCCAGGCAAGCTTAAACATGTATACGGGCCAACGGAGAGCACGGTGTTTGCCACCTGCCATAATGTGAACGAAGTTGCAGAAACCGCCGTCACCATTCCGATTGGACAACCGATCAGCAATACGTCGATATATATCGTCGATGCGATCAATAAGCTGCAGCCGGTAGGCGTTGCAGGGGAGTTATGCGTTGCGGGTGACGGACTCGCAAGAGGTTACTTGAACCGGCCTGAGTTAACAGCAGAAAAATTCGTTGATTCCCCATTCGTTCCGGGAGAACGGATGTATCGGACCGGAGACTTGGCGAAATGGCTGCCTGACGGATCCATTGAATATGTAGGACGTATCGACCAACAGGTGAAAATTCGCGGGTATCGAATTGAGCTTGGCGAAATCGAGGCGCAATTGCTGAAGCTGGATGATGTTCAGGAAGGAATCGTTGTTGCACGCGATACCGATGCTGGCGAGAAGCAGCTGTGCGCCTACTATGTAGCAAAGCGCTCATTAGAAGCCAATGGGATCAGAAATGCTATGGGGCAAGTTCTGCCGAGCTATATGCTACCATCGCATTTCATCCAGATGGATCAGCTTCCGCTTACGCCGAACGGCAAGGTAGATCGCAAGGCACTGCCAGCTCCGGAGGATAATCGGAACGACGGTGAACGCATTGCGCCACGGACGCCGCTCGAAGTACAGCTTGCAGGCATCTGGCAGGATGTGCTTGGCTTAGGCAGCGTCAGTGTCACGGATCATTTCTTCGAAGTAGGAGGACATTCTCTGAAGGCGACGATACTGGTGAACCGACTGCATCAGGAACTTAACATCGAACTACCGCTAAAAGACGTGTTCCAATATCCTACACTCGAAGAGATGGCGAACCGGCTCAGCAGTGCAGAGGGAAGCCGTCATGTTCACATACCGGAAGCAGCTTCAAGCATGCATTATCCAGTGTCATCAGCTCAAAAGCGCCTGTATATTCTACATCAGCTCGAAGGAGCCGAACTGAGCTACAATATGCCGAACATGTTGCTGCTTGAAGGGACTTTAGATATTGGGCGATTGGAATCTGCTTTTAAGAAGCTGATTGCACGCCATGAGACGTTGCGGACCGGCTTTGAAATTGTGAACGGTCAGCCTGTGCAGCGCATTCACCCAGAAGCAGATTTCGCAATTGAGCATATTCACGCTAACGAGGAAGATGCGCCGAAATATATGCAGCAATTTGTGCGTGCCTTCCAATTGGAAAAGCCGCCGCTGCTGCGCATCGGGGTAATCGAATTGTCAGCGGAACGCTTTACGCTTATGTTCGATATGCACCATATCATTTCAGACGGAACGTCGATGGGCATTCTTATCAATGAGTTTGTTCGCTTGTACGACGGAGAGGAGCTTCCGCCTCTACGGATTCAATATAAGGATTATGCGGTGTGGCAGCAATCGGAGGCCCAGCAAGCAGCATTGACACAACAGGAGGCTTATTGGCAGAAAGTATTGGGCGGAGAGCTTCCGGTGTTGGAATTGCCGACGGATTTTGTTCGTCCAACTACGCAAAGCTTCCGCGGTAGTTTGCTGCAGTTTGCCCTTGATCCAGTGAAGAGCGCTGGCTTGCGGCAAATTGCAAAGGACAGCGGAACGACAATGTATATGGTGCTTTTGGCCCTGTACATGACAATGCTACACAAGTATTCCGCACAGGAAGACATTATTGTCGGAACGCCAATTGCAGGACGCAACCATGGAGACTTACAGCCACTGATCGGCATGTTCGTCAACACGCTGGCAATACGCAGTTATCCGGCTGCGAGCAAGCCATTCCTGACTTATTTGGGCGAAATAAAAGAAACGACGCTGGGTGCATTCGAGAATCAGAACTATCCGTTTGAGGAAATCGTCGAGCGAGTGCAAGTGATGCGCGACATGAGCCGTAATCCGGTATTCGATACGATGTTTATTTTGCAAAATGCGGAACAAGGTGAAATGAGCATTGACGGAGTGCGACTCCAGCAGGCCCAAAATGAGCATACCGTATCCAAATTCGATTTGACCTTCCAAGCCGAAGAGGATGGTACTGAAATCGTATGCAGCATTGAATTCGCGACAGATTTGTTCAAGCCGAGCACGATTGAGCGAATGGCAAGTCATTTCGAGCAATTGGTTACTGCTGTGATGAATAATCCTCAAGCAAGCCTGTCTGAATTGAAGATGGTAACCGTTGAGGAAGAGAGCCAGTTGCAAAATGGATTTAACAACACTGCAATGGTGGTTCCGAACGACAAAACTATTCACGAGCTGTTCGCGGAACAGGCGGAGCAGACGCCGGATTCCATAGCTGTTGTCTGCGGCAGCAAGCAGTTGACCTACGGGGAACTGAACCGGAAGGCGAACCAGCTTGCCTGGAAGCTGAGGGAGCATGGCGTAACTGCTGAGCAGCCTGTCGGCATCATTGTCGAACGTACGCTGGAGACGGTTGTCGCCGTACTAGCAGTGCTCAAGGCATCCGGCACGTTCGTGCCAATCGATCCGGAATATCCAGAGACGCGTATTCGCTATATGTTGGCGGACAGCGGCGCCAAGCTGGTGCTGGCCCAATCGGCGCTTCCGGGCATCATTCCGGACGAGATTCGTCAGTTGGATGTACGCGATGAATCGCTGTATGCAGGCAGCGGTGAAAATGTCCCGAACGGCAATAAACCGTCTGATCTGCTCTATATCATCTACACGTCGGGAACGACCGGCAATCCGAAAGGGGTTATGTTGGAGCATCGCAACATGGTCAATCTGCTGCATTATCAGCAAAAGGGCACGAATATTCCGATGCCTTCGCGGATTTTGCAATATGCGTCAGGCAGCTTCGACGTATGCTATCAGGAAATGTTCTCTGCCCTGCTGTTCGGCGGAAGTCTGTATATGGTTGACAATGAAATGCGCAAGGATCCGGTACGCTTGTTCCAAGAAATCGAAAAGAATGAAATTGACGTACTCTTTATTCCGGTGGCGTTCCTGAAATTCATCTTCGCTGAGCCGGAGTGGGCCGAAGCGTTCCCGCGCTGTGTTCGCCATATCATTACAGCGGGCGAGCAGCTTGTCGTCACGCCGCAGGTGCAAGCCTGCCTGAAGCGTCTCGGCATTTGCCTGCACAACCATTACGGACCTTCGGAGACTCACGTCGTGACGACCCATACCATGACGCCGGATGCCATCGAGGCCGGTCTGCCGCCAATCGGCAAGCCGATCGCGAATTCAAGCATCTACATTGTGAACGACAGCTTCGAGCTGCAGCCGATAGGTGTGAAGGGCGAGTTGTACGCATCAGGCGCATGTGTTGGTCGCGGATATTGGGGAAGAGCGGATTTGACTGAGGAGAAGTTCCTTGATAACCCGTTCGTACCGGGTGAGCGGTTGTATAAGACCGGAGACGTGGCACGCTGGCTGCCGGACGGCAGCATCGAGTATGTAGGCCGAAGCGACCATCAAGTGAAAATC
The DNA here is from genome assembly GCF_050474385.1 of Paenibacillus sp. B1-35. Classification (NCBI taxonomy): domain Bacteria; kingdom Bacillati; phylum Bacillota; class Bacilli; order Caryophanales; family Paenibacillaceae; genus Paenibacillus; species Paenibacillus sp. B1-35. The sequence continues at coordinate 920,154 of NZ_JBCHVJ010000002.1, forward strand.
CGGGGCTTCCGCATCGAGCTTGGTGAGGTGGAATCGCAGCTGCTGCATGTGCCGGCGGTACAAGAGGCGACAGTAATGGCACTGGAGGATCACGCAGGCCAGAAGCAGTTGTGTGCGTATTTCACGGCGGAGCGTCCGTTAACGGCGGGCGAGCTGCGAGCGGCAATGTCGCAGGAGTTGCCGGGTTATATGATCCCGTCCTATTTTGTACAGCTAGAGCGGCTGCCGCTGACACCGAACGGAAAGATCGACCGGCGAGCACTGCCGAAGCCTGAGGGCGGCATCGAAACTGGGGCCGAATACGTTGCGCCGCGCACAGAGACAGAGACGAAGCTTGCTTGCATTTGGCAGGACGTATTGGGGTTGACAAGCGTAGGCGTGAAGGACAACTTCTTCGAGCTTGGCGGTCATTCGCTGCGAGCGACAACGCTCGTAAGCAGACTGTATAAGGAGCTGAACGTCAACTTCCCGCTGCGGGGGGTATTCCGTCATCCGACGATCGAGGAGATGGCCAAGGCGATCTCGCTCATGGATACGGAACTATATGTAGCGATTCCGAACGCCGAGGAGCAAGAATACTATCCGTTATCTTCGGCCCAGCTGCGGCTTTATATTATGAGCCAAATGGAAGGAAGCGAGCTTAGCTACAATATGCCAGGCATGCTGCTGCTTGAAGGAGAGCTGAATCAGGAACAATTCCAGACGGCCTTCCTGAAGCTCATCGCTCGACACGAGACACTCCGTACAGGCTTTGAAATGGTAGATGGCGAGCCGATGCAGCGGATTCACCGCAATACGGAATTTTCCATCGAGCACAGACAGGCCTCTGAGGATGAAATTCCTGACTTAATCGGACAATTCATTCGTCCGTTCGACTTGGAAAAACCGCCATTATTGCGGGTCGGATTGTTCGAAGTAAGCCATGAGCGTCGCATACTGGTGTTTGATATGCACCATATCATTTCGGATGGCGTTTCGATGAGCAATTTGGTTGATGAATTCACTCGGTTGTACGCGAATGAGGAACGGCCGCCGTTACGTATTCAATATAAGGATTATGCAGTATGGCAGCAGTCAGAAGCGAATCTCGAACGGTTCAAGCGGCAGGAAGACTACTGGCTAAGCATGCTAGGTGGAACGTTGCCGGATGCAGAATTGCCAATGGATTACGACAGGCCGACGGTTCGCAGCTTTGAAGGCGAGCAAATCGAATTTGAAATCAATCCGGTCGTGACCCGTCAGTTGAACCAGCTTGCTTCGAATCATGAGTGCACGCTATATATGGTTTTGTTGTCCGCCTATCAGATACTATTGGCGAAATACAGTGGACAGGACGATATTATTGTCGGAACTCCGGTTGCTGGACGCAGTCATGCCGATTTGGAGCCGCTTATCGGAATGTTCGTCAATACACTTGCCATTCGTAATCGTCCGTTAGGCAATAAAACGTTCCAATCCTTCCTTGCTGAGGTGAAGGAGACGACATTAGGAGCGTTTGAGCATCAGGATTATCCGTTCGAGGAATTGGTAGATCGTCTGCATCTGCAATGGGAACCGAGCCGTAATCCACTCTTTGATACGGTGTTCGTCCTGCAGAATACGGAAGAGCGGGGAATCGGAATTGGCGATATAACGATATCTCCATATACGGCAGATGATTCGGTGAGCGCGAAATTTGACCTGACCCTGTCCATGTCCGAAGAAAATGATGCGATTAAGGGCGGATTCCTGTATGCCTCCAAGCTGTTCAAAGCAGCGGGTATCCACAGAATGATGCGGGATTACCTGTCCGTGCTGTCGCAAGTATGCGACAAGCCTCATATTCGAATTCAGGATATTTCAATCAGTGGACAGAGCACGAAGGAGAAGAGCAAGATCGATTCGATCGAGTTCGCGTTCTAGGCGTGTTCGCAATAGGTATAACGGTAAGGTGGCAGCGCCTTACCGTATCTATGGACAATAGCAGTGCTTGTGCTAAGCGTTTCGGCAATTGGGTGCCGAAACGCTGCACGAGTCGCTGGCCAAATTTTTCGTCACGACAATTTGCTTTTCGACTGGTAAGATGTTGGGCTTTGAACTGCATAATGCGGGAGTGCGTGCTGATCATAATACGTGCTCCCCTATTCCATACATCCGTTAAGGCAGGGAGGTTCACAAATGAAGTCGGTATTTGAAAAGGAAGAAGCCTATTGGAATGGGATGTTTGATTCAGATGACAGCATGAGCATTTTGCCATATTGCAGCACCTCGGGAAGAGAAGCGAGCGTAGATAGGAAAGCCGTCAAAGCTTCCATCGCACGTCTGCTCCCAGCAGAACTGTCGGACAGAATGCGTTCTCTAGCGAATGGCTCGGATATCGCCCTTTATATGATTGCACTAGCAGGCGTATCTTGCTTGCTTCATAAATATACAAACCGCGAAAATATACTTCTAGGCATGCCTACGATCGATTCATCTGAAGACGATCCTTCCGTTCATGACGTTCTTGTTATCAAGGCAAATGTCATGCTTGGCAGCAATTTCCGTTCCATATTGGGAACAATCAAGACAGCGATCGGAGGAGCGTTGGAGCACCGAGATATTCCGTTTCGAAAAATGGTGCACAATTTGAACCTGCAGCAAGATTCGAACGGACTTCCGATTATGAATACAGTAGTTTCTTATTCAGCTATACATATCGCTTCCATCGAGCAAAGCATCAGCTCTGACGTTATATTCCGGTTCGATGTGAAGGACGCTGGCCTCCAACTGGAGGTGCTATATGACGAATGCCGCTATGATGCTTCTTATATCACTGCATTGTTTGAACATTTTTTCCGATTGCTTCATTTTCTACTGTTTCAACCTGATCAGCCTATCAGTAATGCCAAGTTGTTGTCTGAAGAAGAAAAGCATCGTTTGCTGCACGAATTCAACGATGTATGGACCGATTTTCCTCGACAGGCGACACTACATCAGCTTATTGAGGAGCAGGCGGAGAAGCAGCCAGATGCCATTGCAGTCTCTTATGATGACACAAGATTGACATACCGAGAGTTGAATGAACGCGCCAATCGCCTTGCGAGAACACTGCAAGCAGAAGGTGTGCAGACTGACGAACTTGTCGGGCTTATGGCAGTGAGATCAATAGACATGATCGTCGGAATGCTTGCTGTCCTAAAAGCAGGGGGAGGATATGTCGCTATTGATCCGGAATATCCGGAGGAACGAATCCGTTATATGCTGGAGGATTCGGAAGCGCGCGTCATTTTGGTGCAGCAGCAATTGCAGAATCGTGTGCCGAATACGAGTGCGAGTGTTCTTTACCTTGATGAGGAACAATCTTATCATTCCGATGGTACGAACCTGGTTCCGGTCAATGGAGCTACGGATCTTGCCTGTGTTATCTATACCTCTGGAACAACCGGCAAGCCGAAAGGAAACCTGACGACGCATCGCAATATCGTACGCATCGTAAAGCAGACCAACTATATTGAGGTCACTGAGCAGGATCGAGTGCTGCAATTGTCAAGTTATTCCTTCGACGGCTCCGCGTTCGATATATTCGGGGCGTTGACCAATGGAGCCCATCTCGTTCTTGTGCCGCAGCATACATTGCTTGATACGCAGAAACTGGCGGAGCTGATCAAATCCGAGCAAGTGTCAGTCATGCTCATTACGACCGCTTATTTTAATGTTCTTGTGGATGTGAACGCATCCTGCCTGCGTAATATTCGCGCAATTTTGTTCGGAGGCGAGCGCGCTTCTGTCGCACACGTGCGCAAAGCGCTCGAACATACGGGCCCCGGAAGGCTGAAGAATATGTACGGTCCGTCCGAGAGCACAATTTACGCGACATGGCACGATGTGATCGAGGTTCCGGAGCACGCGGTCAGTGTTCCGATCGGGCGTACGATCAGCAACACCGCCATCTATATCGTGAATGAACGGAATGATCTGCAGCCGATTGGCGTTGCCGGCGAGCTGTGCGTTGGAGGAGAAGGACTGGTTCGCGGGTATTTGAACCGTCCGGAGCTGACTGCACAGAAGTTCATCGATAACCCGTTCGTACCGGGAGAGCGCATGTATCGTACCGGAGATTTGGCAAGATGGCTGCCTGATGGAACGATTGAATATGTAGGACGGGTCGATGATCAGGTCAAAATCAGAGGCCATCGCATTGAAATTGGGGAAGTGGAAGCGCAGATACTTAAAGCGGAAGCGGTTCAGAAAACAATGATTGTCGTGCGAGGCCGTGAAGACGGGGAGAAGCAGCTATGCGCATATTACGTAGCGGATCGCGTGCTTCCTGCTGGCGAGCTGCGGGCAATGCTGGCAAAGGAACTGCCAGGGTACATGATTCCTGCTTACTTTATCCAGCTTGACAAGATGCCTCTGACAACGAACGGCAAGGTGGATCGCCGTGCACTGCCTGAGCCGGAGGAGCATATTCAGTCGGAGACGGAATATGTGGCGCCAAGAACGGAACAGGAAATCCGGCTTGCCCGCGTCTGGCAGGAAGTGCTCGGCTTAGCTCAGATTGGCGCAAAAGATAATTTCTTTGAGCTTGGCGGACATTCGCTGCGGGCGACAACGCTGGTAAGCAAGCTGCACAAGGAAGAGCAAATCAATCTATCCCTTCGCGACGTGTTCCGCTATCCTACTCTCGAAGCGATGGCAGCTCTTATGGATGATGCGGAAGGACGCACCTATGAACCTATCCCGACAATCGAGGAGAGGGATGTTTATCCAGTATCTTCCGTGCAGAAGCGTTTGTTTATTTTGCATCAGCTGGAAGGAGCGGAGCAGAGTTATAATATGCCGGGGGCCCTGCTGTTGGAAGGCAAGCTCGACCGCAAGCGATTGCATCATGCATTCGAGAAGCTCATCGCTCGGCACGAGACACTTCGTACAGGCTTTGACATGGTGAACGGCGAGCCTGTTCAGCGAATTTACGCTAAGGTTGACTTCGCAGTGGAAGAGATGACGGCCGCAGAAGGGGCGGAAGCTGAAGAGAAAGTCCGGCAGTTCATTCGCGCTTTTGATTTATCGAAGCCGCCGCTGTTCAGGGCCGGATTGATAGAATTGACACCAGAACGCCACATTCTGCTGTTCGATATGCACCATATTATTTCGGACGGTACATCGATTGGCATAATGATTGAGGAATTTACTCGTCTTTACAGCGGCAGCGAGCTTGAACCGCTTCGCATTCAATACAAGGATTTTTCCGCGTGGCAGCGTTCCGAAGCGCAAATCGCACAGCTCAAGCGCCAGGAAGCGTATTGGTTGCAGCAGATGGGAGGACAGATGCCGGTGCTTGAATTGCCAACCGACTATGTGCGGCCTGCTGTCCAAAGTCATGAAGGTGCATTGTTCGAATTCTCTATCGATTCAGAGAAGAGTCGCGCTCTGAGAGAATTAGCTGCAGAAACGAGAACCACCTTATACATGGTGCTGCTGGCAGCCTATACGATCGTGCTCCATAAGTATTCGGGACAGGATGACATCATTGTAGGGACACCGATTGCAGGACGTACGCATGACGACGTACAGCCACTTATCGGCATGTTCGTCAATACGCTTGCAATCCGCAATTATCCTGCAGGAACCAAGTCCGTGCTGGAGTATTTAGAGGAAGTCAAGGAAACGACGCTGGGAGCGTTCGAGCATCAGGACTATCCGTTTGAGGAACTTGTGGAGAACGTGCAAATATCAAGAGACCTGAGCCGCCATCCGGTATTCGATACCATGTTTGCTCTAGAAAATACAGAGCATCGGGAATTTGATCTCGACGGTCTGTATGTGAAGCCATTTGGCACTGAATATGGCATGGCCAAGTTCGACTTGAACCTGACCGTAACGGAAGACGGCGATGGACTATATTGCACCATGGAATATGCAACTGCTTTATATAGCCAGACAACAATCGCAAGGCTGTGCCGCCACTTCCTGCAAGTTGTGGAGAGCATGAGCTGCGAACCGCAAACTACTATTTCGTCGCTGAAAATGGTAACAAACGAAGAGAAGAATCAGTTGAAAAATGAATTCAATCATTCAACAATGGTGGTTCCGAACGATAAAACCATTCACGAGCTATTCGCGGAACAGGCGGAGCAGACACCGGATTCCATAGCTGTTGTCTGCGGCAGCAAGCAGTTGACCTACACGGAACTGAACCGGAAGGCGAACCAGCTTGCCTGGAAGCTGAGGGAGCATGGCGTAACTGCTGAGCAGCCTGTCGGCATCATTGTCGAACGTACGCTGGAGACGGTTGTCGCCGTACTAGCAGTGCTCAAGGCATCCGGCACGTTCGTGCCAATCGATCCGGAATATCCAGAGACGCGTATTCGCTATATGTTGGCGGACAGCGGCGCCAAGCTGGTGCTGGCCCAATCGGCGCTTCCGGGCATCATTCCGGACGAGATTCGTCAGTTGGATGTACGCGATGAATCGCTGTATGCAGGCAGCGGTGAAAATGTCCCGAACGGCAATAAACCGTCTGATCTGCTCTATATCATCTACACGTCGGGAACGACCGGCAATCCGAAAGGGGTTATGTTGGAGCATCGCAACATGGTCAATCTGCTGCATTATCAGCAAAAGGGCACGAATATTCCGATGCCTTCGCGGATTTTGCAATATGCGTCAGGCAGCTTCGACGTATGCTATCAGGAAATGTTCTCTGCCCTGCTGTTCGGCGGAAGTCTGTATATGGTTGACAATGAAATGCGCAAGGATCCGGTACGCTTGTTCCAAGAAATCGAAAAGAATGAAATTGACGTACTCTTTATTCCGGTGGCGTTCCTGAAATTCATCTTCGCTGAGCCGGAGTGGGCCGAAGCGTTCCCGCGCTGTGTTCGCCATATCATTACAGCGGGCGAGCAGCTTGTCGTCACGCCGCAGGTGCAAGCCTGCCTGAAGCGTCTCGGCATTTGCCTGCACAACCATTACGGACCTTCGGAGACTCACGTCGTGACGACCCATACCATGACGCCGGATGCCATCGAGGCCGGTCTGCCGCCAATCGGCAAGCCGATCGCGAATTCAAGCATCTACATTGTGAACGACAGCTTCGAGCTGCAGCCGATAGGTGTGAAGGGCGAGTTGTACGCATCAGGCGCATGTGTTGGTCGCGGATATTGGGGAAGAGCGGATTTGACAGAGGAGAAGTTCCTTGATAACCCGTTCGTACCGGGTGAGCGGTTGTATAAGACAGGAGACGTGGCACGCTGGCTGCCGGACGGCAGCATCGAGTATGTAGGCCGAAGCGACCATCAAGTGAAAATCCGGGGCTTCCGCATCGAGCTTGGTGAGGTGGAATCGCAGCTGCTGCATGTGCCGGCGGTACAAGAGGCGACAGTAATGGCACTGGAGGATCACGCAGGCCAGAAGCAGTTGTGCGCGTATTTCACGGCGGAGCGTCCGTTCACGGCGGGCGAGCTGCGAGCGGCAATGTCGCAGGAGTTGCCGGGTTATATGATCCCGTCCTATTTTATACAGCTAGAGCGGCTGCCGCTGACACCGAACGGGAAGATCGACCGGCGAGCACTGCCGAAACCTGAGGGCGGCATCGAAACTGGCACCGAATACGTTGCGCCGCGCACAGAAACAGAGACGAAGCTTGCTTGCATTTGGCAGGACGTATTGGGGTTGACAAGCGTAGGCGTGAAGGACAACTTCTTCGAGCTTGGCGGTCATTCGCTGCGAGCGACAACGCTCGTAAGCAGACTGTACAAGGAGCTGAACGTCAACTTCCCGCTGCGGGGGGTATTCCGTCATCCGACGATCGAGGAGATGGCTAAGGCCATAACGGAAACGAAGAAAGAACAATATATGGAGATCCCTGTCGCTGAGACGAGAGAATATTATCCATTGTCCTTTGCACAGAAGCGGTTGTTCATTATAAGCCAATTGGCCGGGGCTGAGCTTAGCTATAATATGCCTGGAATCCTGATGCTTGAAGGTGCGTTGGATCGAGAACGGTTCGAATCCGCCTTCTGTAAGCTGATTGATCGGCATGAATCACTGCGAACAAGCTTCGTAACGGTTCGCGGTGAACCCGTACAGTGCATTCATCAGCAAGTGGACTTCGCAATCGAATATCACCGTGCGGAAGAAGACGAGGCTGAGGTAATGATCAGTCAGTTCGTTCGACCTTTCCTGCTTAATGAAGCGCCGCTGCTGCGGGTCGGATTGATTGAAACCGGACATGATCGCCATATCCTGATGTTCGATATGCATCATATTATTTCCGATGGCGTAACGATGGGCAATCTGGTAAATGAATTTGTCCAGCTGTACATGGGTGAGCAATTGCCGACGCTGCGCATTCAATACAAGGATTATGCGGCATGGCAGCAATCCGCTGAATATGCAGACAGGCTCGCACATCAGGAGTCCTATTGGATGAAGCAATTGGCTGGGGAAATTCCGACGCTGGAAATGCCAACCGATTACGTGAGACCAGCGGTTCAGCAGTTCGAAGGCGGCGTAGCCTTGTTCGCGTTGAGCAACGAGCAAACCGAGCAGTTGCAACGGGTAGCGGCAAATCATGGAGCAACCTTATATATGGTGCTGCTCTCTGCTTATACGGTGCTTCTGCATAAATACACGTCTCAGGAAGACATCATTGTTGGTACGCCGATTGCCGGACGCAATCATACAGATCTGGAGCCACTTATCGGTATGTTCGTCAATACGCTTGCTATTCGCAATTATCCGACCGGTGAAAAGTCATTTTCGGATCTGTTGGCAGAGGTGAAGGATACGACGCTTGCCGCATTCGAAAATCAGGAATATCCGTTCGAATCGCTGGTAGAAAAGGTACAAACGTCGCGGGATATGAGCCGAAATCCGGTATTTGATACGATATTCAGCTTGGAGCACGCTCAGCAGGGCGATATCCATATCGAAAGCCTCCAGATGAGTCCGTATCCGCACAGCCATGCTGTCGCGAAATTCGACTTGACCTTCCATGCTGAGGAAAACGAAGAGGGAATTCAATGCGGTCTAAGTTATGCGACCTCTTTGTATACGCAGGAAACAGTCGAACGGATGGGAGAGCACTTCGTTCAATTGATCAATGCGATTATCGCTGAGCCGAACGCGAAGCTTTCATCCTTGAACATGATGAGCCAACTGGAAGAAGAAAAGGTGCGGCTGGCATTTAATGATACAACAACGAACTATCCACGCGAGAAAACAATTCAGCACTTGTTCGAAGAGCAAGCAGAAAAATGGCCGAATGCGATTGCCATTCAGTTTGGGGAAGCACAGCTTACATACCGTGAACTGAATGAGCGCGCGAATCGCTTGGCGAGAACCCTGCGAGGCAAGGGGATAAAAGCCGGACGCTTTGTTGGTGTGATGACGGATCGTTCGCCAGAGATGATCATTGCCATTATGGCGATCCTGAAGGCAGGCGGTGCTTACGTGCCGATTGATCCGGACTATCCGGAGGAGCGCATCCGCTATATGATCGAAGACTCGAAAGCATCTCTTCTGGTCGTTCATCAGCACTTGCAATCGAACCATATACCTTCAGAGTGCACGGTTGTCGTTGTTGATGATGAGACTTCCTATCATGCCGATGGCACGAATCTGGAGCAGAACAATGGAGCATCCGATCTTGCCTATGTCATTTATACATCAGGAACGACTGGCATGCCGAAGGGGAATTTAACGACCCACCGCAACATTGTCAGAGTTGTTCGGGATACGAATTATATCGAGATCGATCAACGGGACACGGTGCTGCAATTATCCAGCTATGCATTTGACGGTTCGACCTTTGACATATTTGGCGCGCTCCTGAATGGAGCGAAGCTTGTCCTGATTTCACGCGAAGTAGTGCTCGATGCAGGACGATTGGCAGACGCCATCGAACGCGAACAAATCTCGATCATGTTCATTACCACCTCCTATTTCAATTTGCTCGTCGACATGAAGGCGGATAGCCTGCGTCATATGCGTGCGATCCTGTTCGGCGGGGAGCGTGCATCCATTAGCCACGTGCGTAAGGCGCTCAAGCATTTAGGGCCAGGCAAGATCAAAAATGTATATGGTCCGACGGAGAGCACTGTGTTTGCGACTTGCTACGATGTAAATGAAGTGGCAGATGATGCCGTCACCATACCGATTGGCCGGCCGATTGGCAATACGGCGGTCTACATTTTGAGCCAAGACAATGCTTTGCAGCCGATCGGTGTAGCTGGAGAGTTATGCGTAGCGGGTGATGGCGTCGCAGTGGGATATTTGAACCGCCCGGATTTGACGGCAGCCAAATTTGTGAATAACCCATTCGTTCCGGGTGATCGCATGTACCGGACAGGGGATTTGGCTAGATGGCTTCCCGATGGAAGCATTGAATATGTAGGACGAATAGATGATCAGGTGAAGATTCGCGGTTATCGAATTGAGCTTGGCGAAGTCGAGGCTCACTTATTGGAGCTTGAGGCCATCCAAGAGGCTGTAGTCATCGTCAAGGAGGAAGAAGTCGGGCAGAAGCGGCTGTGCGCTTACTATGTCGCAGTTCGGCCGATTACAGCCGGAGAACTGCGAAGTGCACTTGCGCAGCAGCTTCCGGGATATATGATTCCTTCTTACTTCGTACAGCTCGACAAGCTCCCGCTGTCATCGAACGGAAAAGTTAACCGCAAGGCGCTTCCAACACCTGAATTGCACGTGCAGGCTGCTTCAGAATTCGTGGCTCCGCGTACGCCGCTGGAGGTGCAGCTCGCTCAAATTTGGCAGGAGGTGCTGGGACTCGGACAGATTGGCGTAAAGGATAATTTCTTTGAGCTCGGCGGTCATTCCTTAAGCCTGATGCAACTGGTGGAACGTGTCTATACCGCGACTCAGATTGAAATTCCGATTCACAGCGTATTCCGGCAACCGACAATCGAGGCGATGGCTTACGAGATGCTGAAATCCGAACTTGCGGTGAAGTCGGGCAACCATTTCATGAAGTTGAACGAAACCGGCTCAATCCATATCTTCTGCTTCCCTCCAGGTCTCGGCTACGGGCTTAGTTATTTGGAATTGGCCAAGCAGTTGGATCATCACTGTATCCTGCATGGCATCGACTTTATTGATGATGCCAACAGTACAGAAGACATGCTGGATCGATATGTGGATGCAATCATTGCTGTACAATCGCAGCATCCATACGTGCTGCTCGGCTATTCTCTGGGCGGTAATTTGACATTCGAGGTTGCGAAGGCAATGGAACGCAGAGGGTATCCGGTATCAGACGTGATCATGCTTGATTCCTTGCGGAAGCTGAAGGCGCATGAAGTAGATGAATTCGACAGCGACATCGATCAGATGATCGAGGGGGTGCAGGAGCTTAAGGAAATGCTGGTGCATCATCCGCTGCTGCGCGATCAAGTTAAAAATAAGATGCGAGCGTATTGGTCGTACGCAACCGATCTCGTCAATTCCGACATGATCGGGGCTAACATCCATGCTCTGATGGCAGAACCGTCCGATGCGAATCGGGCAGACGGGGAAAAGCTTGCCACGTGGGCGGGGGCAACCCGCGGCAGCTATGTGGAATATAACCTCCGCGGCATTCACGAAGAGGTGCTCCAGCCGCCGTTTCTAGAGATGAATGCTAACGTGATTCAATCGATCATTCGGCATATTGTCGAACAAACGCTGGTTGCCCATTAGGAGAAATGACTTCTGGCACCCAATGAAGGAAGGCATGCATACAGGCTGGTTCTGTTGGACGTTAGTACAGACTGTTTGGTGTTCACAGACTGCTCAACTTTACGGCGAATGCAATTCATAAATGAATTATGTAAATGCTGGGAAGATGGCAGTTTGTGAGCGGCATGCCACAACTATGGGACATAAAGGGGAGACAGTATCGTGGTTCAGCGAAAAGAAAAAAAGGTGTTTACCCTATGGAAGTCGGTACGGTGGCTAGTACAATTTGCAAAGTCCCACAAGGGCTGGATGATCGCAGGAATGCTATGCGCCATTGCGGCGGCGGTGATCGAAATATGGACGGGCAGCTTGATTCAACAGTTGACCGCTAAGGCAGAACACGGGGATGGGCGGTTAGTAGTCAACACGGTATATATGGTGCTTATCGTTATTGCAGTGGGAGTTCCCGCAAAGTTCATGATGGTATATGGGATTGAAAAAGGGAGCGCCCGCGCAATGCGAGATGTGCGCAATTATATGATGCGTCACATTGGCAAGCTGCCGATCCATTACCTGGACAAGCAACACTCGGGCGACATGGTGTCGCGCTTAACGAACGATATGCAACTGATTAACCAGTTCATGGTACGAGATCTGCCGCAATGGTTCTACCATCCGCTGCTGTTTATCGGCTGCTTTGCCTATCTGCTCTGGATCCGGTGGGAGCTTGTGCTGCTCAGCGTACTGCTTGTACCTGTATCCTTATTCGTATCCCAATGGATCGGCAAGCAACTGCAGCAGCTGACAGAAGAAGCTCAGGCAAGCACAGGGCAAATGAATGCTATCGTGCAGGATACGCTAAATGGGATGGTGCTCGTCAAAAGCTACTTGCTGCAAGGATTATTGTTCCGCTCCTATCAATCACTGCTGCAGCTTACACTGATCAAAAAGCTGGCTGTCAGCAAACGGGAAGCCATCATTACGCCCATCTTGTTTACGCTTATGATGAGTCCGGTCGTCTTTGCGGTCTCATATGGCAGCTACTTGATTTCGCAAGGTTTGTTCAGTACAGGAGAACTGATCACATTTCTTTACCTGCTCAATCTCTGTCTTGAACCGTTGCAGAACATCCCAACGCTGGTGACACATACGTTCGAGATGGGCGGAGCCTTGAAGCGGATTTATGATGTGGCCGACCAGCCTGTCGAACCGCAAGGAGAGCAAAACGGCTTTGTGAGTGATGACTGTGTCAACAACGACACGGATATGAGTCCGATTGTGTTTGAAAAGGTCAGCTTTGCCTATACGCCGAATTCTCCGCTACTGCTTCATAACTTAAGCTTCACAGTTGAGCAGGGGAAAACCGTGGCGCTTGTCGGTGCTAGCGGCGGGGGAAAGAGCACTGTAATCAAGCTCTTATGCGGATTTTACTCTTTGCTGCCTGATGGAGGCGCAATCCATGTTTTGGGCCGATCAATTTCCAATTGGAACCCGGAAGATTTGCGCTCCAAACTGTCTGTCGTTACGCAGGATTCCTACTTATTCAGCGGCACGATCGCCGACAATATCGGGTACGGCAGGCTGAATGCTTCAATGGATGAGATTGTAGAAGCGGCAAAGGCTGCCTACGCGCATTCTTTTATTATGGAATTGCCAGACGGGTACCAGACAGAGGTCGGTGAGCGAGGCGGCTTGCTGTCGGGAGGCCAACGGCAGCGAATTACGATCGCGCGTGCGATTTTGAAGAATTCGCCCATACTGCTGCTCGACGAACCGACATCCGCTTTGGACACGGAATCTGAGCTATTAGTTCAACAAGCATTGGACACGCTTATGCAAAACCGAACGACAATCGTTATTGCGCATCGGTTGTCCACCATTCAACATGCAGATGAAATATGGGTAATGGAGGGCGGAAGCATAGCCGAAGCGGGAACGCATGATGAATTATTGGCTGCGGGTGGTGCTTACGCGAGCTTATATCATCGGCAATTTGCTGATGAGCCTTCCGGACGTGAGGAGGTGGCCTGCACGTGAAGCTGTCTGACATGATTACATACGGGAAAGAAACAATTGGCATGATGAATTTCATGAATAAAAAGCGCAAGCTGCATTATTATGTCGGCATGATTGCGAGCGGTGCCGTGAACACCTTGTTTATTCTATCCTTCAGCTTAGTGGTGCAAAGTTTAGTGAATTATGCGGAGTCAAAAGACATTTCCCTTATGTATCAAGGATTGTACATTTTAGGCGGCTCCATTCTGTTATTGAACTTGATATCTCCGCCGTTCACTTACTTGTTCCATCGCAGTGTAGAGCTCACGCTAGCGAATATTCGCGAGCAGTTGTACCGGAAGCTGTGCAAGCTGCGAGTGTCTTTGCTGGAACGAACCCACAACGGTGAGCTGCTGTCCAGAATGAATAATGATGTATCGACCTTGGAAGTCACATATTGCGGCATTCTGTTCGCCATGCTTCTCGAGATCATGATCAGTCTGGGCTCAATTATCATGATGTTCGTCGTGCATTGGCAGTTTGCCTGCGTTTCCTTGCTTGTGCTGCTCTTATCCTTCTATATCAGTTCGCGATTCGTAAATACGGTTCGGAATTTGTATGATCGTCATTTAAGCATTACTGCTAAGTTGACAGAAAAGTTTTCCGATTTCCTTGGAGGAATCCAACAGGTGAAGCTGTTTCGCATTCGTCCGATTTATGAGCAGTATGAAGGTCTCAATGAGGAAGTAACGGATCTTTCAACCCGGATTGCTCATAAAAAGGGAATGCTCGCGGCGATCAATCACTTCGTCAGTTATATTACGTTTTGCGGAATCATTGTTATAGGGAGCCTGCTGTATTCCTACGGATACATTACGATGGGAGCGGTAGCTGCATTGGCTGTGCTGCAAATTCATTTGACTCACTCCTTCATGAACGTCGGTTCTACCATGTCGCTCATCCAAAATTCATTGGCAGGAGCCAAACGGGTTCAAGAGCTGCTGAAAGAAGAGGAGGAGCCGGAACGGATCAATTGCGCAGCCGAGACAGGCATCGGCAAGACTGATTTGGCAGAAGCTCACAACAGTACTACCGATGGAGCTGCAACTGCTGAACGAGGCTTGACTAGTATAACAGACATGAATGAGGAGATTGGTGAAATTGGCATTACAGAGCCTGTGGTTGACCTAAGGGATGTCGAATTCTCATATGCTTCCGGGGAACCGGCCATATGCAAGGTGTCCTTGCAGGTGTACCCGGGACAAGCGGCAGCCATCGTTGGTGCTAGCGGGAGCGGGAAAAGTACACTGATTAAGCTGCTGATCGGTTTTTATCCGATTGACAGTGGGGAAGTTCTCATTCAAGGCAAATCATTCGGGCAGTATACGCTGGAGGAAGTTCGCCGCTTAATTGCCTATGTGCCACAAGAAGCATTTTTGTTCAGTGGGACGATCGAAGACAATATTCGTTATGGTAACCCACAGGCGTCTCACGAGGAAGTTGTAGCTGCAGCGCAAGCAGCGTATGCCCATCATTTTATTCAAGAGCTCCCTGATCAATATCAAACAACAGTAGGGGAGCGGGGAGCATCCTTATCAGGCGGACAGCGTCAGCGCATTGCGATTGCACGGGCCTTGCTGAAAAATGCGCCTATCCTGCTGCTGGACGAAGCGACGTCGGCGCTCGATACCGAATCGGAGCATTGGGTTCAAAAGGCACTTCAGCAGCTCATGCAGGGCCGCACGACCATCATGGTCGCCCACCGCTTGTCTACTGTAGAGAACGCGGATATTATTTTTGTCATGAAAGAGGGAGTCGTTGCGGAGCGAGGAACGCATCGAAGCTTGCTTCAGCATGGCGCTTATTACGCGAGTCTCCAAGGACAGGCTTAATGCCTATCCTGCGGGAGGTCGGCAATATAACCTGTCAAGGAATCTCTGATCTTATTCAGAGGTTCCTTTCCTTTTCTTGTTTGCCTTCATGTGGATGCGTGACCGTCCCGAACAAGAAAATACTTGCATATGATAAGAATCATACTTACTATTGGGAAGGTATGACTAGAATAAATGCAGCATAGGAATAACATGAGATCGATTCAACCAAAGGGGTTTGTGTAATGAATTTTTATGAACAACGAATATTACCTGCATCGAGGCAAATGAAAGACTTAGAGAGAGCCATAGCGTCACCGTACGAATATTTGGTTCTGCTCGATGTCCATATCGCTCAGCTTAAGCATGCCTGCAGCATGGTACATCAGGCCAACAAGAAATTATTTTTGCATATCGACCTAATCCAAGGACTTCAAAGTGATGCGCACGCGACAGAGTATCTATGCCAGGAATATCGGCCGTATGGGATAATGTCGACAAAATCCAGCGTCATTCAAAAAGCGAAGCAAAAAGGTGTTGTGGCTGTACAGCGTATCTTCCTTATCGACAATAGTGCGCTGGAGAAAAGCTGTAAGCTGCTGCAAACGACGCAGCCCGATGTCATTGAAGTATTGCCTGGCGGCATGCCGAGCGTCATTCGCAAAGTTAAAGATAGGACGAGCCTTCCGATTTTGGCTGGTGGCTTCATCACGACGCATGAAGATGTGGAGCTCGCTTTGCAAGCTGGTGCAGAGGCAGTTACGACCTCCAATACAAAATTATGGACAAGAAATTAAAAAAAAATAATTGACAACGCTTACAAATTTAAATAAAATTTGAATCAAGTTAATACTGTTACGGAGACTTGGAGATCTACTTTCAAACGCGTTGTCATCTCTGCTTGCAGAGGATATGACGTGTGCTTGAGCGTAGATCTTTTTGCGTTTTCTGAACAGAAATGAACAACAGGAGGGGTCATTATGTCGGCGTTTTGGGGAGAATTTATTGGAACCATGATACTGATTGCACTCGGCGGGGGAGTATGTGCAGGGGTATCGCTAAAGAAATCGTATGCCGCAAACTCGGGCTGGATCGTCATTTCGATGGGATGGGGCTTGGCCGTCGCGGTTGCGGCGTATTCCGTAGGTTCGATAAGCGGAGCGCATCTCAACCCGGCACTTACATTGGGGCTCGCTTTTATTGGAAATTTCCCTTGGGCTGATGTACCGTCGTACATAGCGGCACAGATGCTTGGCGCTATTGTGGGAGCTGTTCTTGTATTTCTGCATTATTTGCCGCACTGGAAACTGACGGAGGATCAGGGTGCGAAGCTGGGTGTGTTTGCGACAAGTCCAGCTGTGTATCATCCATTCTCCAACTTAATTAGTGAAATGATCGGTACATTCATTTTGGTTCTTGGTATTTTGGCGATTGGCGCCAACAAGTTCACGGATGGTTTGAATCCACTGGTAGTTGGATTTCTTATTGTCAGCATAGGGTTGTCGTTGGGAGGAACAACAGGATATGCCATCAACCCGGCACGCGACCTGGGGCCGCGAATCGCGCACATGCTGCTGCCGATCGCAGGAAAGGGAGGTTCCAATTGGAAATATGCCTGGATACCCGTCGTTGGACCGGTGCTTGGAGGTTCGCTCGGTGGACTGTTTTATAAAAACGTATTTTTAGGCCAGTCAGATACAGTAATATGGGCAGTAGCGGGTACCGCACTTGCTATCCTTGTATTTTCGTTGTTCTTGTCTAGAAAAAATGCTGTTCGGTAAGTTCTTCCTTTAGGTTATAGTCAACAATTTTCCGTGCTGTGCATGTTCACTCAATCCTCTTAAATGGAGCACGATGGAATGAATATTGATGATTCAACGGATAGGAATTCACTATTGTATACGGGGGAATTTGATATGGAAAAGTACATCTTATCTCTTGACCAAGGCACAACGAGCTCCAGAGCCATCTTGTTCAATAAAGAAGGACATATTGTCCATGTTGCCCAAAAGGAATTTACGCAAATTTTCCCTGAGCCGGGTTGGGTAGAGCACAACGCACAAGAAATATGGGGTACGATATTGGCTGTCATCGCGACATGCCTCATTGAATCGGGCGTGAAGCCGAAACAAATTGCGGGCATCGGTATTACGAACCAGCGCGAGACGACCGTCGTGTGGGATAAGGAATCCGGCCGTCCGGTATATAATGCGATCGTATGGCAATCAAGACAAACGAAGTACATCTGCGATGAATTGCAGGAGGCAGGCTATGGGGAATTGTTCCGTTCCAAGACGGGGCTTCTCATCGATTCCTATTTCTCAGGAACCAAGGTCAAATGGATTCTCGATAATGTCCCTGGTGCGCGTGAAAAGGCAGAGCGGGGCGATCTATTGTTCGGGACGATCGATACATGGCTTATCTGGAAGCTCACGGGCGGTAATGTGCATGTAACCGATTATAGCAACGCTTCCCGTACCCTTATGTACAATATACATGAGCTGAAGTGGGATGATGAATTGCTGGAGCTGCTGACGATTCCGAAGCAGATGCTTCCAGAGGTGCGTTCTTCTTCCGAAGTATACGGTAAAACGGTAGACTTCCATTTCTTCGGTGAGGAAATTCCGATTGCGGGCGCTGCGGGAGATCAACAGGCGGCGCTGTTCGGGCAAGCATGCTTCCAGCAGGGGATGGCCAAAAATACGTACGGAACAGGCTGCTTCATGTTGATGAATACTGGCGAGCAGGCAGTGAAGTCCTCTCATGGGCTTCTAACGACGATCGCTTGGGGCATTGACGGCAAAGTGGAGTATGCGCTGGAAGGAAGCGTATTCGTTGCAGGCTCCGCTGTTCAATGGCTTCGCGACGGCTTGCGCATGATTAAGGAATCCAAGGATAGTGAGTTGTATGCAAGCAAGGTGGAGTCAACAGACGGCGTGTACGTTGTTCCAGCCTTCGTCGGATTAGGTACGCCGTACTGGGACAGCGAGGTGAAAGGCGCGATCTTCGGCCTGACGCGCGGCACTTCGAAAGAACACTTCATTCGCGCGACATTGGAATCGCTGGCTTATCAAACGAAGGACGTATTGACTGCGATGGAGGCCGACTCATCCATCAAGCTGACCAAGCTGCGTGTGGATGGAGGAGCAATTCAAAACAATTTCCTGATGCAGTTCCAGAGCGACATGCTGGGCGTACCGGTGGAATGCCCGCAAGTATTTGAAACAACGGCACTTGGCGCGGCATACCTTGCTGGTTTGGCTGTGGGATACTGGAGCGACCGGGACGAGATAGCGGCGCAATGGAGCATTGATCGTACCTTTGCACCGTCCATGCCGGAAGAACGCCGCAATGCCTTGTATTCCGGATGGGGCAAAGCCATTGAGGCAACAAAAGTATTTAAATAAGCGCACGAATATGCTACAATTTTAAATAAGTTAATATTTAAATTCGGTTGGAGAATTGAGAACCGCAATTGCACTTAGTCTATGACTTAAGTGTTATTGCGGTTTTTTTGTTTTCGATGTGAGCAATAGGCGATTACTTACTTTCATGCCGTCTTTACGACGAGGGAGGTTATCATATGACAACTGTCTTTTCCGCTATGAAGCGCAAATCTATCGTACAAGCAATGGGACAGAAGCCGCTTGACGTGATCGTTATTGGAGGAGGGATCACCGGCGCAGGGATTGCGTTGGATGCGACAACGAGAGGATTAAGAACTGCATTATTCGAGATGCAGGACTTCGCCTCAGGGACGTCTAGCCGTTCGACGAAGCTGGTGCATGGCGGTCTCCGCTACTTGAAGCAATTTGATGTGAAGACGGTAGCTGAAGTCGGCAAGGAGCGTGCCATTGTATATGAAAACGGACCGCATGTCACCACGCCAGAGTGGATGCTGCTGCCGCTTCATCGCGGCGGAACGTTCGGCAAATTCAGCACCGGTATCGGGTTGCGTGTTTACGATTTTCTGGCTGGTGTTAAGCGCAGCGAGCGACGCCGCATGCTATCTGAACAAGAGACGCTTAGCCGCGAGCCGCTGTTGAAGCAGGAAGGGCTCTTGGGTGGCGGTTATTATGTAGAATATCGGACTGACGACGCGCGGTTGACGATTGAAGTCATGAAGGAAGCCGTTCGGAATGGAGCCATGGCTCTGAACTATATGAAGGTGGATTCATTTTTATATGAAAATGGAAAAATTGTAGGTGTTCGGGTGGTTGATCAATTGGATGGGGAAGCGTTCGAATTCCGTGCCAAGAAGATCATCAATGCGGCAGGCCCTTGGGTTGATGAGCTTCGCAATAAGGATCATTCTAAGACAGGCAAGCATCTTCAGCTGTCCAAAGGGGTGCATCTCGTCATCGATCAGTCGAAGTTTCCGCTCAAGCAAGCGATATACTTCGATACGCCGGACGGCCGAATGGTATTCGCAATTCCGCGCGACGGAAAAACGTACGTAGGCACAACGGATACGTTTTATAAGGCAGACCCGGTTCATCCCGTCATGACGAAGGCAGACCGGGACTATATCATGAAGGCGATTCAATATATGTTCCCTTCGCTTCAGCTTACCGCAGACGATGTTGAATCGAGCTGGGCGGGGGTAAGGCCGCTCATCTATGAAGAAGGAAAAAATGCATCCGAGATTTCCCGCAGAGATGAGATTTGGCAATCTCCATCAGGATTGATTACGATTGCAGGCGGCAAGCTGACTGGATATCGAAAAATGGCTGAAATGATCGTTGATTTGGTCATGAAGCTGCTCAGCCAAGAAGAAGGAATGACGTATACAGCTGCAAAGACGAAGCAGATGCCCATATCAGGCGGGCATGTAGGCGGTTCCGCCGATTTCCCGAGCTTCGTGGAAAGCAAAATGAATGAAGGCGTACGAAATGGGCTTGATGGGGCACTAGCCAAGCGCTGGGCGCGTATGTACGGCTCTAACGTGGATAGGATCTTCGACCTGGCGGATCGTTATCGGAGCAAGACGGAACAAAGCGGTCTTCCGCTAGAAGTGCTTGTCCCCCTCGTATATGCCATGGAAGAAGAAATGACATTAAAGCCTGTGGACTTCTTCATTCGACGCACGGGTGCACTCTTCTTTAACATACAGTGGGTACGAGATTGGAAGCAGCCGGTCATTGTCTACATGGCTTCTGCGTTTGGCTGGACGGAAGAACAGTGCAATCAATATGCAGCGGAGCTCGACACCGCACTGCATCAAGCCGTTGTTCCACAGGCGGAAGCGAATTAATGGTTCAGTGTGTTTGCAAATGAAACGGGGCTATTGTCAGAACCATATTCCAGCGGGAAGTGTAATGAAGAATAACGTTTAAAGGAAGAAGGCGGGGGATTTTTATCTCCCGTCTTTTTCCATATTTCACAAATAAGTAAAGAATTCTTTTTGACATAGCTTCATAATATTCAGGGTGGCATGCCGAAGAGCAACAGCAAATCAAGCAACATTGCATCATTTTTCGATCTTGAAGAAAGGAGATGAAATTCGTTTGAAGTTGCGTTTGGAGTTTCGCTTTAACCCATTATTTTTGGAGGTGCTACTGGTATGTTCAACGAAAAGCCAATTATGAAAAGGACAAAATTAATGGCCGTCCTGCTCACATTTTCTTTGCTTGTTTCCTTGTCCGGAGTAAGTGCTCTGCTGTCATCGAAGGCTTCTGCTGCAAGTTCTCACGATGACAATTTTTCACCGAAGACGCTGAAGTTCCTTCGTGCCAGTACAGGGCTTGATGGCGAGCAGTGGAACAATATTATGAAGCTCATTAACAAGCCCGAGCAGGACTCGCTCAACTGGACCGAGTTCTATGGGTACTGTGAGAATATTAAAGACAAGCGCGGGTATACCATTGGCATATTTGGAGCCACTACAGGAGGGAGCAACGACAATTATCCGGACGGCCCAACTCTGTTCAAGGAATTCGACGCTGCCAGCGGAGCTTCAAATCCTTCAGTCGAAGGCGGCCTGTCCCGAATTGGTGTTAACGGGTCGATGAAGGGGAGAATATTGGAAATTAAAGACAGCGAAAAAGTGTTCTGCGGCAAAATCAAAAAATTGCAAAACAATGACGCGTGGAGAGAGGCAATCTGGCAAACCTTTTATAAGGTTTACATAAAATACAGCGTGGAGCAAGCGCGTAAACGCGGTTTCAATTCTGCTCTAACGATCGGTTCCTTTGTCGATACAGCCTTAAATCAGGGGGCTACTGGAGATTCTGGAACACTTGAGGGCCTTTTGTCCCGTTCTGGCAAAAGTAGCGACGAGAAGACATTTATGAAGAAATTTTATGAAGAGAGAACAAAAATTGTAGATACTAGACAATATAATCAACCTCCTAACGGCAAGAACCGTGTAAAGCAATGGAGACAGCTGTGGGATATGGGGAAAGCAGACCTCAAAAACGCTGACGAAGCGGTCGTAAAAGTCACCAGTTGGAAAATGAAATGAGTCAAAAATCCCGCGTCCATTGTTCGGATGCGGGATTTTTCTCCTTCATCAAAATGTATCATTGCCAGTGTGTGATTGCAAAAACAAAAAGAAACAAATCCTTGGCCGAGCCAAGTTTGCTTCCTTTGATTGAATGCCCAATTGACATTCCGATTATAACTATTAACGGTATTGAAAAATGCTACACGGGTCAATCTATTTGAATAGTGACTATTTTTCAAGCGAAAACGAACACAGGCATTTATCAACTTAGTGATTTGTTGCCCAAGAAAAATATTTTATCCTTTAAGTTCGTCTAATGAACCTGCAACGTTCAGATCAACATCACCATCAATTCCGCTAACTTTTCCTTTTTCGCTATATTGCCATATCGTCCATCTTGTCCATCCACCATTGTCGGGCGGACTCGAAGTTGTCCTGTAATTTGCAATCCATAGAGGGAGGTCAGATAATGCGTTATTAAACTGTTGAAAAAGATCGATGAACCAACTACCTGTATATAGCATTACGTCTCGCCCAGTTTTCCCCTTTACGACATTGATGAATGATTGTACCCATTGAACTAGTGCCGTGACACTAATCTTTTTAGGATCTTCGGGCTCCTCTAAATCTAAAACTGGCAACAAATCAGTTGGATATTGAGTTAAAAACGATACAAAATGCTCGGCTTCGTCGGATGCCTTGTTTTTATCTGGTCTAGCAAAATGATACGCTCCAACCAATAACCCTGCTTCCTTTGCGCCTTTAACATTCCTAGAAAAATTGGGATCCTTCGTTGATGTACTTTCCGATGCTTTGACGTAGGCAAATTGAAATCCTTCCAACTTCACCTTTTCCCAATCAATCTTTCCTTCCCAGTGTGATACATCAATTCCTTTTACATCCGATTCTGACCGAGATTGCATCTGAATACTCCTTCACTTATAAAATTTTCATGTTTTGCAATGTTCGCACACCCTCATTATTCGTAATATGGACATACATTATGTATAATCAGCCTACACACACATTTCATAGAATCTCATTTAAAAGTGAAGAACATAATGGGTACTACCTAGGAAGATAAAGCCCCCATTTCAGATAACAGCAAAATCCCGCATCCGTTGTTTGGATGCGGGGGATTTTTTCCTTCCTCTAAATGTGTCATTGTCACTGAGGCTAAATGAGTCAATTTGCTTCTAATTCCAATCTTCGAAATGAATGGTTACAAACCGAATTTCACTCTCATAGTGTGCTACGTGTCCTTCATCAACCATCTTTTGAAAAGCAGGATTTCCAGCGGCTGCACCATTTCTCAATGTCTCACATAGAAGAGTCATACGATGAATAATCCACTGTCGCAAATCATTTGGAACGGGAATTCCATACGAATCAAAAAGCCGCACTAATCCTATCCAGAAAAGTCGCAAATGTACGATTACGATGTTCTCTTATACGGAATCGGATTAGTAGATCATTGGCTTATGGTCACCTTTTCAACGCTAATTGTTACAGCGCATAGCATATTGTTTTTTATATGGTTTTCTGCTTCGTCTTCATTTGCTTTATTTTTTGTTACATATGAGTTGTCCGCCATTCCGTAGATTTGTTACGATAACGAAAACATTCATGAACCAATAACAGCATTACGGATCACATATGACAAATGAAACTAACATTCAAAGGTGAAGGAGCGTTTATTTTGCTGCAAATTATCAATTTAAGTGAAAGAATGGATTTACTGGAGCAAGTCAGCCAATGGCTGTGGAAGCAATGGGCGAGTGAAAAGCCATACGAAGCGATTAAATACGCAGTGGAACATCATGTATATGTTGACCGTGTGCCGATGACATTCGTGGCCTTGCTGTGCGGGCAGCCGGTAGGAACGGTATCGCTATGGATGAATGATTTAAAATGCCGTCAGGATTTATACCCATGGATGGCAAGCTTATATGTCACGGAGGCAGCAAGAGGGCAGGGCGTTGGGGCAGAACTGCAAAACCATGCCATAAAAGAAGCAAAGCGGCTGGGTTTTGATAACTTATTTTTGATCACGGATTTCATTGGGTTTTATGAAAAACAAGGGTGGGTGTTTGAAGAATTGGCGCCGTTGCTGGACGGTGGTTATAAACGAATCTATCGGAAAGACTTAACTCAGTAATTGACAGGGCAGAGGAAATCTCTGCTCTTTATTTATGCCAAAAAATATAAAATTCCTCTCAAATTCCCGGAATTCACGATCTATTCAAAGGATATTTTCACTAGTTAGATGAAAAGGAAGTAATTTTGTTTGCTCTTTTTTAAAGTGGCTGCCTCTTCTTTTGCAAAATTCGACATTCATGGTGAAATGGGTGAAAACGCCCTTGTAAAGGTTTTCGAGATACGATTTTGTATGGTCTTCGTCCTAATTCCGGGAAGATATCGCTGAGCCGAAAGTGCTATGCTCAAAGAAAATCAGGAATATCGATGCATGACTGTAGCGCTGTGTGATGCCGATATTAAGTTTATCGTTCATCTATCGTGAACGTAAACAAATACACATGGGGGATAGACTGCAGATGAAGCAACAGACGAAACAACTGACGAAAAAACAAAAGAAACAACAGATGAAACAGCAGATGAAACAGCGAGCATGGATGAAGTGGACTTCGATTTTGTTGGCGGCCACTGTCGCGACGGGGAGTACAGCGAGCTTCGCAGCAGCTCAGGAGCGAGGATTGCAGGTTCGCGAAGATGCAGCTCAATCTGGCATTCACAATGTAATCGCAAGTCAAGATCCTTCTGTATCTGATTTGCCGCTTGATATCGAAGGAAGGCTGCCGGTGGCAGAACAGTCTGAAGATCCAGGGATTCCGGAGCCTCCTGCTCAAGCTTTGAAGAGCATAAGCGAGCAGTCCACATACAGCATGGCTGATTTGAGTGCGATGTCGTATGAGGAGCTTACAGATTTGCTGGTAAGTATTGATTGGGAAAAGATTCCTGAACTATTCAAATTTAATGAGGACACACGTCGTTTTTATGCGGACGAAAATCGCATGCAAGCGATCATTGATCGGCTGGAGGAGAGCGGAAGACGATTTACGACCGAGGATATGCAAGGCATTCCTACGCTGGTAGAGGTACTGCGTTCCGGTGTGTACCTGGGGTACTACAATAAGGAGCTGAGTCGCCTTAATGAGCTGGAATTCCGTGAGAAAATGCTGCCTGCCATGAAGGCGATTGTTGATAATCCGTCCTTTACTTGGGGAAATGAAGTACAGCATAAGGTTATTTCGTCAACAGGCAGATTGATTTCTAACGTCACGGTTGATACATATATCGTCAACCGGTTGACCGGGCTTTTGTCAGACTTTAATGATCGCATAGACCATTTGGGTGGTAATTTCTTATCAGGAAAGGCATTCTACGATGTACTAGAGGGCGTCGGGTATGTTCTGATGTATCGCATGACCGAGCCGGATCAGAAGGCCGAATTCAAGGGCAACATCGACGGATATTTGGAGCAATTATTCCGTCTGGGGAGCGAAGGTTCCACAGCAGAGGATAAGATATGGCTGACCAGCAATGCGATTTACTATTCTGGCGCGCTCGGTCATTATCATAGCGACCCGCAGAAAGCGAATCGGGTACTGACGAACGTGATGCAGACGAAGCCGAAGCTTGGGGAGCTCTATTTCGTAGCAGCCGATCAGATTGCACGGAATTACGATGAGAAGGATGCTTACGGCAACCGGGTTGATATAGATGAACTGAAGCAGCGCGGGAAGGAACATTATTTGCCGCAGCGAGTTGAGTTCGATGACGGCCAGTTTGTGATCCGGGCGGGGGGCCAATTGACCCAAGAGCAGCTTCAACGCCTATATTGGGCAGCGAAAGAAGTGAAGGCCCAATTCCACCGGGTGATCGGGAATGACAAGCCGTTAGAGGCAGGAAATCCGGACGATGTGCTTACGATCGTTATTTATAACAATCCAGATGAATATAAAATGAACCGGTTATTGTACGGATATAGTACGGACAACGGCGGCATTTACATCGAAGGGGACGGTACCTTCTTTACATATGATCGCACGGAAGCTCAAAGCATTTATAGTTTGGAGGAGTTGTTCCGGCACGAGTTCACGCATTATTTGCAAGCACGCTTTGAGGTACCTGGCATGTTTGGCCAAGGGCCTTTGTATCAAGGCGGACGCATGCAATGGTTCGATGAAGGGGGAGCTGAATTCTTCGCTGGCGCCACGCGAATGGAGGGTATTCAGCCCCGCAAGTCGGTTGTCGGCTATTTGGTTGCTGACGAGCCAGGGCAGCGCTACACTGTATCAGATACCGTAAATTCGAAATATGGATCATGGCAATTTTATAATTATTCTTTTGCACTATACGATTATTTATATCATCATGATTTCACGGCTATGGATCAGATTCATCGCGCGATCCGGAACAATGATGGGGATGCTTATGAACAGCAGCTCGCATCCATAAGCAGTGATGCAAGCTTGAACGAATCGTATCAACGCTCCATTGAAGAGAAGGTTGCACGCTATGGCGAATTATCGGTACCGCTTGTGTCTGACGACTATTTGAAAGCAGTAGAGCCGAAGCCGGAACTTGAAATCTACGATGAGATCACGAACTTGGCTGGACTGAGCAACAGAAGCGTTAAGAAAAGTAATTCTGGCTTGTTCAAATCGTACGAGCTGCGCGGCACTTATGTCGGGGGTGCTTCTGCAGGAGTAGAACAAGACTGGCAGACGATGAACAAGTTGACGGATGGCTTCCTGCAAGCTTTGTCAGACAAACCATGGAACGGATACAAAACGCTTACGGCATACTTTACTAATTATCGTGTTAATGATGAAGGCAATTTCGTTTATGATGTTGTGTTCAATGGCAAGCTTCCAGAAGGTGCAGACGGCGGGGATGTAGGATTGCCGGACGGCGGCACCAATCCCGGAAACGGCAACGAAGGCAACAGTGGGGATAAAGGCGGCGATCAACAAGATACAGCGGATCGTGAGCCAAACGATACATGGAAAAAAGCTGTTCGCCTCGACGATACAGGAAAAACGATTTCCGGTAAATTGAGTAATAAAGATGCGCTGGATATTTATCGTTTTGACGCGAAGCAGGCAGGGGAATGGACGATCGAATTGGAATCAGCGCAGGAACAGGGAGTAGCTTGGGTGCTATTCCATGAGTCTGACCCGGACAATTATAAGGCCTATCCGACTAAAAGGGAAGGGAACAGCTTAGCTGGCTCTATATCCGTTTCCGAGCCGGGAACCTATTATTTGCACGTATATGCGGCAACAGATGGAGATCAGTCGTATCGTCTGTCTGTTAAGTCGGAAGCGCAGCAACAGCCTGAATCAGAAGTGTCTTTATTTGAGGAGACTGAACCGAATGATGCGCCTGACATGGCTAACGGACCGGTGCCATTAGGCCGGACGGTAAATGGAACGCTTGAAGGAGACGACAAGCAGGATGTGTTCATGATTGACTTGGACCAGCCAACCTCGTTGAACATTGGATTGGAAAAGCAGCAGGGCGAACACGTAAATTGGGTATTGTACCGTGAAGGCGATAATGAGCAGGTTCTGTATCCTGTTGATATGGACGGAAATTGGATGAAGGGTGAAGTGAAGGCGGAGCCTGGACGGTATCATTTGTATGTGTATAAATTTGCCGATGAGGATGTTCGTTACAAGCTCGAAATTCAATAATATAATTTCAAATGCTGTCAGTCGGTTCCATATACGGCTGTCGTTAACGGCAAAGCGTGTCACTCTTAATTGAGCGGCACGCTTTTTTCGTTTATCAAGCGTTTGCTTTGAAGGGGGAAGCATGGAACGATTCAATCTGCCTTTAGGTTAGGAAGAAGAGATTATTATATGATGTCATGAAGTCAATGATGAAATCATGAGTCTGATAGGTCGGATAAAAGTAAAAAATAAGATGCTCATGGGCTGGGATATGATTCACCAAATCAAGCTCAGCGATGTGTACTATTTTGAATCAGTGGATAACAAAGTATTTATGTATTGCAGGGATAAGGTGTTTGAATCGAAACAGAAGCTGTACGAGCTCGAACAGGTAGTTGAGGGCAAGAAGTTTTTCCGTGCATCTAAATCTAGCATTGTTGTACAAGAGGCAAAGCGGCTCGGATATGACAGTTTATATTTGAATACGAATTATATTGGATTTTACGAGAGACAAGGTTGGGAGTTTGTAGAATCAGCGCTGCTACTGGAAGGTGGTTATAAACGAATCTATCGGAAAAACTTAATATAGTAATATAGGGCAGCGGAGAGCTGCCTATTATTTTTTCCAAAAAAGATAAAATCCAACTCATTTCCACGGAATTTATGATATATTCAATGGATATTCTTCTAGTTAAATGAAAAGAAAACTGATTTTGTATGATCTTTTTTTAGAGTGGTTTCCTCTTCATTTGCAAAATTCGACAATCATAGTGAAATGAGTCGAAACGCCCTTGTGTAGGTTTCTGAGGGATGAAACATGATGTTCATTTTCCTAAATTCGGGAACATGTGAGTGATTCGAAAGTGCTATGCAGTAATAAAAATAGGATTTTAGATGCATGACTGCAGCTCTGTATGAAACCGATATTAGGTGTATCGTTCATCAATCGTGAACGTAAACAAATACACATGGGGGATAGACTGCAGATGAAGCAACAGACGAAACAACTAACGAAAAAACAGAAGAAACAACAGATGAAAGAGCAGATGAAACAACGAGCATGGATGAAGTGGACTTCAATTCTATTGGCGGCCACTGTCGCGACGGGGAGTACAGCGGGCTTCGCAGCGGCTGAGGAGCGAGGACTACAGGTTCGTGAAGATGCCGCTCAGTTTGGAATTCACAATGTAATCGCAAAGCAAGATCCTTCTGTATCTGATTTGCCGCTTGGTATCGAAGGAAGGCTGCCGATGACAGAACAGTCTGAAGCTTCAGGGATCCCGGAGCCTCCTGCTCAAGCTTTGAAGAGCATAAGAGGGCAGTCCACATACAGCATGGCTGACTTGAGTGCGATGTCGTATGAGGAGCTTACAGATTTGCTGGTAAGTATTGATTGGAAAAATATTCCTGAACTATTCAAATTTAATGAGAACACACGTCGTTTTTATTCGGACGAAAATCGCATGCAAGCGCTCATTGATCGGCTGGAGGAGAGCGCAAGACGATTTACGACCGAGGATACGCAAGGCATTCCAACGCTGATAGAGGTACTGCGTTCCGGTGTGTACCTGGGGTACTACAATAAGGAGCTGAGTCGCCTTAATGAGCTGGATTTCCGTGAGAAAATGCTGCCTGCTATGAAGGCGATTGTTGATAATCCGTCCTTTACTTGGGGAAATGAAGTTCAGCGTTCAGTTATTTCGGCAACGGGCAATCTGATTTCTGACGTCACGGTCGATGCGTATATCGTCAACCGGTTGACTGGGCTTTTGTCAGACTTTAATGATCGACAAGAGCAATTGGGTGGTGATTCCTTATCAGGAACGGCCCTCTACGACGTAATCCAGGGTGTTTGGTATGTTCTGATGTATCGCATGACTGAGCCGGATCAGAAGGCCGAATTCAAGGGCAACATCGACGGATATTTGGAGCAATTATTCCGTCTGGGGAGCGAAGGTTCCACAGCAGAGGATAAGGAATGGCTGACCCTCAATGCGATTTCCTATTCTGGCGCGCTTGGGCATTATCATAGCGACCCACAGAAAGCGAACCGGGTACTGACGAACGTGATGCAGACGAAGCCGAAGCTTGGGGAGCTCTATTTCGAAGCAGCCGATCAGATTGCACATAATTACGATGAGAAGGATGCTTACGGCAACCGGGTTGATATAGACGAACTGAAGCAGCGCGGGAAGGAACATTATTTGCCGCAGCGAGTTGAGTTCGATGACGGCCAGTTTGTGATTCGGGCGGGGGGCCAATTGACCCAAGAGCAGCTTCAACGCCTATATTGGGCGGCGAAGGAAGTAAAGGCCCAATTCCACCGGGTCATCGGCAATGATAAGCCGTTAGAGGTAGGAAATCCGGACGATGTGCTTACGATCGTTATTTATAACAGTCCATATGAATATAACATGAACCGGTTTTTGTACGGATATCCTACGGACAACGGCGGCATTTACATCGAAGGGGACGGTACCTTCGCTACATATGATCGCACGGAAGCTCAAAGCATTTATAGTTTGGAGGAGTTGTTCCGGCACGAGTTCACGCATTATTTGCAAGCACGCTTTGAGATACCTGGCATGTTTGGCCAAGGGCCTTTGTATCAAGGCGGACGCATGCAATGGTTCGATGAAGGGGGAGCTGAATTCTTCGCTGGCGCCACGCGAATGGAGGGTATTCAGCCCCGCAAGTCGGTTGTCGGCTATTTGGTTAGGGATGAGCCAGGGCAGCGCTTCACTGTATCGGATACCGTAAATTCGAAATATGGATCCGGGCAGTTTTATAATTATTCTTTTGCACTTTACGATTATTTATATCATCATGATTTCACGGCAATGGATCGGATTCATCGTGCGATCCGGAACAATGATGGGGATGCTTATGAGCAGCAACTCGCATCCATAAGCAGTGATGCTCGCTTGAACGAATCGTATCAACGCTCCATTGAAGAGAAGGTTGCACGCTATAACAAATTATCGGTACCGCTTGTGTCTGATGACTATTTGCAAGCAGTAGAGCCAAAGCCGGAACTTGAAATCTACGATGAGATCACGAACTTGGCTGGGCTGAGCAACAGAAGCGTTAAGAAAAGTAATTCCCACTTGTTCAAGTCGTACGAACTGCGCGGCACTTATGTCGGCGGTGCTTCTGCAGGAGTAGAACAAGACTGGCAGACGATGAACAAGTTGACGGATGGCTTCCTGCAAGCTTTGTCAGACAAACCATGGAACGGATACAAGACGCTTACGGCATACTTTACTAATTATCGTGTTAATGATGAAGGCAATTTTGTATATGATGTTGTGTTCGATGGCAAGCTTCCCGAAGGTGCAGACGGCGGGGATGTAGAATTGCCGGATGGCGGTACCAATCCCGGAAACGGCAACGAAGGCAACAATGGGGATAAAGACGGCGATCAACAAGATACAGCGGATTCTGAGCCAAACGATACATGGAAAAAAGCTGTACGCCTCGACGATACAGGAAAAACGATTTCCGGTAAATTGAGTAAAAATGATGTGGTGGATATTTATCGTTTTGACGCGAAACAGGCAGGGGAATGGACAATCGAATTGGAATCGGCGCAGGAACAGGGAGTAGCTTGGGTGCTATTCCATGAGTCTGACCCGGACAATTATAAGGCCTATCCGACTAAAAGGGAAGGGAACAGCTTAGCTGGCTCTATATCCGTTTCCGAGCCGGGAACCTATTATTTGCACGTATATGCGGCAACAGATGGAGATCAGTCGTATCGTCTGTCTGTTAAGTCGGAAGCGCAGCAACAGCCGGAATCAGAGGTGTCTTTATTTGAGGAGTCTGAACCGAATGATGCGCCTGACATGGCTAACGGACCGGTGCCATTAGGCCGGATGGTAAATGGAACGCTTGAAGGAGACGACCAGCAGGATGTGTTCATGATTGACTTGGACAAGCCAACCTCGTTGAACATTGGATTGGAAAAGCAACAGGGCGAACACGTTAATTGGGTATTGTACCGCGAGGGCGATAATGAGCAGGTTCTGTATCCTGTCGATATCGATGGAAATTGGATGAAGGGTCAAGTCGAGGCAGAGCCTGGCCGGTATCATTTATATGTGTACAAGTTAGCCAATGAGGATGTTCACTACAAGCTCCAAATTCAATAATATAGGTTACCGATGTTAGGTTATCGTTAACGGCAAAGCGTGTCACTCATAACTGAGCGGCACGCTTTTTTTCGTGCTAAGCGTTGCTTTGAAGGGGAAAGCATGAAACACAATTCGATTCATCAAATCCAGCTCAAACAGACCATTATCGATCATGTGCCGCATGAAGTAGGCTATACAGCAAAGTTCAACTGGACTTTGGGGATCAATGCATCGTATGTCCTCCGTGAGTTCGGGTCTTCTTATGTGAATCGTGGTGTATCTAAGCTTATGCACCGGTTGGACATGAGCTATACGAAACCAACTTATACCTTAGAAGCTGCTGATGAAGAAAAACAAAAAGAATTTGTCGAAGGAACTTTTCCAGGGTTAAAAAATTTCGATAATGGCGAAATAGATCACTTACTGTTTGAGGATGAGAGCATGATTCGTGATTATCAAGCTTTATAGCGGACTTTGTTTGCCAAAGGGCAGCAGCGCATCATTCAAATAACAGGTAAGCATCGTGGTAAGAAATTACTTGCCTCGGTAGATCATGTGACTGGCAAGATCATTTGGTGCGAAGATGAAGAATACACTGCTGCAACGTTTTTAAAAATCCTCAAGCAAGTTCTGGAGGCCTACCCGACTGGTAAAATCGTGATAGTTTTAGATAATGCCCGTATCCATTACACGCCAAACCGATTCGCCCTTTTTTGGATGAGTATCCTCGCTTAAACTTTATATTTTTTCCTCCGTACAGCTCGCAACTCAATATTGCAGAAGGGCTTTGGAAGTGGCTGAAATCCGATGTCATTAATAACGTGTTC
The DNA here is from genome assembly GCF_050474385.1 of Paenibacillus sp. B1-35. NCBI lineage: Bacteria > Bacillati > Bacillota > Bacilli > Caryophanales > Paenibacillaceae > Paenibacillus > Paenibacillus sp. B1-35. Next base: position 952,758 of record NZ_JBCHVJ010000002.1, read on the forward strand.
TGCACACCGTAGATGACATCTGCAAAAATGTGAAAGTTTTTATGAACAACATTATGCTTGATCCTATCAAAATCATTGACCGACTTTACATTTGGATGGAATCAGGACAATTAGTAAATCATTGTTCAACTTATATAATTTGAGGGCAACATTTTTTGCGGATTGATTATCTCTTCGATACCTACGCATTTTTGCCAAATATGTTGAGAAAGTTTGTAAAAAAAATGAGCGAATACACAAGCTATGACAATGTTGCGTTCTAAACTCTATGAGCGTAAATTAGAATAGCAGCGATACCCGTTGTCGGATGCAGATAACCGAAAACCTTGTTTGGCAGCATCCGGTCTCACTCCATTGCAAATAGCAAGCGTGATATGCCCATTTGGGCGGAGACACCGCCGACTAAACAACTGGCAATGACGATGCCAAGAAAGAACGGAGAGAACAACATTCCGCCAATCGTTTGGGCAATCTCGCTGCTCCGTCAGGACTGGAGAATATGGTAACGTCCGGAAATACCCTTTGCATAAAGTATGTGAGTATCACTCAGTCACTAAAAGAACTGTAACAGACTATATTTACAGTTTCAAACCATATTCTGACACCAATTGACAAAAGTTTTGACATCTAATGACAAAGCATCTGACAACTATTGACAAAGTTTATGAACAGGAGTATCATTTGAACGTGATATATGTCGTTTTTTTTATAACAAATTAACACTATCAATGATATTGATGAAGATGAAACAATACCTGACTGGCAATAACCGATGTTACGGCACGTTATTGGTCATAAGGAGACATAACAAGTAGCTTGTAGTGCGGTGAAAAATATGGCTGGACGAGAGGGCGAAGCTATGTTTTTTTTGAAAAATGTCGAAAATTACACATGAGTAAGGCACAAATAAATAAGAGTAAGCGACCTATGGATATTTAGGTCGCTATTTTTTTTATAGATTGAGTTACACAATGTGGAGCTTGATCAAGTAGATCATTATTGATTGAATTTATTCGAATCTTCTAGGCATTTACTATTAATGTGGGGGTAGAACATGACGACCTGTATTATGGAGGATGTGCGTATGATAATCGAAGTTTCAGACGTGGTCAAAAAATACAATAATCTCGATGCGTTGAAAGGGGTTAATCTGAGTATACGTGAAGGTGAGATATTTGGGTTGCTAGGACCTAATGGGGCTGGGAAGTCTACGTTGATGAATACGATATTAGGACTTTTACGTTTTAACAGTGGCTCAGTGAAGATATTCGGCAAAGACTTTTCAACACAAGCAACAGAAATTAAACGTAAAATTGGTTACGTTCCTCAGGAAATTGCTGTATTTGAAACGTTAAATGCGATAGATAATGTCACTTATTGGGGCAGATTGTATGGTCTGCGAGGAAATGAGTTAGCACAAATGGTTAAGAAGGCACTGGAGTTTACGGGTCTGTGGGACAGAAGGAAATCGAAAGTGAGCACCTTTTCAGGCGGCATGAAGCGAAGGCTCAATATTGCTTGTGCGATTGTGCATAAACCGCGTGTTCTATTTATGGACGAACCGACGGTTGGGGTTGATCCGCAATCACGCAATCATATTTTAGAATCTATCCGTATAATGAACAAAGAAGGCACGACGGTCATTTATACGACTCACTATATGGAAGAAATCGAAGCAATCTGTGATCGCGTTGCTATCATGGATTTTGGTCAGTTAATTGCACTTGGGACAATTGACGAATTAATCGCAGACCATATCCACGAACAGTGCCTAAGATTGGAGTTTACTGCTAATACAGCGGAATCTGTCAAAGTAATCGAGTCCATTGATGGAGTTTTGTCCTTTAGTGTTAACGAAGAGATATTAGAAATTAAACTAGTCAAAGATGACAGTTGTATTCCTCTTATATTGGAACAATTAATCAAGCAACACTTTAATATAAAATATATGGCAGTAGAAAAACCGAATTTGGAAACTGTTTTCCTCCAATTAACAGGCAAAAAGTTGCGTGATTAAATCGGAAAAGAGGATATGCAATGAATATTTTGTTCCAAATGTTCTATGCGGTTAAACGGATGATCATGAATCCAAAAGCAATTTTAATAAATTTGCTTACTTATGCTATCATTATCCTCATTTTGGGTTCGGTATTCGGCAGTACATATGATATACAAAAGTCATTGGGGAAGGTAACAATAGCTTATGCAAACCTTGATTCAGGCAGGTATGGCGCTATTTTTGATGCTGTTTTACATTCAAATGATGTTACTGAGCTTGCGGAACTAAAGGCGGTTACGTCATTAGATGATGGCAAAGCTCTCCTTAATAAGGATGAAGCAGATGCCATTATTTTTATTCCTGATAATTTCTCTGACGATAGAGTTCTCCCCCATGTCGTCAATGTCTACTTATCAACAGATTACGGTGTACCTACGCTGGTTGTTAAGAACATTGTAAGTAGTCTAACCAATTTGATGAATACGTCTAGCGTTATTTACAACATAACAGGGCAAACAGAAGTCGATGCGATGGGTTCCGAGCGACAGAAGAATAATGAAGAGAATGTCAAAGAACAATCCTTAACAAGTTCAAGTTTGAAAGCGACGACTGCGATGGGGTATTACAGCATAGCGATGATACTGATGCTATTATTATACGGGCAAGAATACGGTATTGTTATGGCGTCTGAAGACTATTTGGGCACTTTAGGTAATCGAATTCGCTTGTCTGCAGTGAAACCGTATGAACAATATATTGGCAAAGCACTTGGGTTGTCATTGGTGACATTTTTCCAAGGGGTCATCTTACTCTTGTTTACAAAGTACGTATATGGTGTGGATTGGGGAAACCATATTATAGTTGTACTTCTTACTTTGTTTATATTATCCATACTCGTTACACTACTCGGGTTGATGCTGGTTATTATTACACGTGACATTCAAAAAGCACAATCATTATCCAATTTTATAACGCTGGGGGGGACTTTCATCGTTGGCGGTTTTGTAATCGTGGACTTTGGATCAGTTGCCTATCTATCACCAAGCTATTACGCTAAGACTGCTCTTTTCAATGTCGTTTATGGGAATCAAGTGGAGCAGGCACTTATTCATATTGGATTTATGGTATTAATTTGTGTCGGAATTGTGCTTGTAAGTCTGGCTGCTTCGAGGAGGACGGTAGAATGACAATATTTCTTAATTGTATTAGACGTGTTTTCCAGAAGGGTTGGAGTTTGTTGTTTATTTTTGTTATACCGATTTTATTGACTGTTTTTTTGATTGTGGCGACATCTCAGGAAGTTCAATATAAGGTTGGGATAATAGATGAAGACAATACCTTGTTCACTCAAGATTTTATAGAACAATTAAAGGGGCAGTACAAGATTATCAATCTGACGAGCAATGATGATGTCAAAAGCATGGTTATTAATTCAGAACTAGATGGTGGGTTGCTTTTTCAGCAGGGCTTTACCGAAAGCTTGTTGAATGGTGACGACGTCTCTGTATTAATCTATGATTTAGCAGGTACTGACATCTTTGGTCCTGTAAAAGTGTATGTGTCAAGCTATGTATCCTCTGCAAAACAAATTGCAAGAGCGTCTGGAGGTGATGAGAAGATTTTTTACCAAGGCATGGACGACTACAAGAAGAGTGCGTTTAACGTTACATATGAAAGTACGCTTAAGTATGCAGGTTCAGAACGAGACGTCAGCAATGCGGTAAAATCATTAGGATTTATTGCTTCTGGCATGATATTTCTTATGACATTTTCCACCAGTTTAATCTTGCAAGATAAATTATCAGGTGTGTATGATCGTATTGCAGTTACGCCCGTATCAAGATTTAGTTATCTCATACAAAACATGCTGGCATGTTTTGTGATCGCTGCTATTCAATCCGTATTGTTACTGAGCATTATATCTAGCATAGTAGATTTTCCATTTGGGCAGACCTCTGAGCAGAAACAAGAAGTGTTGCTCGTGTGCTTGGCTTTTTCCCTTGTTTGTGTCGCACTAGGTGTAGCAATCAGTAGATTCGCGAACACCCGCCTAATGGCTGGTTCGCTCTCGACTTTACTTTACTTTCCTATGCTAATGCTGGGGGGGTGTTTTTGGCCGCGGGAGATCATGCCTAAATTTGCGCAGCAGATCGGAGATTTTTTCCCGACAACATGGTTTTTGCAAGCAGGTAGAGATGTTATAGCCGGGAAAGGTATTGCAGCTTCTTCACAGCAACTGATATATATGCTTAGCTTCGCAACTCTACTTATATTTGTTTCCGTTTTCGTAAGGAGTGAAAAGGTAAGGACGTGATATGAACATAGAAACAATTGTGGTAGATCAAAAAAGGAAATGGTATGCAAAACAGGTCGTAATCCATTGAATTGCGACCTGTCTTTGCATCCAAGGAGGGAGCGTTTATGCACAACATAGCAATCTTACTGCCAGGCATAGGATCACAATATTTAAAAATGGGAAAATCCATGTATGACAGCTATGCATCAGCAAAAAGGGTTTATGATATTGCTGACGAGTGTCTAGGTTATCATCTGCGGGAACGAATTATGTACGGTGATAGTAAGGAATTCAATGATAAAACATTTGTACCGGCAGCTATTTTGACAACGAGCATTGTGTTTTTTACTGTATTTCAAGACGTATTTAATAGTAAGGCGAAGTATTATGCAGGTCACAATATAGGAGAACTGTCGGCATTAGTTTGTTCAGGGGCAGTTGATTTTTCAGATGCACTTCATTTTATTGTAGAACATAGTCAAATTACGCTGTCCCAAAACGATGCATCAAATAAGGAAGAACTATCGTTTCGGTTACAGGAACTTATTGCAAAACTTCCATTAAAAAGGCATGTTGAAAACGTTGTCACCGCTGTGGATGGAAAAGTATATACAGACAGTGAAGATGTTGTAAGGTTAATGTTGCAACCTTATACCCAGACCCGATGGAAAGATACGATTCGATATATGACGGACCAAGGTATCTATCGTTACATTGAAATAGGTCCTTCCAACATGTTGCGTCCTCAGGTATTAGATGTTGAGCCTGCAGCACGTGTTCTTACCATGGATTATGAAGGCGACCCTTATTATTCGACAGAACTGTTTAAGAAAAGAAAGTTATTTAATAGGACGTATTTGTTGTCAAGGATGTTAGGAGTTGCAGTTAGTGTACCAAACCATAATTTTGACGATATGGATTATCTTCAAAATGTCGTTACGCCATTCAATCAGTTGAAAGACATCTATGATAAGTACTCGTCTTCCAATGAACAACCTTCCGACTCAGATATGGCAGATGCAAGCCGCTATTTTATGCAAATTATGCATGGTAAAAAGACTGATGCAAATGAGATAAACCTAAGACTATCCGATCTTCAGGAAGAAACTCTCATTGAAGATGTTGATATGTTCATTGATTTGAATAAGACCATGTTAGTAACAAAGGGCATATCGGTTAGTGGTATGTCTTAAGGAAGGAGCGAACAATATGATAACAACTAAAAAGACGATTGCAATGGACCTCGTTATCTCCATGTTCAAAGACGGAAGAATAGATAAAGCAGAAGCGGGTCAATTATTAAAGGGACTGAATTCGCAAAAGACACCGGTTGCTATAGTTGGGATGAGTTGGAAATCTCCTTTGTCGGATAATTATAATGACATATGGGATGTAATATCGAACAAGCGCACGTTAATACAGGCTTGTCCAAAGGATAGAATAACACGTGCCTCGCAATTATTGGGTGGATTAGATGCAGATGAGCGTAATTATCATTATGGCGCCATCTTATCAGATATCGATCAGTTTGATTATGAATTATTTGGAATGTCGCATGAAGATGCATCATTAATGGAACCTAGCCATAGAATCATGCTTCAAGCTGCTTACCGGGCACTTGAAGATGCGGGGTATCTTAGCACAGACCGCAGAAATGAGATTACAGGTGTGTATATCGCCGCTAATTTTACTGCTAACCAAATAACTAATTATCTTAAGTATATCGATAATATTAACATGAAATCGTATATGTTGAATTGGACAAGCTTTCTTGCAACACGCCTTTCAAATCAATTTGATTTGCGAGGGCCTTCAACGGTGATTGAGAATAGCTGTGTTAGTGGTGCAATAGCGCTTTATGAGGCTTGTAATTTGCTTGAAACGGGTAAAATTACGTCAGCACTTGTCGGGGGAATCAATATTTCGCATTTGCTTGATAAAAGAACAGTATTGAATGAAGTTTTTCATCATGCGCCAGATATTGCGAGTAAAGGCTATGATGATGAGCCTGGAGGTAACTATGTAGGAGAAGGAGCAATCGCCTTGTTTTTAAAGCCGCTTGATAAGGCTGTGGCGGATCAAGACCGGATACATGGGATTATCCGGGGGATACATACAAATAACAGTGGTGGGGCGACCGTTGACTTTCTGCAAACAAGTTCGGAAATGATCACCCAAGTCGTACAGGGAGCGCTTATCGATGCGAATCTACGACCGGAAGATATTACGTATGTTGACGGTGAAGGGTATTGTGAAAGAATTGAACAAGCGATAGAAGTTAAAGGATTGGTTAATGGCTTTCAAACACAGAAAAAACAATATTGTGCACTTGGCCTATCGAGTGTGAATTTAGGCTATTCGGAAGCAATGCTAGGCTTGAGTAATGCTGTGTGTTGCTTGCTTGCCTTAAAGAATAAGCAGATACCGCCTATCTATAAATTTGATACTCCTTCCTCCTATTTGGATCTTATTAATTCGCCATTTTATATAAACGACAAATTAAAAGACTGGGAAGTTGAGGAAGGAAAAAAACGTATCGCTGCATCGTTTTCTTGTGGATATGGCGGGGGGAATGCACTTACCCTATTTGAAGAGTATATTCCTGATGAACAGAATTTCCAGCCATGGATTAAAGACCACTATTTATTTTGCATTTCGGGGCACACGCTTGTTTCTCTGCAACAGACAATCAGCAAATTTACGGAATTTGTAAAGCAATATAGGGATATGGAGTCGGCTAACGTGCTTAATTTTTCCTATACGATTCTAGCACGTCGCCAGCATTATAGTCCGTATCGCCTAGCGGTTGTTTACCGTACATTTGATGACCTCTATGATACGTTAAGTCAATGGATCGTCGATAACAGATCAAGCCGTGATATTTACTATGAAAAGAAAAGCAGAAAGAGCGTTGCAGAAAATCGTGATGTAGAGCAAGGCATGCTATCTTCTCTTGCTAGGTATGATATGCGTGAAATAGCTGAGTACTATGTGAACGGTTATACCATTGATTTTAATAGGTTGTTTCATGACGAACAACCCAGATTGATTGATGTTCCAGGTTACTGTTTTACACAATCTAAATGTTGGATAGGAGGGTAGATTAGGGCGTTCATGAACGGTCTAATCAATTATGATGATGAGAAAAGCATTCTATTTTCCAGGACAAGGTTCACAGTATGTTGGGATGGGGAAAACACTATGTGAGAATTCTAAAATCGCTTCAGATGTATTTGCGGAAGCAAGTGATGCATTGTCACTTGATCTAAAGAAGTTGTGTTTTGAAGGTGATCAAGCGAATTTAACATTAACACATAATGCCCAGCCTGCGATTTTAACAACAAGTGTAGCCATGTTTCGTGTACTGATGGATAGGCACATGATTAAACCCGACTTAATGGCTGGACATAGTTTAGGTGAGATTACTGCACTCACTTGCGCAGGTGCCATTGATTTTGCTGATGCTGTCAAAATTGTGCGTAAACGGGGAGAGCTGATGCAAGAAGCGATTGCACCGGAAGCAGGTTGCATGGTGTCTGTGTTGATGCGTGATGTGGAGAAACTTGAGCATATTTGTCATTCGGTTACTCAATCAAACGAAGTGGTAAGTATCTCAAATTATAATTCACGCACGCAAACCGTTATTTCTGGACATCGTACATCTGTTGATCAGGTTGTAAATGTACTGAATGAAGAGGGGATAAAATCTGTTTATCTTAATGTAAGCGCTCCATTTCATTGTAGTATTATGCAACCTGTCGCCACGCTCTTTGAAGAAGAACTTAAAAAATACCGGTTTAATGATTTTACGATACCTGTGCTTTCTAACGTAACAGCTAAGCCTTACCTTGGCAGTGAGGATATCATTCCTAATCTTACAGCGCAAATTTACACACCTGTTCGCTGGGTAGACTGCATGCTCTATGCGAAAAAATATTTGATCAAGTATGGCGTGGAAGTAGGGCCGGGACATGTACTTAAAAAATTGATGAATAACATTTTCGGTGACACGCCTGTATTTGCCTATGACCATATTGAGGATATCGAAAAACTTGAAAAACACATTCAGGATAGTGCTATTCCGTTTTTGTCCAGAAGTTTAGGTATTTTTGCGGCTACCCGTAATAACAATTGGGATAGTGAACAATACCAACGAGGAGTTATTGAACCTTATAACAAGTTAAGTGCACTTCAGAGCGAGATTGAGAAGGAAGGAAGAGCTGCTACTGAAGAGGAGATGCAACAAGCTATTACGATGCTGCTAATGATGTTCAAAACGAAACAAACAAGCCGGGAAGAACAGATCGCCAGATTAAAAGAGTTATTCAGAGATTCCAATACAGAATCCTTGTTCGAGCATTTTGATTACAATGCAATTACATAGAAGGGGGCTATCCAGTGGATTTGAATATGATTAAGCAAATACCGTATTCGCCATCCGATTCCGATTGTCATGAACCTTCTGTCCAGGATATAGCGATCATTGGTTTACATGCACAGGTTGGAAAAGCCAACAATGTTAAAGAGTTTTGGGATTATATCCGTAATGGAATGGATTTGATTACTGATTTTCCGCAACAACGGTATGAGGATGCGGTTCGATCATATCAGTACATGCACCAGAAGGAAATACCTGAAGATTTAGGACAATCTGCTTATATGGATCGAATCGATTTATTCGATCCAAGTGTATTTAATATCTCACCTCGGGAAGCTGAATTCATGGATCCAGCGCAACGTATGTTTTTGGAGTCGGCTTGGACAGCGCTTGAGGATGCCGGCTATGGTGGCGGTTGTTTAAAAGGAAGTCAGACAGGTGTGTTTGTAGGCTATACAAGTCCGCCTGATTCCTACCGTTCATTGCTGAAAGAGAGTGATGCGCATACGTACGGGATTTCAGTTTCTGGAAATGTGGATGCCATTATCGCAAGTAGAATTAGCTACATATTAAATCTAAAAGGACCGGCAATTAATATTGATACGACTTGCTCATCCTCTTTGGTAGCTGTGCATACGGCTTGTGAGCACATTAAAAATGGTAGCATTACAATGGCGATTGCGGGTTCTGTTCGCTTCAGAATAGCACCCGCACCACAAGTGATTGAGAACAAGATGGGAATTGAGTCTTCTTCTTCGAGAACGAAGACGTTTAACTATGATGCAGACGGTACAGGCACAGGAGAAGGTGTTATATGTTTTATCCTGAAGTCGTTACGCGATGCAGTCCGCGACCGCGATAATATTTATGCGGTTATTAAAGGGGGAAGTGTCAACCAAGATGGAGCTTCGGTTGGCATTACTGCACCAAATGCTGAGGCTCAAGAATCTGTCATAAGAGGGGCATGGAAAGACGCTCGAATCAACCCTGAGACGATATCTTATATTGAAGCGCATGGTACAGCAACAAAACTTGGCGACCCTGTGGAAATTAACGGTATAGAACGTGCGTTCAGCCGAGTGACGGACAAGAAACAATTTTGTGCAATCGGATCTGTAAAAAGTAACGTGGGTCACCTTGATAGTGCAGCAGGAGCGGTAGGGCTACTTAAAGCAGTTTTAATGCTGAAGCATAAGCAATTACCTCCAACGCTTCACTTCACAGCACCTAACCAAAAGATTAATTTTTCATCATCACCTGTTTATGTGAATGATAAGTTATGTAATTGGGAGCCGACGCATTATCCGAGACGATGTGGTGTTAGTTCCTTCGGCATGAGCGGAACAAACTGCCATCTCATCTTAGAAGAAGCCCCCCAAGTAGACAGTGCAGTACATAGTCCAAAACAATCTCGGATAATTACGATTTCAGCCAAAGATGAACAGACCGTTCGCCGTTACATTGAGCTGTATAAGCAATATGTAACGCAAATGCCAAACTGCAATCTTGATGATTTATGCTATACCGCCAATGTCGGCAGAGTTCATTTTGAATGTCGTTTTGCGATGATTCTTCATTCTCCGGATGATCTTTTAGCGATTAATTTTACACAAAATCTTAGCGATAACAGTTATGTCTATGGCGAACATAAAATAACGGATTCCAATGTTACGGATGGATATATTCACCGTAATACGGTGCAATTACTTTCGCAAAAAGCTGCTGAAATTACGCAACAAATTATCCATGAGTCGGACGAAGGGCAATATAAGGACTTATTAAATGCATTAATTGCACTATATGTCCAAGGCGCGACTATTGACTGGAAACAATTATATGGCAGAGAAGAACGACGTAAGTTGAGTATCCCTACTTATCCGTTCGATCACAAAAGATATTGGGTTTCGTTACCGTCTAGACAAGAAAAACAATTATTTGAATCTCGCAAAGAGAATCTTCATCCATTAGTTCATACATGTGTGTTAGATACCCATCGTATGCAAGTATATATGACAAAGATGAATGTTGAACAATGTTGGGAATTAAAATGTCATATGATAAATGGTGTTCATGTTTTACCAGGCACTGTTTTTTTTGAAATGGCCGTATTCGTAAGTACTCGGTATTTAAAACATGCTCAATTTGATATTGAGAATCTATTATATTGTGTTCCATTTGCTTGTGGCAGGCATGAAACTCGTACGATTCATACCGTCATAAGGGAGGATCGTGATGTCATTACGGTGAATTGCTTTAGTAAAAACGATCAGGAAAGTGAATGGATCCATCATTTAGAAGTGTCTGCGCGCGCAAGAAAACATGCAGCCCCTAAAAATATGTCAATCGATATCCCTTCGATTATGGCTCGTTGTGAGGTACTGGATAAGCATACATCATTGGTACCTAAAACAATTGTAGAAATTAAGGGGAATAAGTGGAACAATTTAGCGGCACTTTATAAAAATGATACAGAACTTTTACTTTATTTCTCAGTTGATAAAGCCTTACTAACAGAATTGGATCAATATATACTGTTTCCGTCTTTACTTGATCCGGCGATTAATTCTGGCAATTTGATTATTAACGATGTCTTTTTGCCGTTCTCCTGTGAACAAGCGCGCTTCTATCAACCTCTTCCGCCTAGAATGTATAGCTATATTAAGCTAAAAGAGCAAGATCGTGTAACGGAGGAGTTTGCGGCTTTTGACGTCACGCTACTGGACGAGGATGGTCGTATCATTGGGGAACTGAACAATTATGTTATTAAAAAAATCCATGATGAGGAGAACTTTATGAAGTCATCCCAACATCAGTATAGAACGACACACTGGATTGCTTGCCCTGACCCCTTTGATAAAGCGGTGAGTGTTGTGAAGGAAGACGATTGCATTCTCATCATGTATCGTCGTGAGCAACTCAATTCGTTTTTGATGTTGCAGATGCGACAGTACTTTGGAGAGCGGATGATAGCAGTAGAGTTAGGAGAGGCATGTGATTTTGATACCATTCTATCTTCATTGGCGAAGGAGAAGATTAAGTATATTGTTCATATTGCTTCGCTTATGCATGAAGAGATACAAACAGTCTCACAGCTTATAACAGAGATGGAGTTGCTCTTCAAAAGCACATTTAATTTGGTAAAGGAATTACTTAACCAAGATGTTCGTCATTCAATAAACTTGGTTATATTCACCTCAAATGCAACGAAAGTAACCGGTGAGGAAGAATGGATTCAACCGTTGAGCTACGGATTGAGTGGTATGGTCAATTCGATTGGCAGAGAGTATGCGAACATTAAGACACGCGTAATTGATATTGATAACGATACGTCAGCAGACGTTCTGATCGAAGACATGCTCAGCAATGAATCGTTGCATGCTGTGTCCTATCGAAGAAATATTAAATATATGCAACAACTTCACAATGTCACACAAGGAACAACCCTTGATGATGAACAAATGACGTTAATCGATAACGGGGTTTATATCATCACAGGTGGGTTAGGTGGCATGGGGTTAGCCATTGCCCAGCACTTATTCAGCCTTAACCCTACTATTCATGTCGTATTACTTAACAGAACTTATTCAAGAGATACGTTTTCGCATCTATCGGATACTACTGATCCAATTCTGCGCAAGAAACTGGAGCAGGTGCAAAGCCTTTGGGCTCAAGGGTATTCATTGGATATTATGCAGGTCGATATTGCTAACTATGTACAAATGGATGATACCTTACAGCAATTACGAGATACACATGGAGCGATCTGCGGGGTGATACATGCTGCGGGTATTGCTGGAGATGGGTTCATTATGAATAAGACATGGCAAACGTATGAATCAGTCTTAAGACCGAAAATTGCCGGAACCTGGATATTGCATGAACTGACCCGCGAGGATCCGTTAAGCTTTTTTGTGATGTGTTCTTCTTATGCCTCCATATTTGGTGCAGCAGGACAAAGCGATTATGTCGCTGCGAATGCGTTTCTGGATAGTTTTTCATATTACCGCCGTGCATTAGGGTTGCCTAGTTTGACCATTAACTGGACAGGGTGGCGTGAATCAGGGATGGCGGTAACGAGTGGTATACGCGAAGAAGGGGTGTATGTGCGATTCCTTAATGATGAAGAAGGAGCCACCGCGTTCTGGCATGCTCTAAAAACAAAGCTGCCTCAGGTGCTGATCGGAGATATTGATTCTAAAGCATTACAAATGGAACACGACAAACCCATCATCAGTGTGTTTGCGAATAGTAGCAATTATAAAGGTAACGATCAGAGTCATCGGAGTAAGGGAACTACCCCCGAGGATAAAGAGATTGTTGTGATTGGGAAGAGTATGAGCGATATTACTGACATTGAAAGAAATGTAATCTACGCTTGGTCGCAAACTCTCGGTACAGATCAAGTAGATATCCATGCTAAATTTTTTGAATCGGGTGGCAATTCATTGCTTGCTGCATATCTCCAAAAAGAACTGGATAAGTTCTACCCCGGTATCATCGTGATTACGGATATGTTTGTGTATTCGACAGTAGTAGAAATCGCGCAATATATAGAGAAAAAGACAATGAAGAGCGACAAGATAACGATTAAGGAAGAAAATGGAAATAACATAGAGGGTATGTTAGACCAATTTGTTGCAGGTGATATGAATATGGAGCAGGTACTAGCGTTGCTGGATAAGCGCAATTAATAAGGAGGGATTTAGGTATGAACACTGTAAAGAAATTTATTTTAGAACAACTCAGCATGAAGCATATTTCCCAAACAGAAGCAGTAAATTTGTTAGCGGAGCTTCAACAAAATGAAAAAGACGAATTAAATGAAATAGCGGTGATTGGTGTTGCAAACAGGTTGCCTATGTCAAAAAATTCAGGGGAGTACTGGGATAATTTAGTGAATGGTAGGTTGTGCTTTGTACCGAAACCTGAAGATAAACTTGTTTATGACGAGATGATCTTAAAGAATATTGATTTTAGCGAGTATATCGGCTATACACCTTCGCCAGAAAATTATGACAAGCTTGAACAGTTTCAAGGTGGTTATATTACGGATTGGGATAAATTTGATGCCGCCTTTTTCGGGATTCCTCCACGGGAAGCGCGCTATATCGAACCTGAGCAAAGGGTATTCATGGAAGCTGCAGTGACAGCAATCGAAGATGCCGGTTATAGCATTCCGGCGATAACTAATTCGAAAATGGGTGTATTTGTCGGAAAAGATCAAACAAACTCTATCCACTATAAATACCTGACCGAAGATGATCAGATGAAACTAAGTGGATTTTGGAGTGGTATTTTAGCAAGCCGTATTAGCTATACGTTTAACTTAAAAGGGCCAGCCTTCGTCCTTGATACTGCCTGCTCTTCAGGGCTTGTTGCGATACATGAAGCGTGTAGTGCGCTTCGCAATCAGGAGTGTGATATGGCACTCGCGGGTGGGATTAACCTCGGCATCGCTGGTCAAAATATGCAAGATATTGATAACAAGCAAACATCGGATGAGGATATGAATATTATGGACTCCGTCCAATCCACGGATTATCGCGTCCGCACCTTTGATAAGAAGTGTAGTGGTACGGTGTTTTCTGAAGGTGTAGTTGTATTTTTATTGAAGCCACTAAAGAATGCGATAAAAGATGGCGATCACATTTACGGTGTGATAAAGGGGAGCTCAGTAAACAATGATGGGGCTTCAAACGGTATCACTGCTCCGAATCCACTTGCTCAGGAAGAAGTCATCATTGATGCGTGGAAAAGAGCTAACGTTTCACCTGAATCTATCAGTTACGTCGAGACACATGGTACTGGAACGTTGCTCGGTGACCCGATTGAAGTTACTGGCTTATCTAATGCTTTTTCAAGATTTACGGATAAAAAGCAATTTTGTGGAATTGGTTCTGTGAAAACAAACATTGGGCATTCGGTCGGTGCTGCCGGCCCAGCAAATCTATTAAAAGTTCTTTTATCTATGAAACATCGGATGTTACCACCGAGTCTTCATTTTGAGGAGACGAATCCATACATTAATTTTATCAATTCACCTTTATATGTAGTCGACAAATGCATGAATTGGGATAGCGGGGAAATGCCGCTACGAGCAGGAATAAGTGCATTTGGTTTTAGTGGAACCAATTGCCACCTTATCGTAGAAGAATATAAGGAGCCGGATTTGTTACCAGCTCCGACTTCGAATAATGTACTTTCTCTATCGGCAAAAACGGAAACCGCTTTAAAAAGCTTAATTCATAACTATGAACAATTTCTTGAGAATGAACAAAATATACCGATCGGTAACCTATGCTATACGGCGAACACGGGCCGCGGGCATTATACGTATCGAATCGCTATTGTATTCAATACCCTCAAAGACTTAAGAGAAAAGCTTGCTATTCTAAACAAAAATGATTTAAAAAATATGGTTAATCATGGCATTTACTATGGAAAAAATCAGGTTGTATCGGATAAGCGTCAAAGTATAAATGAAGGCGAAATTTTAATTAGCGAGCTAAATCGCATCACACAAGAAGCGCAAAACCTTGTTTTAACAGGGGGAGATGTGTGTGAAAATGTATCACAACTCTCCAAGCTTTGTGAACTTTATGTAAAAGGAGCCACAGTTGATTGGAAGCATTTGTATCAAGATGGCACATATAAGCGCGTTTCTTTACCAACATATCCATTTGATAGAACGCATTATTGGGCTGAACCGGCTACAGTGATGCAATCAATCCGTAGGAAACCGGATACTAAGATATTACATCCGCTTGTTCATCATTGTATTGTTGATTCAATGAAGCAAAGTGTGTATCTCATAAATCCCGAACTAGCAAAAGAATGGGTTATTACCGACCATAAGCTTATGGGCACCGGTCTGCTGGTCGGAACGGCATTTCTTGAAATGATTAAAGAAGCATGCCAGCATTGTTTTAACAATGCAAATATTGTGATTCAGGATCTCGTTTTTATGGCCCCGTTGCTAGCTTATGAAGGGGATAGGGATATCCATATTGTTATTACTCACAATGACGTTAATGCAGAATTTTCGTTTGTATCTAGGCAAGAGGAATCGACTGGGGACGTGTGGATAGAACATTGCAAAGGAACGGTTTGTATGCATGATGATACGCCGCCTAAACAGTTATCATTTTCAGAAATAGAATCAGATCCCGCTTTTACAAAGCTTAATGTTAAACAAACGTCGGAAGAAAAAGAAGTATTTTACAGTAATTGGGGTAGTGATAATTATTTTGGTGAGCGTTGGAATTCCATATTAAACTTCTTCACTAAAGCAAATGGTGATCGGGATGAAGTTATAACCGAGTTACAAATTTCAGACAAGTATTTGTCTGATTTAGACCATTTTTCTTTCCATCCGGCATTAGTTGACGATGCAATTAATGTACCTGTTATCCGAATTTATTCGGGTGGGCTTAAATTATTGCCTTTATCGTATAAAAACTTAAAATTTTATCGCCGGGTTCCGAATCATTTTTACAGTAAGATTGCTTTGACGAAGGATACTAACACGGAAGTGTTTACGTTCCGCGCTTCACTCGTGGATATGTCTGGAAATCTAATCGCAGAGGCGGAAGAAGTCACGCTGAGGCAAATTAGCAAAATGAATGAGTTTAATAGGGATGTCTTTTATGGTATGAACTGGATGCTGCAGTCGGCAACGATACAAAAAACTCAAAATGTGCAAGGTAATATATTAGTTTTTTGTGACCATGGTGAATATTATGCTCGTGCACTTGCAGAACGAATCCAGCCCCAGCCTCAAGATAGTCGGTTGTTTTTTGTCTCAATTGGCAAAGAATTTAGCCAAATTGATGAAACCCATTTTACTGTTGGTGAAGATGAGGAAGATTATGACAAACTACTTGCTGCGATTAGTGTGAATCTTTGTTCCGTATATCACTTTAGTACCGTTGACTTTACACGAACGGATGTTTCGGCGGAGCGATATGGAGAAGAATTACATCAAGGTCTCTATAGTGTGGTTTATTTGACCAGAGCGTTACTTAGAACGATCCGTGATTCTGTTGACTTTGTGTTGTTGACTGACTATGCACATGAAGTAACAGGAGAAGAAGCTTGTGTCAAGCCTGCACACGCAGCCTTTCTGGCAGTAACCAAGTCGACTGCGGCAGAATATCCTAATCTTCGCTATCGTTGTATCGACATAGATGAGGCAACAGATATGGAGACTGTACTAGATGAGGTGATGACGGACAATCCAACCTTCCGCGTCGCATATCGAAACAATCAACGATTCACGGAGGCACTTACTGTGATCGAACAGAAACAAGAATCGATAAAGAGGTTGGAGATTAAGCAGACAGGCTTCTATTTCATTACAGGAGGTACCGGTGGATTAGGGTTGCAAATGGCAATAGATTTAGGGAATAAGGGAGCACAAACAATCTGCCTTCTAGCTCGTAAAGCATTGCCTGATCGGTCAACGTGGCAAACCTTACTGTCGGATGGGGATCGTAAACTTAAAACCCTTATTGAATCGATCTTATATCTTGAAAACCTAGGATGTACCATTTTGCTTCGCTATGCGGACGTTAGTGATATGGTCCGAATGGAAAGCATTCTATCAGAGCTAAAAGCCGCATATGGCCCTATTAATGGCATTATCCACTGCGCTGGTATGGCAGGAGATGGATTCCTGTTTAACAAAAATATGAATACATTTCGTGATGTCATAAGACCAAAAATTGATGGTACGGTAGTATTGGACGCTCTGACGAAAGGAGAGACGCTTGATTTCTTTATCCTGTTTTCTTCGATGACGTCTTTATTAGGAGGACCGGGGCAAAGTGATTATACCGCAGCGAACGCATTCCTTGATGCATATGCGACGTACCTTCGGAAAAAAGGTATACCTGCGCTAACTGTGAATTGGCCAGGATGGAGTGAAGTGGGTATGGCAGTCGATTATCAGGTTGCAGATGCCGTTACCTTATTCCGTTCACTGGAGACAGAAGCAGCTATTCAGGCGTTAAATGAGATCATAAAGTACGATTTGAGTAATGTTATACCAGGGCAAATCAATTATGATGTTCTGCAACAAATAGGGGAGAATAATCTTCCATTTAAACTGTCGGCATGGTTGAAGAAAAACCTTGATCGTCATATCAGTCGTCACAATACAAAGAAAAAACAAGTAGCAAAACAGACGATTACACCAGAGGATGTACACATTATTGGTAAAAATGATAATTATACGACTACAGAGAATGAAGTGGCGTTCCGCTATGCTATCGTGTTAGATCTAAGGGAGATTGATATCTATGAGAGTTTTAATTCTCTCGGAGGGGATTCCATTCATGCGATGGAGCTTTTAAAGGAAATAAATGCGGTATATCCTAGAACGATTGATATTACGGATATCTTTACGCACTCTTCCGTAGAAGAATTAGCGGGGCTCATTGATAAGAAGCGCGGTATCGGCAAAGATCAATCCGATGACAAGGCGTTTATTGTACCGAATTATGAATTGTCAGATGACGATATTATGTCAATGTTAGACAATGTGGAACAAGGCAATGTATCCTCTTTCGATGAAGCGATAAAAGTAATTAAAAGTGACAAATAAATGATACATGATTGTATCATTACAACCTGTCGAGAAAGTCCGATGGACTTTCTCGACAGGTTTATTTTTATATGGTGGGTCTCATCTTTTTTAGAAAAAATCGATTTAAACGGCTCTAAGAGCCAAGTTATTGGACTGCATTTGGCTCTGTTTTCGGTGTTTCAGAAAAACAGGGGGTTTTTCGACAGCCTGAAATGATACATGATTGTATCATTTCAGGTTGTCGAATTAAAGGAAGGGGTTATTGATATGGGCAATGGGATTAAACTATTTTGCATTCCTTTCTCAGGGGGATCCGCCGAAGTATATCGCAAATGGAGCAAATCGTTACCTAGTGATATACAATTATTCCCTGTGGAATTGCCGGGTCGCGGCAAGAGAATCTTTGAGCCACTTCTGGACGACATAGATACCATTGTTGAAGATATCACTGCTACGATAGCAAGCAATGTTGCTTCGAACGATGATTATGCGATATATGGACATAGTTTAGGTTCACTACTTGCGTTTGAAACGTATTACAAATTAATCGAGAACGGTGTTCATAAGCCGCAGCATATTTTTTTTAGCGGACGTAATGCACCGCAAAATAAGCATAGCCGAACTTCAATTCATCGATTGCCAGACGAGCAATTTTTGCATGCGGTTATGAATTATGGGGGCAATACGCATGAAATAATTGAAAATCAAGAGTTGCTTGATTTATTCTTACCGATATTGCGCGCTGATTTTAAGATATCAGAAACATATTGTCACCAAGAGAAAACAGATAAGATCGCTTGTGATATTACAATCATTAATGGCCGCAATGACCACAGTGCTAGCAGGTATGACATGTCCGAGTGGAGCTATTATGCAGGTGGGGCAGCGACTTTTCATACGGTAGATGGTGGACACTTTTTTATTACAGAGAATTATGAACCTGTTGTAGATATTATCAAGCAAACATTGACAATATCGGATGAAATTCTAGAAAGGCAATGATAGATCGTTTTATTGTGAACTAATCTTTATTTACCTTAATTGGAAAAGAGGGTTTGAATCAATGAACAGTAATATTATTTGGGGTATAGGATTATTAGTGCTGAGTGTGTTTCTTAAGCCATTAATGGCGATTGCGGGGCTGAATGAAAGGTTGTTCGGATTGCACTTGCAAGGTGAAACTTTGTTTTCATTGAGTCCATTAGTAGTTCGGATTATTTTGGCAATCATTGGGATCATTATGCTGATCATCGGCGGTCTGCAAGCTGCAAAGCAGAAGAATAAATAGTTGAAAGGATATAGAGCCATTATGAGAAAATTCGTTCCAAACAACAAGAAACATGAAGAAGATATGATATGGCTAGAAAAACAAGATCAACAAAAAGGGCTGTCTTATTGGTCAGATGTATTAGCAGGATATGAAGAAGTTGCCGAGATTAAATCGATATATACACCTCAAGAGAGTGATCAGCAAGTAGAGCGCTTGGCGATTACATTATCTCCTGAAGATGCATTGCAGTTGAGGGAACTGATAGCTGCCCATCAATTGACGGTGAGTCATGTAATGGAAACGGCCTGGGGAGTTGTTTTACAAGCATATAGCGGTCTGAAAGATGTGGTGTTCGGGAAAGTAATGTCCAGGCGTCAAGCCGATGTGCGCGGAACAGAAGGCATCGGCGGTCTGTTTCTTAATACGATACCGGTGCGTGTAGCGAGCAAAGAAGACATGAGTATATTGGATCTGATCAAAGAAATGCAGCAGCAAGGGACTGAAAGTGAGCAATATGCCTATTGTTCGCTCGCTGAGATTCAAGCGCAAACGGAGCAGAAGCAGAACTTAATCCAAGTGCTCTATATGTTTGAAAACGATTATGTGGATGAGAACAAGCTAACAGATTTTATGTACGAAATGGAGTATGGCTTGGACCAAACCAAGTACAACTTGATGTTATGCGCATACGAATATGAAGGGAAGATATTATGTGAAATAATATACAATCCGAACGTGTATGCACGTGAGGAAATAGCGCAAATTGTTGTACGGCTAGAACATGTGGTACAAGTTATCGCAGCAAACCCTGAAGGGAAGTTATCTGAGCTTGAAACAATAACAGAGGAAGAACAAGCACAGATACTAGGTTCATTTAATAATACAGGATTACCGTATGCAAAGGATAAAACGATTCCAGCATTATGGGAAGAACAGGTTGCAAAAACGCCGGATGCAATCGCCCTCGTATATGAAGACAAACATGTGACGTATGACGCATTAAACAAAAAAATCAACCAAGTGGCATGGGCGCTTCGCAGATTGCACATCGAACCTGATGACCGGGTAGTAATTGTAGCAGAGCGAAGTGTGGAGATGATTGCCGGGATGTATGGCATCATCAAGGCAGGCGCTGCATATGTGCCGGTCGATCCTACGTTTCCAGCAGAGCGAATCCAGTTCATCCTAGCTGACTGTAAACCAAAGGCAGTGCTTGTGTATAAAGCTGCGATTGAAACGGATCTGCCAACGATTAATCTTGCTGATGATAAGCTCTGGGAAGGGATGAGCGATAATCCCGAGCAAATCAATCGCCCTAATGATTTGGCTTATATAATCTATACATCCGGGACAACGGGGCAACCGAAGGGCGTAATGTTAGAGCATTGCGGTGTTGTGTCCTTACGGCATCATCTTCTGAAGCAATATAACGTTACAAGTCAAGATAATGTGCTTCAATTTGCCAACTATGTCTTTGACGGTTCTGTATGGGAGATGACGTTATCCCTATTGTTAGGGGCGACGCTAACTTTGGTGTCAAAATCCATTATAGCGGATGTAACACGTTTTAATTCTTTTATGCAAGAAAGCAGGATTACGATAGCTGCACTGCCGCCACAATACTATCTTCAGACGGCGTTTACAGGAGTTAGATGGTTAATAACGGCTGGAGCCGCAACAAATGAGTCGGTTATTGAACAAACACGGAATAGTGACACCCGATATTGTAACGGTTATGGTCCTACGGAATGTACGGTACAGGCTACGTATTGGGAATATGATGGGATAAGCGACGTGCCAAGCAACATCCCGATTGGTAAACCGATTGCAAATAATCATGTATATATACTAGACGGGGACAAATTATGCGGGATTGGTGTGCCTGGGGAGTTGTGCGTGGCAGGCGTCGGCGTTGCAAGGGGCTACCTCAACAAGCCGGAACTGACCAGTAAAAAATTTGTAGCGAACCCCTTTGTACCAGGGGAGCGGATGTACCGGACGGGGGACTTAGCTAAATGGCTACCGGATGGGAATATTGCTTATTTGGGTCGTATTGACGATCAAGTGAAGATCAGGGGGTTCCGGATCGAGCCGGGAGAAGTGGAAAATGCGCTGCGGCAGTTAGAAGGGATCCAAGATGCGGCGGTCATCGTACGGGAAACCCATGACGGAGAGAAAGCGCTATCTGCCTACCTAGTTTCGAAAGATCGAGTTCAGTTGAAAGCAGTGAGGCAGGACTTAGAGGAAATACTACCGGCTTATATGATGCCAGCGTATATGATGCAGATTGATCAACTGCCGGTGACGCGCAACGGTAAGCTGGATAAACGGGCACTACCGGAGATCGTAGCGGTAAGCGAAAGGGAATACACCGCTCCGAAAAACGAACTTGAAGCGCAACTGTGCAGTATCCTTAGTGAGGTACTGGGCGTGGAGCGGGTCGGCACACAGGACAGCTTCTTTGAGCTGGGCGGAGACTCGATCAAAGCGATACGGATCGTTTCAAAGCTGAGAAGTGCAGGATATCAAATCGCGATCAAAGATATTTTGCAAAAGTATACCGTTGAGGCGATCAGTTATGCGGCACAAAAGTCTGTCTTAGAGGTTCAGTACGAGCAAGATGAAGTAAGTGGCCTCGTACCGCTGACACCGATCGTCAGAGAGTTTGCGTCCTGGAATCTTCCTATGCCACACCACTTTAATCAGGACATGCTGATGGAGATTGATCTAGACGATGAGAAAAAGCTTCGGGAAGTGCTTGATGCCCTTATAGCGCATCATGATATCCTGAGATCCGTCTACCGGGAAGGTCAGCTAGAGATTGTAAAGGTGAGTGACAGCAAAGCGTATGATCTAAAGGTGTATGACTTTAGCGAAGAACAAGCAGCAGCAGAACTCATGGAAGCGGCATGTACGGAACTGCACAGCAGTATCAACTTAGAAGAAGGGCCGCTGGTGAAGGCAGCGATGTTCCGGACGGGTGAAGGGAATCTATTGTTTCTAGGGATCCATCATATTGTGGTGGACGGCGTATCGTGGCGTATCCTGCAAGAAGATATTGGAACAGCCATCCAGCAAGTAAAAGAAGGGGCGCAAATCCGATTCCCGGCAAAGACGGCGTCGTATAAGGCATGGGCAGAAGCACTGGCAGAATATAAGGGCAGCCCTCTATTGCAAAAAGAACGGGCGTACTGGGAACAAGTAGCAACGCAGATGGAGTCCGGGAAACTTGGCATGGACGAACAGACGGGAGAAAGCGGGTATGGCAACTACACGATACATTTAAATGAAGAAGAAACCACACAGCTTATTCATCAGGCAGGTCGGGCATATAATACCGAAATCAGTGACTTGCTTATCAGCGCCTTGGGGATGACTGTGAAGAAATTGACAGGGGCTAGAGATGTAACGATAGGTATGGAAGGTCACGGAAGGGAACCGATTCATAAGCAGATCGATATCGATCGTACGGTCGGATGGTTTACAAGTGTGTATCCGGTGGTGGTATCGTGCCATGATGAGATAGCAAAAAGTATCATTACAACCAAAGAGATATTGCGAAAAATCCCGAACCGAGGTCTTGGGTATGGGCTATTGCAGGAAGAATTGTCGGTTCGTCCGCTTGACGTTTTGTTTAACTATATGGGACAAATGGACGCTGAGGCAAAGGGGAAGAAATTACACTTTTTTAGTTCAGGTAAAGGCTTAGCGGATGAGAATAAAATGTTGTCGGAATTGTTTATAAACGGTTTGATAAGTGAAAGAAGATTAACATTTACTTTCCGTTACAATAGAGGTCTTTTTTCAAGCAATACGATACAAAGATTCGCTGAGATATATAAAGCGTGTACTCAGTCTATGATTGCACATTGTATGCAGCAAGAAGAATCGATTCGGACTCCGTCTGACTATTCTGCAATTTCGATTACGGATGAAGATTTGAGTGTCCTGCATCGACTTTATCCAGAGAAAAATGAAATACAGGATATATTTGATTTATTGCCGCTACAGGAAGGTATTTTGTATCATGACCTGAAAAGTAGTGGTTCTGAGTATTTAACCCAGTTTGTTTATCAAGTTAATCAACCTATAAATACTAATTTCATGCGCAGTGCGTTTCAATGTTTGCTTAAAAAGCATGATGTGTTGAGAACGGCGATGGTGTATGAAGGGTTAAAACATCCGAAACAGATCATTTTGTCACATCGCTCACTTGATTGGGAGGAAATTGATTTAACAGCATACGATGAGAAAGAGCAACTAGCTAGACTAAATGAACTGATAGAGATGGATGTCAAGCAGGGATTTGATCTGCAGCTTAATGCGCTATTTCGCATAAAAATTATTAAACTATCCACTAATTGCACGCAATTGATTTGGAGCTTTCATCATATTATTGCAGATGGATGGTGTACTGAATTATTATGTAACGATTTAAAAAATTACTATAACTTGCTTCAAGATGGTTATAGTATACACGATGTAGAACAAGTTATTGAACAAGAGAAGTGCCAGATTGCGACGTATGGTGATTATATTCAGTGGTTTCAGAATCAGGATGAGGAGCTTGCGCTTACGTATTGGTTCGAACGACTTCGTGATTATGACTTAACATACAAATACCGTCCGTATTTCGAGCCACCATATTCCAGCTCCAACTTGGCTCAAGTGAAAAAGAAGCTGGATGTTGAATTGACAAGCAGTTTGTTACTTTTAGCACAAGCGCATCAGATAACAATAAATACAATCACTGAAGCAGCTTGGGGAATCGTATTACAACAGATTAACTTTACAAATGATATCGTGTTCGGCAAAGTAATTTCGGGAAGGCATGCCGAAGTAAGAGGGATTGAAAGCATAGTAGGTCTTTTTATTAACACGATACCAGTAAGGATAAGCGCAGACGAGAATACAACGATTGTAGCACTTTTGCAGGAATTACAAGATCAAGGTATTGAAAGTACGATGCACGCTCACTGTTCACTGGTTAAAATTCAAGAACAAACCGCCCAAAAATCAGATTTGATTTCATCGCTTTTTGTTTTTGAGAATCATTTGGCACAAGAACAGCAAAGTGAACATACAGATGGTTTGCAATTAGTGCTTGTTTCTTCGAGAGATGAAACAAATTATCCGCTTAATCTATTGGCTGCTGTAGAGGACGAGGCATTACGATTTACAGTTCTTTATAATCCAAACAAGCATGCTTTAGAAGAAGTAGAGATGATGCTCAGCATGTTAAACAATGTATTATGTGCATTTGCTGAGTATCCTGAGAAGAAGATTTTCGATGTTGAATTAATTCGCAAGGAAGATAAGGCACGAATACTAGGTGAATTCAACAATACGGCAAGCACATATCCGAAACATAAATCTATTCCAGACTTATTTGAAGAACAGGTTCAACTTACACCCGATCAAATTTGTGTGGTATGCGATAAGGAACAATTAAGCTATCAACAATTAGACAAGGCCGCGCAAGGTATTGCCACCGAATTGCGAAAAAGGGGGGTATCATCAGGTCAATTAATTGGTATCGTATGTGAGAAAAGCGTGCACATGATAGTAGGGCTCCTGGGGATACTCAAAGCAGGGTGTGGCTATGTACCAATTAATACGGATGAACCGGATAACCGCCTGCGCTTTATTTTGGAAGATTGTGGTTTGAATATCGTACTGTGCGGTGATGTAAAAGGGGATATGATTAATGTCCTTCAAGAGCACTGCACCGTCATAGATCTAAATGGAAGTTATGCAGCTATGACAGAGCGTGCCTTAATATCGGCAGATGATATTGCATATGTCATGTATACATCCGGTACGACAGGATATCCGAAAGGTGTTTGTGTTACACATCAAAATGTCGTACGGCTTGTGAAGCAAACGAACTATGTTGATTTAAATGGGGCGCACATTTTGTTAACTGGTGCACTCTCCTTCGATGCGTCAACATTTGAAATATGGGGCGCACTTCTCAATGGCGGGAAATTGGTGTTAGCCGATACGCAGAGCATAACAGACGGGAACATGTTGGGAATGTTGATACACGAGCACCAGATTACGATGATGTGGATGACTGCGCAGCTTTTCAATTATATGGTAGACACTAGATGCGAAGTTTTTCAACCATTACAGTATTTATTGGTTGGAGGAGAGAGGTTATCGGCGAAACATATCAAAGCAGTAAGGGAAAAGCATCCGAAACTTAGAGTGATTAATGGTTATGGTCCAACAGAAAATACGACCTTTTCTGTTACGTATGCAATAGAGACGGATTACTTCAATATCCCTATCGGGAAGCCAATCAGCAATAGTACAGCGTATATTTTGGATAGAAAAATGCAGCTATGTGGAATTGGTGTTCCAGGGGAACTTGTTGTAGGCGGCGACGGCGTAGCGAAAGGATATATGAACCAACCAAAACTTACTGTGGAAAAGTTTATTGAGAATCCGCTTATTCCTGATGAGCGGCTGTACCGTACCGGAGATATTGCGATGTGGTTGCCGGATGGGAATATTGCGTATATTGGACGCATTGATGACCAAGTGAAAATTCGAGGGTACAGGATTGAAGTGGGCGAGGTAGAGCATGCTCTTCGAAGATTAGAAGGTATCCAAGATGCGATCGTCATCGCCCGCGAACAAGATAGAAGTGAAAAGGAACTGTACGCATACCTGGTATCTAGCACTGAGATTCAGATGCATAAAGTGCGGAATTCCCTTGGGGAGACACTTCCTGCCTATATGGTGCCGCAGCATATGATACAGATTGAGAAAGTTCCTATGACACGAAACGGAAAGGTAGATAAGCGAGCGCTTTCTGAAATACAGATCGTGCATGAGCAGCAATACACGGCTGCGGCGACTGAATTGGAAGTCATACTTTGCAATATATTCGGTGATGTACTTTCTGTTGACCGTGTTGGTATTTATGATGATTTCTTTGCGTTAGGTGGTCACTCCTTACATGCTGTACGCGTTATCAATCAGATTGAAGCGATGATTGGAATACGTTTACCGATAACAACACTGTTTGAGAATCCGCATATTAAAGCGCTCAGTCAGCACCTTGAACGAATCAGTGCAGGAGATACTTCGCAGAATACGTTATATACAAAGGCTGTGTTTGAACCCATACCACATGCTATGCAGAAAGAAACATATCGGATGTCTTCAGCTCAAAAGCGTCTTTATGCGATTCAAGAGATGGATCAGCATAGTACGGCTTATAATATGACGTTATTGCGTCGAATGGATGCAGACCTTGATCGTGAACGACTTCAGCTAGCACTGAAGCAACTCATACAACGGCATGAAAGCTTACGAACAAGCTTTCATATGGAGAACGGAGAAGCAATACAGCGTATTCATGACCATGTGCCGTTTACGCTTCAGATTACTGAAGAAGATGATAATACAGGGTTTGTGCATGCATTTGATTTGTCTCAAGCGCCATTAATACGTGTTAAAGTAATTAATCAAAAAGAAGGTGGTTATCTCCTAGCCTTCGATATGCACCATATCATTTCTGATGGGACATCGATTAATATTCTAATGCAGGATTTGTCCAAGCTATATAATGGCGAACCCCTTGAGACAATGCCGATTCAATATAAAGATTATAGCGAATGGTTGCAGACTCAAGACATGACGGAACATGAGACGTATTGGTTGAACTCGTTGCAAGGTGAAATACCAGTACTGGATTTACCAACAGACTTTACACGTCCGCAAGTACAACAGTATACAGGGAAATCAGTCGTGAATCATGTAGAGTTACGGGAAGCTGTAACAGCATTGTGCCGGACATCGGGTGCAACCGAGTATATGATACTACTGAGCACATGGATGATTTTGTTGAGTAAATATAGCCGTCAGGATGATATCATCGTAGGTTGCCCTGTTAATGGACGTTTACATTATGATACAGAGCCAATAATCGGTATGTTCGTGAATACGATTGCATTACGTGGAAGACCATCGGGAAAGAAGAATTTCGTAGATTTCCTGTCGGAGATGAAAGAAGTATGTCTAAAAGGGATAGAGCATCAAGCATATCCGCTCGAAGATCTGGTTGATATTATGGGCTTGCATCGGGATATGTCCCGAAATCCGCTTTTTGATGTGTTGTTTGTGTTTCAGAATAATGAAGAAGCAGATTTCGATTTTTATGGCATTAACAGTATGAATGTTCATGATGAATATAGTTTACAGCACAGTTCGGCTAAATTTGATTTAACATTAGAAGTGACGCCAATGGCAAGTGGCTACCGCATTGAAGTACGCTATGCAACAAGCCTATACCAAGAAGAAAGCGTACGCCGAATGGTGAAACATTATGAAACGTTGTTGGCAGCAGTTACGCAATCCCCTAAGCTTGAAATATGTCAACTGCCAATGATGACGCAAGCAGAAAGGGAGCACATTTTAACCTCATTTAACGCTACGTCCTGTGTTTATGATGTGACGACACCAATTCATGAACAATTTGAGCAGATTGTACAGGCTATGCCGGAGAAAACGGCTCTACGCTTTCGAGATCAAGCTCTGACATACGCACAGTTAAATATGAGGGCAAATCAGCTTGCGAGAATACTGCTACTTCATGGTACGCGCCGCGGAGATTTTGTCGGTATTTTACTTGGTCGCAGTATGGAAATGATGGTTGGAATACTCGCAACGTTAAAGGTCGGCGCGGCTTATGTGCCAATAGATCCGACATATCCTTTGGAGCGGATTCAGTATATGGTGGAAGATAGCGGGTTATCGGCAGTATTGACTCAGAGGCAATACGATGACACGATCGAGCTACCTTCCAATGTAAGACGCATTCATGTGGATCAAGAATGGTGTGATGAATCTAGTCATAATCTGCATACGATTGTAGACGCAACCGATATCGCTTACATCATCTATACTTCAGGCTCTACAGGCAAACCAAAAGGGGTAATGGTGGAACATCGCTCGATTAGTAACTTGATTGCAGGTCTAGATCAGTTACAAAACTTGGATTCGACGAAGACAATGTTATGTGTATCGAATATTGCGTTCGACGGCACAGTCTATGAGTCACTATTTGCCTTGCTCAAAGGAATGCAGATTGTAATTGCTGATGAGGAAGCACAACACGATCCAAAGTTACTCTTGCAATTGATTGAGCAATATAACGTGAACATCATGAAGGGTACACCGACGCGGATGAAGATGCTTATGGATGAAGTTCGGGATGTTCATCCATTACATGGTTTGGAAGTAATCGTTGTCGGCGGAGAGCCATTAACGGATGATTTGGCCACTGCTTTGCTTGAAAAATGGGATATTCGTTTGTTCAATCTGTATGGTCCGACGGAAGCAACGGTAGACGCAACAGGGATTGAAATTCATTTACATGACAAAGTTACGATTGGAAAACCAATTGCCAATGTACAAGTATTTATATTAGATTCTTACGGATCTCCGCTTCCAATCGGTGTGGCAGGTGAGCTTTGTATCAGCGGACCTGGTGTTGCCAGGGGATATCTTAATCGGAGTGATCTTACCGCAGAGAAATTCGTTGACAACCCATATTTGCAAGGTGAGCGGATGTATTGCACGGGAGACCTTGCCCGCTGGTTACCAGACGGTAATATTGAATATATTGGCCGCATCGATGATCAAGTAAAGGTTAGAGGATACCGCATCGAACTGGGCGAGATTGAGCATGTCCTGCGAAAACAACCTGATGTGCTGAATGCTGTTGTGATGGTTAGAGAAGATGCGGCAGGGGATGATTATTTATGCGCTTATGTGGTGCCAAATGATCAAGTGACATTGGATACTGAAGCAATTAGAGAAGATATTCGTCAGGTTTTACCTGATTATATGATTCCTGCATACATCGTTCCACTGGTGCAGTTTCCTATTACGAGCAATGGGAAACTAGATCGCCGCAGCCTGCCTGAGCCAGATCGCAAGGGGAGGGGCAATAAGTATGTTGCTCCGAGAGATCAAACTGAATCGGTGCTTGTGAATATTTTCCGAGAGGTACTCGGTGTTGAACGTATTAGTATAAAAGATAGTTTCTTCGAACTTGGCGGAGACTCCATAAAAGCTATCCGGATTGTATCGAAGATGAGAAGCGCGGGTTATCTTATTTCGGTGCCGGATATTTTAAGTCAATACACAGTTGAAAAGATTGCATACAAAGTAGGCAGGGAATCAGAGATCCAGTACGATCAGGGTGAAGTTACGGGTCAGGTCATGAATACACCGATCATACATGATTTTTGTGCAAGAAATTACTCTAATCCTAACTATCATAATCAAGATGCTCTTTTGACGGTTAGAACGGATAACGAAACGCACATTCATGAAGCATTGCAAGCTGTTGCTGTTCACCATGATATATTACGGGCAATTTACCGGGATGGTAGTCTGACAATTTTAAGTAGTACGGATAGTAAACTTTATGAGTTACAAGTGTTTGAGGTTCATGCGGATCTTAACGGTTCGGCGTGGTTTGAAAGCGCTTCCACTGGAATTCATCAAAGCATGGATATTAACAAAGGCCCTTTGATGAAGGCGGCACTCTTTAAAACCCAGTCTGCCAATTATCTTTTCTTGTGTATTCATCATCTTGTCATTGACGCAGTATCATGGCAAATTTTGCTTGAAGACTTAGAGACTGCTCTCCAGCAGCTTCAAGACGGAAAGGAAATAAAGTTACCATCAAAAACACTTGCTTTTAAAGACTGGGCGGAATCATTAGAAGAATATAAAAGCACAAACGAGATTACTACCCAAGCGAATTATTGGAATACAATCATCGCAGCCATGCAGGAAGAGAAACTGCTTATAGACGACGATCCGCATGATCATGGGTATGAGGACGTGACAATAACGTTCCGTAAGGATGAGACAGAACAGCTTATAAGGCAAGCGGGAAAAGCGTTTGGTACCGAAATCAATGATTTGCTTATAAGTGCAATCGGTGTTGCAACTCATGCGCTGACGAAACAATCAAAAGTGTCGGTTTGTCTGGAAGGACATGGAAGAGAAGCGATACACAAGAAAGTGGATATCGATCGTACTATAGGATGGTTTACGGTAAAGTTCCCAATTCGTGTTTCGTGTCATGATGATTTACGGAAGAGTATTATTGATACAAAAGAAATGTTAAGGAAAGTACCTTTACGTGGGTTGGGATTTGGCTTATTACAAGGTGATTATTTGGCGATTGAGTCCGATATTTACTTCAATTATTTAGGGCAGTTGGATACAGAATCGAATGTTACCCTGTTTACGAACAACAAGAGTATAGCGAATTCGAATGGTACCGAAGGCGCAATTGATATGAACGGGTATATTGTACAGAATATGCTACATTTTATAATCCGCTATGACCGCAGTAAATATAATAGGAACACCGTAGAGCGTTTTGCAGCATTATATAAGGAAAAACTTAGCGATATTATTAGATATTGCTGTGTACAAGACAAACCGGTGAAGACGGCTTCTGATTATTCCTGTGATGACTTGACGAGTGATGAATTAGGACTGATTCAGGAGTTCATTGCTGATAAAGAGGATATTGATGATATTTATACGCTAACTCCGATGCAGGAAGGAATCTTATACCATTATTTACTGAATCGGCAATCAACCAGCTATGTTACACAAATGGTGTATCACTATAACGGTAATCAAAGTGAACAAACGTTTGAGGTAGCGCTGAAACTGCTAACGAAACGACATGATGTACTGCGAACTGCAATTGTATATGACCATGGCGCTAAATCTAGACAACTTCTTTTGCGAAGTCGTGAAATCGAATATGCAGTTGTGGACTGGTCGGACAAGGATCGTGCAGAACAAGCTTCTCATATTTCTACATGGATTGATTCTGACCTGAAGCGGGGTTTTGATCTACAGCAAGAAGCATTGTTACGGGTTACCAATATCATGTTAAGTAGAACAGAAGGGAAATTAATTTGGAGTTCTCACCACATCATCTCGGATGGATGGTCAGACAACGTTATATTTAATGACTTTATACAAATATGCGAAAAGCTACAACAAGGCTTGTCTGTTGTGGAGCTTGAGCAAGGGTTAGAGGAAGAGAAGGAAAAGAGCTTACATTTCAAGGATTTCGTTAACTGGTTGGAAAAACAAGATGAAGAAAGGAGCTTGCTATACTGGAGAGAGCTCCTACTAGACTATGAAGAGTCTGCTGACATTAAGCCGCTCCGTCAACCTGAAGAAACATCTAGCGAGATGAAGCGAATTAATCATAAACTTCCTGTTGATGTAACAAGACAACTTCTTAATACGGCTGCAACGTACAATATTACGCTGAATACGATGATAGAGACGGCTTTAGGTATCGTATTACAGGAATTGTGCGGCATAAAGGATGTTGTCTTTGGCAAGGTGGTCTCCGGAAGAAATGCTGATGTAAGAGGGATAGAGCATATTGCCGGAATATTTGTTAACACCATTCCAATTCGTATTTGTTGTGATGATGGAATGCACATATGCGATATTTGGAGAAAAACGCAAGAACAAGCGATACTAAGTGATCAGCATGGACATTGTTCTTTTGCCAAAGTACAACGACTGACCAAACAGAACACCGATTTAGTTAAAGTTTTGTTTACATTCGATAACGATGATACATGGGATGAAGTGCGACAAAGTGAGACTTCAGCTTTTCAGTTTACCGTAGAGGGTGGACGGGAGCAAACCAATTATACGACTACGTTTAAAGCGTATCTTGATACCAGTCAGCTACATGTCGATGTATTGTATGATCCTAGAAAGCTGGCAGCAGAAGACGTTGTCAATATTATGTCAAAGATACAAAGTGTATTATTGTCATGTGCAGCAAACCCAGAAATGAAGGTATCTGAACTCGAGACGATAACAGAGGAAGAAAAAGAGCAGATACTAGGTGCGTTTCAAACGAAGCCAACCCAATATCCGCACGAGGAATCGATCAAAAGCTTATTTGAGGCGCAGGTGAAGAAAACACCGGATCGGATAGCGGTATCTTGCGGGACGGAGCAACTGACGTATGCGGAATTGAATGCGAAGGCGAACATCGTTGCCAATCGGCTGCTTGCTACTAAAGCCGAGAACGAAACAGGCAAAGGCGAAACGATGGTAGCGTTGCTGTTAGAACGCAATATCGATATGGTCATCGGGATACTCGGAGTAGTGAAGGCCGGATATGTCTATGTGCCAATCGATCCAGAGGCGCCGCAAGACCGTATCCAGTATACGCTGTCGGATAGTGGTGCAAGCTTGCTTCTTGTCAATCAAGGAAAAGAACATACAGTTTCATTTCAGCAAGGAGGAATATATGCGATAGAGCATCTGTATGCGAATATACCAGGTATATCGGATGTACCAAACAGAACAGAGCTGGAAGCCAATCCGGATGTATCCATCGCACCGCAAGATGCTCTATATATCATATATACGTCAGGCACGACCGGTGAACCAAAGGGAACGATAATCGAACATGAATGTGTCGTCCGGTTGATGCATAACGATGACATGCCGTTTGATTTCCATGAAGAGGATGTATGGA